>JAPHTP010000137.1 GCA_026196875.1 Kangiellaceae bacterium
CACCGTGACGCGAAGGCGCCATTTGCCGATGCAGCAGATTTTTATGTGTTGTTAGAATTTGAATGCCCGGAAGAAGCTGCTATGGATAAAGCTTTCGCAGCTTTTGAATCTGCCGCGGAAAATGGTTGGTTACTCGACGGTGTCATTTCACAAAGTAACCAACAAGCTGAAGAGTTGTGGCAATATCGCGAAGGGATTTCCGAATCGATCTCTCATTACCCTCCCTACAAAAACGATATTGCGGTAAAACCATCTCAGGTTGGCGAGTTTCTCGCAAAAGTAGATGCCTTTGTTAGCAATAATTATCCTACTTTTGAGAACATTTGGTTCGGTCATATTGGTGATGGTAATTTACACCTGAATATTTTGAAGCCCGCAGATTTGCCGTTAGAAGAATTTAAAGCCCAATGTGCTCAAGCGAACCCCGAAATTTTTAGCATCTTAAAGTCATTCAACGGGAGTATTAGTGCAGAACATGGCGTTGGCATACTCAAGAAAGACTACCTGGAATATTCTCGCTCTACTCCAGAAATCGAGCTTATGCGTTCATTGAAGTCAGTTTTTGATCCTGACAATCTAATGAATCCCGGCAAACTATTAAAGTAAGCCCAGTCAATGGTTGCATTAATCGCTAGTATTTTTTCTTTGTTCGTCGGTCCGTTGGTGTATCAGACCTTCGGACCTTTACGCCGTACCGATAAAATAGTCGGTGGTATAGTTTTATCTATCGTCAGCGGCATAATTATCTTCCAGATACTGCCGAACAGTTTTGAATCAATTGGAATTTACGCAATCGTTCTGGCCTTATTAGGATTTGCCGGTCCAACGCTAATCGAATCCTCATTTCGTCAAGCTGCCGATCAAACCCACCGTGTAACCATATATCTAGGTATTTTTGGGTTACTCGTTCACGCTTTGGTCGATGGCGCGGCGATTCAAGGGGAGATGAATCTAGATTCAAGCCATTTGACGCTAGCAATTTTAATCCATCGGATTCCTGTTGGTCTAACTATCTGGTGGTTGTTGAAACCAATTCTCGGAGAGAGGTTTGCACTAATTATGCTGGTTTTGATGGGAGCTGCGACCTATGCAGGCTTCAGCCTAAGCCAATTGATCGGACAATATGACCAACATTTCATCTTTGGGGTCGTGCAGTCGCTAGTTGCTGGCTCATTACTACACGTGGTTATTTATAAACCGCACTCAGATGGTTGCATGCACACCAGCAGTTCTCATCACGAGCATAAACACAATGGTTCGCACCATCACAATAATAGAAATATCCCAGCTAAGGTTAAAGAATATGTTTCCAGTTGGGACTTCCTTGGTTTCTTCATCGGTTTAATTATACTGATTTTGATGCTTAGCTATCAGCACTAAAAGCCGAGCACTTTTGATTCCTTAGGTATTCTTTCTAAATTGGCATATAAACTGCTAGGATAACAATGTTATCTTTGCGAGAAATATTGTATGTCATTTCGGAAACTAAGCTTAATTTTTATTACTTTTTTGCTGTCTTGTGTGCTGCTATTACAATGGTGGTCTATCACTCGTTTTACCGAAAATGTAGCCAAACAAATCGGCGAGTCAGCCTTTGAAGTAAGCCGCAATACTGCCGAAACGCTAATCTTTGATCAGCCCAAGCTGGAATTTAGAACATTAGCCTTTCAAGTTACAGGCCAGACAACAAACCATCCCTTTGAGCAAATCTTGTCTAATGTAAAGCAGGACGTCACTATTGAATTAGTTAACGAACAAATAGATGATTTCATCATGCTCAACGCAGATGGTTCTGAATACCAAATACCTATTCCAAGAACCGGAATTCACCATGCGCTAGAGTCGTTCTCGAACAATGTCCTCTACTCTACTATCGTGCTTCTATTATTTGGAGTGATTTTGGCCTTTATCTTTACCCATAAAATGGCACAACCGCTTAAACGATTAAAGCAAGCTTCCAAGCAGGTTGGCGAAGGTAAGCTTGGAGTCCAAATTGAAAATGATAGACAATGGCACAGTCAGGAAATTGAATCTACCCTGGACTCTTTTAACCAGATGTCAAAAAAGCTTGCCGATTTAAGCGCACAGAATCAAAAACTTCAAAATAAGGCTCACCTTGCTGAGTTGGCGGAAATTGCCAAAGGTCTAGCACATACGATCCGTAATCCCCTAAACACCTTAAATCTGGCTATCGATCAATACCAGTCCTGTGATAGCACAGAGGATAAGCAAAACTTGTCGAGGATTGCCAAACAACAAGTTGCTCGAATTGATAAATGGATCCGCAGTTTAATGGATGTGATGACAGACGACGTGAATCTCATTCGAAGCCATAATATCAATGACATTGTCAAAGCAGCCGTTGATGACTCACAACTATCAAATGATAGAGGCATTGAAATTCTATTTACTCCTTTGGAGAATGCGGCCAGTCTAAAAGCAGTTGAACCGGAATTAAAGGGCGTTCTCCAAAGTATAATTTCAAACGCCGTCGAAGCATCCGACGATGATGCCCAAGTTATTGTGGCGATAAAAACTAACCAGAATACAATTGATGTTTCCGTCGAAGATTCAGGTAAAGGCTTTTCCGGAGCAATCTTAAATAACATGTTTACCCCGCATAACACTGATAAAACCTATGGTGCTGGAATGGGGCTATATCTTGCTCATCGAATTATTAAGAACAAATATAATGGAAACTTAAACGTCAGTAACAACTCCGACAAGGGAAGTACTGTCATATTATCGCTCAATGATCGAAGTGCATAGGAATTAAGCAACTTATGAGTAACAAAACAAAAATCCTACTTGTAGAAGATGAGTTCGACCAAAGACAACTAATCAAATCCATTCTGACCGCAGAAGCGCATCAAGTAATCGACGTAGATTCAGCAGAAAATGCAATCACAGAATTAGATCAAAACGAATTCGATATCGTTATTTCAGATTGGAAGCTACCAGGTAGAAACGGAGATGAACTGCTAGAGCATGTAAAACAATACGCACCTAAAACAGGATTTATACTAATCACAGCTCACAGTGATGCGTCACACGCTATTAGTATTATTCGAGCTGGCGCAGACGACTACCTGCCAAAGCCCTTCGATAAATCAAGCTTATTATTCACTGTTAACAAACTAATCTACACGCGTGATATTGAATCAGAAAACTCGGAGCTAAAAAGCCAAACTAAACATCGTGCAAGATTGCTTGATATGATTGGTAATTCAAGCGCGATGAATCGACTTTATATGCGCATAGAAAAGGCCGCACCTACCAATGCAACAATTTTAATTACCGGAGAAAGTGGAACCGGAAAAGAGCTCGCAGCTCGCGCGATTCATCAATTATCGCAACGCAAAGAGCAGCCCTTTCTACCGGTCAACTGTGCAGCTATTCCAGAATCTCTTGCGGAAGCCGAACTTTTCGGCGCTGAAAAAGGTTCTTATACTGGAGCAACTAAAGACAGGCTTGGAAAAATTGAGGCCGCAAACGGCGGTACTATTTTTCTCGATGAAATTGGAGAACTTCCGCTAATTTTGCAGAGTAAACTATTACGCTTTTTACAAGAAGGGAAAATTACCCGAGTTGGCGCAAATCAGGAAATTGATGTTAATGTAAGAGTTGTTAGTGCTACCAATAGAGATTTATTGGAAGAAGTAAAAGAAGGCAATTTTCGCGAGGATTTATATTATCGATTGAATGTAATTCCGGTGACTATTCCCCCGCTCCGTCAAAGACAAGAGGACTTACTACCTTTAATAAGCCATTTTGTAGAGATCTTTTGTGAAAGTCACTCAATGGATTTAAAGACTATTTCATCGCCGGCTTTAAAGGCCTTACTTGCTTATAGTTGGCCGGGAAATGTAAGGCAGCTAAGGAATTCTATCGAAAGATTGGTATTGTTGTCCTACGAGCAAACCATTTCACTTGAAGACGTCCAAGAGCTTGAGTTACATCATCAAGATTCTGCAAATGATTTCACTTTGCCATTGCAAGGATTAAGCTGGGAAGAACATGAAAAAGATTGCCTATTGCAAGCACTGAGTCATTGCAATAACAATCGGACTCAGGCGGCAAAGTTGCTTGGACTGAATTATAAAGCTTTTCTTTATCGCCTTGAAAAACACCATATCAAATGAAAAATTTTCTCCCCAAATCAGGAGATTTATCCTGATTTGGGGAACATTAGAATTAATTAGTTAGTCAATATGCGTGAACATATGGAAGTAAGCAGCAATTTAGAATCTATTTTAAAATCGGTAGTAGCATTCGCAATGATATGCATTTTGCCAACTTCATTGGCTGATGATTCAAATGAAAAATTGATTGTAAGTATGGTAAAAGGCGACAATACCTATTCACTGGTTCGAATTAAAACCGATGAATCTGAGGAAGAGCTGAAAATACCTCAGCTAGAAGTTGGCTCTTCCGTAGAATTAAAAAGTAAAACAGGTAAAACTATTGTAGTTAGTAAAGATTCTCAAGGTATTAAAGTTAACCTAGAAGAAAAAACAATTTTGCTACCGAAATTCAAAGGAAAGTATGGTGTAAAACTGAGTAGAACGAGCCCTTTGCATTCAAAAATAGAGAAAGACATCATTGTTTCAGGGGCTGAATTTTCACCTGAGCAAATGCAAATAATTAAGCAAGCTTTTGCCAATGCAGGTGTAAATAAACCCGTCAAATTTAGTAACCACCAAGTTTTCTTTATGAATGGCAACAGAGGAAGCCAGTCTAAAATAATTTCTTCTGATAAAAAATCACATAGTGAAATCAATGTGTTTATCAGTGAGCAACATATATCGATCCAACCTTCCAAAAAGGAAGAAGAGGTAGAAGAAGATAATTAATCCTTTACTTTGAATGCCCCCTTTGCAAGAGCACCGGGTCTCCTACTATCTGCGTAACCCAAAAATACTCCTTCAGCATATTCGATGGACTGCAAACTCCCCCATGATTTTTTAATCTCTACTTTATGGCCCTTGTTTTGAAGAATTTTAACTGTGTCCACGGGAAAACCTGTTTCGACTTGAAGTTTATCCGGATACCACTGGTGATGTATTCGTGGTGTCATGGTCGCCTCGGCGATATTCATTCCGTGTGCAATTCTATTTAGAAGAAAATTAAATACAATTGTAATGATACGGCTACCGCCCGGGCTTCCAGTCGCCAACCAAGGCTTATCTTTATTCAAAACAATAACTGGAGTCATAGAGCTCAGGGGGCGCTTGTTCGGCTCAATTGCATTGGCTTCGCCACCGAGTAAACCGAATGCGTTAGGCACTCCAGGCTTCGCAGAAAAATCATCCATTTCATTATTGAGTAACATGCCGGTGCCGGGAACGGTGATCCCTGATCCAAAACTGAAATTTAAAGTATAAGTATTCGAAACAATATTTCCTTCTTTATCCATCACACTAAAGTGAGTCGTCTGCGGACTTTCTTGATCAAACAGAGCTCCAGGTTTTATTTCTTCTGGAGAAAGCACTTTGTCCAGGCGAACTCTCTTAGCGATTCGTTTTGCATAACTCATGGACGTTAGCGATTCCACCGGAACTGCTACGTAATCTGGATCGCCTAGATATTTGCTGCGGTCGGCATAAGCAAACTTCATCGCTTCAGTTTTTATATGAGTGGTATAGGCAGAGTTGCTTCCCTCTTTATCGATCGGGAATTGGCTAACAATGTTTAGTAACTGTACCAAGTGCACTCCTCCAGAACTAGGCGGAGGCATAGCAAAAATTCTATACTCTCCGTACTCTGCACTTACTGGTTTTCGCCAAATAGCCTGATAGTTTTCTAGATCAGAAAGACTTATTAAACCTTTATTTTCGGCAAAGTAATTTGCGACTATTTTTGCCGTCTTTCCTTTGTAAAAATCTTCGCCCTTAGTTTCTGCAATACGACTTAAAGTCTGAGCGAGATCGGTTTGGTAAATCTTATCTGAGAGATTCCATTTACTCCCATTTTTCTTAATGAATATCTTTTTTGTTTCGGAATTTCGAGAAAGCTGTTTATGGCGTAAATTCAAAGACTGAGCCATGGAAAAAGACATCTCAAGTTCTTTGGCGAGTTCAATTGCAGGTTTAACAACCTCAGAAAATGGCAACCTTCCGTATTTTTTATGTGCTTCAACAAATCCCGCTACGGTACCTGGTACACCCGATGACAAAATTGATCGTCTCGATAACTTAGAATCAACCTCTAGATTCTTATCAAGAAACATATCTCTAAAAGCTCTTTGGGGTGCTTTTTCACGATAGTCTAATGCTTTTACTTGAGATGATTTGGCGTCATAAATCATCATAAATCCACCACCACCTATATTTCCTGCCCTGGGTAAAGTCACAGCTAAGGCAAATCCGACGGCTACCGCAGCATCAACTGCATTCCCGCCTTTTTCCAGAATTTCTACCCCAACCTGAGTTGCTCTTTGCTCTTGTGATACAACCATGCCTTGAGTCGCAACTTCGGGAAAAAATCTTGAATTAAACTCAAGTAATGGCAGTTCTTCAGAACTAGCAGGAAGAGACACTAAGGAGCTGAGACTTACCATTCCATAAAGACAAATATTGAAAAAATTTTTCATTCTGATTGTTCTCATTTAACGATGATTGCCTTTTGTTAGATATAATGAAGGGTAACTATATTAGACTCAATAAGTTCTTTGACTTCATCTAGGCGACTGTCGAAATCAATTATTTCTTTATTGAGATCGATTCTCATAATCTTTGAATTGTCTTGCTCATCACGCGACAGATGTAAGCCAATACAGATATCCGCCAATTTCTTTAAAGAAGAAAGCGTGTTAATTTTGTCCGGATAAAGTTCAATATAAGAACAATTGACCATAGTCTGTACAAAAACCTCATTTGCAATGGAAATATGACTACGCTCAATTAGCCCTTTTAGATTAAATAACAAACTGCTCAGATTTTTTTGTTCAACAGAGTTTCCAAATATAATGAAGCTATCTTCAAATAAAAAACACAGATGCACATTTGATGGAAGCAATTTGCGTAACTCTGATGCAACATACGCTCTAACCTCTGCACCACATATTGTTCCAAACTTTTGTTTATGTTTCGCGTAATCAATTAACTGAAATACCATCACGATGTTAAGATTGTTTAGAAGGTCATCTTCGTAGGCTAAATCCGATAGCATGAAATCTAAATTATTGTAACGATAAAAACCCGAAATTGGTTCTCGGAAAGTGTGACTATCGATCAGTTCATTAGCACCAGTAAGCTCTTCGTTCAGCTCGCTTATTTTGGATATTTTATTTGAAAGTTCGTTCTTAATTTCTTCGTTCTGCCGCCTCACATCTTTCAGTCTTACACTTTCAATCTTAAGTCTGTTATCTTTCTTTTGGATCTGAGAACGATAATACTGCCTGATGACACCAGCAGATATTCCGAACAACACAAGTGAGGTAAATACAACGAGGTAAACCGCATCGACGCTACTCCAAAAATCTTCATATACATTTAGCGTTAAAGTTAAAGTATTTTTCGACCAGGGCTCATCTCCGATTCGAGATTGAATATTTATTATGTATTCGCCTTCATCCATTCCAGCTAAGATAAAACTTCGTTCTTTTCCTAAGTTAATCCATTTATCACTCAGGCCCAATATTCGATAGCGGTAAGACTGGGTTTCCAGTTTTCGATAAAACAGTTCGGCCACGGAGATTCTGACCGAGGGATCTCCTTCTCTTTTTTCTATGCTCGGCATTTCTATTTGATTGAGCTTATAAACATCCAAATCTTCCTGACCTACCCTGACCTCGCTCAATTTAAGGTTCGATTGCCGGCTTGGTTGTTTAACTTCCTTGCTATCAACAACAGTAATTCCGTTTATACTTCCAAAATACAGTAGTCCATTTGTATCTGAATAAAATGCGCTCTTATTAAACTCGTCACTCGACAAACCATCCCTACTTCTAAACGACTGCATCGACTCGGTAAAATCTGAGTATCTAACTAACCCAAGATTTGTTGATAACCAGATCTGCCGCAAAGGATCTTCCAGGATTCCATATATGGCATTATTGGGTAGGCCATTCTCTTTGGTTATTCGTTCGAAAAAGATCTCATCTTCGGCACTCCTATCGACTTTATTTAGTCCATTTGCCGTTCCTACCCATAGGATACCACGGCTATCTTCGAATAATACTTGAACATCATCATCTGAAATTGACTGTGGATTTTCACGGTGATATTCAAAGTGCCGCCATTCTTCAGTGTTTTGAGAGTAAAATAGCAAACCCGAGCTTCCGCCTAGCCAAAGGTTACCGTCACGAGTTTCAACAATACTACTCAGCGAAGCACTTCTATCTCGGAAACTTAACGGCAGCTCACGAGTTCGCTTCTTTAAAATTAAGTTCATTGAATTTTTTTCTCGAACTTTTGCTTGTACTTGGTAAAAGCCGTAATCAGTAGTGATCAAAATTTGTCCATCATGACCTTCATATATCTGAGTTATATAATCCTCTAATTTCTGCTCCAATCCGTCGATGTAAATTGCCAAATTAAGGAGTTTCTCTGTCTTCAGGTCGGCGATAAAAAGACCTTCTATGGTCCCAATCCATAGAAGCTCATCAAGATCTGTGAGTAAACTATATGAGTAATCTATGGCATTAGTTTTGTCTAATCGAGCCCCCTTAAAAGGAGTAGTTATCTGCCCCGTCATTAAGTCCAATTTAATAACACCACTGCCAATACTTGCTACCCAAAGATTTTCAGATTTATCTTTAGTGATTCCATGTATAGTATTGCTTTTACCGAATTTACTGACATCCGATTTTGTCAGGATGTGTTTAAATCCCATTTGCAAAGGATCTAAAATATTAACCCCACCGGTGTAAGTTCCCAGCCAAATTAAGCCGGAACTATCTATATATATCGAGAGCACATCGTCAGAAGACAATCCATCACTGTCGTAAACTTGTTTAGAGTAACGTTCGAACACCCGTTCTTTCGTCTTAAACAAATTTAACCCTGAGCCCGTACCTATCCATAGATCATTATTAGAATCGACTCTTAACGATTGGATCCAATTGCTGGAAAGAGAGTCTGTCGATTCCTGCTGGGTAAACAAGCGATGGTTTTTAGAGTCGATTTTATACTCCAAGAGTCCATCCAAAGTACCAATCCACAAGGTACTATTGCTCACCGCTATACTTTTTACAGTAGTGCTAATTAAAGCACTCGCTAAGGAAGACTGTTCGCAAATATTAGTCAGCATCAGCTCTGATTGACTTAAGGTATAGATGCACTTCTCAGTAGCTATCCATAAATTCTGTTCGTCTAAAGTAAATGAAATTACTTCGTCTTCAATGACTTTCTGATTGGCACTTACGAATAATTCAATTTTGTTGGATTCGGGAAATACTCGGTAAAGTCCATTTTCAGAAGCAACAAGTAAAACGTTTTTTCCTATTTGGGTGATCGCATTTATATTTGAGAGCTTGTCAATTTTACCGGTCGCAAAATTTGTGAATTTGTCTGTGGCGAAATCATAAAAGCTCAATCCGTTTTGAGTACCTAACCAAAGTCCCACTCCTTTCTGCTCATATAAACTCAATACTAAGTTATTATGAAGAGAAGTTGAGTCTCCATGTATATGATGGAATACTTTGAATTCATACCCATTAAAACGATTAAGACCATCTTCGGTCGCCAACCAGATGTATCCTTCTGAATCCTGGATTATATCGTTAACAACGCTTTGAGATAGCCCATCCTCAATTGACAAAGACTGGACGCGAAATGCTTTTTGGTAGCGATGATCGAACGGGTTAGCACAGAGCTCTGTGATAACGACAGAAAAGAACAAAATAAAACCTAGTTTTATTCTAGACAATAGTAAGTTCCCTTAATTGGCTACTAGCCAGGCTAGACACGTTATAACTAAACTAGGTCTGTTAAATATAAAAGAAGTTAGCTACTTTTTTCTCTAAATTTAATCGTGCTGAACAACTCGGGCCGAATACCTGCCTTATCTTGATAAAATGCCCTAAGCGTTTCTACGTCCTTGTTTTGGTCTCCTGTTAATGTTATTAAAGGACCAAATCCAACAGACTTAGTTTTTGAATCGATATAGCATAATTGCAAAGGTACATTAGCATTTAAAGCTATGTAATAAAACCCCGACTTCCAATGGTCTTTAAAGCTTCTAGTGCCTTCAGGAGATAATGCAAAGATTAACTCATCTCGCTTATCGAATTCCTCGACGATTGTATCGACAACATTATGTTTGGCGGAACGATTAATGGGTATGCCACCCCACTTCTTCAACACCCAACCAATGGGTCCGACAAAAATGGTATGTTTACCGATAAAACTTACGTGCATCCTGAAAATAAATTTGATCAGGATAAATACCCAAAAATCCCAGTTAGACGTATGGGGAGCCACAATCACGACATATTTTTTAACTTGGGGCGGTTGGCTAATTAAGTTCCAACCGCTCCATCTCAGCAGCTTCTTTGATAACCAGGATAACACTTAAGCGCCACCAACATTATGCAGCTCCATTATGTTGTCATCATTATCCGATTCATCTTCAATTTTCTCGACACCACCGTTCTTCTTAGCCGCGTCGTTGCGCTTGTTATCCAGCGCTTCCAAGTATGCTTCGTCAATATCTCCGGTGATATATTTACCGTCAAAAACGGACGTATCGAAGCGTTTAATCTTTGGATTACCTTCGCGACAAGTATCAACTAGATCTTCCAGATCTTGATAAATTAACTTATCTGCTCCAATAATTTCTTCAACTTCTTTTTCCGTTCTGCCGTGGGCAATCAATTCTTTAGCCGAAGGCATATCAATGCCATATACATTAGGATACCTGACAGCAGGAGCCGCGGAAGCAAAGTAAACTTTATTAGCTCCGGCTTCTCTAGCCATATCAACAATTTGCTGACTAGTGGTTCCACGAACGATAGAATCGTCCATTAACAGAACATTTTTTCCTTTAAATTCAAGTCCAATTGCATTGAGCTTTTGCTTTACCGACTTTTTCCGCATTTGCTGCCCGGGCATAATGAAAGTACGACCGATATAACGATTCTTAACAAACCCATGGCGTAATTTAACATTAAGCCTTGAAGCCAATTCTATAGCGGAGGTTGTTGATGTGTCCGGAATTGGGATCACCACGTCAATATCGTGATCAGGCCATTCACGCATAATTTTATCGGCTAGTTTCTCTCCCATCCTTAGACGTGCACGATATACAGAAATATCATCCATAAAAGAATCAGGTCTTGCCAAATACACGTGCTCGAATATGCAAGGTGCAGCTTCATGTTCCTCAATACAATGCTTAGAATGAACTTTGCCGTCCTCATCAATATAGATGGCCTCTCCAGGTTCAATATCTCTAACCAATTTAAACTCTAATGCATCTAAAGCAACACTTTCTGACGCGAACATGTATTCTGTGATCCCATTTACTTCTCGCTTTCCAAAAACAATTGGACGAATACCATAAGGGTCGCGAAACGCTACCATGCCATTGCCATTAATCATTCCGACAGCAGCGTATCCGCCGGTGCAACGTTCATATACTTGCTCAACTGCAGAAAAAACGATTTCTGGACTGAGTTGCTGGTCGACTGTCTTCTGCAATTCGTGAGCAAAGATATTTAACAGAATTTCTGAGTCTGAACTGGTGTTAATGTGGCGACGGTCTGTTTGGTATAGCTCTTGTTTTAAATCGTCCTGATTAGTCAGGTTGCCGTTGTGCGCTAGCACAATCCCGTAAGGCGAATTTACATACAAAGGCTGGGCTTCTGCTGAGCTTGAACAACCTGCCGTCGGATACCTAACATGCCCTACTCCTTTGTTTCCTTGAAGCCTGCGCATGTGGCGCGTATGGAATACATCCTTAACCAAACCATTGGCTTTCCTTAGGAACATTTGACCATCGTCTTCCGTAACAATACCTGCGGCATCCTGCCCTCGATGTTGCAACACAGTCAAAGCATCATATAAACCTTGATTAACAGGTGTTGCTCCGATAATACCGACAATACCACACATAATTCACTAAACCTTCTTAAACTCTATGACTTAATTTCGACCGGCAATTCTGGACGAACTTTAGGGATTGAATCCTTAAAGTGATCGTAGAACCAATTACCTATGTTTTCAACGTGAGGAATCAATTGAGATTCACGCCACCAGGGATCTTGCGCTACAGGGGTAAATGCCTTTAATGTAATCGCAGCTAAAGATACCACCAATACGCCTCTAAGCGCACCGAAAGCCATCCCCATGATTCGATCCATACCACTTAGCCCCGCCTTTTCAACAAGCTGGCCAATTATGTAATTAACTAGACCGGTAGCCGTTAAAGTGAGGAAAAACAGGGAAAGCCATGACACGGCGAGTCTTAAACTTGGAGTTTCAATATAAGCCTCAAGTAGAACGGAAAACTCTCTATAGAAGCCTTTTGCCACGAAAAATGCAATTATCCAGCCTGCTAACGAAAGTGCCTCACGTACAAAGCCTCTAAGCAAACTGATACCAGCGGATAAACCAATTACAATGAGAATTACCCAGTCAACCCACTGCATAAAGACAAAATCTCAATAACTGAAGAAGTGCGCATTCTACCAATTACCCGTAACCTCTTCCAATTAAATTTAAAAAGTTAACACTTAAACAATATTGTTAGTGTTTAGTTGGGTCGAAAGGTATTAAAATTCCTTTTGTTTCAGATAATTGCGAGACATTATTCAAATCTTTCTCAGCTCGGGACTTTTCGATATAAGGACCACAAAATATACGGAAAATTCTCTTTCCTGCTTGATTTACACCATTACGTCGATAAGCCTTGTAGCCTTTTTCCTTTAATTTTGAAACTAATCGTTTTGCATTATCTAAACTTGAAAAGCTCGCAATTTGAATGACCCAGGCGGCGTCTTTAAAATTCTTACCTATTGTTTGCTCAACTTGTGGCTCTGCTTGCGGTACCGAGATGTCTTGCTTTGGAGCAGTAACTTTCACAGGTTGTTTCTTTTCCTGAGTAGCCTCGTTCTCTTCAGTTTGCGAACCAGTGTCTGTTTGGCGCGCTTTTCTGGCCTTGGATTCGAGCTTATTTAATTCGTTTTGGGTGTGAGCTATTTTTTCTTTCGATGATTCAGAAAGTTCTTGTTCAATCAATTCTATTGGCTTAGCAGGAATCTGCGATTGAAAGGGTTCTTTTTGAGTCTTTTCTTTAAGAATGGCGGGTAAAAATATAACCGCTAAACCTATTAGAACCACTGCTCCAACAATGCGCTGTTTTAAAGTATTTTCCACTGTATCAACCCTAAATTAAAAAACACGCTATTTATTCATTTTTATTATAGCTTTTGCGAAACCATCTTAAGCTTTTACCAATTCTTCTCAATTCCTATTGAATCACGTTACCGACAGTAATGAAAGAGCCAAACACCAAGATTAACTCCTGTCTCTCCAATGACAATTTGCATTCGGCTAGTGCCACTTCAGGTGAAGAATAAGTTTCAAGGCATGGTCCATCATCTGAAAGGCCATTTTCCAGAGCTATATCATCCGCGATTTGTTTTAACTCTGTTGCCTTAATAGCCCTTGAGGTCGGCAAGTCTACGAAGCACCATCTGTCGATATGAGGGTAAAGTGTCGCAATCACCTGCTTAACATTTTTGTCTTTCATCATTCCACATATGGCGCAAACTTTGGTTACATTATTCTCACTGCAAAACTCACCAATTTGTTTTGCAAGATTGGTAGCGGATTGAGGATTATGACCAACATCCAATACTATGTGAGGTGAATGGGCAAAAATTTCGAAACGCCCTTTTAGACGAATTTTTTTTAAAGCATTTGCTGCATAGTTTTGAGTTAATTTAGTGTGAAATAAGGTTTCGAAAGCACTGATTGCTAGTGACAAGTTTTGTTTTAATAACTTATAAGGATTTATGTGGTCACTCTGCGTGAGAAAGCTTCCTAACTCGTGTTCTCCTGCAAGCGTAATTTGGTTCTCAAATTTGGGGTAAGCTCCCAGCAATAGGTCGAAACTCCTTTTATCACCGACCAAACATGGCTTTCCTTCTCGAGCTATGCCACCTTTTTCAAAAGCAATTTGCTCAAGCGTATCACCTAACCAATCTATATGGTCTAAATCAATAGTCGTGATCACTGAAACATCTGAGTCGACTATATTCGTCGCATCTAATCGCCCTCCTAAACCAACTTCAAGAACAATGACTTCGCATTGTTTTTGCTTGAAATAAATTAGCGCTGCAAGAGTTGTGTACTCAAAAAAAGTTAACTTAATTTCTTGTTGCTGTTGTTCTATTGCTTCAAAGGCCCTAATCAGTTCAAGATTTCCAGCTTCAATACCGTTAACTTTAATTCTCTCATTAAAGCGAACCAGATGTGGTGAAGTGTAGACGCCCACTTTTCTGTTTGCCTGAATACAAAGAGACTCGAGCATCGCTACGGTACTGCCTTTACCGTTTGTTCCACCAACAGTGATAACTTTGCAGCTTGGTGTAAGTAGCTCTAAGCGCTCCGCAATCGCTTTAATTCGCTCTAACCCCATTTCAATATCTGCGGGGTGCATTTGCTCGATTTTATCAAGCCACTGATTAAAACTTAACGCTACAGAATCTGTCATAATTTAACTAAGGTAAATATTTGCTACAAAAAAGTGATTGTTGGTTTTATCGAGCAATAAAAAAGCGCCTCGAAAGACGCTTTTTCAATCAACGTATTAAGGATTAACCCACGTAGATCTTATTTTGCACTGGTAACGTTACTTGCGAAGCAGACTTTTTAAAGTCTTCAATTTCATGGAAGTTCAAGTAGCGATAAATATCCTCCGCCATCGTATCTAAATCAGCGGCATAACTCATGTATTCTTCTACGGTTGGCAATTTACCTAAAATAGAAGCCACAGCAGCTAATTCCGCCGACGCAAGATATACGTTTGCACCGTTTCCTAGGCGATTCGGGAAGTTACGAGTCGAAGTAGAGACAACGGTCGAATTGGCCGCGACACGAGCTTGGTTCCCCATACACAAAGAACAACCAGGCATTTCGGTACGCGCGCCTGCAGTAGCAAAAATATTGTAATAACCTTCCTGCATTAACTGATGCTCATCCATTTTAGTAGGAGGGGCAATCCATAAACGAGTTGGGATCGCATTAGTCTTTTCAAGTAACTTACCGGCTGCACGGTAATGACCAATGTTAGTCATACAGCTTCCAATAAATACCTCATCAATTTTATCGCCTTGAACCTCTGACAATAACTTCACATCATCAGGATCGTTCGGGCAAGCTAAAATAGGCTCTTTGATTTCGTTTAAGTCAATGTCGATAACCGCTGCATATTCTGCATCCGCATCACCTTCAAGTAACTCCGGATTAGCCAGCCATTTTTCCATATTTTCAATACGGCGGCTAATTGTACGCGCATCACCGTAACCTTCATTTATCATCCACTTAAGCATGGTGATATTTGAGTTTAGGTACTCAATGATTGGCTCTTCATCCAACTTGATAGTACAACCCGCAGCACTCCTTTCCGCCGATGCGTCAGAAAGCTCAAATGCTTGCTCAACTTTTAGCTTCGGCAAACCTTCAATTTCTAAAATTCTTCCTGAGAAAATATTTTTCTTACCAGCCTTCTCTACTGTTAACAGACCTTCTTTGATAGCAGCATGAGGGATCGCATTTACCAAGTCACGGAGGGTGACACCTGGCTGCATCTCACCTTTAAAACGCACTAAAACAGACTCAGGCATGTCTAGAGGCATGACTCCGGTCGCAGCAGCGAAAGCAACGAGTCCCGAACCCGCCGGGAATGAAATGCCTAATGGGAAGCGAGTATGAGAGTCACCTCCGGTACCAACTGTGTCGGGCAACAGCATTCTGTTTAACCAGCTATGAATAATTCCGTCGCCGGGGCGTAACGAAACACCACCGCGGTTCATAATAAAGTCTGGTAGCGTATGTTGGGTGTCAATATCAATAGGTTTAGGGTAAGCGGCCGTATGACAGAATGACTGCATGGTTAGATCGGCAGAGAAACCTAAACAGGCTAAATCTTTCAATTCGTCTCGAGTCATCGGTCCGGTAGTATCTTGTGAACCCACAGTCGTCATCGTTGGCTCACAATATTGACCCGGTCTAACACCTTCCATACCGCAAGCTTTACCTACCATCTTCTGTGCTAGCGAGTAGCCTTTACCTGTATCTTCAACCGGGGTTGGTGAACGGAAGAAATCAGCTTGCCCTAATCCTAAGAAATCGCGTGCTTTAGCTGTCAAACCGCGCCCTATAATCAAAGGAATTCGTCCACCAGCTTGAACTTCATCTAAAAGCACATCAGTTTTTAATTCGAATTCAGCGACAACTTCGCCATCTTTTTCGATTTTACCCGCATATGGATAGATGTCGATGACATCGCCCATTGCTAAATTAGAAACATCTACTTCTACCGGTAATGCACCTGCATCTTCCATAGTGTTAAAGAAAATGGGAGCAATCTTTCCGCCAAGGCAAAATCCACCATCTCTTTTGTTTGGGATGTTTGGAATATCATCTCCCATTAACCAGAGTACTGAGTTGGTCGCTGATTTGCGCGACGATCCCGTTCCGACTACATCGCCTACATAAGCAACAGGGTGGCCTTTTTCCTTTAGTTTTTCGATAGTTTCTAGCGGATTACCTTCCAACCCTTCTCTCGGATTTTTTAGCATCGCCAGGGCGTGTAAAGGTATATCTGGACGTGACCAAGCATCTTGAGCTGGAGAAAGATCATCAGTATTCGTCTCACCTGGAACTTTAAACACAGTTAAAGTAGTCTTTTCGGCCAATGGATCACGTGACTTAAACCACTCAGCGTCGGCCCAACTTTGAATTACTGCTTTCGCATTTTCATTTCCTGCTTTATATTTGTCAGCTACATCATGAAATGCATCAAACATTAACAAGGTATGCTTTAATTTCTCTCCAGCTAAAGCTCCTAAATCAGCGTCATCTAGTAATTCGACTAAGGTAGCTATGTTATAACCACCTAGCATGGTGCCAAGAAGCTTAACAGAGTCTTCTTTTGAGACAATTGGAGAACTAACCTCCCCTTTTGCAACCGCGCTCAAGAAGCCAGCTTTTACGTAAGCTGCTTCATCTACACCAGCGGGGACGCGGTTTGCTAATAAATCTAATAAAAATTCTTCTTCTCCAGCCGGAGGAGTTTTAAGTAATTCGACAAGATCTGCCATTTGCTCGGCAGAGAGAGGTTGTGGGACGATGCCTTGCTCGGCTCTTTCCTGGACATGTTGACGGTAAGCTTGTAACACTCTGTATATCCTCGTTTTTTGATGACTTAAGGTCTTTCTGCAACAAATCATGACTGTTGGGATGGTTCAGAAACCCTAGTCTTATAAATAATAGATGAAGACCAGACTGCTCACTTGAATTTAAATAGAATAATTTAGGCGTAAGCGGCGTTCACAATATAAATCAGTGACAATCAGTGCAGGCCCTCTACAACCTCACTGTCGCCCTCAGGAGCAGTACCAGAATCGGCGCGAATTATACAGATTTTTTCAAAAATAATAAATCGACAATTAGTATAAGAGGTTAAAAATTAGTCACTTATGCTAACTTTGTTTCGGTTTTGGTCTGTTAGTTAAAAGAATATTCCGAAATCTGCCATTGTTCAAATCAATATTTTAGAGATATTGCCTTGCCTCTTATCTCTATCTTGCAATATTTCAGTCAAATTCAGTCCTTTTAGTTTAAGCCTATTTCAAGCAAGTGGGTAGTCTAGTTAATAGTTAAAAATTCGGTGATTAGTTTGTCAGTATAAGTTGGCAATAAACATGTTGATTTATCTAGAGTAAGCAGTCTGCCCGAAACATTCGAATTAAATATAGTCAGGTGAATACTATCTCCTCTAAATCTAAATTGATGAACTATAATTTTGTTTGATAAACAAGCAATTATACTGAACTAACGATATTTCATTTCCTATTCGGGGGCTAAGTGAGAAATTTTCTCTTTATTGCTATCATATTGTTCATTTTATTTTCGACTAATATTGCGGCTAATTCTGAACTTAGAGTACACCAAATACCTCACGAATCACTCCCATCCGAATTTATTGCCGATGTTGTAGAACTTTCTAACGGGTACCTTCTTTTTTCCACCCAGACAGGCGCAAGGTTGTTTGATGGAACCAATTTTTTGCGTTTGTTACCGAAAGGCACATCTACTATTTCGCCATTAGACACCTATGTATATGCATCACTTGAAGATAAGTCTAAAAACATTTGGCTGGCCACAGGTGTAGGTTTATATATCCTAACCTCTAATGGGACCCAGCTACTTAGTTTTGAAGAGTTTATCGCAGCACAAAACAACAAAGCATCTCCTGGTCCACCCCGTTCTAGTTCACTGTTAGGCCCCCGAAACCGAAAAGTCAGTACCAATGTCAGAGAGATCATCGAAGACTCAGATGGAAACATATGGTTTGGAACATTGGATGGCCTCGGCAAATATTCACCCGCTAGCGGAAAAGTCGAATATTTAAACTTTCAATCTTCAGGGCCCGATACCGAAAGCTCGCTGGGTAGAGTCTATGTCGTTCATCAGCATAGAGATACCGTATGGATTGGCAGTTCAAAGGGGTTATTTTACTTAAGCCATGACGCGAAAAACATTCAGCGCTATCCAGGCAAAATCGGTTCAAGCTATATAACCTCTGCAATTAGCTATTCGCCTCAAGAAATCTGGTTCGGTACTGATGTTGATGGATTGTTTAAGCTCAATGTGGATACCAAGGCAATCGAAAATGTGCATACAAATAATTCTAAAGAACTGTCACTAAAATCAAACAATATTTGGGCTTTATTTAAAGATAAAGAAGGAATGGTCTGGCTTGGTTATTGGGCAAAAGGTATTACGGTTTGGGATACAAAACGCCACAAGCAATATAATATAGATTACAGATTAAATGACAAAGTTACTCTCCCATCACCATCAATCGAAAAGATCTATAGCGACTCAAATGGGTTGATTTGGATAGCTACAAGTGGTGGAGCAGCATTTTTCAACCCTGAAAACTTTAAACTTCAAAGTACCCACCACATACCCGGTGACAACAACAGTATAAATCGAAGTAACGTTATCTCCGTTTTTGAATATTCGGAAGATGAAATTTGGCTCGGAACGGAAGAAGGGCTAGAACTCTGGGATCCATTGTCAGGTAAAATAACTCATTTCTATGATTTAGATCCAAGCGCAAAAAATCAGAACAAAATCGCTGTCTGGCGTATTCAAAGCCACGCCAGCGACCATCTTATCCTAGCAACTGAAAGAGGATTAATTTATTTCGATAAACGTGACGGTACTACTACAAAAATTGATGGTCTAAAGGATTTCTCCGGCAATCCCGTGAACGTGTCTTTTTATACAATTACCAGAGATGGAGTCGATTCATTTCTAGCGGCGAGTAGCTCGGCGACGATTCATTTAATCACTCCATCTACAGGTGAACATCAATTGATCTACGACGCAAGTCAGAATAAAAAAACAGCCGAAACGGAGTACTACCTGGATATCGAACGATTAGATGAAAATAGATTGTGGTTAGCAAGTACTACCGGGATACATCTAGTCGACTATAAAAACAACAAAGTCGAAGTCTATTCTGCAACTCAACTTAAAAACCACATTAGTAGCAACATGATTAATAGTTTGGCTTTTTCTCAAAATCAATTATGGGCTGCAACTCAATCTGGCGGTATAAATATAATAGATTTAGAGTCTAATTCGATTACTATATTAAAAAAAGAAAATGGTTTAGATTCAAACGAAGTGCTATCAATTTTTAGTTTGAATGCAAAAGAAATAGGTTTTACTACAAGAAGTTCTGTTGGAAAAATAGATCGTGAATCACTTAAAGTCACAAATTTTCCTTTATTAAGTTCTAGCAACGATTATTTTGCTGAAGAATCATATTGGATTAATTCGCAAGGCGTAATTACCTTGGGAGGAAGTAGAGCCATTCGATTCGATCCCAGCAAGGTTGATTCAACCAAAGTCAAATCAAATGTTAAAATTTCGTCAATCAGCCGACTACACAAACCAGTTCAGGACTATTACCCATTACTGGCAAACCAACATTTGGTTCTTCAGCCTGACGATTCTCTAGTGACTATTCGTTACGCCAATCTGAACTTTGCCTATCCCAAATTTAACAACTACCGATATCGCTTAGAAGGCTATGACAAAAAATGGCTGACTGCTGGCACAATTTCTCAAGCAACATATACGAATTTACCCGCGGGAAGATTCACTTTTCAAGTTCAATCGCAAACACCAGATGGAGGATGGGATAAAGAAGCTTCGAGTTTAAGAATTACTGTCCTGGGGCCATGGTGGAGAAGTCACTTTGCTTATACTTTTTACGCAGCAATTATACTTGCTTTAATCTCTTTGTTTGCTTTTCAAAGACGGCAAAAACGCCAAGCCGAACTTGTCGCAATGGAAGCTATCAAGACTAGCGAATCGAGAATGAAAGATGTGCTTTGGGGAAGCGGAGATGAGCTCTGGCGATGGTATATTCCTGACAATAAGATCTACCGAATTGCGAATGGTAACTTAGCTGAGTTACCAGAGGAACGTACAGACTCAATATCTGAGCTTAGCAAATCCATACATCCTGATGACCGAGTCCAAGTTAAGGAAATGATCGACAGGCATCTTGCATTCCAAACCCCTTACTTCGAGTCTCAGTTTCGATTGCTGGATGAGCAACGCCAAGAATGGAAGTGGGTATTATCCAGAGGAAGAGTAGTAGAGATTAGCGAAGATGGATCTCCAAAAGTTATGGCGGGGACAGTAAAGGATATAGACGAGTTAAAACGCACTGAGCGCCAACTTAGATACTTGGCAAATTATGACCAACTCACCAACTTGCCTAATCGTTCGTTGTTTTTGGAACACCTACACCATTCAATGAAATTAGCCGCAAGGTTTAATGAAAAATTGGCCCTGCTCTTTCTTGATTTAGACAGTTTTAAATTGGTCAATGACTCTTTAGGCCATAGCGTTGGCGATCAGTTGTTAC
>JAPHTP010000051.1 GCA_026196875.1 Kangiellaceae bacterium
GCCATTACCAGCCACGATTGCGTTTACCGTCCCGGCAATCGCAATGGTGTCGTCATTATCCCCGGTGGTCACGGTACCACTCACCACCCCACCGGTATTCACCGTAATATTATTATTACCATCGCCTGCCGCAATCGAGCCGACGGTCGCCGAGCCCACATCCGCTAACACGATAGTGTCAACCCCAGTGCCACCGGTGATACTAGTGGCAACGCTACCACCATTGTTGACTGTTATCCCATTGGTACCATTGCCTGCGACTACTGCATTCACTGTTCCGGCGATGGCTATTGTATCGTCGTTATCCCCAGTAGTGATTGTACCGCTGACTGTCCCACTTGAATTCACTGTGATGTTGTTATTACCAGCTCCTGCATCAATAGATGATGCAGTTCCATTCACTGTAAATGTGTCAACACCGGAATTACCAATAAAATTCTCAAAAGCATTGAAGGTTAAACTTGAGTTTAAGGTAGAGTTGGAGGAGTTGATAACCCATGTATTAGTTCGATTTGCAGCAGTGAGTGTATCTACCCCGCCGCTTCCAGTCACAGTAAGCGCGGAAGTAAAATCGCTAATAAAATTAATAATGAATGAACCTAATGGAGTACTACTTCCATTGAGGCTCATTGCAATTGTACCGTCGTTAGAAGCATCTGTTGTATCTCTTGAGTCGAGATCACCATTTAGTGTGATGCTAGGCGTACCACTTGCGTTGTTATCAGTGGCAGTCAAAGTGATATTACCGCCTGAAGTCGTGCCGGACGTATTTATTGCCCCAACCACTATGTCTTGAGATGCAATTGTTACATCGCCGCCGTTAGCACCACCTGAAGTGTTAATGTCACCGGAAGTAAACGAAACAGAATTTTGAACATTTAAAGAGTTAGCAGCAATGCTATTTCCGGTTGCGTCAACATTGCCTGTTGCATTGATGATTAAATCACCCACTGCATTTGTAGCGCCTACATTAGCGGCAAGCAGAATGTTATTTCCGGTTAAGGTTAAATTACCTGCATTCGAACCATTTCCATTTACAGTAGAAGTTGAACTTGGGGTGGAACATGCGTCTGCAAAACAAATATCTCCACTGGTGTTGCCCGATGCATTAATTGCAATATTATCAGCAGCTAAGACAACAGGACCATTCAAAATGATGTTTGCCCCATTTCCAGTATTGGTTTCAGAATCAGCTCCACCTTGTGCAGAGACGTTTCCGGTTAAAGTCAGATTTCCAGAGTTTGCGGTAATCGAAATGGTATTCGCGTTTCCACCTGTACGAGAACCGTCGTTATCGTCACCAGTAGAACTTCCGCCGTCAGCAGTAATTGCCGCGACTGACACACTGTCACCACTGAGGTTTATCCCTCCCGCATTACCGCCATTTCCCTCGTCGTTACTACTTCGACCGTCAGCATCTCCACCTGACGAATTGATTGTTCCTGAGACAGCAACTGCCCCACTTGAAGTGCTTAAGCTTATGGCTCCACCAACACCGCCATTTTGTCCAATATCATTGTTTGTCGTATCATCCCCATTACTTCCCTGCGCCGAAATGTTCCCTGTAACAGTAATTCCACTCGTTGCCGTTAATGTGATGTCGCCAGCATTTAATCCTGCGTTATCATTGTTAGTTGCATTACCTCCATCAGATGTAAGATTTGCAACTGAAATACTGCCGCTCGTTGCAACTATATTGATGTCTCCTCCGGCAGTATCATCTCCTCCGGTAGTATCGATCGCATTAGTTGCACTAACAGATTGACCTCTTAAGGTGACGCTTCCTCGTTGAATATTTTCACCAATGACACCTGTGTCGCCACTGTCACCTGTACCTCCATCAGTCGTTATTCTTCCGACGTCGAGAGCTCCAGCGCTGGCAGACATGTAGACATAACCAGTTCCGCCAGTGATATCGACACCGCCATCAAGGTCAATTGAAGTACCGAAAGCTAAAAAATTTCCCCCTGATGAAGTAAAGTCGCTATTCGAATGTTGAAATATTGTTCCATTCGCATTTAGCGTGATATTTCCACCGAAAGACTTGATATCAGCTACATTGGATCCATCCCCAAAAATAAAATTATTTCCGTTAAACTCAATGTTTCCACCGGCAGATTCAATTTCGCCGTAAATGCTTATATCACCATCAAAACTGCTGGCAAATCCTGCATTGAATATTAAGTTAGTAATATCTTGTCCGGCTATGTCAGATGAATCATAAATCCTGCCGGTAACGATAATGTCGTTGTGAGCATTTAAAGTTAGAGTCGCAGGTAGACTCCAGCTAGTTCGATCATTTAGATTTAAATCACCGGAGATTGTTATATTTCCGTCTTGGGCTCCACCAGCACCAGTTGTAATTGTTACATTTGCTCCGTTAACAAGTGCCGCCTCAATCAAATTCACGCCTAAAGTTGCGTCATCATCAGTCGACTCAAAAGGATTACTACTTCCAATATCAGTATTTCCCCCGCCATTCACTATTTCAATGTTATATGGGTCGATTAACCATTCACCGCCGAGTCCATTTGCCGCAGTAACGTCAGGTGTCGCTGTAATGAAAAAACCTCTTAACCCAGAAGTTTCGATGAAGCCGCCGTTGCCTCCATGTCTGCCACCTCGAGCAGATAAATTGCCATATATTCTTGATGTATCTTCAGCAAAAACGATAACCCGACCGCCATTTCCCTCTGAATTTAGATCTTCTGAGTGCAACTGGTTTCCATCTGCAAATACCTGAGTGTTTTCACCTAAGAAAGTAAACCGTGCGTTTCTAACATAGGGGTTTAACCCTCTCTCATCGCCTCCAATGAGAACTTGACCACCATGACCGCCAGATGCGTCTACAATTGTGTTATCAAATAGTCCTACATTGTGACCTAATAGCCTAATATCTCCTCCAACCCCGTCTGGACTATAGGAAATAGCTGATACATAACTATCCTCGATTAATTGGGTCGTGACGGCTGCCTGAAGCTCGATATCCCCACCATTTCCATGCATAGAGTCAGCAACAATTCTTCCGCTATTGGTAATGTTTTCGCCAAAGACATTAATTTCTCCAGCGTCCATTCCTTCTGCAGTTGCGGAAACATCAAGGGTTCCAGTATTCACTACATTTGCACCAGAACCTACATTTGTACCAAGTAAAGTTCGACCACCAATGCCTGCATTGACAGCCCCTTCAGCTCCGCCAAAAAGAGTAAACGATCCGTCTTCATGGACAACAACTTCCCGTGCCTCAGCATTGTCCCCCATATTAACGGCTTGTGAAAAAATATCTTCTGTTACGCTTCCAGTTAAAAGAATGGTTCCACCCGCCGCAGAAATTTGTCCAGTATTCAAAACGGCGGGATCAACACCTAGGTCTTCTTGCAGCACAGCTCGAGTGACTTTTACACCTAACAAACCCATTCTATCGAATGTCAGAACTGCTTCTCGGCCAGCGGCCAGATTAACAGACCCCAGGTTAGCTGAAATAAGTCCGTGATTTTCGACCCTGCTACCTAGCAGAGTAACTGAGCCTCCGGTGGATGCATTTATTAAACCATGGTTAATAATGCTGCCACTTAATTCTCCAAGGTCGCTGAATTCGTAATTGCCGTTCATAAAATCTTCGGCATTGATATCGAGACTTGTTGCAATTAATCCGCCAACATTTAAGCTGGCGCTTTCGCCAAATAGAATACCATTAGTGTTAAGTAGGATAACCTGTCCATTGGCATTTATGTTTCCGAATATTTGAGAAGGATTAACATCGAGAATTCGATTAAGTGCAATTGAGCTTGCGTCTGGCTGAATGAAATCGACTGTTCCATTAACACCTAAATTAAAGGTATCCCAATCGATAACGAGGGAAGAGGAATTCTGATTTATAATTGTAAGCAAATCTGATTCAACAATGTCACCTTCACCGTGGACTACCCGTCCACCGGTAGGCATTTCATTGTCGTTTGCTTGAACGTTAAGCGCCGCCCCAATAAGTAAACTGCACAAGGATAGCATTCCAAAGCGGGACACTCGTTTCTTTTTAGAACCGTTCTCTTGTTGCAAAAAGGTTATTTCTGTCGAATCATTTACGACCGTTTTGAAATACTTCCCAAACATTACAGCTAAAACTTCCCTAGAAATCCGTTTGACCTTATTGTCAATTCACACATAGACCAATAACGTTTGGTACGTTATTGGCAATTATTTTTTGTTTCGTGTGTACTTTTATTTCGACTGCAAAAACACAAAAAATCTTATGGCAGGATGGAGATATTACAGGATCATTTTTCAAATAGAAATTGTAAAGGAAGGCTTTTGTGAAGGAATTGGAGTTTTTTCGATATTTTATTCCGAAATGGGATATAAGTGCGAGCTAATAGAACTCGCACTCCATATTCCACCATTAAACGGCACTTTTTAATCAGTAATACTTTTTAGTTATTCGGCCCCGCCGTCTTCAATTGTCCAATCCTTGTCATTAACCAAAGTATTCCGAGCATTTACAGCCGATGAGTTGAACTTGATACCATTTGCCCCCAACCGCACGCTTTCTTGTAAATTGACTAACTGGCTCCAAGCGATAAGAGCTAAGGAATAGTTTTGCGTGGATAGTCCTGAATTATCAAACATACGCGTCATATCAGTGACAGATGAAATATTCCATTGACTAATGTCCTGGTTGAACATAGCTGCTGAATTGAACATTTCGTTCATGCTAGTAACAGAAGATACATCCCACTCACTTAAATCAACATTAAAATCATCAACCTGTCTGAAGACACCAGCCATATTGGTGATTGTGGAAACATCCCAATTATTAATCTTTATGTTCGATGCATTTGCATAATTAAATAGACCCTCAATACTCGTTACTGAAGATAAATCCCAGTTCGATAAGTCTTTATCTGACATGTTTGCCCCTGCAAACAAAAACGCTATTGAAGTAGAATCTGAAAAGTCTGGCGCGTCAGCTGCCGTAACCGTCACATCACTTGTATCGATTAAAGACTCCCCAAGCTTCACAGTTCCCCAATGGGAAATCTCAAGCAACTTAAATCTGTCGGTGCCTTTGTTCGATATAAAACCGTTAATTTGCCCCGAAATAGTGATCGTGTATTGACCGATTTGAGCGTAGGTATGGGTCAGTTCCTGTTGATCCCAAGCTGTTATAGTATTCGTGGCCCCATCACCCCAGTCGACCAAAAAGTCATAGCTACCGTTTTGGTCTAGTGAGATCTTAATTTGATTAGTGTCTGAAACACCAGGGTTGTCAGTTTTCCAAACAGAGACGAAATTTCCATTCTGTTTTGTTGTAATTGAAAAAGTGCCCCAGCTTTCTCCCACGTTCAATCGAGATAAGTTCGTTGTACTAAACTCTTGGCTCGCTCTTGCTCTTACTCGAACTTCTTGACCATTGTTAATAAAACCGGCCTGATCAGTCCATTCTCCTCGATCAATTTGATACTCCCCATTTTCAATACTAATTGGTGTTGAGTCACCGATCTCGTCAATGGTCATTAGCTCTGACTGTAAGCGCGAGTTAGGAACTGCGCCAGAAAGGCTAGTAAAGTTTAATCTGCCTTGAGTGGTTACTTCAAAAGAACCTTCAACATCGGAAATTGTTAAGATGGCTATAGTCTTGGTCTCTAGTTCAGCGGAAGAAGTTTGTCTTATAACTACGGATTGCCCATTGTCTACTTGCCCTACTTCACCGGTAAAGCTGCCACCATCAATCGAATATTCTCCACCGGTAATGCTAATTGGCACCGCCGTTCCTAGACCAGAGATTGTAATGGAATTTGATTCAACTTGAGTATTCCGTGCTATTTCCTGCTGAGAGGTAAATAAAAAGGCGTCCGGAGTAGTATCTGCAACCGTGGTCACTTGAAATACCTCAGATTCAGTTCCGATGGTTAAAGTTAACTCTGTTTGTGTCACATATTCACTTGATGACATTAACCTAACCGCTACAGTATCACCGGATTGCACACTACCTGCAGTATTAACAAAATCAGCACCTGATATTGAATACTCGCCCCCAACTATTGAAACAGGGGTTGTCGAATTAACACCCGCTACGGTAATTAAATTTGACTCAATTGAAGTGCTTAAACCAACGTTTGTCTGAGGCTCAAAACTAAAAGCATCTGGAGTTAGATCTTCAGCTAGCGTAGTTACTCTAAAAGTCCCTGACACACCACCAACTGTCACCGAAGCATCGACACTGGTTGAAAAACTATCTGATGAGGTAATCCTTAATGCAATAGTCTGTCCATTATTAATAGTACCAGCGCTACTTGTAAAACTACCGCCGTTTATGGAAAACTCTCCACCAGTGATAGAAACAGTTACGGAATCATCGATTCCCGATATAGTAACTGGATCAGACTCAATCACTGTCGAAAGCTCAACGTCGGCCACCTCTGCGAAAGAAAAACTATTAGGAGTTAAATCTGGCGGAGGCGCACTACTTCCACCACCACACGCAATAATCGTCAAAGATAAAAATAGAAAAGCACTTAAAGAAGAAAAGGCTCTGGATAGAGATGTCATATCGTTTCCTTTCGATAGGAGGATAAAATGAATAATGATTCAGAGTTTTGAAAAACGTAATTTAAACTAATTTTCCACGTCAACTTTACAATCCGATAAAGTACGAAACAATTACTAGATAGTCGACTCGCGCGATTATATTTAACATTGATACGTAAACTCAACAAGATTCGTTTGAAACTCGTCACAGTTTTACAATTTCTGGAAGTTACTAAGATTTTTATCTCTTGCTGAGAGTAGTTTTCGAGTTATTCGTTTGTTTTTTAATCAAGAGCAAGGCTTACTAAGTCAGATTTAAAATCTCTATTATTGATGTAGCTAGTTTACATTCCCTGTTTATGTTGATGGAATTTCGCAACTTTCGGCTAAGTACAAGTAAAAAACATTAAGTTACATGAATTTAGCTAAATCGAGCTCTATTGCCCCACTCCCCTTAATTGGCGTTAAGTAATAAAGTACGTAACTGAGCTTCCGACAACTTTAATGTTACGTCATTTTTCTTTACTTTCTCTCGCGAGTTTAATCCAACCAATTCGAAGTCTAAAATGACTTTATTAGAATCGACAACTTTCATACTAGCAGAGGTTGAATCACTAGGATCAAGTTGAAAGCTATCTTTGTCATTAATACAGGACAAATCAAAGTCCTTATCATTTTCTTGAAATATCTTGGCTTCATAACCAGCAACAAAATTTCTTGATGCGAAAGCAAGGGTACAATGTGAAAGCTGTTTGGATGCGAAATTTATAATGCCTCCTACTTCGTGATCATTGAACATGAACTTATAATCACTTACGCTAGTGACAACGAACTCAGGCGCATCACCTCCAGCCAAATTGCTCTCTCCGCTTTCTACATTCCCGGCATCCATACCGCAAGCAGCAACAAATAAACTAGCGACTAAAATCACATAACATTTAAAACTAGACCAATATTCAAGTTTCATTTTCTAACCTATAGCTTTTATATATTCCGCTACTTCGTGATGGCCTGCCTTGTCAGCTTTTTCTTGAATTAGATTTAAGCATTGTTCATTTGGAGATATTATCTTGCATATCTCTTCAAATACGAACCGGTCATCAATACAACCTTCAGCAGAAAGAACTGCTTCTTTTTGTTCTTCACTAAGATTGCCCTTTCTATATAGCCACTTAAAAGTCTTAAAGGACTCGATTTCAGCAGCTGTAACCAAGTCATCAATTCTTATATGTTCTGAAGTTATCATGGGGTCAGCTTCATCCAATTCAGAGCAATCATTTGAAGCGATCGACTCCCTAATTAGGTCGTAGATTTCTTCATCCTTATTAACAACATTCATTATGTATTGATGCAAAATATCGAAACTCTCAGAACTCTCGACACACTGTACAACCCATTGCTTCAATTGCTCTCCAGAGATTTGCTGTGTTAACTTGGGAAGTTCTTGGGGAAGTCTAGCTAGTAGATCGTCTAAATTAGCTAACTCTACGTCTTCCCAAGCAGACGCCAACTCACTTTCAACAGCGTCAATATCTTTGTAGCCGCTATCTATAAATTCTTGATAGTCTACCTTATTTATTTGGTCTTCAACGTTGAATTCAAATGATGGGACTTCATTGCTATTGTCTTCTGATGCTGCAGCTCCAAACTCGCCGCATCTAATAGTAAAAACTTGGGTTGCAATAGCGGAGACATTGGTGACAAGATAATAGAAATCATCTCTCTTCATATTTATTCCCTTAATCTCTATTTTTTCGTTAATATCTATAAAGCCGTAAAGTAATTATAAATTTGAGCTAGCCAGAGGGTAACTACTGTTCAGACGCAAAAACGTCAACGTGTCGTAATTCACATTCAGATTTCCAAGCTATACGGGATAGTTGCTTGATCAAACTTTCAATTTTCTCACGCTCAAAGGAGTTAATAGCAACTTCAACATCAAGCAATACCGAGCCATTTTTAAAGCTACTTGAAGATTCACTCGCCATTAATTCTAGACCACTACTTTCCAGCTCATGCATAAGAGTCGACTTAGAATGTTCGTCTTCGGCAAAAAAAGTTGAAAGCAATAAGTTTTTATCCACTTTGGAACCAAGCCAACTTTGCCAAGAAACGTCCATGATAGTCATTAAACTTTCAAAATTTTCTGCTTCCGAGCCAAATTGTCTTTTCGGGCCATTAGCAAGATTTTTATTTTCGCGAATAGTATAAACTAATAAGAAATGCAAAAACGGAATGATGGCAAGATAACTTAAGGAGGTCCAAGCCAAGTAGAGAGCTAAAACGGAAGTAACCGGGAAGAGTTTTATTAAGTTAACTATTAACTTCCCTTTGCCACGCGCATTCTTATAGTCAGTCACACCAAAGAAACTTGATGCGTACGGAAATAAAAACGCGCCTCCGGCAATAAGAAACCCGCTAAAAACTGTAGAAACTATCAGAACCCAATTTGGCATATTAAAATTTAAACTACATCAACAACAGTCCAATTGAACCCGTTGTAACAGCCCTAAGAAAAGTTTGAAACTCCTTCGATTTTGCCATTTTACCGGCCCTTTTCAAAGCTTGTTTTGCAATAATTGTTAATTCGGAGGTTAATTTGGCTAACAACTTCCTGAGAACCTTAGTGGTGAAATCTACCCCCATATTAAAAATCTTGATGCAATCGGTAATAAATCTCCTGACGTATCCCTGACCGGCCCTTACCATATCGGTGCCCTCTCTAATGGCTATAACAAATAGATCCAAAATGGTCGCAATACCGGTATAGGCAAGACCCACCGTATCAATCAACCCCTGAAGTATCCGTTGCATAATAGCCATACTCACATTCATCGCGTTTCCAATCTGGCGTTTAAACCAAGAATCGCTCGCTCGCCAACTGTGGAAATATTGCTGATCTAAATATCCACGTTCTAATTTCCTGCTTCTTAACTCAGACCAATCTAGGCCCTGAACCGTATCAATATAACGGTCGGTTTCATGATTATCCAAACCTATTTTGCTCACTGGAGATTCAAGAAAGAAATTGTTTTTGTCTTTAACATCAGGATGCACATGGATATACGGAGCTACAGGGATCATTGGGATAAGATCAAAGTTGTGGCTAACCCTGAATATGTTGTCCGCTCCAATCATTCTGGCTACACGCTTGTCATATTGTTGGATCCGTAAACCGACTCTCGGCGCGCCAAAGGTATAAAGTCTAATTTTGCCACGGTAATTTTTGACTAAATCAATCGCGATAAGATTGGCTACTGCGCCACCTAAGCTGTGTCCAACACAGTGGATAACGTCCGCTGCATCCAATTCTGCTCTAGCAGCAGTAATTGTGGGTTTTAACGATCTGTATACGTCGTAGAACCCTGCGTGCACTGGCCCAATCCCAGGCATGTGCCTTGCTAATCCGGCGTTAGCATCGGTTAGCAAATCGGGATACCCCATCTCTGGTCTTGTTCCACGGGTCGCAAATACGAGGTGCCTTTTCCCGTCTCGCTCAAATTTCAATAAATACCCGTATCCCGACTCTGTTCGTCCAACAAGGTTACTCCCGGTCGAGCCAGTAAAAGAACTTATCAGTTTACCGTTATTCAGTCCTGCTTGTGCGAGCGATTGTGGCCCTGAGCCCACAACATTTCGTTGAATGACATTTTTATTTGCTAGTGCAGGCACTGGCACTGGTGCGTTTTTTGGATCGGCACCGGTAATTTGATTAAACTTGTACCTAGCATCCCAGCCCTTCAATGTAAAATAGACATTGGCTGCAATACAGGCGGCCTCTTCCGGTTTTAAAACATATTCCCCAGCCATTCTAAGTTCCTTTATGTCGTTAATTCTAGCTTTTGTTCTAATACAAACAGTCTTTAAGATATATCTAATAAATCTGTTTCAAAACAGAAAACTTTGAAGTGGCCTAACTTTATATGAAGTAAATGTCGAATTTCCATAACCCATTCAGGGTATTTTTACTAAAGTGTGTTCAAATTATTACTAATTGGAACACTTCAATTAATAACTAAATCTCAGTACAAGATTATCGTCCCTGAGATTTAGTCAGTGATATTAGTCTGGAACGTAACTATGGGCTGGAATAATGCCTTCCATGAAGTAACCTCTCGGCATTTTTAACAATTTGAAAAACTGATAGTTTACCTAATCAAAATAATTCAGTTCAACAATCTGAATTGTGGTGTTTACACATTAATAGCAAATTGCTCATCATCCATAACACTTAGGCTATTTCCGACTAGATCGTCGTTATCGAACTCCTTAAGTATCTCGACTCCATCCTCTCGATCCTGTTTATTCAAAGGCAAATAAGGCAATCGAAACACCGGTTTAATAGCACCGCTCATTGCTAAAGCCGTACTGATTCCTATTGGATTGGGTTGTTTAAAAAGCCAACCAATTAAAGATTGTAAGCGATCATTTAGGTGATGATCATTTTCATCCATTAGTTTTCGCATTAACCCGGGAACAATATTCGAAGTAACTGAAATCACACCATGACTGTTGTAAGAGTGTCTTCCATTAAATGACTCATCATCATTGCCCGACCAACAGGCAATCCCTCTAGTTTCATACTCTGAGATCCTTGGATTACCTGCGCATTCTTTTACACCTATGAAATTTTGATTGTCGGCAATGTTTTGCATAATCTGAGGAGAAATATCTTGTCCGGTTCTAGCTTCAACGTTATAAATTATTGCAGGACCTATTGCTAAAGTCTTTTCAAGATGTGCTTGAACTCCAGCTTGGGTAGTTTTTCCATAATAGGGGTTAATTTGTAAAGATGCATGCATCCCTGAAGCAAAACCATATTCTGTCGCTTTTATTGCTTCTCGCGTATTGTTGCTTCCCGTATTACCGACCACGAGCAATTTGTCGCCATATTTTGAGGCAGTATGGGCAATAAGCATGAGATGTTCTTCCCAATCCAGTAGATGCCCTTCTCCCGTGGTTCCTCCGACAATTAGCCCATCAACTCCGGCCTTTATTTGTTTCTCGACTAAATAGTCATAGCTTTGTAAGTCAATTTTACCTTCTTCATTGAAAGGTGTTTTAATAGCCGTAATTAGACTTTTTTCACGAATTTCAGAAATCTGCATTTTTTAAAAACTAAACGTTTCTTAAAGGTTTGTGGGTTCAAATCGAATTTTAACTAGTTAACAACAAGTGTCGCTAATAATTTGATGTTATGAATTGTATAAATATGACCTGATATTTGTAGGACAGAAAAAAAGGGCTCATAAAAGCCCCTTTTTCAATTAGATAGGTATTCTAGCTAGTTTTTGTTTTCAGCGAACTTGCTTGCACGTTGAACATTTATCAAGTCAACAATTATATTTGCTGCTTCATTTAACTTGCTATCGTCCGCATCCGTTAGCTCGGTGTCTTCTGTTATCTCCAAGAGTTCTTTCTTACCTAATGCTGTGCGACGTTCGTTTTCTCTATCAAGCTGCTTTTGTTTGTAGACTTTACGTTGGTGTTTTCTCTCATCAATATTCAAGCTAATCGTTTTGCGCTCACGTCGTTCATTAAGTTCAGCGATATCAGATATTAAATATTGAAACTCTCTGTCAGATTTAATCCGTTGTACATGAAGGTCCGTTAACTTAGCAATATGTTGAGATACGTTGCCCGCTTTTTCAAAGTCTACCGGCTCAATTACATCCCACTTTAGTGCGGTCTCGTAGCTCTGTTCGCCAAATTCATCACGAGAATAAGGATCCGGGAAATGAATATCAGGCATGACTCCCTTGTTTTGAGTACTTTTGCCGGTTACTCGATAGAACTTATTCACGGTAAGCTTTAATGCACCAAAAACCTCGCCTTCACTTTTAATGTGATCGCCGAGGTACAAAATCGACTGTACGGTTCCTTTACCAAACGTTTGCTCTCCAAGTACAACGCCTCGATCATAATCCTGAATTGCACCGGCGAATATTTCAGAAGCTGAAGCACTTGCTCCATTAACCAATACTGCTAATGGCCCATCCCAAGCCGTTCCAGGCTCTGTATCGCCAAGCACTTTAACTTTGCCGCGTCGATTTCGATCTTGCACAACCGGGCCTGCATCAATGAAAAGCCCTGTTAATGCGGTAGCCTCAGATAAAGCGCCACCACCGTTTGAACGCAAGTCAATTATCAATCCATCGATGCCCTTGTCTTGTTTCATTTCATTAATTAAACGCCGCACATCTTTAGTCGTACTTCGATAATTTTTGTTTCCTTCCGAATAAGCCTTAAAGTCCAGGTAGAATTTAGGTAAGTCTATCACTCCGACTCTCCTGACCTTCGAGCCATTTTCAATCTCGATAACTTCTGATTTTGCTGCCTGTTCTTCCAATTTAACTTTTTCGCGAACAATTGATATTGTTTTGGTCTTCCCGGCTAAGGTGCTATTTGCAGGTTCGATTTGTAACCTGACGGTACTTCCCGCATCGCCTCGGATCAAATCCACAACATCGTCCAATCTCCAACCAATCACGTCAACCATAGGCTCGGTACCTTGACCGACAGCTATAATCTTGTCGTCAACAGCAACATCTCCGGAACGGTCTGCCGGCCCTGCTTCTACGATACGATTGATTTTGGTATACACATCGTCAGATTGAAGAACTGCGCCGATACCTTCTAATGAAAGCTTCATATCGATATCAAAGTTCTCGGCTGTCCTTGGTGAAAAATAAGATGTGTGAGGATCGACTGTATTTGCATAGGCATTCATAAAGTAACTAAACACATCTTCGCTATTGATTTGCGAAACTCTACGCATTGCTGTTTTGTAGCGCTTAGTTAGGATCTCTTTCGCTTCTTCCCAAGATTTATCAGCCAGGACTAAATTCAAGGCATCATTCTTAACCCGTTTCTGCCAGTAGTCGTCGAGTTGCTCTTGAGTCGCAGCCCATTGAGAATCTTCCCGATCGATTTCAAACTCTTCCTCCATCTTAAAGTCCATTTCTTTGTCAAGAAGACTCATCGCGAATTTATTTCTTTCTTCCCAACGTTTTTGGAAGGTGCTGTAAATATTAAATGATGGAGTTAACATTCCGTAGGAAATCGAGTCGTCCATTTTAAAGCGATACTTTTGAAAAGCAGCAATGTCCGAAGCCATAAAATAGCTCTTATTGGGATCAAGCATTTCTATGTACTCTTCCAATATCTTCTGCGATTCTTGGTCATTTAACTTGGGCTTTTTGTAGTGATAATCGTGAATAAACCAAGAAATATAACGACTTGCTTGATGATGAACCGACTTAGGGGACAAATCGAGCATTTGAGGAGTGGCAAGAGCCAATTTTTGCTCTACACCATCTGCAGCGATGGCAATGCCAAATGATGTAAAAGAAAGCGCGATTAGGCTGGATTTTACAACTGACTTAATTCTTATCATTACAACTAGGTCCTAACGTTTGAGCTATTACTGCTTTACTGAGTATAGTGAATTGATATCAACTATTATAATCGACTTATATCGGCGACTTTTGTTCCTTCATTAATTAAATAAATAACCCTAAAATACAGAAAACACAAGTAAAACGGGTTAAATGGTTGAAAGCATTGTAAAATATTGTGTAATACGTTGAGTTTTTATTGAAAACAAAGATGTTTTAATTTGTTTATAACCAAATCGAATGGACAAAAAACCGGTCAATTGACCGGTTTTTAACCAACTATAGGTATTCACTACTTGAAGGCTTGGATGCCAGTTTGAGCCCGGCCCAGGATTAGAGCATGAATATCATGCGTTCCTTCGTAAGTGTTAACCGCTTCCAAATTGATCATATGACGGATAATGTGGAATTCGTCGCTGATACCATTACCACCATGCATATCCCTCGCCGTACGAGCAATATCAAGTGCTTTACCGCATGAATTACGTTTAATCAAAGAAATCATTTCTGGCTTGAATGCTTTTGCATCGATTAGTTGACCGACCCTAAGTGCGCTTTGCAAACCAATAGTAATTTCAGTTTGCATGTCTGCGAGTTTTTTCTGAAACAATTGGGTAGCGGCCAAAGGTCTGTCAAACTGCTTACGGTCAAGGCCGTAGTTACGGGCAGAATGCCAGCAGAATTCAGCTGCGCCGAGAGCTCCCCAGGCAATACCGTATCGAGCCATATTTAAACACCCGAACGGACCAGACAAGCCACGAACTTCAGGGAACATGTTTTCTTCCGGCACGAAAACTTCATCCATTACAATTTCACCTGTGATGGAAGCTCGCAATGAGAACTTTCCTTCAATTTTCGGAGCAGAAAGTCCTTTCATTCCTTTTTCTAAAACGAATCCGCAGATTTTGTTATCATCTGCTTCGTTTTTCGCCCAGACAACAAACACATCAGCCACCGGAGAATTAGTTATCCACATCTTTGTGCCGCTGATTACGTATCCGCCGTCAACTTTCTTGGCGCGAGTTTTCATGCTCGCCGGATCTGAACCGCTGTCAGGTTCGGTTAATCCAAAACAACCGATATATTCACCAGTCGCTAGTTTAGGAAGGTACTTCTCTTTTTGTGCTTCCGTGCCGTACGCATTGATCGGGTGCATTACCAAGCTAGATTGAACACTTAAAGCTGAGCGATAACCGCTATCGACTCTTTCAACTTCACGTGCAACCAAACCGTAAGAAACATAACTAACCCCAGCGCAACCGTAGCCGTTAATGGTAGAGCCTAATAATCCCAGCTCACCCATTTCACGCATGATTTCTGTGTCAAAAATTTCATCGCGATGCGCCAGCTGGATTCTCGGCATTAATTTCTCTTGTGCGTAACCTCGAGCCATGTCTCGGATCATGCGCTCATCTTCATTAAGCTGTTGATCTAATAAAAAAAGGTCGTCCCAGATGTCCAAACTCATAATATTCGCCACTTAAACTGCATATCAATATAAAAAGAGGGCTAAGTCTAGCCAAAATCATAGCAATACACCAGCGAAACCAAGCTAATTTGACCAGTAAATACTTGATATGAATCAACCCAGCAGAGTTATTAATTACTTGGAATTAAAATAACAAACTCAACAAATCTAAACTCATTTTGAGCTCATCGCAAAACCTTAACAATGTTAATTTGACGAGTAGTAATAAGCATTTCATACTATAATATAAGTAATTGATTATATTGGCCTTTCAAATATGTCCGTAAGACAAAAAATTGAAGCTTGGTTAAATAAAGAGACACCTCCAGCCAAGTTTCCTATCTGTGACTACGAAAAGTTAAGTTATGGAATTAGACCCGGCGACGTGGTTTTAGTCGAAGGACGGAGCCGTGTCTCTGATGTGATAAGAATAATCACACAAAGTCGATGGTCTCACTCTGCACTTTATGTTGGGCGTTTGCATGACATTCAAGATGTCGAAAGAAGAGAAAAACTTAAACAGTATTTTAATGCTGAAGCAGATCAACAATTGCTAATTGAAGGGATCTTAGGGAAAGGTATGATTGTGACTCCTCTCAACGAATACGAGCGAGATAATCTTAGAATTTGCCGGCCCTCTTCTCTCTCAGCCAGCGATGCCCAAAACGTGATTAATTATTCAATTGACCAATTAGGCGTCGGGTACAATATTCGACAACTGTTCGACTTAGCACGCTTTATCTTCCCTTGGCGGATCTTACCCAGGCGATGGCGCTCAACTTTGTTTACTCGAAACCCTGACGTAGTTACAAAAACAGTATGTTCTTCTATGATTGCAGAGGCTTTCTATTCAGTTAAGTATCCAATACTGCCCTTATTTCGCCGCATTGGTAAAGATGGTTTAGAGTTAATACCGCGTAACACGCGACTATATACCCCAGCAGACTTTGACTACTCACCCTATTTCGATATTAAAAAGTTTCCATTCATGGGCACTCATGGAAACAGCCCTTACCGCAATTTGCCTTGGAACAAGGATGGAGTGATTGGTCATGGAGAACATGATTTTGACGTCTACCATCAAAATTAGGATTGCCATCTAATAGAATTGCCGTCTAGTAAACTAGATGATCTCTCGTCATTCATCGCCGCAGCGTCAACTTTTAGTTTAGCAAGAGTCTACAAAAGCGAGTTCTAACGCTATCGAAAGATGGGGTTAAACGAGGCCTAAAACTACTAATCTATATCGCTATATCTGTATTTATATTGATAGCAGCTATATATATTAAAGTATTATTAAAAAAAACTGGAAAAGGTAAAATTTCGTGACTACATTTAATTATAGAGACTCCAGTGATTAATGTGTTTTACTCAATTATGAAGATATAGATTTTCTTCTTCTACTTCCCCTACCCCAGGTAATCTGTGAAAGAGCCTGGGATTTTTTTTGCTTTTTAAAAAGTAAGAGCCATAACTAAAATAAGAATAGATCGTTACTAATATTAAACAATCTTTTCATTCTAACTATGGCTTTAATATCTAAGCGTGAACGGAGAGTACATCACAATTAATTGGATCGAGTATTTTTTCTGCGGTACTGCCCACAAGTCCTGAATGATAGGTTGTACCTAATACCAACAAGTCTATGGTGTTCTTTTCAACAAAGTCAGGTAACAAAGTTTCAGGATACCCCTCAACTAAATGGCGCCTGTTGTCCACCACTTCTGAACCTTTTAGTGCCTCGTCAAAACCTTCCTGCTTGGTTTGTTTTAACTGGTCCACGTAAGCGTCGTAATTTTCTTCACCCATAGTAAAGTCGGTGGGTCCCATACCAACTCCCATGCCAAAACCAATATCACTCCATAATTGGTAACCGATGGGATCATAACAATGTATTGCGTGTACCTCAGCGCCAACAACCTTCGCCACTTGTTCCGCACTCCGAATTATTAAAGGGTCCAGGCTTTCTGGTTTATCGTGACTATGCGTTGGATCAACTGCTGCAAGTACTTTGGTGTACTCTTTTTTTGTATCAGTTTTGGCTAAAATTAGTGGCTTCTTACAAGATTTCAATAACTGCCAATCGTTCGGAGTAAAAAAGACTTTATTGATAGTCGGGTGTTCGTGAGTAGATTTCATTACGAGATCACAATCACTGATTTCTGCCTTATTCAGAATCGCTTCATACAAAGGTTTATGCCATAACACATCGTAACTACATTTTAGTCCTGCATGGGTCACTTCTTCGACATAAGAATCTATCCAACGTTTTTGAGAATTGATATATCCGTTCTTGGCGGCTTCGAATTGCTCGCTATTAAAAAACAGATTGCCAACAAGTCCACGATTGTAGACCACCAGAAGCAGCTCAATGCTCGCCTGATATTTTTGGGCAAGAAAGATCGCTTTCTGCAGCGCTGGCTGCTCATCTCTGTCAGGATCCAAACAAACCAAGATGTTGTTGATTGATTGCATAATTCACTCCTTTCTCCCGAATGTAAAATGGAGCGTTATAGCAACATTGCTAACCGCTAACGCAATTATAGTATAGCCTAGCAGTAGTTTAATATATTGATTTAAAACAAGCTTTTAAACGGCTAACTAACTAGTTAATTCTAACTATTCTAAATTGAATAAACGATGAAAATTCTCTGTAGTTCTTGCGCCTATTTCTTGTAACGAAACGCCCCTTACTTCTGCCAGGCATTTAGCGACATCTAGAACATGTCTCGGAGAATTTGGTTTTCCACGAAATGGAACCGGGGTTAAATACGGACTGTCTGTTTCGACCAAGATTTTATCTAGTGGAAGTGCTTTAGCTGTTTGACGCAGCTCATCTGCATTTTTGAAGGTTAGGATCCCAGAAAACGAAATATAAAAACCCATCTCTATCGCCTGAAGCGCCATCTCAAGTGATTCCGTAAAACAATGCAAAACCCCCCCTACTTTTTCGGCGCCACCGTCTGTTAAAATATCCAGAGTATCTTGCTTTGCATCTCGGGTATGAATAATCAGAGGAAGATTAGTTTTAACTGCAGCTTCTACATGAGTTTTAAATAAGCCGGCCTGCTCTTGCTTAGTTTCATCAGCATAATAATAATCTAAACCTGTTTCACCGATTGCAATTACCCTAGCATGCTGCGCGGTACCTACTAAATAATCCACATCCGCTTCTTGACCTTTAGTGTTTAAAGGGTGAATGCCAACTGAAGCATAAACTTCGTCATAAGAGTCTGCTAATGCCAGAACATCTTTTTGGTTGTTTTTGTCAATCGCAACGCATAAGAATTTATTGACGCCTGCGTCCCTGGCTGCCTTCAAGGCTAAGGACATTTGGCCATCGAATGGGGACAAATCGACCCTGTCCAAATGACAATGTGAATCAACTAGCATAGTAAAACTCGAAATAAAAATAAGTGAATAGAAAAGGATGAAGTCTAAGTTAGCAAGCTTAAACTAGCTACATTGTGTGGGTAATTCTTTCGGACTCTAATACACCAGCAAGATGAGTTTCGATCTTGTTGCGAGTAACGCCTTTATCTTGCTCGCTAAATTGCACACCAATACCTCTAGCTTTATTGCCTTGTGCTCCTTTTGGAGTAATCCAGACGATTTTACCTGCAACAGGTAAGCGGTCCTTTTCATCCATTAACGTCAAAAGCATAAAAACTTCATCGCCAATATTGTATTGTTTGTTAGTCGGAATAAATAGACCACCGTTTTTAACGAAAGGCATATAGGCTGCGTAGAGCGCTCCCTTATCTTTAATCGTTAGCTGTAAGATGCCGTGTTTTGGTGCTGTAGGTGCTGTCATAAAATACTAAGGTATACGTGCTTTTGCGAGCTTGGGCAATATAGGTTTGGCCAAAGGCAATTAAATCTGTTGCTACAAGCTATAATATTAAGCTTTCGAATGCAACTATTTATATTGACTATTTACTTTAAATAATCAGGTTAAGCCCTTGAAATATGGTTTAATTTTCTACCAAACTCAAACCACTGTATGAGTATAGCTTGTAATTGCAATTTTGGCTGCAAATTACTCCCGCCAAACTGGGCTCTTTGGTATGAGATGACTTTATCATAAATATCGAATACCAGTTGATCTGCAACCCGTGCGTATTGAGTACTTTCTCGCACGAGTTTTTTTGAGCATTGAATAAAATGAAAATACTCCGCAAATAGCGCGATCAAACTATCCTCTTCCAACTCTAATTGAGCAATGAACTCTTGAGGTGTCAACTGATTCGCTAATACTTGATCGAGAGAGCAAAAAACTTGCTTTCGCGACTCTATGACACCGTCGTTTAATATTTGTAGTGCAGCCAAAGGCGCTGCAATGGCAAGTTCGACCGCTTGTTCAATCTGCTCATTGGTTGAATCGGTTTGTTTACTCAGCCAATTTATGACCAATTGATGTGACAAATCAGGCTTTAAAATTTGGCACCGACTTTTAATCGTTGCCGGAACTTTTTGCAGGTTATCGGTAAGTAACAATAATAGTGTTTTCTTACCAGGCTCCTCCAACGTCTTCAACAGCGCGTTAAAAGCGCTCGTAGTCATATCGGTAACGGAAGTAATGATTGCTATACGCCACCCAGACAACTGTGGAGTTTCTGATAGCTTGTTAGTTAGCTCCCTGATTTGATCGATACCTATTGATTGCTTTTGTTTTCCCTTATTATCAACAAGTCGTTCGATACTCCTAACATCGGGGTGTGTTTGGACCCCGAAAAGTGTACAGGCTTTACACTCGCCACATGCTGCCAAGGGTTCCGAACCTGGTTGATAACAGAGGATTGCTTTGGCTAAATAATTAGCAAACTCAAGCTTGCCCGCGCCAAATGGAGCTGCTATAAGTAATGCGTGCGCAAGCCTACCTTGATTGAATGAACTTTCAATACGTTCAAGATTAGCCTTAAACCAAGGAAAAACTTCTGTCATCGTAATTAACAGTGTTCTTGTACTAACGCCCGCAAAGAACGTTGCACTTCTTCAATAGAGGGGGCAGCATCAACAATATGAATTCGATGTGGCTCAGCTGCGGCTCTTTGCAAATACGCTTCTCGTATGCGTTCAAAAAACTCAATTTTTTCTACTTCGAATCGATCCGGAGCCCCTCTTTGGCGGGTACGCTCCATCCCTTCTTTAACGGACATATCCAGTAAAACTGTCAGGTCTGGTTTAAATTGACCCAAAGTCCATTCTTCCAAGAATTTGATACGCTCAAACGGAATGCCTCTGCCCCCACCTTGATACGCATAACTAGCGTCAACAAAACGATCGCATATTACCCAAGTTCCAGACTCTAAAGCCGGTTTAATTAATTGATTAACATGTTGGGCACGCGCGGCAAACATCATCAATAACTCCGCATCGGATTCAATTTTTTCTTTGCGATTAGAAAGTAATGTTGCTCGCAGATCTTCTGCTAGTGGTGTGCCTCCGGGCTCTCGAGTGACAATCACTTTATGCCCCTTGGATTCAACTAGTTCTTTTACAAAGTTCAGACTGGTTGATTTACCTACACCTTCACTGCCCTCGAGGGTAATGAACTTCCCCAAATTGTTCAAATCGGACTCGTTTGTCATTTACTCAATTTTTATTATCAGGTTAATTTAAAGTTAATTCGGGAGTAGTTTACGTTATCAGCTAATCACATGTCGAGCAGATATCAATTGCCCTTAGCTCGCATTTTACGTAAGTATGCCTTAAGCGCTTTGTTGTGTTCTTGCAAGGTACGGCTAAATTTGTGACCTCCATCACCAGTAGCCACAAAATACATCCACTCTCCGTCGGCAGGGTTCAAAGCAGCGTGGATTGAAGCCCTACTCGGCATCGCAATAGGCGTAGGCGGCAGGCCTTTGATTACGTAGGTATTATAAGGTGTTGGCGTCCTTAGATCTTTGTAGGTTATGTCACCATTAAATTCAGGCCCTATCCCATAAATCACTGTAGGGTCGGTTTGTAGACGCATGTTCTTATTTAATCTTCTAACAAAAACACCGGCTATCATATCTCGCTCTGAAGCAATGCCAGTTTCTTTTTCGATAATCGAAGCCATAATTAGAGCTTCATACGGCGTTTTATATGGGAGGTCTGGAGCTCTATTTTGCCACTCTTGTAGCAGTGCTGTTTGCATGATCTCGACGGAGCGTCTTAATAAGGCTAATGCACTTGAGTTTTTACTGACATGATAGGTATCAGGATATAACCAACCTTCTATACTATCCGACTCAATGCCAAGCGTCTTGGTAAGGTTATCTTGTTTCCAGTCCTCTTTTAAAAACTTGGCTTGGGCAAGTTGTTGGAAAACTTGGTGACTATTCATTCCTTCAATAATAGTGAAAGGATATTGAATTACCTTACCGCTAGTCAGCTTGTTAAAAAAGCTCAAAGGTGTCTCAACTGGTTCGAGTAAATATTCACCTTTCTTTATCTCGGCCAGCTCAGGATTCAACTGAATTAAAAGACGAAGGTAATAGTAATTAGAAGCAGTTCCATCTGCCGACAATTTACTGGCAACCGATATTGCCGTTTGGCCAGGGGAAACCACAAAACTCTTTTGTTCTTCAAATTTTAAAGGCTCCTCAATAAATTTCTGAAAGGCCAGCCAATGCCAGTAAAAAATTAAAAATACTGTCAGTAATAACACACCAACGAGTAAACGGATTGAAAGTAATTTCTTGAAATTCATGAAGCTTGGCTAACTTTGCTCAGGTATTCATTGAAGGATGATTTTAGAAGGTTAACTGAACTTAATTCAAGTGCTTGCTTCTCAATTCTTTCGACAGCTCTGATGCCCACGATACAGTTACTTATGAAAGCGGTTTTAACCCTCTCCAACTCTGAGATAGAAATATTGCGTATTCGATATTCTATCTTGGCATTTTTAAAATACTGGATAACTAACTCCCGCATAATCCCCTTGACACCCGCATAGCTTAAATCAGGGGTACACCAAACATCGTCAATGTTTAGAAATAGGTTGGCCTTGCTTGCAGAAATAACTGCACCGTCACAGCATAAAATCATGTCATTATTCAGGCTTTTTATCTCTCCCGAAGCGAGTACATTTTCTAACCGGTTAAGGTGCTTTATTCCCGCAAGCGCTGTATTTTTGGATGCCGGGACTTGGCTTAAAGATAAAGACAAATTTGCGTTATTTGACTCTAAAGGAGGATTGATTTGTAGGGCAACAAAGTGTTTTTCCGGTTCGGTTACGGCGTAACCTCTTTGTTGCTGGATTCGTGTAACAGTGAGCCTGAATAGCGCCGAATCCACAGACCGGATGGACCTGTCAAGATTTAACTTTAAGGAACTTAAATCAAATGATTTGAAATTAAGCTTTTGCGCAGATTCTAAAATTCGATTTAAATGTAAGTCCAAATGAAGGGCTTTACCATCGGTGATTTTGCCTGTAGTAAAAAATCCGTCTCCAAATAAAAACCCCCTATTTTGATTGACGAAGTCCGCCGAAATAGGACCATCTATTTCAGCATTTCGATTATCAAAAACCACAAAATCCATTTAATCGATTTCAGTTGTTATATTTTGCTGAACAACAACGAACCATTGGTTCCACCAAATCCAAATGAATTACATAACACATTATTGATCTCAGCTTGTTGAGCGGTGTGAGCGACATAATTAAGGTCGCAACCGTCATCTGGATTATCTAGATTTATTGTAGGTGGAGCCACTTGATCTTTTAGGGCAAGTATCGAAAAAATTGCCTCAACACTTCCTGCGGCTCCTAGCAAATGACCTGTCATTGATTTAGTAGAACTGACCATTAAGCTATTTGCGTGGCCGCCAAAAGCCACTTTTACCGCTTGTGTTTCTGCAACGTCACCAGTCGGCGTCGAAGTACCATGGGCATTAATATACTGAATTTGCTCTGGGTTTAGTTTTGCATCGTTTAGCGCGTTTTGCATGGCTGCAGCCGCACCCGAGCCATCCTCTGGGGGAGAAGTCATGTGATAAGCATCACCGCTCATACCAAATCCGGTTAATTCAGCATAAATTTTTGCACCACGAGCTTGCGCACTTTCTAACGACTCTAATACTACAACCCCTGCCCCATCGCCAAGAACAAATCCATCCCTATCTTTATCCCACGGCCGGCTAGCGGCTTGTGGATCATCATTTCTAAACGACAACGCTTTAGCCGAAGCAAACCCGGCGATCACCAATGGCGTTGTTGCCATTTCGGCTCCTCCGGCTACCATTACGTCTGCATCACCATAGGCAATCATTCTAGCCGCATGCCCGATGTTATGAACGCCCGTAGTACACGCGGTAACTATCGATATGTTTGGGCCTTTCATGCCATACATAATAGATAGCTGGCCAGCTACCATATTAATAATTGAACCAGGGATCAAAAATGGAGATACCCTACGAGGTCCCCTATTCATTAATTGACTGTGATTAGATTCAATAGTCTGCATGCCACCGAGCCCTGAAGCAACGCAAACACCTATTCGAGACGCATTTTCATCTGTCACTTCAATACCAGAATCATTTATTGCTTGAACAGAAGCAGCCACTCCATATTGGATAAAAGCATCGAACTTTCGAGCGTCTTTTTTAGGCATAAAGTCTTCAACTTGAAAATCTTTAACACTTGCCGCAAATTTAACCGCAAGATTTTCAGTGTCGAAGTCAGTTATATTGGCAACGCCGCTTTTACTCGCAAGCACTCCTTCCCAGCTTGTAGCAACATCATTGCCTAAAGGAGATACCATACCTAAACCGGTTACGACGACTCTTCTACTCATATTAAATCTCTATCTCTGTACTTTTCTAACCCAGCATAAATAATCAGCAAAAAAAAAGCTGCGACAGTATATTACTATCGCAGCTTTTATAATTCTAATCAGGTGCCTGATTAAGCGCCTTCTACGTTCGCCTTAATGTAATCTACAGCTGCTTGTACAGTGTTGATTTTTTCAGCTTCGTCATCAGGGATTTCAGTATCAAATTCTTCTTCAAGTAGCATGACCAACTCAACTGTATCTAGTGAGTCTGCTCCAAGATCATCAACAAAAGACGCTTCCATAGTGACTTGTTCTTCATTAACGCCTAGTTGCTCGACAACGATCTTCTTAACGCGGTCTTCGATAGTGCTCATGATATATATTTTCCTCTAAAAATTAATCCAGCAAACGCTGAGGCGTGTAGTTTATTGATTTTGCGGAAAGTTGCAAGTAGCAGTCAGGTCAATTTATAAGGTCAGACCAGAAAAATACCCCAAAATACGCGTACCACAGGCCAAATTTGGCGAAGCCATATTAAACACAAAAACCGAATAAAAATAAAGGTTTAATCTAGCCCCGCATAGATATTTTAGCGATTTATCGCTATGCCATGTTCATTCCACCATTAACGTGAATTGTTTCACCGGTAATATAACCGGCACCTTCAGAAGCGAGAAAACCCACCGCTGAAGCAATTTCTTCAGGCTGTCCCAGGCGGTTCAACGGGATAGTTTTTGACAGTGTTTCACGCTGTGAATCTTCCAATGCCTGGGTCATATCGGTATCGATAAAGCCTGGAGACACTACATTCACGGTGATTCCTCGAGCACCTATCTCTTTAGCTAATGACTTTGAGAAGCCGATAAGTGCCGCTTTTGCCGCTGAATAGTTAGTTTGCCCAGGATTTCCTGTAGTACCAACTACCGAACCAATGTTAATGACTCTGCCCCAACGCGCTTTCATCATACCTCTTAAACACGCTTTCGATAGCTTAAATACTGAAGTAAGGTTGGTATTTAAAATTGAATCCCACTCTTCATCAGACATACGCATCATTAAGTTATCTCTAGTAATGCCCGCATTGTTAACTAAAACTTCAGGTGTTTTACCATAAGCTTCTTTGAGCGCTTTAACGAGACTGTCTATCGATTCTGAATCAGAAACGTTAACAACAAATCCTTTTCCTTCGATTCCTGCTTCAGCAAAAGATTCACTAATTTTATCCGCGCCCACCTGCGAAGTTGCAGTCCCCGCTACAACAAAGCCAGCTTTACCCAAGTTTTCAGCAATGGCTTTTCCGATTCCTCGTGAGGCGCCGGTAACTAATGCTAATCTAGCATCACTCATTTTAAACTCCAGTTATGATTTATTGTCTAATTTAAAGCCAGGAGATTACTTCTTTCTTGGCCAATTAATTATTTAACTATTTACTTTAAGATAGCTCTTCAACCAATTGATTTAGATTGTCTTTTTTGGATATTTGGCTTGATGTTAAACTGCGATCTATACGCTTTGCAAGTCCACTTAAAACATTGCCTGGACCGCACTCTACGAGTTTAGTTACACCATTTTTAGCCAAATACTGAACTGTTTCAGTCCAACGCACGGGACTGTATAACTGACGAACCAATGCGTCCTTAATAGCAACCGCTGATTCTTCCACAGCCACATCAACATTGTTAATCAGTTTAAGTTGCGGTGCTGAAATTTCTATCGTTGAGAGCTCTTCACTCAGAGACTCAGCCGCCGGCTTCATTAACGAACAATGTGAGGGTACGCTCACCGGTAGAGGTAATGCTCTTTTTGCACCTTTTGCTTTACATAAATCCATGGCCCGCTCCACTGCTGCCGCATTTCCCGCAATAACGACTTGCCCCGGAGAATTATAATTAACCGGAGATACTACTTCCGCTTGAGCAGCTTCTTTACAAGCTTCAACAATTAAAGCGTCATCAAGTCCAATAATGGCTGCCATTTTCCCGGTTCCGGCTGGCACTGCTTGTTGCATAAACTCTCCACGCTGCTCTACCAGTTTAACGCCTTGAGCAAATTCAAGGCTGCCAGCAGCTACCAATGCTGAATACTCTCCAAGACTATGACCAGCTACAAATGAAGGCATTGGCGCGTTGGTCTGCCATAAGCGCCATAAGGCAGTACTGGCAGTTAACAAAGCAGGTTGTGTGCGTTGGGTTTCGTTCAATGATTCAGCTGGACCTTCCACAGTCATTTGCCACATGTCATATCCCAATACATCGGACGCTTCCTCATAAGTCTGCTTGACAACTTGATCATCCGCAAACTCAGCCAACATTCCTACAGATTGAGAGCCTTGACCAGGAAAAACAAAAGCAAAATTGGAATCAGACATTATGTAGACCTTATTAATATGAGAAAGTTAATGCCGTTACCGGCTTGTTTAATTTTGCGCAGAATTATATACGTTAAACTCGCTGAAAACACGTGCTAACTACGCCTACCAGTTATTCTGTAGTTGATTTTTGTCAACAGGTTAAGTTTGATGTGAATTAATCGTCATTTCTTAGATTGAGGCTCACCAATTCAAGTTCATTTCTTATTTTTTGAGGTAATTTTTGATGGGATTGAATAATGGCTTCTTCGATGGCACAGAACGTAGCGTCGGCATTAGCACTGCCGTGGCTCTTAATAACAATCCCTTTGAGGCCAATCAAACAAGCGCCGTTATATTTTTCGGGATTGATTTCTGACTTAAAAGCGCTAATAACAGGTGTCGCAAGTAAACCGCATAGTTTGGTCCACCAATTTCTTTCAAATGCCTTTTTAATCTTAATTGCTAAGTATTTACTTAATCCTTCAGACGCCTTAAGCACATTATTTCCGGTAAACCCATCAGTCACAACGACTTGATAATCACCACTAAATATTTGATTTCCTTCAACAAATCCTCTGAAATCTATAGAATTAATATTGCCAATCATGGCATGTGCTTTACGCAGCGTCTCTGAGCCCTTGTTTTCCTCTTCTCCGACATTGAGCAGTGCCACCGCCGGTGACTCCTTTTTATCTAAACACTTGGCCAATTCATTGCCCATTACAGCAAATTGTGTCAAGCGTCTTTCGTCACACTCAACATTCGCGCCCAGGTCTAGTAAATGTACGTGACCATTCTTTAAAGTGGGGATAGCAGAAATAATGGCTGGTCGATCTATGCCCGGCAACATCTTCAAAACAAATCGTGAGATGGCCATCAAAGCACCGGTATTGCCGGCACTTACGCAAGCGTTTGCTCTGCCATCTCTCACGGACTCAAGCGCCAAGCGCATGGAAGAAGTCTTTTTATTCTTTAGCGCAAGCGCGGGAGAATCTGTCATTTCAACATCATCTTGAGAAGCATGCACGCGAATGCGTTGGCCTAGTTCCACTCTATGATGCTGAAGAGACTTTAAGATTTTGGATTCATCACCAAACAAACGAAACGAAACGTCTGGGTGGGCTTTGAGCGCTTTTTTTACGGCAGGAATTGTAACTGGGGGGCCGTAATCGCCCCCCATACAATCAATGGCTAATATGACTTGGGTCATTTAGCTAATTCGATTTAATTCGTTGTTTATGACTTTAAAAAGCAGGTCAAACAACAATACCTTAATTTCAGCGAGTGAAATTAAAGGACTTTACGACCACGATAATAACCGTCTTCAGTCATATGATGACGACGATGTAATTCACCAGTAGTTTGATCTTCAGACAAAGAAGATGTGTTGTCTACTAGAGCATCGTGCGAACGGCGCATATCGCGCTTTGAACGAGTCTTTTTATTTTGTTGAACAGCCATGGTTTTTACTCCTAAACTTAAGTTTTCTTTAAATCTTTTAACACTGCGAAAGGATTAGCTTTCTCCTTTTCTTTAGCGATAGCTTCTTCATCAAGCTCGCCAAATCTCAGCGTTTGGTTAATTTTATCTTGTGGCTTATTCGCCACAATCGGTACCGAGAGAATTAACTCATCTTCGATGAGTTGGGCTATATCGAGATAGCCTTCTTCCGTCAATACCGCTTCAAATTCTTCATCAATTTCGGCAAGCTGACTTTCACTGGAAACACAGCAATAAACCACTTGTTTATCAAGATTATAGTCAATACCTTCAAAAGTAGTCTGGCATTCGAGCACCAGTTGTGCTGTTATCTGACATTTAAGTAAACAGCGCTTTTGTAGGTCAAAATAACCCTCAATTTTTACTTCAATATTACCCGAATCATCAAATAGAGCTTCGGCTAACCTATTGAAATCCTTAACTTTCCAACCAAACTTTAGCTCACCTTCTTTGTTCGCCAACTTGTAAGGTTGAATAGAATAATTATGACTTGATACTTGCATAGGCGCGCGATTCTACCCAAAACACCTGTAAAAGGCAAAAGATTTAACCTAAAAACAACTAATTAGGTCAAATACCATCTGTTATTCAGCACCTAACCTTTCGGTTAGCTTCAATTTATCTTCTTTTATTTCCCGAGCGCCTCTTCTACAGCCGCGAGCGCGTGAATCTTAGTAGTGTCAAATATAGGTACGTTTGTATCTTCTTGGGATATTAATAGACCTATTTCAGTGCAACCGAGAATAATACCTTCTGCTCCATCACTGGCGAGCTTTTCGACAATGGACAAATAGGCTCGCTTTGACTCAGCTTCAATTTTCCCTAAACAAAGCTCCTGGTAAATAACACGATGAATTAGCTCTCGGTCTTCTTCATTTGGGACAAGTATTTGAATTCCATGTTCTGCAACTATTCGCCCTTTGTAGAAATCTTGCTCCATAGTAAAAGCAGTTCCAAGCAGACCCACTTTGGATATTCTTGATGCCTTTAATTGATCCGCCGTGGCATCCGCTATATGCAGGACAGGTTTATTTGAAGCTTGTCTTATTTGGTTAAACACTTTATGCATAGTATTTGTACAAATCAGGATAAAATCAGCCCCACCTTCAGATAGAATTTTTGCTTGTTTAGCAAGCTCTTCGCCAGCTTCATCCCACTTCCCGCTAGATTGAAAATTCTCGATAACCTCAAAATCGACGCTATTGAGCAAAATCTTAGCCGAGTGCATTTTTCCAAGTCGTTGGTTAATTTCTTGGTTGATTAATTGGTAGTAAGTTGCAGTGCTTTCCCAACTCATGCCACCAAGTAAGCCGATGGTTTTCATTTGAAGTTTCCTGACAATTCAGGGTTAAAATCAGACCTAGAGTTAAAAATAATAGAGTTATTCTCCCTCTAGCAGGTCGTCTATTAATAATATGGGTTCAATTTCTGCACCGTTTAAATCTTCATCCCAATTTACACCGGCCAACACCTGATCTTCATTCATGCCATGCAGCCAAGCGTCTACAAAATCATCAAAGCGAATGGCCGTTGGTTTATATACGCTCCACTCACCTACACAGAGCCGTGCAGCATGCTTTTCATTCGACCAAAAAGGTATTACTTCTCTTTCGTCAAAATCCTCAGAGTCGCAGATAGCCCAATTTTCACCGTCGCTCAACCCCCAAACAACTTCAGTACCTATCACTTCGTCTAAAAATTGTTCGTAAGCGCCTCGGCTATCATAAAATGTATCTTGGTTTGACTCTTCTTTACTCATTTGATTGTCAGCTCATAATCTCGTAAACGGCACCCTATTGGCGGGCAACATATAACTAATTTTTGTTATTGTCTATCACTATTGAAATAATTGCCTACTAAATATATCAACTTAAGCACTGCTTGGGTAACATTGCGGTTGTTTAAACGTTTATGCCTTAGCCAATAGAGAGCTACTGATTTATGAGACGAAGCGGTCAGGTTGTCGATTCTAATATTAATGTTAACTGGTCAGTTTTAAAAAGCTTACTACCCTTCCTTTCTGAATATAGGATAAGAATTTTCTGGGCCGTTATTTGTTTAATACTGGCTAAGCTCTCGACCGTCGCATTACCTTTTCTTTTAAAATATATAGTAGATTCACTTTCAGAGTCGTCAGCTACAACTCCAGATTTATTAACCGACTTTCCTCCCTGGATAGTAACTCCTATCGCCTTAGTTGTTGCTTACGGACTATTTAGATTTAGCAACGTATTATTCGGAGAGTTACGAGATACTCTGTTCAGCCGTGTTACCGAAAGAGCAATAAGACGAATCTGCTTAAGAGTTTTTGAACACTTACATGCTCTGGATGTCAGCTTTCATTTACAAAGAAGGACTGGGGGACTGGCTAGAGATATTGAACGTGGAACGCATGGAATAAATTTTTTGATGCGTTTTATGGTTTTCAACATTATCCCAACCTTGATAGAAATATCCCTGGTAATAGGTATTCTACTATTAAATTACGGCTGGTCATTTGGGTTAGTCACTTTTCTTTCAGTAGTAGGCTACATTGTCTTTTCAGTAATAATCACCGATTGGCGTAATAAATATATTAGAGCCGCCAATGAAGCAGACTCAGCAAGCAATACTCGGGCAATCGATAGCCTCCTGAACTACGAAACAGTTAAGTATTTTACAAATGAACAATATGAAGCTCAAAGGTACGATCGCGACTTAAGCGCATGGGAATCGGCTAAATTAAAAAACAGGATGAGCTTGTTTGCGCTCAATGCTGGTCAGGCTTTAATAATTAGCGCCTCAATTACCGCATTACTTTACTTGGCCGTTACAAGAGTTCAGCAGGGCCAAATGACTATAGGAGATTTCGTATTAGTCAATGCATTTATGATGCAGTTGTTTATGCCACTTAACTTTTTGGGATTTGTGTACCGCGAAATTAGAGCGGCTCTGGTTAACATCGAAAAGATGTTCGGATTACTTAAGTTAAATCCAAAAGTAGACGAAAATGAAGACTCAGAAGCTTTAGTCACCAATCAGCCCCTCTCTATTGAATTCAAAAATGTTAACTTCGGGTACACTCAGGAGCGAAACATACTAAAGGGTATAAGCTTCAAAATTAACGCCAAAGAGACGGTCGCAATTGTCGGGTCTAGTGGCTCTGGTAAATCCACTATATCGAGATTACTACTAAGGTTTTACGATCCTGATTCCGGTAGCGTATTAATCAATGGCAAAGATATTTCTAAGCTTTCGCTAAAGTCAGTTAGGGCAGCAATTGGAGTGGTTCCACAAGATACGGTGTTATTTAATGACTCGATTTTTGAAAATATTCGCTATGGTGATCCAAACTCAAGCAATGAACAAATCGAAAAAGTTATCAATTTAGCTCATCTAACTCAGTTTATTGACGACCTACCCGATGGCCAACAGACGCTAGTCGGAGAAAGAGGCCTAAAGCTTTCAGGCGGAGAGAAACAAAGAGTCGCGATAGCTAGAGCCGTTCTGAAACGACCTCCAATAATGATTTTTGATGAAGCAACTTCGTCGCTAGACAGTCATTCAGAAAAGGCAATATTGGAAAACATCGAAGAACTCTCTGGCAATTACACCAGCCTCGTTATTGCTCACCGGCTGTCTACTGTAGTAAATGCTGACAGAATTATCGTAGTTGAAAAAGGTGAAATTGTAGAGTCTGGAACGCACCATGAGCTAATGGATAATCAGGGTTATTACGCCCAGCTATGGCAAGCGCAGCAGAAGATAAAGGTGAGTTCTTCAAATGATTGAGATTATTCTAGCTTCTAGTTCTAAATATCGTAGACAGCTGCTCGGCAGGATTTGCAATAAGTTTAAACAGCTCTCACCAAACGTCGACGAAAGCATCCTCAATAATGAGCAACCTTTAGACTATGTGAAGCGTTTAAGCACCAACAAGGCCAATGTTATAGCGCGGAAACATCCCAAGGCTTTGGTTATCGGCTCCGACCAATGCGCAATTTTTAACAATCAAATTTTAGGCAAGCCAGGAACTAGAGAGCAAGCAATCTCACAGCTTTCGTCCTTTTCAGGACAACAAGTCACTTTTTTGACAGGCGTCTGTTTGGCTGAGTATCACACATCTAGCTCTCACTACTTTGTAGATACAACTAGTGTTCATTTCAAAAAACTTACCTTAGAAAAGATAGAAGAGTACATCGAAATAGACTGCCCTCTAGATTGTGCTGGCAGCTTTAAAGTCGAAAGTTGTGGAGTGTTTCTTTTCGACAAAGTTGTTTCCGATGACCCAACAGCTTTACAAGGATTGCCTTTAATTGGCTTAGCAAAATTGTTCGAACATTTGAATTTGGATCTTTCCGATCTAATGAATCAGTGAGCCTCTCAACTTGCTAATTTAAAACTATTTTCTGGCAAAACAGAAAACTCCTACTATTATTAATAATTGAGATAATAATCTCTTTGTATTTCCGATAGATAGATCGATTGAGCAGCACGATCCGTTGTTATTGTATTTATCACAGGGAAATTAGTGTGGGACATTTACGTCTTCAGTTTTTAAAGAGTGACCAAGGTTTTGGTCGCCAACATCCTTTTCTCTCTCAACTTTCCTCAATTTCGGTAATTGGACGCTGATATGAATACTCAGCGTTGTCTTAAAGCAATTATGTTTACTGATATTGTAGGTTATACAAGTTTAATGGCCGAGGATGAAGAGAAAGCCTTGAAGCTATTACAAACGAGTCGCCTGATCCATTCATCAACTGTCTCACTATTTCAAGGGATGCTATTAAAAGAAATAGGTGATGGAACTTTATCGAGCTTCACTAGTTGTGTATCTGCGGTCGAATGCGCCAGGGAGATTCAGAATCAATATGATTCAGCATTACCGGAGCTTAAACTTAGGATCGGTGTTCATCTCGGAGATGTTATCGACGAAGGAGATGATCTTATTGGCGACGGAGTTAATGTTGCTTCCAGACTCGAGCAACAAGCGAAGCCCGGCCAAATCATTGTTTCGAACAGCGTTAAAGATGCTTTAAAAAGCCACCCGGAAATCAAACTAAGATATATTGGTCTAAAAAAACTAAAAGGAATAAAAGCGGAAAAAAAGCTCTTTTTAGTAAATCCCACTAACTCTGAAACAGAAGTACAAGACTCAATAAGTTACTTTTTTGAGCGGTATAGTATTAAAACTAGAAAGCCCTTATTGGTATCTTTCTTTCTAATAGGCGCTTTATTCTCTACTTGGTTACTAGTCTCACATTTTTTAGACTCGCAGCCATCAAATAAAGAACCCGTGGCAGCTCAGGTAGACAAACAACCTACCATCATGTTAGTTCCATTTAAAGACCTAACAGAGGATCAGTCTCTCAACTATTTAGCACTCGGCTTAACGGAGGAAATTGCAAATGGCTTAATCAACATTAAGGAGCTCAAGTTACTAGTTGGTAGTTCCTCAACCATGAAAGACAACACTGTTGACGGGTACTTCCTCCAAGGTAGCATCCGCAGATCCGGTGATCACTTGAGAGTCACCGCCAAGTTAGTCGACTCGAAAACTGAACAACACTTAATGTCAAATAATTTCGATTATCAATTTAAAGATCTATTCAAATTTCAAGATGAAATCTCTCGTAAAATAATCAATTCATTAAGCTTACCGGTATCGGAAGAATCAAAAAAAAGTCTTTCTTTTGAGCAAAAAATATCTGCAGATTCCTTCAATTACTACCTGATAGGAATAGGGCTTTTATCTGATAATCTTACTGAGAAGAATCTAGCTGATGCCAAGGAAAGCTTTGAGCAAGCGATCAAGTTAGAGCCTACATTTGGGAAAGCCTACGCGGGCCTATGTCGAACTTTTGCATACTCTCATGATTACTTTTCTACATCCTCCTCTGAACTATTAAAAAATGCAGAAGAGTCATGTAACAAGGCGCGTAAACTCGCGCCGGGATTAATTGAAAGCTATATTTCACAAGCGATACTATATAGAGAAACATCGAATTACGAGCAAGCAATACAGCTTTTGGAAATTGCCCTTAGTAAAAACCCAAACAATGTCGACACTTTGTTAGAATTTGGCCAAACATACCGTCTACTTCAAGACCTTGAAAAGTGCGAAGAGTATTTGTTATTAGCAATTGAACTACAGCCCGGTAACGCAAAGATCTATAACCAGTTGGGATTAGCTTATCTCTTCTTTGGAGCGATCGACCGAGCTAAAAACATGTTCGAAAAAACAATCGAATTAGATCCCAACAATATTAGCGGGTTTAACAATCTTGGAACCCTGTATATGTTTGAGACAAAATTCGAACAAGCTGACTTTTATTTCAGGCGTTCCATAGAGCTCGACCCCAAAGCGTCTACCTACTCTAACAGAGCATCTGTTCTCTATTATCTAGGTCGATTTGAAGAAGCCCTTCCCTACTACCAGAGAGTTGTCTCTTTAAGCGATACAGACCACTTTAACTGGAGTAGCTTAGCAGACTGTTACTTGCAACTTGGAAATGACGTAAAAGCAAATGAAGCATATGCGAATGCAATTAAACACGCTGAAGCCGAACTTAAAAACTCGCCAAAGGACATAACAACCCTCAATATGTTGGGTTACTACTATGCGCGAGTGGGAGAAATAGAAAAGGCAAAGAGCTATAGGGACCTGTCTTTAGCAAGCTCTCCCGAAGATATGTACATATATTACTATGCGTCGCTAATTAATATGATATTGGGAGAGAAAGACAAAGCAATTTCAGATCTCCAGACAGCAGTAAATAAGGGATTTGATACCAAATTAATTAGAGTAGCCCCCGAGCTTGCAGACCTTAGAAGACACTCCAGCTTTCTCGAATTGGTAAATAACGAAAAAATAAATTGATCTAACTCTAACAAATTTACTTGATTAACTATAAATAACGATAACATCGGAGGTTTACATGAAAATTCGAACAATAGTGAAAAAATCCCTTTACCCTTTGGCTTTACTTTTTGCAACGGCAATAAGTATACAGGCAAAGGCAGAGTCATGCGCTCCCGCTAAAAAAGCTTACTTACTCGCGTACGAAGATAGTGAACCATTTGTACTCTATCGTAAGGGTGACTTTAAGCATAAAGCCAAGTTGGTTTGGAAAGCTTTAAAGAAACGATGTATCGGAAACAACGGCAAACAGGTAGAAGATTTTAAGATTGTCTTTTTTAAGGATGAAGAAAAAAGTAACTACATTTCATGTAATGAGTTATTCAAAAACACCAACACCCCGTGCAGCATAGAATCAAATCAGAGTTCTTCCTACCATGGAAAATCTGTTGCCGTCAGTAAAAACGGAAAGTTTTCTGGAAAGATTCACTGCCAATCAGATAACAAAAGAAAGTGCAGGAGAAGCAATAAACTTTACGAAGACTTCTGGTTTACTGTTTACGATATTAGACTCAAGGGGAGCAACAATCCTATTGTTGAAGAAATAGATCCAAGAATAAGGATCAGAAATTAACTGTACTGATTCAACCAATTCAAATTAACAGCCGGAAATCAATCCGGCTTTTGCTTGCAACTAAAGCAGTGAACTATGCCTATCCCACTAATCATAACGGCAATCCCTAAAATTTCAAAATCTCTAATTGAATCATTCAACAGTACTATAGAAAATAGTGCAGTGAAGACTACTCCGCTTGTAGCCAATATGCTGGCTTCATAAGCTTTAAGTACCCGCAGTACAAAATTGAAAACCAGCATTACAACGCCTACACAAACTATTCCGTTCAATGAAATTACTAACCAGTCCGTTACACTGATGTTGTCGATTTTGTTGACGTCTTGTAATCCCCAGACAACCAAAGGCAACGCTCCGAAAATAATTGCAAAAGTCGAAACTTGATTGTTAGTCATTGAATGGTTGTTAATCTGGTGTAGTCTTCTCATCAGAATGTTCGTAAGTGCCAAACTAATTACCGCAATCAGTAACCATGCTATTCCGTGTAGCTCTCCTTCGGAGGGACTTTCCCAAAAATATAACCTGACTCCGGAAATAGCTATAGCGGCTCCTATTATTTGAAGCATACTAGGAGGTTCTCTCAGCATTAGCGCGCTAAAAGCCATAGTTACGATGCCAACGAAGTTAATCAGGTATGCATGAGTGGTTACAGGTAACAAATCTAAGGTATAAAGAAATATCGACCTGACGATAGCAAAATTAAGTAAACCAATTGCGACAACATACAACCAGACTTTTGAGTTGGCCTTACTTAGTTTTTCTCTACAGATACCAAAAGTAAAAATGAGCATTACCAAGCTGGCTATTAACATCTGCAGCCAAACAAAAGAAAAATAATGGACGTTATTTAGAGTCTGTTTGGCTAACACAGTAACAAGTGCAACCACGGCTATAGTTGAAACCAGTAGCAACGCGGAACCATTTTTTGAACCAAACATAAAATCTCTGAAGATTTAAAACAACAACCTATTCTGAAGCCCAAGCTTTAAAATGACAAACACTTTCAAGAATTGCAATTGGTTGATGCTGTTCAAGCTCAGCGGATGAATTTGCTCCACTTGTAACACCTAACGCATCTACGCCGGCATTAACCGCCATCTGCAAGTCATGAATGCTATCGCCGATTACCAATGTCTCACGTTTTGTCTTACCAGAATTTTCCAATAAAATATCTATCATAGATGGACTAGGTTTGGATTCCGCCTCATCCGCGCATACGCTATGATCGAAAAAATCAATTAACCCTACCTCGTTCATAACTCTTTGCAACCCATTGCGAGCCTTTCCGGTAGCAACACTGGTCAAAACTCGTTTTTCTTTTAACCAATTTAATAAAGACAGACTCCCTTCAAATAAAGGCGTTGGCGTACTATCTCCTTCAACATATTGAAATCGATATTCTTCTAGTAGCATTGCTCTGGCTTCTTCGCCTGCCATTGGGAACAACTTGTCTAAAACTTCTTTCATCCCAAGTCCAATAATTGATTTTACCTGTTCGTCCGTAGGGATCGGCAGTTCTACATTTCTTGCAGTTGTTTGCATTGCGGAAATAATACGGCCAGTGGAATCCATCAAGGTTCCGTCCCAATCAAAGATAATTAACGAATACTTTTCTCTAATAATGCTCATTTGTTAGCTTCACTTAACTCGTCAATAACGCGATTCATAATAGCTGGAATTTCTGCTTGGTAAGTATGCATTTTATCACTATCCGGTACACTAAAGCTTAATTTATGCGCATGTAGTAGAAATGTTTTTAAACCTAAATTATTTGCCAATTCCTGTTGCCCCTGTTGTTCATTATATTTTTTATCTCCAAGTAAAGGACAGCCGGCGTATTGGGCATGTACTCGAATTTGATGAGTGCGCCCAGTTAAAGGCAACGCACGAATTAAACTTTGCTGTCCAAATCTCTTCAAACATTTAAAACGAGTTTCAGAATGCTTGCCTTCATCATCAACAGTAACGAACCGCTCACCGGATTTAAGCTGATTTTTTTTCAGTGGAGCAGATAATTGGTTATGTTGATTGTTCCAGTCGCCGGACACAATTGCGAGGTACTCTTTCTTCATCTGCTTGAGACGAAGTTGCTCGTGAAAGTGGGTGAGGTAACTCCTACGCTTAGCTATTAACAAACATCCAGATGTATCCCTATCTAAACGGTGCACCAGCTCTAAAAATTTCTCTTTTGGTCGCAGTGCCCTTAAAGCTTCGATAACCCCAAACGAAAGGCCACTTCCACCGTGAACAGCTAGACCCGAAGGCTTGTTCAATAAAATAAACTGCTTCGTTTCTGTGATTATGTTTTGTTCAAGATCTTTGACTTTATCGAATTTACTAATATCAATACTTTTTTGAGTAGATTCAATTTTAATCGGCGGTATTCTAATTTGATCGCCGCAAGATAATTTAAACTCGGCTTTGACTCTTTTTTTATTGACTCTGACTTCACCTTTGCGAAGGATTCTATAGACACGGCTCTTAGGTACGCCTTTAAGTATTTTAAAAAGAAAGTTGTCTATTCTTTGACCATTAGAGTTTTCGTCGATCTCTACGAATTGGACCTTGTCAAAAGATTGCACAATAATTCATCGGTTATTTGGTTTGCCGCGATTATAACAGAATAAGTATAAGTGTCTTGACTATTTATCACTCAATCGTTATTAGTTTTAAAAGTAAAACTAAGCGATTTTATCAAAATAGCTACTGAGGTGATTATCGATCCGTTTGTTGAGCCAGTGGGATACACTTTGCCCCTGCTGTTGCGCCGCTTGAATAACTTTGTTTTGCTTTTCTGTAGTAAGGCAAATGGTGAAATTTCCAACAAATGGAGTTGGGCTAATACCAACTACTTCATTTTGAAATTCTAGATATTCATCCACACAATGTTGAAAGCTGGCTTTGATTTCAGCGGCAGTATGCCCTTCGAACTCGATCAAATCGACTGAATTGACAACTTCACCGACCAGCTTTTGAGTTTCACCATCGAAATCAATCTGGCCGATAAAGCCTTTATAAACTAACATGCAACGACACCTTAAATTAACGGCTATTATTAGCTTTGATAAGTTAAATATAGCAGTGCGATTAAGTTTTCACAGATTAATTTAAAAATAATTTGTCATTAATCCAACGACTTTTAGTGAGATCCACGCTAAACAATCGCAAAGTGTCAAAAATCTGCCATAGTTTTATATTTTTTATAGTCAGACTATATTTTTTCAGCCAGTTTAGCTCCCTGCCTTATAGCTCGTTTAGCATCTAATTCTGCAGCAACATCCGCTCCACCGATTAAATGAACGCTTTTATCGCTTTTTGAAATTTCATCGTAGAGTTGTCTCAACGGATTTTGACCAGCACAAATGATCACGTTATCAACTTCTAAACAAGACTCTTTGTCATTACGTTTAATATGCAGTCCTTTATCATCAATTTTCAAATAATCCGCACCACTGATCATTTTTACCTTTTTATTTTTTAAACTGGAACGATGGATCCAACCGGTCGTCTTACCTAGCCCTTTACCAACTTTTGTTGTTTTTCTTTGCAACAAATGAACTTCTCTTGGCGAAGGATGTATAGAGGCATTTTCTAGAAGTCCGCCTCTATTTTGATAATCAAGATCAACTTTCCATTCTTTAGCCCAGGCATCAGGTTGCAAGGTCAATGAGTCTCCCTCATGAGTTAAGTACTCAGCAACATCAAAACCGATCCCCCCGGCACCGATGATCGCGACTTTTTCTCCAACATGTTTTTTGTGCTTCAAGACATCAAGGTATGTCATACTTTTTTCGTGATCAACACCTTCCAATTTTGGTGTACGCGGTTCTATGCCCGTTGCAATAACAACTTCGTCAAACTCAGAATTTAATAACTCTTCTTTATTAACAAAATGGTTTAGTTTTAATTCGACCCCAGTATCATCGAGTCTTTCTTTAAAATAGCGAATCGTTTCAAAAAACTCTTCCTTTCCCGGAATTTGATTGGCAACATTTAACTGCCCGCCAATTTTATCCGACGCTTCAAAAAGTGTTACCTTATGACCTCGTTCAGCGGCGTATGTTGAGAAGGACAACCCAGCAGGCCCTGCACCGACTACAGCGATATTTTTCGAGTTGTCAGTTTTATTGAAATTTAACTCTGTTTCATAACATGCCCGAGGATTTACCAAACAGGTCACGCGCTTATGTTCAAAAATATGATCAAGACACGCTTGATTACAGGCGATACAGGTGTTGATTTTTTCTGCCTTACCCTGTTTCGCTTTTTCCATAAAGTCTGAGTCAGCTAGGAATGGACGAGCCATAGATACCATATCGCACTTGCCGGACTGCAATACTTCTTCTGCGACTTCAGGCGTATTAATTCTATTAGTAGTAACAACTGGAATACTTATATGCGGTTTAATCTTCTCTGTAACCCAAGCAAAGTTAGCTCTTGGAACTGAAGTTGCGATTGTTGGCACACGCGCTTCGTGCCAACCTATACCAGTATTTATTATTGAAGCGCCAGCATTTTCTATTGATTTTCCGAGTTCGACTACTTCATCCCAACTGCTGCCATTCTCAACTAAATCTAACATCGAAAGTCTAAAAATAATGATAAAATTACTGTCGGTCGCTTGACGGATACCTTTTACAATTTCTAGCGCTAGTCGGACTCTATTTTCAAAACTACCGCCCCACTTGTCAGTGCGCTTGTTGGTTCTTTCAGCAATGAACTGATTAATTAAATAACCTTCAGAGCCCATAACCTCTACGCCGTCATAACCTGCTTGCTTCGCTTTTTTCGCACAGTTAACAAAATCTCCTATCGTTTTCCTAATCCCCCTTTCAGACAACGCTTTTGGTTTAAAAGGAGTGATTGGCGCTTTGATAGCTGATGGGGCTACTGCAAAAGGATGGTATGCATATCGACCGGTGTGCAGGATTTGCATCGCAATCTTGCCTCCGACACTGTGAACGGCGTCGGTAATCTTCTTGTGTTTTTTAACTTGCCAGAAAAAACTAAGTTGGCTTCCTAAAGGAGAAACTCGACCAGCTAAATTTGGAGCAATTCCTCCCGTAACAATTAATCCAACTCCACCTTCAGCCCTTTCCTTGTAAAACTGAGCTAACTTATCAAAACCACCCTTCATTTCTTCCAAACCGGTGTGCATAGAGCCCATCAATACCCTATTTTCAATAATGTGATCGTGAATTTTTAGTGGCTCGAACAGCGCGGGATAATAAGAGTTCTTTGTCATTGGGTAGTTGCCATCAATCTATAATTAGTAATTATGGACATAGTTATAACAGATTAGACCAGTTGTTGCCTAGTCGATTTTGTATATTCTTTGAGTTGTCTGCTTTTTGCTCAAAATACAAATCTGTTAACACTTTAATCTTTCGATAATCCTCTTTTATTTCAGTAGGTTAGATTGAAAATTCAATACAAAGTAAGAAATTGGTGCTTTTCACCTATCGCAAGTGACAATGCTTGGTTTAAAATAGAAGCGTTAATAATGTAAGTATTTCAATTTATTGAGTTTTAAGGAACGAGATGACTAAGTTTTTTAAGAATTTATGGCATGGCCTGGATTTAACCCGAAAAATCCTGCTGAATGTGATCTTTTTTGGTTTTCTTTTCTGGATTATAGCAATTATTGCTAGTGCTGGAGATAAAGTCACTGTTGAAAAAGGCGTAGCACTAATATTGAAACCAAAGGGTTATGTAGTCGAACAACTTACTTACCGCGACCCGGTTGAATCAGCGATGCAAGAAGCTACCGGAAATGAAGATCCCCCGGAGACCTTGCTCTATGACCTAATAGATGCCATTAAAGAAGCGAAGGAAGACGACAGAATCACCGCATTGGTTATCTATCCTAAATATATGTGGGGCGCCGGCGTTACAAAACTACAAGACCTATCAGACGCAATAGTAGACTTTAAAACAAGCGGCAAGAAAGTCATCTCGTATGATGATAACTACTCTCAAGGCCAATATTATCTCGCGTCTACGGCTGACGAGGTATACATGGGTCCTCAAGGCGGAGTTTTCCTGACTGGCTTTGCTCGAATTGGTACTTATTTCAAATCGATGCTCGATCTAGTAGGTGTTAACATGCATGTTTTTAAGGTTGGCACCTATAAATCTGCGGTTGAACCGTTTATCCGCGACAACATGTCCGAGGAAGCAAAGGAAGCAAACCGTGCATGGTTGGGAGATCTGTGGAGTGATTTCACACAGGATGTTGCGCAAAATAGAGGTATCGAAGCGGACGATATTTCAGCCTACATTAACAACTACAAAGAATCTTTAATAGAATATAAAGGTGATTCTGCCAAACTTGCTGTGGACAAGGGATTAGTTAATAAGCTGATGACACGGATCGAGTTTAGAGACTATATGATCGGCTTGGTTGGCAAGGATGACAAGCACAAATCTTATAAGCAGATCTCACATAAATCCTATTTAAAAGCGATCCGGGGTCCAATCCCTTATCTTGACCAGCGTAAAGATCGTGTTGCAGTGATTACCGCTAAAGGCAATATCATGGACGGAGAGCACAAAGAGGGTAATATCGGTGGAGATACCGTTTCTCGTCTTATTCGCAAAGCCCGCAACCATGAGAAAGTTAAAGCTATCGTATTAAGAGTGGATAGTGGCGGCGGCAGTGCTTTTGCTTCTGAGCTAATTCGCGAAGAGCTTCTTAAAGCTCAAGAAAAAGGTATTAAAGTTGTTGTTTCAATGGGTGATGTTGCAGCTTCTGGAGGCTATTGGATTGCTGCAAATGCTGATGAAATCTGGGCTCGCCCTTCTACCATTACTGGCTCCATAGGCATTTTTGGTATGCTCCCGACTTTCGAGAAACCACTCAATAAGTTTGGGATCTATAGAGACGGTGTTGGAACTACCAAATACGCTAATCCTGTTGATACAGGAATGCCACTAAGTGAAGATGTTGCATCTATCATTCAAACTGGCGTCGACGCCGGTTATGAAAAGTTTCTCGCTATCGTGGGTGAAGGTCGTAACATGACAAGAGATGAAGTAGACAAAATCGCTCAAGGCAGAGTTTGGTCAGGCAAACAAGCACATGAGTTTGGATTGGTTGACAAACTTGGTTCAATGAAACAAGCGATTGAATCAGCAGCTCAAATGGCAGGCATCGAAAGCTACACTACTTGGAATGTTAAAAGAGAATTGTCAGAACAAGAAAAGTTCTTACAAGATTTATTTGGTCAAGCAGAAGCTCTGAGCTTAATTGAAGAAAAGGCTTCTGCTCCCAAAAAAGCTAATCTTAAAACTCAGTTTTTACAGCAGTTTGAAAATAGTATTAAAGAGATTGAGCAGTGGAACGATCCTAATCACACCTACGCAAATTGTTTCTGTTCCGTTCAATAATTAGTTTTTAGCCTAATAAATAATCAAAGAAAGCGGTTTTTACCGCTTTTTTTGTTTTAATGTCCTGGATGAATTATGCTTCGCACTCTTCCGAATAAATGTTATTGAGCCAATGAATAATAAGAAAGTTTATATTGCCTACACCGGCGGTACTATCGGCATGAAACCTTCCGAAAAGGGCTTTATCCCAGAGTCCGGTTACTTTAAAGAACAAATCGCAAAATTGCCGGAATTTGAATCTCCAGACATGCCGCAAATTGAGATGAACGAGTATGAGCATCTTATCGATTCATCCAATATAACCCCTGAAGATTGGTTTAAGATTTCTCAAGACATTGAGTCCAGGTTTGAAGAATTTGACGGTTTTGTTGTTCTTCATGGTACCGATACTATGGCTTATACTGCATCGGCCCTGTCTTTTATGTTGGAAGACCTATCAAAACCGGTAATCGTAACTGGTTCTCAGATACCTTGGTCACAAATGCGCACTGACGCGCGGGATAACCTAATTACTTCTTTGATGCTGGCGGCTAATTATGAAATCCCCGAAGTTGGCTTATTTTTTCACAATCGGCTTTATCGAGGTAACCGATCGAGGAAACTTGATGCTTCAGGATTTCATGCTTTTCAATCGCCAAACTTTCCTGCTTTAGCTGAAGTTGGCACTAAAATAAAAGTCAATGAACATTTGCTTTTGCAAGAGCCTGCAAAAAAACTGAAAATCCAAAAAATAGTGCCACCAAAAGTAGTTATAGTTTCGCTATTTCCTGGGTTTGATGCTCAAATGCTAGAAAGCGTGATTAATTCTGGTATTCAAGGCCTTGTATTGATGACTTATGGGATGGGTAATGCACCTTCTGATGACCCGGCATTATTAAAGGTCCTCAAAAGTGCTTCGCAAGACGGAGTCGTAATTGTAAATTGCACTCAGTGTTATAAGGGAAGCGTTGATATGTGTGGATATGAAACCGGGCACGCCCTACTAGATGCGGGCGTAGTAAGTGGTTTTGATATGACACCTGAAGCAACCTTAACTAAGTTAAGTTATTTGCTCAGTTGCAAATTAACTACAGAAGAAATAAAGCAAAAGATGCAGAGCAACCTTCGAGGCGAATTATCTCGATAATTAAGTAATTTTTACAAGATTAAGCTCTAGATTTTTTGTCTATTGGCGAGAGATAAAGATAAGGTATTCTGATCAATATAGCCTAACTCTCCGCCAATGGGAACGCCCTGAGCTAAGCGTGATACTTTTAAATTTTGTTGCTCTTGAAGCATAGACTTAATGAAATGCGCAGTTGCTTCTCCTTCTACTGTAGCAGAAGTTGCGATAATCAACTCTTCACAATCATTCTCTATAACTACTTTTGCAAGTTGAGGTAATCCGATTTCCTCAGGTCCAAATCCATCGAGCGGCGAAAGGTTCCCCATTAAAACAAAATATCGACCAGAATAGCTGGCAGTTGATTCTATGGCGGCAACATCGGAGGGCGATTCAACTACACAAACTGTTTTAGCATCTCGTTTTTCATTAGCACAAATTGGACAAAGGTCTTGTTCTGTGTAATCACGACATACTTGACAGTTTCCTATATAGCTCATTGCCTTATCAAGCGTTTCGGCCAACTGGGTTGCCCCTTGACGATTATGCTCTAACAAATGATACGCCATGCGTTGTGCCGATTTTTTACCAACGCTTGGCAGGCACTGCAACGAGTCAATAAGCTGATCGAGTAGATTTTTCTGCAAAACTTAACTCACTAAAATGGCATCTTAAAACCAGGAGGTATTGGCATACCCGCGGTTACCGAAGACATTTTGTCTTTTGTTTCAGTTTCCACTCTTCTTACAGCATCGTTTATTGCAGCAGCGATTAAGTCTTCCAAAATCTCTTTATCATCATTTAAAAGCTCTGGATTAATATCTACTCTTGTAACATCATGTCTGCCAGTCATGGTTACCTTGACCATACCCGCGCCAGACTCTCCGGTTACTTCCAGATTAGCCACTTCTTCCTGGGCTTTTTGCATTTTTTCCTGCATTTCCTGGGCTTGCTTCATAAGCCCACCGAGACCTTTCATAACTACCTCAATTTAAAACTAAATTACTATCTACAAATAACTACGTCTAAAAAAGCATTCTAACACGCATTTATTTGTAGTTTTTTAAAACTATCGAATCCCTCGGTAATTTTGCCCCGAGTTGCTCGACTAAATATTTAACTTGCTCATCCGCTAACAGCTTTTCTTGCGCCTGGTCAATTGCCAATTCATATAACCTGATCTGTCTTTGCTTAGGAGTTTCAATGTGATCAGAAAATGATTCTACTGACTCAAACACAATCACCAGATGACTATTTCCAAAATAATCTTTAAGCCCTTCGACTAGAATGTTGTTTATATTAGTAGTTAACAGAGAGTCCACTTTTTCAAGTATTTGAATGTTTAGTTGGCTATTATCTACACTTGCAATTGAGTTTAAAATAACCTGCGCACCATTACCTTCTAAATTTAAAGCATTCACTACATGAAACCAGTTATTCGCGGAAATATCTTGTAAGTCTACTTTTTCTATCGGCTGAGTTTCTTCCTCAACAACATTTTCTTCCATAGAATCTTTTTCTAGTGGAATTACAGTTTCTTCTGCTGCTTGTATTATCTGCCTTACTCTTGAGGCGGCACTAGAGTTTTCGATCTGTTCTTCACGTTCTACTTGCTGAACTTGTTCCACTTCATTGTTGACGACAATTTCTAGTTTAGGTTTAGGCTCAGAGTCTGTTTCAGGCTCAAGAACTTCGTGAACAGCGGCTTCTCTAGTTTGCTGGTAAGAACTTTCCTGGGGTGTTGATTGAACAGATGGTTTGTTTGGCAGCACACCAACACTATTTTTATCGCTACTTATTTCATTTATTTGAACAGAGTTAGGTGGTGGCTCTATAGGGTTTTGCGCCTCATGTTTTTGCCCTTCAATTTTTTGGACTGAAACGCCTTCCGACCTATCAATTTTGGAGGAGCTTTCTAAGTTTTTAGCTTTTATATCACCAGAGCTATGAATTCCAGATTGGCCAGGTTGTGTTAGTGCTGTATTTGGTTGTTCCGATTGTTTTTCCGATTGCTGCTCTGAATGACTAGTTGCTAATTGGACTTTTTTTTTAGTTACGTCAGGTCCTGCAGGCGAACCTCCTCCGGATGGTGAACGCTGCGGCTTAAAACTTAAAATACGCAACATCGCCATTTCAAAACCATGCCTAGGATTTGGGCAAAATGGCAGATCCTTTCGCGCATTTAAGGAGAGCTGGTAATAAAGCTGTAGATCTGCTGGAGAAACCTTTTCAGCTGAAGTCACAACCTTTGGATCATTTGACACACCTGTCGCCTGGGCTACGGCAATTTGATGAAGTAAAGACAACCAATCAGCTAACAGCTCGTCATAGTCAGGTGCGTAATTTGCAATTTCTGCAATCGCGTTCATTAATGCTGACGCATCATTAGTTTGTAAAGCTTCGAGTAATTTGTAGGCATAAGCTCTGTCAATAGCTCCAAGCATATCTAGAACTTTATCTTTAGCTACTTTATCACCGCAAAAAGCGATCGATTGGTCGAGTAAGCTCAACGCATCACGCATACTGCCATCCGCTCCAGACGCAATTGCTTGTAAAGCTTCTAAGTCAAACTCTATACCTTCTTCACCTAATATCATGCTTAGGTGATCGATAATCTCTTTCTCATCCATGCGACGCAAGTGAAATTGAAGACAACGAGAAAGTACCGTGATTGGCATTTTTTGCGGGTCAGTTGTAGCGAGTAAAAACACCACATGTGGCGGTGGCTCTTCCAACGTTTTAAGCAACGCATTAAAACTATGTCCGCTTAACATATGAACTTCATCTATTAAATAAACTTTGTATCGCCCCCTAGTTGGACGGTACTGAACATTGTCAAGAAGTTCGCGGGTATCTTCTACCTTTGTTTTGGATGCAGCATCGATCTCTAACAGGTCAACAAAATTGCCTTGGCTAATTTCTACACAACTAGAACACTCGCCACATGGAGTTGCCGTTATGCCTTGTTCACAATTCAGGCTTTTGGCAAGAATTCGAGCAATGGTCGTTTTGCCGACACCTCGGGTACCGGTAAACAAATAGGCATGGTGCAGCCTTTGGCTTTGCAGCGCATTACTCAGTGCTTTTGCAGTTTGTGATTGTCCTACTAGCTGCTCAAAGTTGGCCGGGCGCCATTTGCGAGCTAAAACCTGATAACTCATTCAGTCTCTCTTAGACAGGAAATTGCATTTATTATAATCCAAGCACTAAAGCTATCACAGAGGCAATTGAAAGCAAGTAATAGTTAAGTTTGTTTTCGCCCAATAATCCATGTCAATTGTGCACAAACTAATCAAATTAGACTACGCGCTAAGCCTTGGTTTTAAAAGGAAGAAAATCAGGGAAAATATGGAGGCGACCTTACCAGCCACATCCCGGCACACGAGTCAATTGCTACCGTTGCTCCCTTCCGGGCCTGGCGGAGTTTACAACCTATCGTTGCGAGAGGACCAATAAGGCCACCATAATTCGTTTCTGGCGGTGAGTGAGGGATTCGAACCCTCGATACGGGTTAACGTATACACGCTTTCCAGGCGTGCTCCTTCAACCACTCGGACAACTCACCGAATCGCTAAAGCTTGATATTCATCAACTTGCGAGGCGCGTAGATTATACAAAATCCTTTTAAATGGCAATGCTTTATAAAATATAAATTTCGGTCTATGATAACGGGGCATCAGTAAATAATCCTGATTGCTCATCTGTTATCCATATTTAGGGTTAAACAGTGCTTCAAACTGGGTAAAATTAAACCAACAATAACAAATACATCAATATTAACACTTATATATTGATCAACTAAAAGGTATCGCATGGACATCAAACTCTTGCTTCGTCTGATGGCTGAAAAAAACGCTTCCGATCTTTTTTTCAGTACAGGCGCTCCACCTCATATGAAAATTGAAGGTGTTTCGACTCCAATGGGACAAGGCGCAATGCCTCCTGGGGCGATAAAGGATATTGCATATGGATTGATGGATGAAAAACAAATCGAAGAATTTGAAGAAGAATGGGAACAAAATTTTGCTATTTCGGTCGGTGATATAGGTCGATTTCGTGTTAACGTATTTTTGCAACGCGGTGAAGTTGGTATGGTAATGCGCCATATCAAATCAGATATCGCCAGTATTGAAGAACTAAGGCTTCCTAGACAGGTCGCAGACTTAGTTATGGAACGCTCCGGTCTTGTTCTTGTATGTGGTCCCACAGGTAGTGGCAAATCAACGACGCTGGCCGCGATGATTGATTTTAGAAACAGGAAAGACACCAGTCATATTTTAACCATCGAAGATCCAATTGAGTTCCTTCATGAACATAAGCTCTCAATTATTGATCAACGAGAAATAGGTGTAGATACTAAAAGCTTCCACAATGGCTTAAAGAACGCTATGCGCGAAGCTCCAGATGTCATTCTTATTGGCGAAATCAGGGATGAGGAAGCAATGGGCTATGCCATTAGCTATGCACAGACCGGACACTTATGTCTTGCAACTATTCATGGCAACAACGCTAAGCAAGTATTAGAAAGAATTCGAAACTTGATCCCTTCAGAACAAAGGCAATCAGTTATGAAAGAACTTTCTAGCGTATTAAAAGGGATCGTTTCTCAACGCTTAGTGATGAGCCAAAAAGGAAAAAGGGTCGCAGCGCTCGAAATTTTGATGAAAGCCCCTGATATTCAAGAGATTATCCAAAAAGGAAACTTGGAAGAATTGAAGAAAGCTATCGAAAAACACCACATGGATGGCATGATGTCCTTTGACCAATCACTTTTCAAACTCTATAAGGACGGAGTAATTACCAGAGAAGATGCGCTTAAGTTCGCAGAATCTCGAACCGACCTTAACTTACAAATGCGACTATCGGAAAGTGGTCAAAAAACAGCAAGAATGGAACCTGTAGCTAAAAAGAATGATGGACCAAATTTCTCAACCAAGCTTTGATAGTGACTCAATAATAAGAAAGGAGCCCCTTGGCTCCTTTTTTTATTTTTAAGGCTACTATTTAGTATTTATTTCTTAAAACTGACCATTCTCTCTAGAGGCCTAAGCGCCCTGTTAATAAGATCTTGCTCGACGAATATTTCATTATCTTTTTGTTCAAACACTTGTGCGAGATTTTCTAATTGATTCATTTTCATCCAGGGACAGTGAGCGCAACTTCGACATGTCGCCCCCTCACCCGCTGTAGGTGCGATAATCAATTCCTTATCGGGTGCAGCCTGCTGCATTTTGTAGAAAATGCCTTTGTCTGTGGCCACAATAATTTGCTTTTGAGGTAAGGTCTGTGCTGCTTTGATTAATTGCGAAGTGGAACCTACGTGATCGGCTAACGCGATAACAGACTCTGGCGATTCAGGATGAACAAGTACTGCGGCGTCCGGGTAAAGCTGCATAGTTTTTTCGAGTGCAATGTGTTTAAACTCATCATGCACAATACAATGTCCTTGCCAGAGAATCATGTCTGCGCCGGTCTTTTGCTGAATATAACTTCCTAGGTGGCGATCAGGTGCCCATAATATCTTTTCACCTTTTGCATCAAGATGTTCAACAACATCAACTGCAATACTTGAAGTGATAACCCAATCAGCCAAGGCTTTTACCTCGGCTGATGTATTTGCGTAAACCACAACAGTTCTATCAGGGTGCTGATCGATAAACTCTTTAAAATCTTTTGCCGGGCATCCTAGATCAAGAGAACAGGTAGCTTCTAGCGTCGGCATAATCACTCTTTTTTCAGGGCTCAACATCTTAGAGGTTTCACCCATAAACTTGACCCCAGCAACAACCAAAGTCTCTGCTTCGTGTCTTGCGCCGAATTTGGCCATTTCAAGTGAGTCACCGACAAATCCGCCGGTATCTTCAGCTAATTGTTGAATTTCCGGGTCGGTATAATAATGGGCAATTAGTACCGCATTATTCTGTTTAAGCTTTTCAATGCAAATCTGGCGAAGCTCATCAGATTCTTCTTTTGAAAGTACTCTAGGTGGTTTGGGAAATGGTATATCGATGCTCGTGTGAGCTAGTTCTTGGCTTAACATCTTGATTTAATTATTTGGACATACTGGAAAATCACTAATCTGAGTATTATACCAACCACTAGCGACAGTATCACTGTTTAACAGGGCTAAATAAGAAAAAAGCCTTCATAAGAAGGCTTTTGGTGGAGATTGTTTTATTCAAACAATGAGATTCTTTAGTTTTTTTGCTCGATCAATTCTCGAATAACTGCTTTAAGTGAAATAACCTCTACTAATTTCAGCCCTAGCCTCTCGCCAACCTCCGAGCCATTGCTCTTTGACATCTGCTGTACTAAATGGGCAAGCTTCACTGGATTTCCCGCTTATTCCTGCTGCAAATCCTTTATTGTGGGCTCTTTCGAAACGATCTCGCTTTTGTCTTTTCATATATGCAGTCACCTCAAATTTTCGGTTTAAACTACAAAAACACGCTTGTTTTTGATCTTGTGAGTGCTAGATAGGTTATTTAGCACCAACCACTAGTAGACCTTAGGTTTATCTAAGAGGTTCCGCAAATAAAATTTTGTCATTAAAATGACAAAATCAATTGCTATCATGTTTAAGGCTTAATCTATTTTCTAGATACCAACTATAAGGTATTGATATTTAAGAGCATTGACTTCCTAACTTAGCTATACCAACCCTCGCCTACCAGGACCTTTTAGATCACTTTAATACCTAATTTTTATGAGATCTGATGAGTTTGTCACAGTCGGTATGCCTAGCAAGACCCCCTATTTCCTTAAAAA
>JAPHTP010000094.1 GCA_026196875.1 Kangiellaceae bacterium
TGGCATCGATCCATTTCACCCGCTTCGCGGCGCTGTTTCCGAGAAAGAAGCGCTCAACACAATGTTTAAAGGAATTAAGGCTGAACAAAAAGCAGCTGAGTGCCAACGAACGGTTCTGGTTGGGCATAATCCTGGCTTTGACTTGAGTTTTGTTATGGCAGCATCTGAGCGTATCAAGGCCAAGAGAAATCCATTTCATCCTTTCACTACGTTCGATACAGCTACTTTATCTGGGTTAGCGCTTGGTCAAACGGTACTCGCAAAAGCATGCCAGGTAGCTTGCATTGATTTTGATAACGAGCAAGCGCATTCCGCCCTGTATGACACGGAAAAAACCGCTGAGTTGTTCTGCCATATCGTCAATCGCTGGAAGCGACTTGGCGGTTGGCCTTTAGGAGATTAGCTTCCTCAACTTTCTACGCCGACACTGATGCGCGACTATATTCCATTGTTGTTCGCGTGCCGCTAGCGTTGTAAATGTTATTGTCGGGATCTAAACCCTTGATTAAATTAAACGTACGCTTTGTCGAAGTCGCTAAAAGCTCAACAAGGCGTGCGTTCACTTCATTTTGGAATCCACACTTAGATACTAATTCCATCAGTTTTTGCCAATGTTGGACTAGTTTGGGCTCGTTGATACAGTGCGCTTTGAGCTCTTGAATAGACTCAATTTTAACTTGTGAATTAGAGAGCTGAGCGGGAATTTGATGTTGATTAATCTTGCTCACCAGTTGGTTCTTTTCACTCGTCAATTGGGCTAGTTCTTCAAAGCTTCTTTTTTCGAGAGCAGACTGTTCTTGATTCAAAATGTCATGAAGTTTTTGATAATCGTCTTGCCATTGGCCTATCAAAAGCTGGTAAAGTTCTAAATTCTTCATGTTTACACCTTAATATTTAATTGAAGAGTATTTAATTGAAGTCTTAATTTTTCAATTTCAGGTGAAATAAATAGACGGGAGCAGAGTAAAAGACTGAGCAGCTAGTAATCGTAGTAGCTTGCTTCAAAGTCCAGCATTTTATTTGCGACCCGTTCATATTCTATTTCATATTCACCTTTATCCATTTTTTCTTTAACCGGTGAAACTCTGTCTGGGTCTAATACTGGTGCCGATTTCATTTGCTGTACAAGCGCAGAGATTTGAGAAGCATGGCCAGTTAAGCTCACAGAATCGTCGGCATCGCCCGAAGTCGACTGGGACTGGTCAGCAGAGCGTTTAGACTTGCTGCGCGTAGTTTTTCCTAGGTCTGTCTTAGTGTGACCTGGAACCAAACTGCGAATATCCATTACCATCGTTCGTTCAATACCTTAAGTTAGCAAGCTAAATAGTTAGCAAGTTATTCGATCCTAATGAGAAGATCGAAAATTCCTTATCGATTCTCAGTTAACTTGACGCTAAGCTGGTCTTTGCCCGTAACTATAGCACCAAAAACCCGTTTTGACTGGGAGTTTCTTATCTGTACCGTTTCGCCCAAGATTGCATCGGAAAGTGCAACACCTTCAACAAAAATAGTCAGATATTCGTTTACCGCTGAAACGTTTACCTTTTGACCTCGGCAGACCATACAAACACTATCTTGAAAAAACACACTACCTTCTCGCATCACGCGTTTAGGACTAGTATTTAGTAGGGCCGCAGAATTTTCCATGGGTGATTTGCGTAATCGATCAATAGAAATGGAACGTTTACGCATATCGGCTTTGCTTATAATGTCGCTAGTTGAAAGATTGCGATTGGCAACCCATACATTAACGTATTTTTCAACTTTAGCCGGTACATAAATCTTCCATTGCTTCTGACCGGGGCACATCACTCCAACCGTCGTTTTCCCCACTAATTTCATTCCTGGAGCCAGAAATGCCTCTAGTGGGCGGTCACAAACAGTCAGCCGGGTTCGAGGGTCAATGTTACTGACAATGATCCTGATACTATCTTTATCGGCAGGATGCTGTTTTTCTTCAAGGAAAATTTTTGCCGCTTGGACAATCGATTCAACCGGTTGAAATCGGCTTAAATCTTTGGCAAAAGTTAAGTTTGTATTTGATGCGATCAACAAAACCACTAAAAAAAGTCCCAGTTGCCTTTGACCCGCTCGTATAAAATTCGCTTGAAGGTTGATTTGGTTAAAGTTTTTCATGATTTCTCTGTAGATCTACAAATATTGTCTATACTTAAATTCAGCATTGAATGACCCTTTCATATTCGTGATTATGAAGCGAAAGCAGTCATTAAGCCGGCTAAAAGTAATCTAATTAGAAATTCTATTAAGATTGCTTTCATAGAAATTACAGCAATTACTGTGCCGCAGTTAAAAAGACATAGTTAACTTGAGGATTTAAAAGAATGTCCAGCATTCTCGACTCGGTCAATCAAAGAACCCAAATGGTCGGACAAAACCGGCTAGAGCTTTTGTTATTCAGGCTTCGAGGTAAACAAGTATATGGGATAAATGTGTTTAAGGTACGTGAAGTGCTGCAGTGCCCGGAGTTAACTGAATTACCACAGCGTAACCCGGTAGTAAGGGGGGTAGCCCATATTCGTGGCATGACCATATCTGTTATTGATCTAAGTCTTGCTGTAGGCGGGCCTTCATTAGGTGATGTGCGCGATTGTTTTGTAGTCATTGCGGAGTACAATAGAAAAGTTCAGGGCTTTTTAGTGCGTTCTGTTGAACGCATTGTGAATATGAATTGGAGTGATATTCATCCGCCTCCCAAAGGTTCTGGAAGATCCAGTTACCTAACTGCCGTAACAGATATTGAAGGCGAATTAGTCGAAATAATTGATGTTGAAAAAATCCTCGCAGAAATCACGCCGAATAATGCTGTTGTAAGCCAGGAAATTGTCGAAGAGCATTTAGGTAAAGCCCCTGAAGACAAAGTGGTGCTAATCGCAGATGATTCTTCGGTAGCTCGTGGCCAAATAAAACGAACCATCGAACAATTGGGCTTCAAAACCAAAGTGTGCAAAGACGGTAAAGAGGCATATGAGTGGTTAGAGAGTGTTGTAGAGCAAGGCAAAAATATTGATGATGAGGTGCTTCTATTGATCTCCGATATAGAAATGCCTGAAATGGACGGTTATACCCTTACCGCAGAAATTCGGGCAAATGACAAGCTAAGTCATATGTGGGTCATGCTTCATACTTCTTTGAGTGGAGTGTTTAATGAGGCCATGGTGCAGAAAGTCGGCGCCAATGATTTTATTCCGAAATTCAATCCAGATGAATTGGCACAAGCTGTGCAGAAAAGAATGGATTTAGAAGATTAGAAAGCAATTGCTTTCTAATTAGTTCTTCAAATTTTAATAAGATTCATATAAATGGAAATTTCAGCCGCGGAGTACGCTCGCTTTAAAGACATCCTGGAAAGACAAAGCGGAATTTTGCTTGGGGAAAACAAACAGTATCTTGTCGCTAGTCGTTTAAGTGCGCTTATAAGTGAAAGAGAAATGAGTTCGCTTTCTCAACTTTTGGATGCCACCAATAGAGCGGGTGGAGCGTCATTACTTAAGTTAGTTGTTGATCGAATGACTACCAATGAAACCCTCTGGTTTCGAGACCGTTATCCATTTGAATACTTAAAATCCACTATTGTCCCTGAAATCCGACGTAAGAATCCAAATTTTCGAATTTGGTGTGCTGCTTGCTCAACGGGTCAAGAACCGTACTCTATTGCCATGCAGTTGGAGGAAATCGCTACCCTAAATAATGCAGATATAATAGCGACAGACTTATCAGAGAGAGTACTGGCCAAGGCGAAGGAAGGATTTTATCAGCAAATTGAACTCAATCGAGGAATGCCTCAGGAAAGGCTTAAGCGATTTTTTGCACAAGCCTCTAATGGTGAATGGCAAATCAACCAAAGGCTGAGAAGTAAAATTCGCTTTCAATCACTCAACTTGCTTAACTTTCCTTATACTCTCGGTAAATTTGATGTTATTTTTTGTCGAAATGTTCTGATCTATTTTTCGAATGAGAATAAAACCAAGGTAATAAATGGGCTTATCGATAATCTAAAACCAGGTGGCTACCTATTTCTAGGTGCTTCAGAAGCCCTGACGCGAGATAGTAAACCACTCAAAATGGTTCGCTGTAATCCTGGTTTGGTTTACCAAAAAGAATAAGAAAATACGTTAAAAGCAAGTTGCAAACTTGCTTCCCCAAATTTACCACCCGAGAAGCTATTATCATTCTCTCCAAATTTAAGTTTTCCTATCAATACTTGATCTCGTTGCCGCCTAAAGCGGTTTAGCATTGCCGCTTTTGTATTATTTTTTCGGCCAACTTCTTTCAACTACAAGTAATTCAGCTACTTAATCTGTTGGCATGAGCTTTGCACTAACCTTATCAATAGTAAAACCTTGTTGGGTCGAAACTCTAGCAAATTGAGTTAACCCTCATCAAAAATGGTGAATGATTAGAGCATTATGGCGATCAATTTCGATAAAGCCCTTGGTGTACATGAACAAGCACTGGTGATTCGTGCAAAGCGAGCCGAAGTATTAGCTAATAATCTAGCCAATACTGATACGCCGAATTTTAAAGCGCGCGACATTGACTTTCAAAAAGCCTTGCAACAAGCGTTTTCAAATCAAAGTAGTGGTTTAAAACGAACTCACACGGCACACCTGGACAGCCAGCTTGGCTCCGAAATTCCCGGGTTGAGTTATCGCATACCGATGCAGCCGGATACTGGTGATGGAAATTCGGTTGATGCACAGGTTGAGCAAACCAAATTTGCAGAAAACGCCATGCAGTACCAGGCATCTTTAAGGTTTCTGGACAGCAAGTTCAAGGGATTACAACGGGCAATAAAAGGCGAATAGCACAGAGTTTTTACAATAGGGTAACGGTTTTAACGAGTTTTTAGGAGATAGGTTTCGATGGGGTTGTATGACATATTTGATATTTCCGGTTCTGCCATGTCAGCGCAAAGCATTCGCCTTAACACAACGGCTAGCAATATTGCGAACGCAGATAGTGTCGCGAGCAGTACCGAAGAAACTTATCGTGCTAGACATCCGGTATTTCGAGCAGTGCTAAATGGAATTAATTCAGGTGTCAAAAATGACTCGCCGGTTGCCGGCGTGCAAGTTGCTGGAATTATAGAAAGTAAAGCAGAGCCGGTGGCCAGGTATCAACCTGATAACCCATTAGCAGACGAGAATGGATATGTTTACGCGCCAAACGTCAATGTTGTTGAAGAAATGGCAAATATGATTTCCGCATCGCGTGCGTACCAATCGAATGTGCAAGTGGCAAATTTGACTAAAAGTCTTTTAACTAAAACGCTATCACTTGGAAAGTAGTCGCATAATAAATAGCTTAAAGAAACTAGCTAAGCATATGCAAAACTTAACAAGTGAGTTAGATAACAGAGAGTAAATACCATGACTAATGGCGTTTCAAACGATTACACAGACCTTGGATTAAACGCTTTCACCAGCGAAAACAGAGAGATCAAAAAAGAGCTAGGCCAAGCTGACTTTCTAGCATTGTTGACGACGCAACTAGCTAACCAAGACCCTTTAACTCCGGTAGACAATAAAGAATTTATTTCACAAATGTCTCAGTTTGCGAGCGTGGATAGTCTCCAAACTTTAGTTACTCAATTCGGTGAATTATCAAATTCGCTCACGTCAAACCAAGCATTGCAAGCATCCGCGCTAGTCGGTAGGAGTGTGCTCATTGAGGGTAATGAAGGTTATCTTTTTGATGAGGGTGTAATCGCGGGCCAACTCAATCTTGACTCTACTACCACTAATATTCGATTCGAAATCAAAGACGAAGCAGGACAAGTTGTGCGTAGCATAGAAATTGGAACTCAAGAAGCCGGTGATATTGATTTCATATGGGACGGTATGAATAACAATGGTGAAAGGATGCCCGCAGGTAACTATACCGTTGCCGCTTACGGTCAAGTAGGAGGCGCAACAGAGCAGCTAAAAACTTCGGTTGTTGCGAGAGTACAAAGTGTCAATTTAGATAGTTCAGATGGACTGATCATGGTAAATCTAACAGGGTTAGGTCAAGTCAATTTTAATGACATTAAAGAAATTGGCTAAATCCGAAAACGTAATTTTCAATATTTTAAATATAGTAATCGTGCAGGAGAGAAGTAATGTCATTTAATACAGCACTAAGCGGATTAAACGCAGCACAAGCAGAACTCAACGTGACCAGTAATAATATTGCTAATGTTGCGACAACTGGTTTTAAAGAGTCGAGAACTGAGTTTGCCGATATCTTTTCGACCACTTCTTTCGGTAGTTCAGGAACTACGATTGGTAATGGTGTTTTGCTAGCGAATGTCGCGCAACAATTTAACCAAGGTAATTTAGAGTTTACTTCAAATACACTCGACCTTGCTGTATCTGGAGAAGGCTTTTTCGTTCTCAGTCCTAGCGAAACCAATTCAAATAGTATTTTTACTCGCAACGGCGAAATGGGCGTAGATAGCAATGGTTTTGTTGTAAACAATGCAGGTGCAAGACTGCAGGTTTTTCCGGTGAATGCCGATGGAACTGTAACTGCAACGAGCTTATCAAGTACAATACCCCTACAGCTTCCTCAAACGGCTGGTGTTCCAACCGTCACAACTTTAGTTGATATAGGTGTGAATCTTCCTGCTAATGGTGGAATTCTTCCCGCAGCTGGGTTTGACCCTCTACAAACTTCAACCTTTAATGCTTCAACATCTCTTACGGTATTTGATTCATTGGGTGAAAGTCATGTGGTTACCGCATACTACATAAAAACTGCCGACAATAACTGGGCTGTTTACTACAATACTACAGACGCTAATGGGGCGACTTTACCTTTAGATATTACTGGAGGTACAGCGGGTGCCGGCGGTCAACTTTACCATACATTAGTATTTGATAATTCTGGTAGTTATGTGTCAAACGCACCTGCAAGTTTGCAAACAACGGCAATAGATTTTCTAAACGGTTCAGATCCAAATCAACAGATCGAATTTAATTACGCCAATAATAATGCGACACAGTTTTCTTCCCCTTTCACGGTAAATGTATTGAACCAAAATGGTTTCCCAATTGGTCGTTTAACCGGTGTTGAAATTTCAGATACCGGCGTAGTTCGCGCAAACTTTAGTAATGGTCAAACAACGGCGTTAGGGAAAATTGCTTTAGCCAGATTTCAAAACGCTCAAGGCTTAGCACAGGTAGGTAACAATTCATGGCAAGACTCCATCGACTCGGGAGCGCCATTAGTTGGAGAAGCGCTTACGTCAAGTTTTGGTCAAGTTCGAGCCGGTGCTCTTGAAGTTTCCAATGTAGATTTAACTGCTCAACTGGTTAACTTAATTGCGGCTCAACGTAATTTCCAAGCAAATGCCAAATCAATAGAAACAAATAATACCATCACCCAAGCAATCATTAACATTCGTTAATCGATTTAGTGAGAGAGTTACATGGATAACTTGCTGTATATATCAATGACAGGAGCCAGAGAGACGTCGCTGGCTCAAGCCTCCACCGCGCACAATTTGGCGAATGCTAAAACTACTGGGTTTAAAGCTGACCTGGCTCAGTTCAGAGCGATGCCTGTTTTTGGTGATGGGCATCCATCGCGCGTTTTCGCCATGAGTGAAAGACCCGGGCATAATTTTGACTCCGGTGCTCAGATTAGCACTGGGCGAAATTTAGATATTTCTATTCGAGGCGAAGGATGGTTTGTCACTCAAAACGAACAAGGTGAGGAATTATTAACACGAAGAGGAGATCTAAAAATTACGCCAAATGGCGAGCTTCTCAATGGCGCCAATCAGCCAATATTAGGCGATGGCGGTCCAATTGCACTTCCTCCATTTGAAAAAATAGATATCGCCAAAGATGGCACAATCACCATCTTGCCGCTAGGAGCAGAAGCAAATGCGACTGCAATAATTGATCGAATTAGAATGGTCAAGCCAGATGTTTCTACATTGGAAAAAAATGAGCAAGGACTATTTCGTAGTCGTGATGACAATGGCTTTTTGCCAGATGCAGCAGTGACATTGGAAAGCGGTGTCTTAGAAGGCAGTAATGTTAGCGTAGTTGAAGAGTTAACTAACATGATCAACTATTCTCGCCAGTTTGAAGTCCAGGTAAAACTCATGTCTTCGGTTGAAGAAAGAGGACGTTCCCTGGATCGGTTATTGCAACCATAAAATTAAAGTTTCTTAAATTAAAACGTTTATTATTTTAGTACCGAGGTAAAAATTATGCATCCCGCCCTTTGGATCTCAAAAACTGGTTTAGAAGCACAGACAAAAGATTTGGCGGTTATTTCCAATAACCTCGCTAATGCCGGTACCGTTGGATTTAAAAAGTCCCGGGTCGCATTTGAAGATCTGTTCTATCAAAATCTGAGACAACCAGGTGCACAAGCTTCTGCGGATACCCGTATCCCTTCTGGTTTACAAATAGGAACAGGAGTTAAGGTTGTTTCCACTCAGAAAATTCACACTCAAGGAAGTTTTCAAACAACAGATAATCAGTTGGATATGGCAATTCAAGGTTCAGGTTTTTTCCAAGTTCTATTGCCTGACGGAACAACCGCTTACTCGCGCGCAGGAAACTTTAGTAGAGACGAAAATGGGCAAATTGTTACCCAAGGAAGCGGTTATGTTTTGCAGCCCGCGCTAACAATCCCACAGACTGCAATTAGTTTAGATATCGCCGTCGACGGAACTGTATCAGTGCAAGAGCAAGGAAATGCCGCTCCGACCATTCTAGGAAATATTCAATTGGCTGATTTTGTTAATCCGTCCGGGTTGCAACCGATAGGTGAAAACTTGTTTTTGGAGACTGGCAGTAGCGGAGCTCCGGTAGTTGGTACTCCAGGTTTAGATGGGCTTGGTTCGGTGAGAGGCGGAATGATAGAAACATCTAATGTTTCTACGGTAGAAGAGTTAGTTTCAATGATAGAGACCCAAAGAACCTATGAAACCAATGCAAAAGTATTGTCTGCAGTGGATCAAATGTTGCAGTTTATTAATCAAACACTTTAGTTGGAATTTTAAATGGGGCGTATCAATCAACACATTATTAGTTTGCTGGTTAGTATGTTACTAATTAATCTCTTGGGATGTGCAACGGTTTATAACTCGGCCAGTATGAACGATCCTAACTGGGCACCTGCATTTCCTAAGGTTGCTGATAATAGTCAGACTAATCCCGGCGCCATTTTTAACCCCGGCTCGGCACAAATGTTGTTCCAAGATAAAAAAGCGCATCGCATTGGAGATATTATTACCATTGTTTTAACCGAATCTACCAACGCAAGTAAGAATGCAGATACTGAACTTGATAAAGAATCTAACTTAAATCTGTCTGAAGTAAGTCTATTGGGTAACACCACAGTTGGTTTTTCAGGTGGAAATGCTTCGCTGGCAGGAACTGCAACTACCGATCGAAGTTTTAAGGCGGAAACCGATTCGAAACAAAGCAATAATTTACAAGGCACCATATCTGTCACCGTGCATCAAGTTTATCCAAATGGAAACTTAGCAATAAAAGGCGAAAAATGGATTGCGCTTAATCAGGGTAGTGAATTTATCCGAGTAGCTGGCATTATTCGTCCCGAAGATATCAGCAAAGACAATCAGATTGCGTCGACTAAAATTGCCAATGCATATATTTCTTACGGTGGGAAAGGTGCTTTGGCTGAAGTGAATGAAGAAGGCTGGGCATCACGCTTCTTTAACTCTGGCTGGTGGCCGTTTTAAAACTGAAGAGAAAGCCAAGAGCTAGCAAATACGTAACTCAACTTACAGAGAAAAAAGATGAAGTTTTATCGATACTTGTTGATTTCAGTGATGACCCTAACTTGTCAATTTGCTGCTGCTGAGCGCATTAAAGATGTAACTAGCGTACAAGGAGTCAGGGAAAATCAGTTGATCGGCTATGGTTTGGTCGTCGGCCTTGATGGAACAGGTGAAAAAACGCTTTATACCGAGCAAACATTCAGAACTATGCTCGCTCGGTTTGGTATAAACGTACCCGCAGGTACTCAATTAAAGTTGAAAAATACAGCTGCTGTGGCGGTCCATGCTACTTTGCCGGCCTTTGCAAAAGCGGGGCAATCTATCGACATTACCGTCAGCAGCCTAGGTGAGGCGAAAAGTTTGCGCGGTGGAACGTTACTGATGACACCTCTAAAAGGGGCGGATGGTAAAATCTATGCGATAGCCCAAGGTAACTTAGTCGTCGGAGGCTTCGGTGTTCTGGGTAATGATGGTTCCAAAATAAGTGTTAATCATCAGACTGTCGGGCGTGTTCCCAATGGCGCTACGGTTGAACAATCTGTAGCGACTAATTTCTTAACATATGACTATATCGTTTTTAATTTAAACGAACCTGATTTCACTTCGGCTGTTAAATTATCCAAAGCGATTAACCAATTGATTGGGCCAAATACTGCAAAACCAATTGATCAAACTTCAATTCAGGTTAACGCACCTAGAGATGCAGCGCAAAGAATTAACTACCTTTCATTGCTAGAAAACATCGAATTTCGACCAGCGGAATCAATTGGAAAAATTGTGGTTAATTCGAGAACTGGCACAATTGTTATCGGGAAGCATGTCAATTTAAAAGAAGCGGCCATCGCCCATGGCAACTTGATCGTAAAAATAAAAGAAAGTCAAAATGTCAGCCAACCATCGCCTTTAGCTCAACAAGGAACAACGGTGACTACGCCTGACTCACAAGTCGAAATAGAGCAGGAGAATACTCGCATGTTCCATTTCAGACCGGGGGCAACTTTACAGCAGTTAGTAGAAGCTGTTAACGCAGTGGGGGCTGCACCGGGAGACGTAATGGCTATTCTTGAAGCACTGAAGCAGGCAGGCGCGATCAGTGGTGACTTAATTGTGATTTAGAGACATAAATGGAAATCGATACAACTTCACATTTAAACCAGGCGAGTATTTATTCGGATTTAAACAGTCTGGATAAAATTCGTCAATTAGGTAAAAAAGATGAAGTGGCCGCAATTAAGAAAGCTGCACAGGAGTTCGAAGCGTTTTTTATGAATATGATGCTGAAGTCGATGCGTCAGGCTAGCGCAGTCATTGGGGATGACTCTATGTTCGGAAGCCAGCAGGAAAAGATGTTTACTGGAATGATGGACGAACAACTTGCAGTCAACTTGTCTCAATCCGGGCATCTAGGTATCGCTGAATTAATGATGGCTCAGTTAGGTATTAAAGAGCAGCCTGAATCGAAGCCATCGCAGCTTGAAGGATTTATCGGCACTAGTTCTAATCAAATAATTCCGAACTCTGGAAATGAGCTGAAAAGTAACCTTCATCAGTCATCTAATTTTTCTAAGGATAGTAAGTTAACCTCAAATGTTACCCCGCTGAGCGAGAACCATGATGAGGTTAAACCATCAAAAGATCGCGCCCGAGATGGTGTTCAAGAAATTGAATCTACAGGTATCTCGTCTCAATCCCAGCTTCCTGAAAAAAAATCACTATTTGATAGTGCCCAGAAATTTATTTCCCAGCTGTTACCTTATGCTCAAAAAGCTGCGGAGAAACTTAACCTGGACCCTCGAGTTCTAATTTCACAGGCTGCTTTAGAAACGGGGTGGGGAAAGTTTATTATGCATGATGAGCGAGGAAACCCAGGTTTTAATTTATTTGGCATTAAAGCTAATTCAAATTGGAATGGAGATACCATAAAGATCGACACTTTAGAAATAGTGGAAAGCCAAGTTAAAAAAATTAAAGCAAGTTTTAGAAAATACGAGAGTTTTGCTCAGTCATTTGAAGACTATGTTGACTTTATTTCAACACAGCCGCGTTATCAAAAAGCGGTTGAGTCTTCGCAAGAGCCAAAGAAATTTACTGAACAACTCCAGTCGTCCGGCTATGCAACTGACCCTGAATATTCCAATAAGATAATGAGAATATTTAATGACGATATTATGCAAAAAATTGAGCTGGGCGGAGACTAGGTGAGAGGTAAGAACAATGGGCTTATTTGATATCAGTATATCTGGATTATTAACCAATCAAGCATCTATCGCAACTACATCTCATAATATAGCGAATGCGAATGTAGAAGGTTATTCCCGGCAGCGTGTTGACCAATCTGCGAGGTTGCCGGAGTTTATTGGTGGAAATTATTTTGGTACCGGAGTTGAAGCCGGAGCCGTCAGAAGAATCTTCGAAGCGACCCAGCAACTAGAATTGCAATCAGCTACAGCAGATTTTCACAGTTTTGAAAGCTTCTTAAGTCAGGCAAATCGTGTCGATAGTTTACTGGCCGATAGCGATAACGGAATTAACAATGCAATTCAGAATTTTTTTACAGCACTACAAGGCGTAGTTAACGACCCCGCATCGATACCCGCCAGACAAGTTATGCTGAGTGAAGCAGAAATGCTTTCAGCTAGATTCGACTTAGTTCATTCTCAACTAGAAAGTCAAGTTTCCGAAATTAACGGAAATATTGATTCGCTAGCAAATGAAATTAGTTCACTAGCTGAATCGATTGCAAAGTTAAATAATCAAATTGCCGGCTCTCCAGGCAACTTTCCGCCGGATTTACTCGACCAAAGGGAGCGAGAAATTACACGACTGAGCGAGCTTGTCTCGGTTCAAACTTTGCAACAAAGTGATGGTAGTGTAAATGTATTTATCGGCTCAGGCCAGTCTCTGGTTATCGGTTCTCTTGCCAACCAGCTAACCGCATCTGTTGACCCTTTGGACCCAAGGAGTATGCGTTTAAGTATTACCAGTGGTAATTCGAATATCGATGTTACTCGTAACGTGACTGGTGGTGAACTCGGTGGCTTGCTTGATGCGGTCACCGAAATAATTGAACCTGCATTTAATACTCTTGGGAGGGTTGCGATCGGAATATCTTCTACAATCAATGCGCAACATCAACTGGGTATGGATCTAAACAATGAGCTTGGGGGGGCATTTTTCACTGACATCAATGATGCAACAGTTGCTCAAGCCAGAGTTAGTGCTTCAACCGCTAATACCGGAACAGCAAACTTAAGTATTACAATTGATGATCCTTCCTTACTAGACGATTCAAATTTTCAGTTGTACCTTTCCGGTGGGACTTATCAGTTGATTGATCTGACAACAAATACTTCAATCGCAACTTTTGCTCCACCGGCAGTTGTGCCTGATACCGTAGCAGTGCCTACCAGAGGGTTTAGCATTAACTTTTTGTCAGGGGCGGCAAGCAATGGCGATACATTTGAAATTCAAAATACAAGAAACTTCGGTAGGAATTTTGATGTACTAGTAACGACACCAGAGCAAATAGCTGCAGCTTCACCGGTTAGAGGCGAGCAACTCAGCACCAATATCGGATCAGGATCGATTTCGGCGATAACAGTAACTGATACTACGACCGCGCAATTTACCACGACCCCGAGTGATTTAGCTCCTCCTATCCGAGTTCAATTTGGACCGGGAGCAGGACAGTTCGAACTATTCGATATGACCACCGGGACTCCTGTAGCGTTGGGCGGACCGTTTGCTGGCTTTGTCGCCAATCAAGACAACAATGTTTTAGCACTAGCCGGGGCACCGTATAATACCTATGGATACGAAATCTCAATTAATGGCGACCCGCAAATCGGTGATAGTTTCGATATTAGTTATAATAACAATGGCGGTGGGAATAACGACAATATTTCTTTGATGGGAGATCTCCAGTTTGCTTCGCCACTCGACAATAATAATTCAAACTACCAACAGGCGTTTGGTCGAATAATAAGTACTATAGGTGTAAAAACACAATCGGCTCAAATTAAGCGCGATGCATCTGAAAGTTTGTTGTTTCAAGCACAAGAGCGAAAGCAAAGTACTTCTGGAGTAAATCTTGATGAAGAAGCGGCTGATTTAATTCGTTTTCAACAAGCTTACGAGGCCTCCGCTCAAGTTATAAATGTTGCTAGAACGCTTTTTCAAACCGTACTTGATTCTGTCCGGTAGATATTATGAGAATCTCTACTGCACAAATGACTAACGCTGGTGTGCGAGAAATGCTTTTACGCCAAGCTGAACTTCAGTACACCCAGTTACAGCTAGCAACTCAAAAGCGAGTACTTAAACCTTCCGATGACCCAGTTGCGGCAACGTCAATCAGTTTTATTCAAACTGAAATAGCTCAGCTGGAACAGTTCAACCGCAATGGTAATATGGCGAAGGTTAGCAATGAGCTTGAAGAAAGTGTTTTAACAAGCGCAACGGACATTTTATTTCGGATCCGCAGCTTGATGGTCGAAATGGGAAATGGGACTTATGCTGAGGAAGAGTTGGATAGTATTGCTGTTGAAATGAACGAAAGGTTAGGTGAATTATTAGGCCTGGCGAATACCCAAAATGCAAACGGTGATTATCTTTTTTCGGGAAGCAAGGTTAAGGTACAACCATTCACAAGAGATGCTGCTGGAAACTACATTTATAATGGAGATCAGAACCAACGAATGTTGCGCGTAAGTAGTGGTGTCGTGGTACCTGTATCGGATCCTGGTTTTGAGGTTTTTACTGATGTTAAAAATGGTAATGGTAAATTCATTGCTGGTTCAAACGCAGCAAATACCGGCGGTGGAATAATATCTCCGGGAAGCTATCAGGCCCCGCCTAATTTTTTGGCTGAACCTTACACTATTACATTTGGAACTGATATTAATGGAAACACCACCTACACAGTAACGGGTGATGTTTCAGCAACGACCATTGTCCCAGCTACAGTTTGGCAAGAAGGAGATCAAATTTCTTTTAACGGTATCACGACTGAAGTTAGCGGCACTCCTTTGTCGGGCGATCAATTTCATATTTCACCAAGCACATCGGAAGATTTGTTTTCTACCATACAACTTGCAATTGATGCGGTAGAATCATTTGCAGATAGTGAGTCAGGAAGAGCTCGATTTTTAAACACCGTCAATCGGGTTCAAGAAACGATGAATAATCACATGCAAAACGTCGATATTGTAAGAGGGAAAATAGGTAGTCGATTAAATGCGATAGATTCTGAAACGAACAGTAATTTATCCTTGCTCGTTACAAGCCGTTCTGCGTTGTCGGATATTCAAGATTTGGATGTAGTAGAAGCTTCCACCAGATTTTCACAGCAGTTAGTAGTACTAGAAGCAGCCCAAGCGAGTTTTGTCAGAGTTCAGGGGTTGAATCTATTCAACTTCATATAAGAGTAATCAAAGAAGTTTTCTAGCATTAACTGAGTAAGGACGAAAGTTTAGCCTAGTCCAAAATTTCTCTGCCAGTTGATTTTTAATGGTGTAAGAACACTCTATGTAGCCAATTGACAATTCACTAAAACAGGACTCGATTGCTTCTGTTAAAGCATTTGCCACTCCTTGGTTGCGAAACTCTTTATTAACCCACAGCAAGTGGATTACACCTTTTAAAGGATTAGATAAGAACCCGTTATCATTGACAACAGAGGTTGCAAAGATAAAGCCGATTGGTTCACTTTCTTCCAGTGCGATTAAGAAAAGCCCATTTTTATTATCCATCTCGAGCTCAAGCCATTTCTTTAAATTGGCTTTTATATTTGGGTGGTGGGGCACATTGCCATCATCTTCATGTAAATGAAGGGCATGCGTCCAAGTTGCGAGTAAATCTATGTCTTTCGAATTGGCCTGCCTTATTTCAAGCATGATAGTTTTATTAGGTTTGATGAGCTTGGTAGGCTCTTAGCGCGGACTGAGTGTTTCTTAAGTCAAGACTAGTTTCAATGGCACTTTTTTTCTGTTTTTTCATCAGAGCTTTAATTTTCTCATCAGTAGCTCTAATTTCCTTATTAACACTAACAAAGTCTTCTAGCTGATCGGCAGTCTCGGCCTCAAAAAAAGATTCGATCAATTGATGGCGTAGCTTTGATTGATTAACAACTTGCTCCCAGTTCTCCGCCAAAGCTGATTCATGCATCAGCTTGTTGAGCCCTGAAATTTGCTTGATTAAATTGTTCATTTACTTTCTTACCCAGCAGATTGAGATTGCAGAGTTTGCTCTCTAATTGCATCCCAGCCTTCTTTTATTTCTCGCATAACGCCTAGGACGCTTTCCAGTTTTTCTTCGCTATTTTCCGTATTTGCTTCAACCAATGTAAAAGTGCAGTATTCGTAGAGCGAGTCGAGATTTTGTGCTACTTCACCACCTTCTTCTAAGTTCAGGCTACTTCGCAAGCCGCCAATAATTGAAATTGCCCAACTGACGTGTTGACCTTTTTCCGCAATCTTATTGTTTTGCATAAAAAACTTCGCGCGGTTGATTTTTTCAATCGCGCCGTCGATCAGCATCTGAATTAGACGATGGGGATCGGCATTTTCTACACCAGTGGTGGTGCCAGTTTTTGCATAAGCAGAAGCGCCTGTTAAACCCATTGATAAGACCTCGTATTTTAAAAAAAGCTGTTAGTTGTCTTTATTGCCACTCGAAAAGCCCGGTAGATTCGCGAACTGTTGAGCAATATAACTCTGTGTACTGTTAAACTGTGCAACGGCAGCATCCATGACCGCAAATTGTTGTGTTAGTCTAAGTTGCAAAGACTCGATGCGCAGGTCTAAAGACAATCTGTCATTAGCGATGCGTCCAAGTTGTTCATTGAGTGACGATTCTCGTGAAGAGATAACACCGGAGCTACTGGTATAGGTGTCAATCACACTTCTCAGTTGAGTTGCAAAGCCATCGGTACTAGTAAAGAGATCGTCGAGTTGTTCAAAATTATCGTCTATCGCTTTGTCTAGCACGTCGTTATCGATTTCGAGATATCCCGTCTGAGTGGTTGTAATCCCAATGGCTGACAGGCTGTTAAAGTCGCCTGTGATTGAATCAATTGTTGACGAAATCAAGTTGCGAATTTGAGATTCCGCTTGCCGTAGTGTTGAGTCACCGAGCAGTATTCCAGGTTGAGCGGTGTTTGCCGATCCCAGCTCTTTGGTAACATCAACAAAAGCATTAAAGGTAGTTACAAAGCTTGTTATCAAACTTTTTGTACTCGCAGTGTCCAGTGATACGGTTAAACTGTCTGTTGTGCCGGAAGGAGAGTGTTCTTTCGCTGTTGTGATGGTCACGCCCTGAATAATATCTGTGAAAGTATTATTGCTACTTGATGCAGCTAGTCCGTCTACCAAAATCCCTGCGTCGCCTGCTGTTTGAGTTTGGGTTAAATTCGTTGATAGATTAGCCAGCGAGGCATCACCGCTATAAGTAACCGCCAGATCATTTCCAGTTCCAGTTGTGGATGAATCAAAAGTCAGGATGCTGCCGGTGTCAGGACCACTCGTGACATTATTCAGCAAGTTGACTGAGACGAAAGAATTGTCGGATGCAGCATTAATGTTGTTACGGATATCAGACAACGTATCAGTTGACGAAACCGCAACGTCAAATGTGTTGCTGCCAATGGTAAAAGTCAAAGTACCATCGCCAAAAGTGGTCGAGCTGCCGCCGGTAAATACCTGAGATTGATGTGTGCTGCCAACCGCTAATGATGTGACTTCAATATCGTATTGACCTGAAGAGGCACTAGAAGTAGCAGTGGCAGTAAAAAATTCACTGCTGGAAACAGTTACTGAGCGTTTGCTAAAGTTGGAAGTAAGGCTTAAATCTAAAGATGCGGTTTTTAGTTCATCCAGTGCAGACTTTAAATTTCCAAGTCCGGTTAGGGTTACTGTTACATCTGCTTCCAGCCTATCAAGACTATTTTGCTTGGGCGCCCTTTCTGCTGCTACAAGAGCATCGACAATGCTTTTTGTGTCGAGGCCCGAGCCCAGGCCACCAATTGAAATAAGCCCCATGTTTTGTTACCTGTTTTACCTAATACTTATCAAACTTTGCTATTTGCAAAGCACTTAAACGTTTGAAACTTAGTGTAAATATTTATTTAAAAACACTTAATAGTGGTATTTTAAAATAGATATTTACAACGATTATCTTATTATCGGCCAAAAACAAACCAAATTTACTTTTTTACGCAAATTTTTTGCAATTACCTTGACTAATAAATACAATTTTTATGCCAGTGTTTTGAAGATTGCAGGCGGTTAAAGAAAAGGAGGGGACACCCTCCTTCTCTTACACTTTCTCTTTCAGAAGAACACCACTACTGGCTTTACCTTCGTCATTGAGTTCCTTCAACCGTTTTGACAGATTGATAAGTTCTTCTGGAGGAAATTGACGAATCAGTTCATCGGTTTGTTTATCGATTACCCTGACAATTGTCACCCCCAGCTCCTCATCAACTTTAAACTGAAGACTACGATCGATGCTTTGATTGAAACTTTTAAATTCCTCAAGCTGCAAAAATACATCTTCTTGTTTTTCAGTCGGTTTTTGGTTGATTGCCACTTCTTTGGGGCTAGTAGAATTAGGCTCCAAGTTAGTAACAGTTTGCACTCCCTTATCACTGCTTTGTACATTAGTTGAAGGCTCTCTTTCGCTCTGGGCCGGCAAATTTCTGCCGTTCGCTCCCGAGGGCGGTTGAAAGTTGCCTGACAAATTATTAATAGCCATAGCAAATTACCTATAAAGAGCTAATGGGAAAGCTGTATAAGACCAACTTTCCCGCCAAGCGTTAAATTGTAATTTAACGCGTACCATCAACTTATTGCAGTAGTGATAATACTGATTGGCTAGAAGCATTCGCTTGTGCCAATACAGATAAACCAGCTTGTTGCAATACTTGGTTTTTAGCCAAGTTAGCTGTTTCAGAAGCAAAGTCCGTGTCTCGGATTCGTGAACGAGCTGCAGATACATTTTCGATGATACTACCCAGGTTCGCTATAGTCGAAGACAAGCGATTCTGAACAGCACCAAGTTCCGCACGGTTACTATCAATTGAAACGATTGCACCATCAAGAACATCAATTGCAGCTTGTGCTCCCGATTGAGTGGAAATATCGACGTTATCAACTGAACTCAACGTACTATTACCAGTTGCAGCTGCGAATAATTCTGCATCACCACCTGTGAAACTAAATGCATTTGGACCTGACAAAATGACCTCACCGACACCGATTTGCTGTGCTGCTTCAGCAGCTGCTGCGATGTTAGTGCCATCATTTGAAGTAAAGCTCATTGTGCCTGCCACAGTCGTTACAGAGTCGAGCGTAACCGTAATATCATCCGTATCAGTCAAAATTAATTGAGACGAGTTAGTTGAACTAACTGTAGCTACCAAACCTGTACTACCATTGTCATTGATAGCTGCTGCCGTTTGAGTTAAATCTGCCTGGTTAAAGTTAGAAATAGTGATAGTCTGACCATTTACATCCAACTGAACAGTTTCACCCGCAGTATTCGCACTAAAGCTAATCAATACTGTGTTTTCAACGCTGGCTGTGACACCGACATTTGCAGCTGTAGTCCCGGTATTAATAGCTGTCGCTATGGCGGCTGAAGTGTCATTCGCACTGGTCGTTATGTTACCGGTAGTATTACCACCAGACTCACTGATTTGAAACACAGTCAATGCGTTCATACCATTCACAGCGGCACCACTTACTAACCCACCAGCAACAGTACCTTCACTGTTGAAAACTTGGTTGCCCAAGTTTGCGCCGGTTGCAGAATTGATAGTTACACCAATTGTTTGGTTTGCTTGAGCTCCAACTTGCAATTGAGTGACACCAAAAGTGCCGTCAAGCAGGTTTCGACTACCGAATGAAGTAGTATCTGCGATACGGTTTATTTCTAGCTGAAGTTGCGAAATCTCGGCTTGAAGTGCGTCTCGTTGAGATTGGCTATTAGTACCGTTCGCGGACTGGATAGATAGGTCACGCATACGTTGTAAAATGTTAGTAGTTTCTTGTAATGCGCCCTCTGCCGTTTGAGCTAAAGAAATACCATCATTTGCGTTTCTAACCGCAACACCTAATCCGTTAATCTGTGAAGTCAAACTATTTGAAATTTGCAGACCTGCCGCATCGTCTCTAGCACTATTGATTCTTAATCCAGTTGAAAGACGTTGAAAAGTAGTGGCTAAGTCATTGTTCGTTCTTGTTAATGATCTTTGCGCACCGATAGACGATACATTCGTCTGTATTACATTACCCATGATAAATCTCCTAAACCTTTGATATTCAAGTTGTTTATTCTGATTGAGCCGTAAACTCTAAGAGAACAAATTACCCAAAATTACAAAGTGCTTAAAAAGTAAGATAGTGTCGGCCTGAGAAACCTCGCTATCCGCGTATTGTTTTAGATAAAACAGTGTTTGAAAAACATGCCTGAGAAACATCTTTTTCAGGTAAAGACCAAGGTTTCTTAAGAGGTGAAATCTGAGAAAAATCATCGCCTGAGAAACAATAATCTTGAGTGTTCGCAAATCACTGAGAATAATCTGCGTTCAAAAGGAGTATCGGCCTCAGAAAAGGCGACTTTACTTTTTCTGGAAAATAATTCCAAAAAAAAGTCTGGAAATGACGTTAACTCATTGTTTTAAGTAGCAAACAGGACCTGAAAATCGTTCAGGTCCTAGTTTATGCACCTAAAGTTGTCGTACGGTAGGGGCTTGTTGGGCTTTCATGATCTTACCCTTGGAGTAGGGAAAGCACTGACTGACTGGAGGCATTCGCTTGTGACAACACGGATAAGCCTGCCTGTTGCAGTACTTGATTTTTAGCCAGCTCTGAGGTCTCGGACGCGTAATCTGTGTCACGTATCCGCGAACGAGCAGCTGCTACATTTTCAACGATACTTTGCAGGTTTGAGATAGTGGATGATAATCGGTTTTGAACCGCACCCAAGTCTGCCCGGTTGCTATCGATCTGTTTGATCGATGCGTCAACTACTGCAATTGCATTTTGCGCTCCGGTATTGGTTGAAATATCCAGGTCGCTAACGCGGTCACCTGCTGTCACGTTACCGGCAACTGAAGTAGTGCCGATTACACCGCCCGTATTATTAGCGGCGGTAGCAGTTGCACCGATTAACGCAAATGTTGAGTTGGTGTCTGAAGTAGTGAAACTGATATCACCGGTGACTACGACACCTTCTGATACCGCGTCCAGAGTCTGTGCGTTACCTAAAGGTGTGCCACCCGCGGTAACCGAGTCAACTGTCATAGTTTCGTCGCCATCTGCCGCAGTAATAGCAGTCAGTTGCACTGATATATCTGCGCCGGTTTGGTCGGTAATTTCTACGTAGTTGTTAGTTGTATCAATAGTGACTTCCAGATTTGAAAGCGCTCCTAACTGCTGAATTTCTGAACCCAGAGAATTTAATAAGTCGTCCTCAGTCGCACCCGTAATTACCAGTGATGTATTGCCGTTGATGCTGACGCTGAACGATTCATCTCCATCTAAGGTGCCGGTAAAAGCAAGCCTGGCCGTCGATTTAGCGTCAGCTGTGACATTCGGCACTTCTGAGTTAATTTTATCGGCGATTTGTTGCGCTGAATCACCCGCTGCTACAGACACAGAGGCGGTTGCACTATTGACTGTATAGGTTAGCGTATCCGCTACCATAGCACTTGCAGGTGTAGTTGAAGTAGCGGAAACTCTGTTGGTAGCGAAACCGGCAAATGCTAAGTTGTTAACACCCAGATCATCTGCCCTGGCGGAATTGATAGAGATATTAATCGTTTCAAACGCTTGCGCGCCCACCTGAAACTGAGCACCAGTTAAGGTTCCAGTTAAGATATTGCGGCTACCGAATCGCGTAGTATTGGCAATTCTGTCAACTTCTTGAATAAGTTGTTGCACTTCTGCGTTTAATGCCGCTCTTTCGGAGGGGCCGTTACTTCCATTTGCACTTTGGATCGCTAGATCCCGAATTCGTTGCAAGATATTAGTGGTTTCTTGCATTGCACCCTCAGCAACTTGCGCCAGAGAAATACCGTCATTGGCGTTTCGCGATGCAACAGTTAATCCATTGATTTGAGCGGTTAAGCCGTTGGATATCTGAAGCCCGGCTGCATCGTCCTTCGCACTATTTATCCTCAAGCCCGATGATAAACGTTTGAAAGTTTGCGCCAGAGAACCATTAACGTTTATTAAGTTTCGCTGAGCGTTCAAGGAAGAAACATTAGTCGATAATACGTTTCCCATTTTTTTGACTCCTAATCTAATGCTTCTAAACAACCGGCAGTCAGAAATTAACCGTCGTTAAGAGCAAGAAATAATTAATAAAAAAATATTTGGGAAAGAAGAACTGAGAATAATTCTTTCTGTGTAATCGACCATCTGAGAAATGGTGATACGCTTTAGAGAGGAACTGAGAATTGCTTTCCAAAGTGAACAGGGGTGAGAAGTCCCATTCAATCAAGGTATCGGCTTTGAAAAATCCGACTTTAATTTTTTTAGAAAAACTTTTCTATTTGGCATTCAGGTCAACCGCATTAATCTGGCATTTCCATAATTAGGCGCTTTTTTACGTATAAGTTAAGAGTTGGCACACACATTGCTTTATTTGTTGTAGCCAATATAAATATTAGCGTTGACAAATCATTACCCATGGTAAATCTCCTAATGCTTATATCGGTCACGTTCTTCGGAACATTGCTTTAGTTCTTGTCTTAGGTTGCTGAGAACAGCTTAAAATGAGGGCTATAGCGTGAAGATTTAGGGCTAGTGGTTGCTGAGAACAACCACCAAGCGCTTAACTTCAGTCGTACGGTAAGGGGTCGAGTCACGACCCCTTTTCTTTTGCCTGCAAGATTTTGGTAGTAGAAGCAAGAGGCTTTAGCTAATAAGCGAAAGCAGGATGCTGTAACGTTGCGGCAAGAAAATTCTGAAATATGAGGCAAGAAATTGCCATTTATGGCTAACTAAATGGGCTAAAACAAAATCTTTTAATTTGCTTTTCCTACAGTTCGATATGCAATTTAAACAGATTACTGGTTATTTTTTGACACATTTTATCTAAAAACGACAAATCTTTGACAAAGCCATAATTGTCGACTAAATATTTATCTAATAGGAGCACCATTCCCGCTGATTATTTCTTATACAAGTATTACTAAGGCTAGAAATTCATGACCGAAAATAAGAAGCTGTTAATCATTGAAGACGATCAGGAACGTTGTCATGATCTTAAAACTATTTTCGATTTCATCGGCGAATCTTGTCAGGAAACTTCGAGCAGCGAATGGAAAAACCTCATAAAGGACTCTGAACACTTTATTGGTATCATTATTGGCCATCTTAACTCATACCCCCAAGTTTCAAGTATTATTAGAGAGATCACTAAAATAGATGAAACTATGCCTATTTTACTTTTAGATGATGTAACCATGTCCGGCGATATTTCCACCAAGCTATCTCAACAAATTGTCGGTAGAATCAGCTGGCCGCTGAAACACAATCAAGTGCTCGAGGCGATTCACTCATGCCAATATTGCCGAGATAATCAACATGCCTTTACTGAACATAATAAGTCATTGGAATTGTTTCGAAGCATGGTGGGACAAAGTAACGCTATGCAGGGTATCCGTCGCTTAATTGAGCAAGTAGCTGGAACTGATGCCAGTGTTTTGATTCTGGGTGAATCAGGAACCGGCAAAGAGGTGGCGGCGCGCAACTTACATTATTTATCAAATCGCTCTGACAAACCCTTTGTACCAATCAATTGCGGCGCCATTCCGGCTGAACTTTTAGAAAGTGAACTGTTCGGTCATGAGAAAGGGGCCTTCACCGGCGCATTGACTTCGCGCCAGGGTAGATTTGAACTTGCTCAAGGTGGAACCATATTTCTTGATGAAATTGGTGATATGCCGTTATCGATGCAGGTTAAGTTGTTAAGAGTATTGCAAGAAAGAACTTTTGAAAGAGTTGGTAGCAATCAATCGATTGAATGTGATGTGCGCATCATTGCAGCAACTCACAGAAACCTAGAGGACGAAGTGAAAGAAAACCGTTTTCGAGAGGATCTGTTTTATCGACTCAATGTTTTTCCAATTGAAATGCCCGCATTAAGGCATAGAGTGGATGATATTCCACTGTTGATCAATGAATTGGTAGCTCGCTTAGAAAATGATAAACGTGGATCGGTACGCTTGAGCCCTAATGCAGTTCAGTCTCTTATGCAGTGTCACTGGCCAGGCAATGTTCGAGAGTTAGCAAATTTGATTGAGCGGCTATGTATTTTGTATCCTTACGGTGTTGTCGATCTGAAAGATCTTCCCTCTGAGTACCAAAAAACTGATGGCGTCGAGAGTTACCCTCAACCCAACCTGGCGGATCGTCGTAGTAAAATTCAGAATGGATCTGTCGGCGGAAGTAATTCAGCGCCAACTCCTTTGGCAAACTTGCCGGAAAATGGCGTTAACCTAAAAGAATTTGTTGCTAAACTGGAAATCTCTTACATTGAGCAAGCTCTTGCTGAAGAGGATTGGGTTGTGGCTCGTGCAGCTAAACGTTTAGGAATGCGCAGGACGACGCTGGTTGAAAAAATGCGCAAGTATGATTTGCAAAAAGCAAGTTAGTTTGGCATTTCTCGTTAACCTCGCATTTTAAATTACCATCCAGCGGAGCCATTCGTTGCTCAACAGAACCCAGTGAAAGATCAAAAGGCGACTTGATTGTTGCCGCATCAATTCTCATCTCTACACTGAAAACTAGACAGATATTTGACACTAAACTTACCTCGCTTTTTTTTCATTGCTAATTGCTTGAAAATAAAGAGAAAATAAAATAGGCACGCAAATTGCTCAACTCTCTTTGTAATGTTTCTATCGTTAATTTTTTGACGACTACCGAGAGAGGTGCCGGGTGAGATCCACAGGACAAGCGGTTAAAAACTCATGTGATTCAAATCAAAATTCTGCAGCTATGTCCAAGCAGGGAGCCAGCGCAGCGTCCGTTAAAAGTGTTGCCCACCATAGTCAGGTCCCACTTGATTCTGTGATGAATCAACTCGATCGTCTATCGCAGTCTTTTGTAAATTCTTATCAAAATTTGGAAGGGCAGGTTGAACGACTAAACGACCAATTAGAATCTGAAGCTAAACAAAAATTAGATGCGTTGCAAGAGAAAGAAAAATTGACAAGCGAAAAGTTGGAGCTGTCCGACAAGCTCCAAAATTTACTTGCAATCATGCCCGCTGGAGTTGTCGTTTTAGATTCTAACGGTACGGTGAGGGACTGTAACGCAAAAGCGGTAGATATTCTTGGACGACCGTTAATGGGAGAACTTTGGGTGAAAGTTATCCAAAGGGCATTTAAGCCTCAAGCTGATGATGGGCACCAGGTTTCGCTAAAGGATGGAAGAAAAATTCATATTGAGACTCGAGCTCTCGATACGGAACCCGGGCAATTAGTTGTGTTAACTGATCTAACTAAGACTCGAGAGTTACAGGCCGAATTAAGTCAACAGCAAAAGCTATCCAGTATGGGGAAGATGATTGCTTTTCTAGCGCATCAAATTCGTACGCCTCTTTCTACTGCAATTTTATACAGTTCACATATTGCTGATAACAGCTTAGATGAAAAGCTGAAGTCTCAGTTTAACGACAACTTGCTTGAACGTTTGAACTATATGGAAAAGCAAATTAACGATATGTTGAGTTTTGTTAAGGGCGAGAGAAAGCAAAAGAATGCAATTAATTTATGGCAGTTTTATCAAAAGTTGGTGGCGTCGGCGCCTAGCTCAAAGTTCGAGGTACAGTTCTCTGCAGTACAAGAAGAATTGAAGGGCTTTAGTTTGACCGTTGATGATATTGCATTAATCGGCGCGATTAACAATCTTATCGAAAACTCAATGGAGGCTTGCGCCAGAATTACAAAACCAGAAGTTCACGTTATTTTCGAAACAACTGATGAATTGAAAATAGAGGTTAAGGATAACGGAGAAGGAATCAGTAAAGACAAACTTTCCAAAATCTTCGAACCATTTTTCACTCAAAAGCAACAGGGAAATGGCCTAGGATTAGCGATTGTTCACGGCATAGTGCTTGAGCACGGGGGGAAAATAAGTGTTGAGTCAGAAGTTGCCCAAGGCAGTTGTTTTAAAATTAGATTGCCAATCAAAAAGATGAGCGATGAAGTCTTAGATTCTAGTTCTTCTAATCATCAAAGTTCTATAACCGTCAATGATTTTGAGGAGTGTGTTAATGGGATCTAGTGTTTTAGTTGTTGAAGATGATCAAGCTCTGCGCGAAGCACTAACCGCTAGTTTACAAGTCGGTGGCTTTCAGGCAAGCGCCGTCGAATCAGCAGAGTCTGCACTGAGTTTTCTGGCAACGGAAAAAACGCCGGATATGGTGATTACGGATATGCAAATGGGAGAAATGAGCGGTATAGATTTGCTAAAAAGCATTCGTCAAAAAAGGATTGACCTGCCTGTTATTTTGATGACTGCATATGGTGACGTTAGCGATGCGGTAGAGGCGATGAGATTGGGGGCTTGTGATTATTTACAAAAGCCTTTTGAAGCAAGTCAGTTGTCTCAACTGGTAAACAACTATATTCCCAAGAAGGTTTGTTCGGATATCATTGTTGAAGATCCTAAAAGCCAGCAAGTATTTGAATTTGCAAAAAAGATAGCCGTGACTGATTCAAATGTCCTACTTTCCGGTCCTAGTGGAGCAGGCAAAGAAGTCATGGCACGGTTTATACATCAAAACTCTGATAGAAGTGAAAGTCCTTTTGTGGCTATAAACTGTGCTGCTATTCCGGAGAACATGTTAGAAGCAACTCTATTTGGCTATGAAAAAGGCGCCTTCACCGGAGCTCTCCAAGCTTGTGCAGGTAAATTTGAGCAAGCGCAAAAAGGTACTTTACTGCTCGATGAAATATCCGAAATGGATTTGGCCTTACAAGCGAAGATTCTCAGAGTTATTCAAGAAAAAGAAGTTGAACGTCTTGGCGGAAAAAAAACAATTCAGCTTAATGTGCGTATCATTGCTACTACCAATAGAGACTTAAAGTTAGAAGTTTCTGAAAAACGATTCAGAGAAGATCTTTACTACCGTCTAAATGTATTTCCGATCCGGTGTCTTGCTTTGAGTGAGCGGCCCTTAGATATTGTTCCGCTTGCACAGTCAATACTGAGCAATAATCCTTTTGTAACTTCACGTGGAGGTATGAATTTGTCAACCGAAGCCAAAAGTAAGTTGGTGGCTTATCACTGGCCCGGAAATGTGAGGGAACTAGATAATTTAATGCAGAGGGCTGCGGTTTTGGCGAGTGGTGATTTGGTCGAAGCAGACGACCTCCAGTTTGAGCCTGACTCTGAAATTCAAGTTGAAGATTCTTTAGTTAATGAATCGTCTGCCAGTGTTTTAGTCAATAATGTTCAACACCACGAGTTTCAATTGATAGTTGAAAGTTTAGTTAAACACAATGGTAAGAAAAAAGACGTAGCGGAAGCATTAGGCGTTAGCCCAAGAACGTTGCGGTACAAACTGGCTCGAATGCGCGAACTTGGATATGAAATCCCAGGAAAGAATTGAAACAAATAGAGTGAGCGAGTTAATACTAAAAAAAGGCTGAGTGCAGAGGAATACAAATGAAGTTAGATTTAAACCAACAGAATTTACAAGCCCAAATGAATCGATTGGGTGAGCTTGCAAAAAGCGGTGGCAATCAAAGCGCCAATCTGACTCAAAAGGTTAATCATGCGGGCAGTGAGTTCGGTCAAACTCTGACTAATGCGATTGATACGGTAAACCAATATCAAATGCAAGCATCGCAGGCTGCACGCCAAATAGAAAGTGGAGATGGTGGTACTAGCTTAGTTAAAGCGGTAATCGCCTCGCAAAAAGCGAGTGTCGCTTTTCAAGCAACAATGCAAGTTAGAAATAAAGTCGTTTCCGCATATCAAGATATTATGAATATGCCAATTTAAGTTTTAATGAATAATGATATTTGAACAAATAATTGCCCTGCGAAGCTGGAGAGTAATCAAGTTGGAGAATAATCAAGTTGGCTGAAGCAACAACAGATATGGTTCAATTGGAACAGGAAACACCCGGTATTTTACCGGGTATGACTAGTTTGGCGCCATTAAAACAGGTCGGGATCCTGGTCGCGATAGCGGCAAGTATCGCGCTAGGTGTTTTTATTGCGCTTTGGTCAAAGGAACCCCCGATGCGTCCGCTGACAAACTTGTCTCCTGAAGCATCTATGGACGTTATAAATTACCTTGAGCAACAACAAATTCCTTTTGATGTAGACAAGAATGGTCGGGTATTGATCCCGCAGAGTCGCTTTAAGCGAATTCAAATGGAACTTGGTGCTCAAGGCGTGGCCGTGCAAGATATGACCGAAGATCCTTATCTCAAAAAAGACTCTGGATTTGGTGTATCCCAGCGTATGGAACAAGCTAGACTACTACGCAATCAAGAAATTCAACTGACCAATACTCTAAAACAGTTTAACGGTGTTAAAGCAGTTAAAGTGCATCTTGCCATCCCCAAAGAGTCTTCATTCATAAAGAATAGAAAGAAGCCGAGTGCCTCGGTGCTATTAAATTTATATTCACGAGGTAGTATTTCTGAAGAACAAGTAGATGCAATGGTTGATCTGGTATCGGGAAGCATTCCTAACTTGGAACGCAATAAAGTCACCATTACGGATCAGTTCGGGCGTCTGTATCATTCGGGAAGTATGAGTCGAAGCCAAAGAGAATCGTCTAAAGAACTAGATATCATTCGTGAGCGCCAGGGAGACATTAAAAGTAGAGTAGAGCAAATACTTACGCCGATAGTTGGCATTGACGCTTACACGGTGCAAGTTAATGTTGATATGGATTTCACTAAGAAAGAGCAAACCCTACAAACCTTTAACCCTGACCTTACAGCAATCCGAAGTGAAAGAACTATTGACGATACGCGGCAAGACGGTATTGCTGCTGGCATTCCTGGGGCGTTATCTAATCAACCTCCGGGAGCCGCGACCATTCCGGTTAACGCAGCAAACGCCGGAGCACAGCAAAACAATGCTGCGCAAAATCGGCGTTTGGAATCAGAGAAGAATTTTGATTTGGATACAACGATTAGCCATATTCTGCCTCAGGTCGGCATCATTAAACGGATTAGTGTTTCAGTCGGCTTAGATTATATTGATGACATTAACAATGCCGGACAAAAAATTTCACGCGGCCAGGATGAACTGGCACGTATCAATCGCCTGATTCAAGCTGCAATAGGATTCAGCACTCGAAGAGGCGATGTGGTAAGCGTAGAATCATTTCCATTTATACAAGCGGAAACTCTACCTGAGCCTGCTCCGCCAGCATTTTATGAAGAAGAATTGTTCCAAACTATGCTGAAACCTTTGATCGGATTAATATTAGGGTTAATACTTATATTTGGGGTGCTTAGGCCTACCATGAGAAAACTCTCTAGTGTTCCTGTGGCAGCTGGCGGAGGTGGATTAGGCGAATCTGATGAATTAGATTTATCCGGACTAACTGAAGGTGATGCGTCAGGTTTGGCGGAAGATCAGGTTGTGTTAGCCGGCCATGATAATTTAGAGCTACCACCGCCAACAGTAGGTGAAGTGAAAAAATTGGAGCAAGCAAAAGGCGTTGTAGCAAATAACCCGACGTTAGTCGCACAATTAGTTAAGAGTTGGATAGACGAAGATGGCTGATGAGGATAAAGGTACAGAAAAGCTAACAGGTGTTGATAAAGCCGCTATATTAATGCTCTCCCTTGGAGAGGAAACCGCTGCAGAAGTACTTAAACATATGGGCCCTAAAGAAGTACAAGTGTTAGGGATGCAAATGGCATCGTTAAGAAATATCGGTAAAGGTGCTGTTGAAGATGTGGTCGATGAGTTTTTGGAAAAAGTGGAAGAACAAACTGGCATAGGGATAGGTACTGAAGATTATATTCGGAGTACCCTAAAGTCGGCGTTAGGCGATGATAAGGCAGGTGCCTTAATCGATAGAATTTTAGCTGGCGCCAATACTAAGGGATTGGATACTCTTAAATGGATGGATGCAAGATCAGTTGCTGATGTTATTCGCTTTGAACATCCACAAATTCAATCAATAGTTTTATCTTATCTCGATCCAGATCAATCGGCTGAGGTCCTGCAAATTCTTCCAGAAAAGGTTCGTGTAGATTTAGCTTTGCGGATATCGGCATTGGAGGCGGTTCAGCCCGATGCTTTGCAAGAACTTAATGACATTATGGAGAAACAATTTACCGGAAGTGGGTCCACACAATCACGCCAAATTGGTGGTGTCAAAAAGGTCGCAGATATTATGAATTTTATGGATGGAGCTAATGAAGCTTTAATCATGGATTCAATCAAAGAAACCGATGAAGACCTTGCTCAAAAAATTGAAGATTTGATGTTTGTATTTGACAATTTAAGTGATGTTGATGATAGAGGAATCCAAGCATTACTCAGAGAAATTTCAACGGACACTTTAGTGATCGCGTTAAAGGCATGCGATGAAGAAATTAAGGAAAAGATCTTTAAGAATATGTCTAAGCGGGCAGCCGAACTTATGCGTGATGATCTTGAGGCGATGGGCCCGGTTAAGTTATCCGAAGTTGAAGCTGCGCAGAAAGAAATACTAACTGTTGCAAGACGTATGGCTGACTCGGGTGAAATCGTACTTGGCGGTGGTGGTGAAGAGATGGTTTAGAACTAGTTTTATGTGGAATAAATTATGGTGATGAAAGCAAAGTCGGATGAGCCGATAAAACCTTTAAGAAATGTTGCAGAGTATACTGCTTGGAATGTTCCTTCTTTAGAGCTTGGGAATGCGCCAAGTTTTTTGCAACCGGCCGAGGAAGAAGAGGAAGAAGAGCTTTCTGAAGAAGCCAAACAACAATTAGAAGCCGAGGAGCTTGAACGAATCAAGGAGCAAGCAAGGCAGGAAGGGTTTCAACAGGGTCAGCAGGAGGGACTCGCCGCAGCTAACAATGAAATCGATATGTTGAAAGAGTCCATTTCCAATATGATTTTACAATTAGCTGAACCGGTAAGGTTATGTCGTGAGAAGACTCAGCAACAGTTAATGCAGCTTTCATTTGCTGTTGCAAGACAAATAGTGAGGAGAGAATTAAAACAAGATCCAACTCAAATTATCGCCATTATTCGCGAGGCTTTAAAACTACTTCCAGTCGGCTCGCGAAATATTGTTATCGGCCTACACCCTGAAGATGAGGCTGCGGTAAGTAAAGCACTATCCATCGACAAAGAGAATAGCTCGCCTAACTGGCAGATCAAAAGCGACCCTTCTTTGGAAAGAGGGAGTTGCCTCGTCAATACAGACAACTCCACTGTAGACGCATCGATTGACAAACAAGTGGCTGTTTTGTTCAGCCGAATTGTGGGTGGACAAAGGGCTGGTGAAAGCGATGCTAACTGATGAGTCAATGGCCAATCATATCAGCCAATTCGTTGCACGAGTGCCAGAAGAGTCGAGTTTGGTCGTAGAGGGCAGATTGACTCGAATGGTTGGAATGACTTTAGAAGCTGTCGGCTGCAGTGTAAATGTCGGGGAAAGATGCTTAATCGAGACCATTCAAGGTAAATTGGAAGAAGCGGAAGTTGTTGGGTTTGCTAAAGATAAAATCTATTTAATGCCGATAGGAAATATTCATGGAATAGGGCCTGGCGCTCGTGTTATCCCGACACACCGAGCCGCGGAAATTCCTGTAGGTGAGGCTTTGTTGGGAAGGGTTCTTGATGGCCAAGGGAAACCTATTGATGGTAAAGGACCTGTCCACTGTCATCAAGCAAGAGCATTAGCTTCTGAACCGATAAATCCGCTAAATCGTCGACCCGTCACTGAACCCCTTGATGTAGGCGTACGCTCTATTAACTCAATCCTCACTGTCGGTAGAGGGCAGCGCATGGGCCTTTTGGCGGGAAGTGGTGTAGGTAAGAGTGTGTTGCTCGGAATGATGACTCGTTTTACTGAAGCTGACATTATCGTTGTTGGCTTAATAGGCGAGCGAGGTCGAGAAGTTAAAGAGTTCATTGAGCAAATTTTAGGAGAGGATGGGATTAAGCGCTCGGTTGTGGTCGCTGTTCCGGCGGACTATTCTCCTTTGATGAGGCTTCAAGGTGCAATGTCAGCTACTACAATCGCAGAATATTTTCGAGACCAAGGTAAAAATGTTTTGTTGTTAATGGATTCGCTGACTCGGTTTTGTCAGGCACAAAGAGAGGTAGCTTTAGCTATTGGCGAACCACCTGCTACCAAAGGATATCCACCTTCCGTATTTGCACTATTACCGCAATTAGTTGAGAGGGCCGGCAACGGTGATGAGGCTGGTGGTTCTATAACTGCATTTTATACGGTATTGGCCGAAGGAGATGATCAGCAAGATCCGATAGTGGATGCATCTCGTGCCATTCTAGATGGTCATGTGGTGTTATCTCGCGAGCTTGCTGATGCCGGTCACTACCCGGCAATCGATATTGAAGGCTCTGTGAGCCGAGTACTTAACCAGATCACAAGTGAAGAACATAGAGATGCAATTAACCAACTTAAATATCTCTATTCAACCTATCAGCAAAATAAAGATTTAATAACTGTCGGTGCATACCAGAAAGGTAGTGACCCCTCGGTAGATGAATCCATTGAAATGATGCCGGAAATCAGAGGGTTCTTGTGCCAAAACATTAACGAAGAAGTCCATATGCAAGACAATGTAAATGATTTAAGCGAAATGATGCTTAGAGCGTAGTTAATTTTATTTCGGGATAGGCTAGGCCAAATATTAGAGGTCTGCGGAAATAGGAACTATACTTATGTTAAGAGTCACTCTTGAATAAATAAAGTGGAAACACAAAGCAAGCAGTATTTACCGATAGTTATTTGATTTTTCTGGAGTTTGAATGGTTCGCTCAAAACGTCTAGAGCCGATAAAAAAATTGGCTAAAAACAAGGAAAGAAAGGCCGCGGAACAATTAGGGGCCTCGCTGGAACTGCAAAAGCAAGAAAACCAAAAGCTTATTCAATTAGAAACTTATCGTAGCGAATATTTGGAAGGCATGGAAGAAAAAATCAGGCAAGGCGTATCTGGAGCAACCTTGCAACAGTATCATCAATTTCTCAATAAACTAGAGTTGGCAATTTCGCAACAAAAAGAAGTACTTATCCAGTGTCAGCAAAATATCGAGCACAATCAGGGAAAATGGAAAGACGATCACAATCGCCATAAAGCGATCGGTCAGGTAATGCAATCCTTTAAACAAAAAGAACTAAAAAGCGAACTCAAAAAAGAGTCTAACCAGAATGACGAAATATCAACACAATCGTTTATAAGGCGTCAAAATTCCAGCAGTTTGACATAAAAACTTGAAAGCCCAGAGTATTTTAAGTCAGGTAAAACCCATTTCAAGCCTTTACATATTCATCGCTCGCCGATATTTCTGCTTATAAAGTAAGACAGATTTCCAATATATCCAAAAATGCCGACTTGATGTTACGCAATTTGTGCGTGTTAAAAAAAATCACATAAATACCTGAAAGTTACCGAATTTCTGCTATACCTAATTATTAGGAATTAGGTATATAGAAATAATCTGACAAAGACTAGGCCTTATGCAGGAGACACATAATTGACGTTAAAAAAAACGCCAAAGAAGACAACTGTGAGTCTTGGAACAGCACTCGACATTGTTAATGCGTCTTCGCTTAAAGTGCGCCTGGAAAATGCACTTGCCAAAAATTTACCCGTTACGCTTGTCGGCGATAAGGTTGAACGAGCAGACACGGCAGGATTACAACTGATCTACTCGTTTATAAAAAAAGTAGAGCAACAAGGATGTGAGGTTACTTGGCAAAAGCCTTCAGATAATCTAATTCAATCTAGTGAAGTTTTAGGGATGAGCGAACAGCTTAGTCTGGCTTAATCTATCCTGCTCAATTCTTTGGAGACATTTTAATGACAAAGATACTGGCGGTCGATGACTCGGCCTCAATGCGTCAAATGGTTAGTTTTACTCTTAAAAGTGCCGGCTTCGAGGTAAGTGAAGCTTCTGATGGAGTCGAAGCGTTAAAGGTTGCTCAATCACAGTCGTTTGATGTCATCATATCTGACGTAAATATGCCTAACATGGATGGGTTGACGTTAGTAAAAGAGTTACGCGCAATTGGCACTTACAAATTTACACCAATTCTCATGTTGACGACAGAGTCTTCTTCAGAAAAAAAACAAGCGGGACGAGCTGCCGGTGCTACGGGGTGGATTGTCAAGCCATTTAATCCTGATCAGCTATTAGCAACTGTGAACAAAGTTGTTGGTTAACCAAAAAATAGGTTGCTATAAATGGAAATTGATTTAAGCCAATTTCATCAAGTTTTCTATGAAGAAAGCTTTGAAGGCCTTGATACGATGGAGCAAGAACTGCTCAATCTGGAGGAAGATTCAGATCGGGAAAATATTAATACGATATTCCGAGCTGCGCACTCAATAAAAGGTGGTAGCGCAACCTTTGGTTTTAAAGAAGTTGCTGACTTTACTCATGTGATGGAGACTTTGCTCGATGAAATGAGAGAAGGACTGCGACCGGTAACTAAAGAGGTTGTTGATCTTTTGCTGAAGTCTGTTGATTGCCTTAGGGGGATGTTGTTTCGAATGCGAGATGGAGAGGATGTTGGCGACGAGCATGTAGAGCTAATTAATTATTTTAATGAATTGCTTGCAAATGAAATTGAAGACGCAAGCCAGCAAGAGAATGTATTCGAACAGTCTGTTCAAGAATCATTAAAAGACAACTGCGAAGATAAAGTCTGGAAGATAGAATTCAAGCCTAAAAGTTATATTCTTGAGACAGGAAATGAACCCTTAAGAATGTTTCGAGAATTAAAGGGGTTCGGCCATCTTGAAGTCGACGCCCACCTTGATAATGTCCCCTGTTTTGATGAACTAAAGGCCGAGTCCTGCCACATCTGGTGGAGTTTGACACTTGATTCCGAAATTGACGAAGCGGCTGTAAAAGAAGTTTTTGAATGGGTTGAAGATGATTGTGAGCTGAATATAGATCAAGTTCCTCGAAGTAATGACAAAAATGTGGATAAAGATCAGCTTGAGCAACCTCAAATGGAAGAGATTTCAGAAGATATAAAACAAATATCTTCTGAAACTTCAGGGCAAAAGGCTGACCAGGAAGAAAAGAAACAAACACCATTAGTAGAACTAAAAAACAAAAAAGAAAAGAGTGAAGTAGGCACCAACACAGCATCAACGGCATCAATACGAGTTGGAATAGAGAAAGTCGACACGCTTATTGACTTGGTTGGAGAGCTAGTAATTACACAGTCAATGTTGAGTGAGCTGGGTGAAAATTTCGACATGTCTAAGCTTACTCAGTTGGTTTCCGGATTAAGCGAACTGGAACAAAATACGCGCGAACTACAAGAAAGCGTAATGCGAATTCGGATGCTACCTATAGGTTTTGTGTTTAATCGATTACCAAGAATGGTAAGAGACTTGTCATCACAGTTAGGCAAGAAAGTGCAGTTGGATATTAAAGGCGAGTCTACGGAGCTTGATAAAACTGTGATGGAGCAAATTGGTGATCCACTTACTCACTTAGTTAGAAACGCTTTAGACCACGGAATAGAATCTGCAGAAGAAAGAATCTCAGCAGATAAACCCGAAGAAGGTACTCTGACTTTAAATGCTTTCCATCAAGGTGGCAATATCGTGATTGAGGTGAGTGATGATGGTAAAGGAATCGATCCAGACGTTATCTATAAAAAAGCGATTGAGAAAGGTCTTATAAACGATTCTTTTGATACTCCACCTGAGCAAGTTTTATCTCTTATCATGGAGCCAGGGTTTTCAACTGCAGAGGTTGTAAGCGATGTTTCCGGCCGAGGAGTCGGGATGGATGTGGTGAAACGAAATATCAATAATTTGGGTGGAAGCGTTGAGATCGAATCTGAGCTAGGTAAAGGAACAACATTCACTATTAGACTTCCACTCACTCTGGCAATTTTAGATGGGCAGTTAATTAAAGTAGCTAACGAGACTTATGTTTTGCCGCTGGTCTCAATCATTGAGTCAGTGCCTCTCAATATGGCAGAAATTTCAAGAATTGCCGGCGATATGAAAGTTTATAAATTACATGATGATTATATTCCAATAATTGACTTAAAAAGCGAATTTGAAATTCAGCAAGACCTCAGTAGTTCTAGCGAGGGATTACTCGCTATAGTCGAGGGGGAAAATAGAAAAATTGCACTGAGAATAGATGAGTTACTAGGACAGCAACAAGTTGTTATTAAAAGCCTGGAAACTCACTACAAATCTCTTCAAGGCGTTTCCGGAGCTACGATATTGGGCGATGGACGAGTATCCCTGATTCTTGATGTTGTTGGATTAGCTAAACGCGCATCTGAAGGCGCAAACCGTAGAAACAATAAAGTTGCATAGGGGTTAGGATATGCCATCGGAAATAATGAAGGTAATTCAAAACCAGGAAGTTAATTTTTCTGATACTAATATGATGGCTGATGAAACTGGTTCGCAGTACCTAAGCTTTGTTGTTGGTGAAGAAGAGTTTTCAGTATCCATTCTAAAAGTTCAAGAAATTCGAGCTTGGGAGAAGCCAACATTCTTACCTAATTCTCCGCATTATATTAAAGGCGTATTGAATTTAAGGGGGACGATTGTTCCCGTTATGGATCTTAGAATGAGATTTAAGTTCAAACAAAACCACTATGGTGCTACTACGGTAATTATTATTTTTAAAAACAGTAAAAAAGAAAAAGAAAGTTTAATGGGATGCGTCGTTGATGGCGTGTCCGACGTATTTAATCTAGAAGAATCTTTTATTAGAGATATCCCTGAGTATGGCAGTGATATTGATAGTCGCTTTACCTCTGGAATTATGACGGTTAACAACAATGCGGTTACGCTTTTAAACTTGGAAAACTTACTCGATTTGAATTTGATTAACCACCCATATTCGGGAGGGCAAGTCGTCAATGGCTGAACTGATGGAAAAAAAAGAAGTAGGAACTGAATTAGAAAAGTCGGAAAGAAAAATACAACAGTACCTAACATTTTTAATGGAAAAGGATGAGTACGGGATAGATATCCTCGCGGTCCAAGAAATTCATGGGTGGATTGAGCCTAGGCCAATTCCTAATACTCCAGATTACATTAAAGGAGTTGTTGATTGGCGAGGAACAGTAGTACCTATTATAGATTTAAGAGTTCGATTTGGATACGAAAATGTAACTTATGACAAAACTACAGTAGTAATAATATTGCAAGCTTGTTTAGAGAATGGAGAAGGTAGAACAGTTATTCTTGGAACAGTTGTTGACGCCGTTTCAGATGTTCATGACGTTCCACCAGATAATCTTAGAATAGCGCCCAGCTTTGGTAGTAAGGTTGATACTCGTTATATCAAAGGGTTGGCGAAACTAGGAGACAATATGATCGTACTTCTGGATCTAGGTAAGCTCGTAAATTTAGACGACTTGAATGACGAGTAACTATTTAGCTGGTTACTTGGTTCTGGTGCATTACCAGTGTTTTAGTCTTCTAAAGGCTATAAAAATTTTATAAAAGGTAGAGATATGGATACACAAAAAAAAGCGGATGAAAAACTAGATTTTGAAAGTCAAGTTAATGCGATTCGCCGTTCTCAAGCTGTAATTGAGTTTAATATGGATGGCACAATTATCGATGCAAACGATCTATTTCTTGATGCCATAGGCTATTCACTTGACGAAATTAAAGGTAAACATCATAAGATGTTTGTCGAGCCGGGGTATGAAAACAGTGAAGAATATAGGTCGTTTTGGGAAAACTTGAATAAAGGAAATTTTGACTCAGGTGAATACAAACGCCTTGGTAAAGAAGGCAAGGAAATCTGGATCCAGGCCTCATACAATCCTATCTTTGGTAGTTCTGGAAAACCATATAAAGTGGTTAAGTTTGCAAGTGATGTTACTCAGCAAAAATTACAAAATGCAGATTTTTCTGGGCAAATTTCAGCCATCGGAAAGTCGCAAGCAGTAATCCATTTTAATATGGACGGAACAATAATAGACGCTAATGAGAATTTTCTGAATGCAATGGGGTATTCATTGGACGAAATAAAAGGTCAGCATCATCGAATGTTTGTTGAGCCTGAATACGGAAATAGCGCGGAATACAAAGCGTTTTGGGCAAACTTAAACAAAGGAAACTTTGATTCAGGAGAGTACAAGCGTCTTGGAAAAGACGGTAAGGAAATTTGGATCAGCGCAACTTACAACCCTATTTTCGATCTGAATGGAAAGCCTTTTAAAGTAGTTAAGTATGCAAGCGATGTAACCTCTCAAAAGTTACAACATGCTGATTCATCAGGTCAAATAGAAGCGATTAGTAAATCCCAAGCCGTTATCCATTTCAATATGGACGGAACAATTATAAATGCGAATGAGAATTTTCTGAATGTAATGGGATATTCATTGGATGAAGTAAAAGGCCAGCACCATCGAATGTTTGTTGAGCCTGAATACGCAAATAGCGCAGAGTACAAAGCGTTTTGGGATAATTTAAATCGTGGTGAATTCAGTTCAGGTGAATATAAACGGTTTGACAAGCAAGGAGATGAAGTTTGGATCCGGGCTTTTTACAATCCGATTCTGGATTTGAACGGAAGACCTTTCAAAGTCGTTAAGTATGCGACAGACATTACTGAACAAACTAAGTTATCTCATGCCGTTTCGCAAATGCAAGCCGCGATAAATGGTTCTCAAACGGCAATGATGATGGTAGATACTGATCTTAAGGTCACTTACTGCAATCAAGCAACATATGATCTTCTAAAGGAATTGGAATCTGCCATGGTTAGCGTTTGGCCTGGTTTTAAAGCCAGTGAAGATTATATGATTGGGAAATGTATCGATGATTTCCATAAAGATCCCGCCCACCAAAGAAAAATATTGGGAGATCCTAATAACCTCCCGTATAAAACCAAAATTCAAATCGCAGAAAATACGATTGAGTTGAATGTATGCGCGATTATTAATGCTGAAGGAAAGCATATTGGTTCTAGCTTGGAGTGGGCTGACGTTACTGCGAAAGTTAAAGCTGATAATGATATTGCTCGAATGCAAGGTGCTATGGAAGGTTCTCAAACTGCAACTATGATGGTCGATCGCGATCTGATAGTAACTTATGTAAATCCAGCAACAATGAATTTATTCGCCGAACTAGAAGAAACAATGCAGTCAGTATGGCATGACTTTAAAGCCACAGAAGAGTATCTGATGGGTAAGTGCATAGACGATTTCCATAAAAATCCGGCACACCAAAGGAAAATTTTAGGCGATCCAAATAATCTACCATATCAAGCTAATATCCAAATAGCCGATGTGACAATTGCATTAAATGTCGCAGCGATAATGGACTCTGAAGGAAACTATGTTGGTTCGAGTTTAGAATGGGCCGATATAACTGAGCAACTGGCCGCTGAAAAGGAAGTAGGCAGATTGGTTTCGGCTGTTGAAGGAATGTCAACGAATGTAATGATGGCAGATCCCGATGGGGTAATAAATTACATAAATCCATCGGTAGAAAAAATGCTCCGAAAGCGAGAAGCTGTTTTAAAAGAATCTTTACCAAACTTCTCTGTTGATGGATTAATCGGAACAAACTATGACTCTTTCCACAAAAATCCAGCTCACCAGAGAAATATTCTTAAGCCTGAGAATTTGCCTTACAACGCCAGTATTAAAGTTGGTCCACTTTCCTTTAATTTAATTGCAGTGGCATTGAGAGACAAGTCTGGAAATTACTTGGGAACGGCGGTCGAGTGGATCGACACTACCGAGCAAGTTACTGCTCAAGAGCAAGTAGAAGAGCTGATTCAAAAAGCGTCTCGCGGAGAATTGAGAGAAAGGTTAGATGCCGATTCATTTGATGGATTCATGAGTAACTTAGCTTCGGGCGTTAATACGATGTTGGATACTGTTGTTGAACCAATTGAAAACTGTCAGGGCGTTTTAGAGCAGCTAGCCGCAGGCAATTTGCAAGAAAACATGGATGGTGCTTATCACGGAATGTTCGAACAGTTACAAAGCTCAATAAATACGAGTATCAATAATCTTAGAAATATGGTTGGAGAAATCATGGAAACTTCCAGCCATGTCTCCAGTTCATCAAAAGAGATTTCTCAAGGAAATACTGACCTTAGCCAACGTACTGAAGAGCAAGCATCTAGCTTAGAAGAAACCGCATCAAGTATGGAGGAACTTACTGGAACGGTTAAAGAAAATGCCGAAGCCGCTAATAAGGCAAATAATCTATCAATTGATACCATGAAGCAAGCAGAAAGTGGTGGTGACGTTGTTGCTGAAGCGGTTAAAGCCATGAAAGAAATAAATGAGGCTTCAAGAGAAATTTCTGACATCATTGGGGTAATAGATGAAATAGCTTTCCAAACAAACCTACTTGCTCTTAACGCCGCAGTAGAGGCTGCACGCGCTGGTGATCAGGGCAGAGGTTTCGCAGTAGTAGCCGCAGAAGTGCGGAACTTGGCGCAAAGAAGTGCTAGCGCAGCTAAAGACATTAAATCACTGATTAGTAACAGCGTTAATAAGGTAGACCAAGGAAGTAAGCTAGTTAATGATTCAGGACAAAAGCTTAACGATATTGTTGACTCAGTTAGGAATGTCACTCAACTAGTGAAAGAAATTTCTAACGCCAGTGAAGAACAGGCCTCGGGTATTGAGCAGGTAAATCAAGCTATAGCCCAAATGGATAATATGACGCAGCAGAATTCCGCGCTCGTTGAAGAAGCTGCGGCTTCAGCTGAATCTCTAAATGAACAAGCCGGAAATTTGATGGAACTTATGAGCTTTTTCAAGACCGGAGATGAGAGCGGTAAGCGATCAGGAGAAGTTATTTCTCCCCAAAAGCCAAAAGCTAAGAACTCTAGTGCAAAGGCAAGAAAAGTTGATATTCCAACTGATGAAGAGTGGGAGGAGTTTTAAATCAGTTTAGCTAAAAGTAAATTCTAGCAATGGCTCGTGTATTTAAACTCATGACGAGTCATATGGAGTTTAGCATTATTAAATGGGGGAAGTTAAATGTTCGATGATCGAAAATCGATTGTGGACAAAGAATTCGTTTTTACCCAACAAAACTTTGAACATGTAGTTGCTCTAATTAATCGGTTGTCGGGCATAAGTCTTTCTGAAAGAAAAACAGATATGGTTTATTCGCGTCTTGCTCGCAGGATCAGAAAGCTTAACGCAGGTGATTTTGACAACTATTTGGATATTGTTGAATCAGATGAAGAAGAGAAAGTAAATTTTATCAATGCGCTTACTACAAATCTAACTCATTTTTTTCGGGAACAACACCACTTTGATTACTTGAGAAATCAGTTTATTCCTGAGCTATTTCGGCAAAATAAACGTCGCATAAGGTTTTGGTCTGCAGGGTGTTCAACTGGTGAAGAACCTTACACCTTAGCAATGGTGTGGCACGACATAAAAAATAAGCCGATTGATGTCGACTTCAAAATACTTGCAACGGATCTTGATACCAATGTATTGGATAAATGCCGCAAGGGGATTTATACAGAAGAAAAACTAAAACCGGTGGAAAAAGAATATCTTAAATGGTTTAAGCAAACTGGTGATTGTAGACAGGACGAGTGGCAGATAAATCCAAAATTACAAGACTATATTTTTTTCAAGCAACTTAATCTAATGAATGAGTGGCCAATGAAAGGGCCGTTGGATTTAATTATTTGTAGGAATGTCCTTATTTATTTTGATAAACCAACACAACAAAGTCTGGTTCGAAGGTTTAATGAGCTGCTAGCAGACGATGGTTGTTTGATTCTCGGGCACTCCGAAAATTTAAGCGCAGAGAAAGGGCTATTTACTGCCATCGGTAGGACTATCTATAGGAAAAAGCAGTAATGGGCATGGGGTACGACAGACAAAATTTGCCTTCATGTTGGCATGAGTTTCAACATATTAATCGTTATTGGGATAAGAAAACAGGAATGCCCACTGCTAAAATTCTACCGGGTGAATTTTATGTTACTAGCCACAATGAAGTAATAACAACGGTATTAGGTTCGTGCATTTCCGCATGTATTAGAGATAAAAAAGTAAAAATTGGAGGCATGAATCACTTTATGTTGCCAATGCAAAGCGACAATAATTGTAGCGCCGAGTTGAGCACAGCTGCAAGATACGGAAATTTTGCGATGGAGCAAATGATAAATGATATTTTAAGAAATGGCGGTAGCCGAGATAATTTAGAAGTAAAAATTTTTGGCGGAGGTAAAGTAATGAAAGGTATGACCAACGTCGGAAAACGCAACATAAATTTTGTAAGAGAATACATAGAAATAGAAGGTTATAACCTCGTTGCAGAAGACGTTGGTGGAATGTATCCACGCAAGGTAATGTATTTTCCCCTTAACGGAAAGGTAATGATTAAGAAGCTTTATAGCAAGCATAACTCAACGATCGAGTCGAGAGATGAAAGTTACTACAGCAAAATTTCGTGTCAGAAAGTTGAAAGTGATATTGAATTATTTGATTAGAAAAACAACCTAATGAGTGAGAAACCGACAACCGTAATAATTGTTGATGATTCGGCATTTATTCGAGTCCTCTTGACGCAAATTCTTGATAGTGATGACGGAATTAAAGTAGTGGGCACGGCCGAGGATCCTTTTGATGCCCGAGAAAAAATTAAAAAGTATAATCCAGATGTTATTACACTGGATGTTGAAATGCCTAAGATGGATGGGATTACGTTTTTGAAAAATCTTATGCGTTTGAGGCCAATGCCAGTCATTATGGTTTCTACCTTAACTCAGGCTGGCGCCGATATCACCATGCAAGCACTGAATGCCGGAGCATTTGATTTTGTTGGTAAGCCAAGTACTGAAGTTAAAGATAAGCTAATGCTTTTATCCGAAGAGTTAATTGAAAAGGTAAAAGCAGCGGGCCGTTGCAATACCAATGCCTTAGAAAAAACGCAGGTCAGCAATAAAGAAAAACTTGAGCTCAAAAAAGGCAAAAGTAGAGTTGAACTAATCGCGATTGGTGCATCAACAGGAGGCACTGAGGCAATTCAAAATGTTATTACTCGTTTGCCGTGCAATCTTCCGCCAATCGTAATGACTCAGCATATACCTGACGTATTCTCAACATCTTATGCTAAAAGGTTAAATGGTGAAGCCGAAATGCCTATAACCGAAGTGAGAGCACCGCAATTGTTAGAGCGAGGACATGCCTATCTTGCTCCCGGGCATATGCATATGAAAGTTACCCGTAAACAAGGGCAGTTATGGGCTTACCTCAGCGACGATAGTCCCGTTAATCGACACAAACCTGCTGTGGATGTACTTTTTGATTCTGTGGCTGATACTGTCGGCGATAAATCAATAGGAATTATTTTGACTGGGATGGGGGCTGATGGAGCTAAAGGATTACTCAGCTTAAAAAACAGTGGCGCTTTCACCGTAGCACAAGATGAAGAGTCTAGTGTGGTGTGGGGAATGCCTGGTGCTGCCGTTAAATTAGATGCGGCGGAGAAAGTTTTATCTTTATCTCAAATCCCTGGTTATCTAGTAAAGAAACTCCTGTGAGTTCTCTTTGTGAGATATTTGTAAAAAATAGTTATTGGGGGTAAAAAAAATTAGTCAAAATCTGTAGATTGCTCTATGCTTAGAGCTATGTGGTGTTTCTGATAAAACCTTCGAGAACAAAGGTTTACTTTCATTTTAGTCAAAAAGGGGTTTAAGTATGTCTGTAGGTTCCAATCTTTCAGCTGATGGAAAGGTCCTCACTATTACAATCAATGGGCGTTTCGATTTTAGCGCACATCAGGCATTCAGAGATTCTTATGAGAAGTTAACACCAACGCCTTCAGAAATTGTTGTCGATATGGTGGATACGACTTACCTGGATAGTTCTGCTCTGGGAATGTTGCTTTTGTTAAGAGATCATGCTGGCGGCGATACCGCTGACATTACGCTTAAAAATTGCAATGAAGATATTCGTAAAATCTTAACCATTTCTAATTTTGAGCAGTTGTTCAAGATCTGACCAATAATGTCTTTTAACTAGTGAAGTCTATTAATTATTGAACTTAGATTGTTTTGAAAATCTTAATCGCTGACGACAATAATGTAGAGCGTCTCATTCTATTTAAAGTGCTTGAGCAAGAAGGTCATGAAGTTGTTCAAGCACAAACCGGCCAGCAGGCAATCGACTTTTTCTTCGAACATAATCCGTCTCTTGTTTTTCTTGATGTTTTAATGCCCGATATTGATGGTTATGAGGTCGCTTCCGCTATTAAGAGTGGCGAACAGCAGCGCTGGGTACCTATTATATTTCTCACTTCTCTCACTGATGCATACGATCTGGCTAAATGTATCGATTGTGGTGGAGATGACTTTGTTTCCAAGCCCATTAATAGAATCATAATTAAGGCAAAAGTCGATGCCTTCTCCAGAATAGCTAAGTTGTATGAAACAATTGAGCAACAGAAATCAGAGATTCAGTTCCATAACGATCACTTGGTTCAAGAGCAAGAAGCAGCCAAGAAAATTTTTAATAACATCGCCCATCGTGGATGCTTAGCGGCCGATAATATTCACTACCACCTATCTCCTATGTCAATATTTAATGGAGATTTAATGCTCGCCGCAGAACCTCCAATGGGTGGGATGCGGTTGATGTTGGCCGACTTTACCGGGCATGGACTACCTGCTGCGATTGGAGCAATGCCGACCTCAGAAATTTTTTATGGCATGACCAAAAAAGGATTTGCTATTCCTGATGTAATGACGGAAATGAATACTCGATTGCACTCAGTGCTACCGCGTGGTGTTTTTTGTTGTGTGGTTATTGCCGACATTGACACGCTAGATGAAAGAATAACTATTTGGAATGCTGGAGCGCCGCAGGCTTACGTAATTGACACGCAAACCAACAATATAGAGCAAGTACATTCAAGTCATCTACCTTTGGGAGTACAATCTCCACAACGTTTTAAAGTTGAACCACAAGTTTTCAGGTTTTCAAAACAACACAAGTTGCTCGCTGTTACTGACGGCATCATCGAATCTATTAATCCAGAAGGGGAAATGTTCGGTGAGGAAAAAATGCTCGATTACATCAAAGACAACATAACTTTAGACAATTTGTGTGATGGACTAGTAAATGAAGTTGTCGAGTTTACCAACGATGCTGATCAAGGCGATGACTTAAGTTTATTGGAAGTGGCCTTTCCTCATCATCATTTGGAGCAGCCAGACCTGGATGAAGACCAGGCACACGCGCAGACAGGCACTCTCGACTCTCAGCTCAGTCTTTGCTTACGAGGAAGATCGCTGGGGCGTTTTGATCCAATTCCTCTTCTACTGCAGACTCTTCTAGAATGTCGAGAGCTAACGCCACACCGTTCTCGTATATTCACCATTCTTTCAGAACTTTATAACAATGCCTTGGAGCATGGCGTTCTAGGGCTAGATTCTGGGATAAAAAGTGGTAGCGAAGGATTCGCAAAATACTACCAGTTGAGAACGGAAGGTCTGATGATGCTTAATGAAGGGTTCGTCGAAGTCAATGTTGACCATAAACCGCTTACTGACGGCGGAGAGATTATTTTTAATTTCCGCGATAGTGGCAAAGGATTCGAGTTCGAAAAAATCATCGCTTCGGGCAGTAAACACTTGAGTGGCAGGGGATTACCCTTGCTTATGAACTTATGTGAATCAATTGAACATTTTGATAATGGTACTCACATACGCGCGGTCTATCGTTGGCATGCCAAAGAGCATGAGGAATAAAGTAAAGTGACAGATGTGTTAGACAGCACGATTATTTCTGAGCTACAAGAGATCATGGGAGAAGATTTAGGAATGCTTCTCGAGACTTATGTTGAAGACACTCAACAAAAAATTGAGCAACTTAAATCTGAAATCAAAGAAAAAAATACCGATAGTATTCGCAGAACGGCGCACAGCATTAAAGGCAGCAGTAAGAATGTCGGTGCTACTGAGCTTGCCGACTGGTGTCAACAGATGGAAACTGGCGCTCGCGAAGAAAACCTCCAAGACGTTGACATTCAGCTAGCTAACATAGAGTCGTCATTTCAAAATGTGTGCGATGCAATTCAGTCCTTAACTTAAGACTTCCCTTTAATTATTCAATCCAGACTTTCGACAGTTTTCTAAACCTGGCACTTTCGTTGCAAAGTATTATCCCGTTAGCACCTGAGTGGTGTTGTAATCATTTCTTATCGGATTGTATTGGGTGATAAATATGAGTCAAGTTCAGGCAGGTTCAGTATCCCAAGTTTTAGGTCTATTGTTTGGCGGGAGTACTATAAATGCTGAAAATACTTTTAAAATCAAGGCCCAAGCAATAGGTGTTGATAATGAGAATTTTTCTGAACAGCTTCAATTAGCGGTCTCCCAGCTACTTCAAAACAAAAAACTAGGAGAGCGAGGCATTGATTTTGATGACGAATTTTTAGGCCAAGCGGAGCAGTTTGTAAATAAAGGTGGCAAGTTTTTTCCGCAATTCGAACAAGATAGCATAGATCTCTCTCAGCTTGATTTATCCCAGCTTGACTTGTTGGCCAAGGAGTTGTCAGAAATAGAACAATGGGGCATAGAAAAAGATTTATCAGAAAAGGAGTTACAGCAACTTTTTGCATCATTTGTAGACAAAAAAATGAGTTCGTTAAAACAGAGCTTGGCAGAGATGGATAATCCAGATCTTGTCAGCATCAATGCGCAATTGAAGAATATTGACGCACTTGAAAAATTGAAAGAGCACATAGCTGTAACTTTAAATCAAATTAAAGCCGCTAGTAGCCTAAGTGAACGGTCGCAGCATGAAGCAAATAAGTCTAATGTCATAGGGAGTTCTGGAACAACAAATGCGCAACTAAAATCAGACTCGTTTTTTGCTGAGCAATCATCTCAATCTGAAAATGCTTCAAGACAAAGCCTCGAATCAGGTAGTAAAGGTTCCGATGATGGTATAGCAGGGATCTTGGCGAAAAAAGATACTCAAAACAAAACGAATATATTTGACAGGAATCTGGTAAAAATTGACGGCGAAAATCTAAGCAAAGAGAAGCTTGCAAAACTCTCTGCTGAAGATTTAGACGCAAACAATGCTTTACTGGATGAAAAAGCTAAAAAGGTAGAGCTCAATCTATCCGCTGACAAGAAAATGTCAGACCAAAAAGAAAAGTTTAGTAGTAAGCTTTTGCAGCGACTAGATAACAGTCAGATCTTTGCCAAAGACAAAACACTCAGCTTTGAACAGCAAAAGGTCGCCAGCCTATTGCCGAATGCAGACTTAGAGGTTTTAAGCAGCAATGGCGGTAAGCTTCATTTGAATCCAGCGTCTGAGACATTTACATCCTTCTTTGCTAGTGGTACTACAACCGCTACTAATGAGCAAACTGGGCAGAGCATTAATAGCGTAAATACCAAATTGGAACCCAGCTCAGAATTTACTCAAGGGTTAAAGCTAAAACAGAATTTCGCACCTAACTTAAGCATGAGAATTCAATGGATGTTTAGACAATCCCTGTCTAGTGCTGAAATTTTAATGGACCCTCCTGAAATGGGACCTTTAAGTGTGAAGGTTAATAAATCCAATGGTGAGATCAATATTCTTTTTCAAGTCTCGAATTTAGCGACCAAAGAAACACTTGAAGATAATTTAACCAAGCTAAAAGATATGCTGGAGCAACAAGGAATAAATTTAGGGGAAGCCCAAGTTCAGCATAAAGAGAGCCAGTTAGCAGAAAAAGAAAATGATGAAACTGAAAGTTCTTCCGAGGAGATAATGGAAGAAGAGTCACAGCGAACAGAAACCATAGTGGCTAAGAGTGAACATCTGGTGGATACCTATTCTTAACACCTTTTCCCGTAGGTAAATGTTTTGTTTGTCAGTTTTTTGGCAAATCTGTTCGTTACTTTCCCGTCGAATGCCATTAATTTGACTATACTCAATTAAGTACCTCTCTAAGCCCTTGAAATAGGGCATTTTTATCGTCACCAGCATCTGGTATGTCTTTTGCATTCTCCTAAAAGGGGAAACTTGAAAAGACGTCGATAGGAAAAGAGAGCCATCCTTTTTTCTATTTATTTGGAGTAAACATGGCAAACGAAGATCAGGATCTTGAACTCGATATTGATGAAGGAGACAGCGGAGCTAGTGGCAAAAGCAAGAAGTTCATCATTATCGGCGCAGCCGCTGTTTTACTAATTGGAGCCGGTATTGCTGCCTTTTTCATGTTTAGCGGTGATTCCGCTAGTTCAGGAGACGAAACTGCTGAAACCGTTGAAGATGCACCGAAGGAGCCTGCTCAATATGTAGGTGTGCCGGAGGCGATAACGTCAAATATCCCCGGCAACAAACGTAGTCGCACCGTACAGATCAAAATGAGTTTTATGGTACGCGGTGATGATGCGGTCGACACGGTTAAACTACATATGCCACAACTAAAAAATGATGTATTGATGCTAGTGAGCCAGCAATCAGCTGATGAATTGAAAACACCCGAAGGTAGGCTAGCGTTGCAACAAAAATCGCTTGAAACTGTTCAGGCAACTCTCACCGATTTGGTCGGAGAGCCTACGGTAGAGAGAGTGTTGTTTATAAGTTTTGTAATGCAGTGATAGATTGATAATCCAGTGATAGATCCAATTTGATAAAAGTTGAACTAAAAAGATGTCAGACTTATTAAGCCAAGACGAAATTGATGCGTTACTCCATGGTGTGGATGATGGTGACATCGACGTTGAAGAAGAGTCGTTAGATCCCTCCGAAGCCAGGCCCTATGACTTTTCTTCGCAAGATCGAATTGTCAGAGGGCGTATGCCTTCTTTGGAAATGGTTAATGAGCGGTTCGCTCGGCATATGCGAATTAGTCTATTTAACATGATGCGGCGCAGTGCTGAAATTTCCGTGAATGGTATTCAAATGATTAAATTCAGCGAATACATTCACAGTTTATTTGTACCAACTAGTCTCAATATGGTGAAAATAAAGCCGCTAAGAGGAACCGCACTATTTACCCTGGAAGCAAAACTGGTTTTTATATTAGTGGACAATTTTTTTGGCGGTGATGGCCGATTCCACGCAAAAATTGAAGGGCGGGAATTTACACCGACAGAAAGGCGAATTATTCAACTTTTATTGCAGCAGGCATTTGTGGATTTAAAAGAAGCCTGGTCACCGGTGATGAAAGTTGACTTCGAATATATGGACTCAGAAGTTAACCCGGCGCTAGCGACGATTGTCAGCCCTTCTGAAGTTGTTTGTGTTTGCAGCTTTAATATTGAGTTAGATGGTGGTGGCGGAAATTTCCACGTCACTATGCCTTACTCCATGTTGGAACCGATTAGAGATAAATTGGATGCAGGGATCCAAAGTGACAGGGATGATGTCGATGATCGCTGGACCGATGCTTTAAAGGAAGAAATTCTGACAGCCGAGGTGGAAGTTAGCAGTACATTGGTAGAGACAGAAGTAAGTCTGCGCGATGTTATGACATTTAAAGAAGGCGATATCATTCCTATTAATATGCCAGAGTTAGTAACCATTAGTGCTCAGGATACACCTTGTTTTAGGGCAAGCTTCGGCACTTCAAATGGACATATGGCAGTCAAGATTGAAGAAGAAATTTCCCGCGAGCATATTATGCGGACGTTACTAGAGGATTGATAATTTGAGGACTAAATATGGCTGGTGAAGATGACGGCGCCGACGAATGGGCTGATGCGATGAATGAGCAGGCTGAAGCCGAAGCGCAAGCAGCGGAAATGGAAACATTGCTCGAAGAAGGTGTGCCGAAAGATGTTGATAACGAAAGGCTTGATGTAATTCTGGATATTCCGGTATCTCTTTCTATGGAGGTAGGGAGAACTCAAATCCCAATACGTAACTTACTTCAATTGACTCAGGGTTCAGTTGTCGAACTCGATCGCCTGGCGGGTGAGCCACTTGATGTGATGGTTAATGGAACCATGATTGCGCATGGAGAAGTGGTCGTAGTTAACGAAAAATATGGTATTCGACTGACCGATGTTATGAGCCCAGCGGAACGGATTCAAAAACTAAAATAAGGTGTTTGCCGTGAATCGACTAAGACTAAATAGGAGTAAGTATTTATTTTGTCAACTTGGTGGCAGCTTAATTCTAATTTCAAGTTTGTCGACAAGTGCGCAAGAAACTGCGAGCGGAATAACGACTATTTCGACTCAATCCCCAATGGAAAGTATCTTTCCGATGCTATTAGGTTTGTTATCGATCCTGGCGTTAATTTTTGGATTGGCTTTTGTTTTAAAACGGTTCACCAACTTTAATCCTGGAGCAGGTAACATTAAAGTCTTGGAGTCGCAAAGATTAGGTGCAAAGGAAAGGCTTGTTATAGTTGAAGTTCAAGGGCAACAATTATTACTTGGTGTTACTCCACAAAGCATCACACAATTAGCCGAGTTAAAAAGGCCGATAGAAGCTCGAAAGAATTTTACTAATTTTGAAAGTTTAATGAAGCAAGTCCTTAATCCCGCCGGGTTTGTCAATGCAAAAAAAAGTAGTGAAAAATCTAACAAGAAGGGGCATCAGAGTTCTAATGCACCAATGGAACAGTTAGAAAACTCGGGAAACCACTCCATTAGAAACCAAAATAGTCACGAGAACTTCGAGGACTCCTAGATGCGCTGGTTGCTTATACTTTTCATCGGTGTATTTCTTTCGCCGCAGGTTTTTGCGGACGCAGGGATCCCTGTGTTATCGGTAGAAACCAATCAAAATGGAAACCAACAGTATAGCGTTACTTTGCAAGTTCTAGGGTTAATGACCTTGCTTACCTTTCTTCCGGCCATCGTAATGATGATGACCTCATTTATTCGAGTTACTGTTGTTTTCGCAATATTGCGCCAAGCGCTGGGGATGCAGCAGACTCCGAGTAATCAGATATTAATCGGTCTTAGTTTGTTCTTAACTTTTTTTATCATGTCGCCCATCATCGAAAGAGTGAACCAGGAAGCGGTTCAACCTTATATCAATGAGACCATGGATGCTAGCAGCGCTTTAGAGGCTGCTTCTGTTCCATTTAGTCAGTTCATGTTGGAACAAACGAGAGAAAGTGACCTGGTGCTATTTATGGATTTATCTGGAACTGAGCAGTTAGAAGAGGGGCAGTTACCACCGTTTAAAGTGCTTGTTCCTGCTTTTATCATTAGTGAGCTTAAGACTGCATTCCAAATTGGTTTTTTACTTTTTATTCCATTTCTAATTATCGATCTTGTAATTGCAAGCATACTGATGGCGATGGGGATGATGATGCTTTCGCCACTCATTATTTCGTTGCCATTTAAAATTATGTTGTTCGTTTTAGTCGACGGTTGGGCATTAGTCGTCGGCACATTAGCGAACAGTTTTACTTAATGCAATTTGGCTCTAACGTCATGTTTGGGCAAGATTGCAATATAGGGGGAATCAATGACACCAGAAACTGTAGTTGAGGTTTTTAGAAACGCCCTCTATCTGATTATCTTGTTGGTCGGCGCAATTATCACGCCTGGCCTTATTGTTGGTTTGCTAGTCGCAGTTTTCCAAGCGGCAACTAGTATCAATGAACAAACACTTTCTTTTCTTCCTCGTTTGTTGGTTACTCTCGCAACTATGATGTTTTTGGCAAATTGGATTTTTGCCAGTTTAGTGGATTTTTCCATTGAGCTTTATTCGCTAATTCCTGAGTTGATCGGTTGAATAATGTTAGAGTTAAGTGCTGAACAAATACTGCAATTAATGGCGATATACGTATTACCTTTTGCTCGCTTGTCCGGCATGCTCATGACTTTGTCAGTAGTTGGTTCCAAAAATGTCTCTCCCAGATTTAGACTTTTGCTTGCATTAGCGGTCACCGCGTTAGTCGTGCCCACTTTGCCTACAACGGAGCCGGTCCAATTATTTACATTATCTAGTTTTTTGCTCGTTGTAGAACAAATGCTTATCGGGATCGCTATGGGGTTTGTGACTCGGTTGCTGTTAGAAACATTTGTTGTAGGCGCACAAATAATTGCCATGCAGTCTGGTTTAGGCTTTGCCTCTTTAGTAGATCCTGCAAACGGAACTAGTGTTCCGGCATTGGGACAATTTTTCTTAATGTTAACGACCATGTTGTTTCTTGCTTTTGATGGTCACCTATTAATGATCCGATTGGTGGTAGAAAGCTTTCACTCCTTGCCTATTGGCAGTGATGCTTCGCTATTCGAACTGCTTTTTAAAGTAGTTAGTTGGTCGAAATGGGTGTTTGCAACTGCGTTGATCATGGCGTTGGTGAGCATTGCTTCATTATTAATCGTTAATATTTCCTTTGGCGTAATGACGAGGGCTGCGCCTCAGATTAATGTGTTTGCAGTGGGTTTTCCTTTGACAATGGTGTCGGGACTCATATTGGTCTGGTTAACTTTAAATTATTTTCTTCCTCATTTTGAATCACAAATGGTTCGAGCAACCGGACTTGTTTGCAGTATGGTTAGCTTAGATTGTTGAGCTGAGTTATAGGTGATATGAATTTTTGTGTACTTTTTGGATACGTCAGTTATGTTAGATGAGTTGATAAGGTGTTAAGTGATGGCTGAGTCAGAAGCTGGTGAACGTTCCGAACAGGCGACTCCCAAGCGTTTAAAAGACGCCCGAGAAAAAGGCCAGGTTGCTCGCTCAAGAGAATTAACGACTGCGCTATTATTGATGGTTGCATCAATATCGCTTTATGCTTTTTCTAATTCGGTTGGCGAAGGTATCGCCAATGTCGCTAAACAAGCGTTTTCACCAGATAGAAAAGTCATTTATTCCCCTAATTCGATGATTTCTTCTTTGGCTGAACTTACGGCAGAAGTGATGCTTGCTGTTGCGCCCTTGTTCCTACTGATGTTTTTTATTGCGTTACTGTCTTCAGTCTTAATCGGAGGACTGTCAATCAGCGCAAAAGCGATGGCGCCCCAAGCGAGTCGTATGTCTCCTTTAAAAGGTTTTAAGAGAATGTTTGGCACGCATGCTTTAATGGAGCTTACCAAGGCGCTAGCAAAAGTCAGCGTTGTTTTTGTGGTTGGGTATCTAGTCATTTATCAAGTTTTCCCTAGTTTAACTGAGCTAGGTTCAGGTACTGCTGAAGCTGGGATCGGAAAATCCATGGATTTGGTCTCGCGCAGTTTCTTTCTGATTTCGTTATCTCTGATCTTAATTGCCTTAATTGACGTTCCTTATCAAATATGGAATCACGCCAAGCAATTAAAAATGACTAAGCAAGAAGTTAAAGATGAATATAAAGAAACTGAAGGTAAGCCGGAAGTTAAAAGTAAAGTCAGACAAATGCAAAGAGAAATGGCGCAGCGGAGAATGATGGAAGCTATTCCTGATGCTGACGTAGTGGTAACCAACCCGGAGCATTACTCGGTTGCATTAAAATATGATGCATTGAGATCTGGTGCACCAATTGTCGTTGCAAAAGGTATTGACGTCATCGCAATGCAAATAAGAAAAGTCGCAATTGCAAATGACGTTCCTATATTAGAGGCCCCGCCACTAGCTCGGGCGGTATATCACTCAACTGAAATTGATCAAGAAGTTCCACAAGGGCTTTACCTTGCGGTTGCGCAAATCTTGGCGTACGTGTTTCAACTCAAAAATTATCAGCAGGGTAAGGGCATGCGGCCGGCTAAATTGGGAGACTTACCAATCCCGGATGATTTAAAACGTTGAGTTAGCATTTAGAAATTTTTATATAAAAGTGAATTAGTTAAGAGAAAAGTTATGGCGACGGTAATTGGTCACAACACTTCATCAAAAGGGCTTTCGGGTTTAGGGACTCCGGTATTGTTGTTAGTGCTGCTAGCAATGATGATTTTGCCTATACCAACTTTCTTATTGGATATTCTTTTTACGTTTAATATTTCATTGGCATTAGTAGTGTTATTGGCGACCGTATACGCAGGTCGGCCATTAGACTTTACTGTTTTCCCGACTATTCTACTGGTTACTACGCTGATGCGGTTAGCACTGAATGTTGCCTCGACCAGAGTAGTATTAATTAACGGTCATACCGGTGCCGGAGCAGCGGGAAGTGTAATTGAGTCTTTCGGCTCGGTTGTCATCGGTGGCAACTATGCCGTGGGCTTGGTCGTGTTTGCAATTTTAGTGATTATTAATTTTGTCGTGGTGACCAAAGGTGCAGGCAGGATTTCTGAAGTCAGCGCCAGATTTACCTTAGATGCAATGCCTGGAAAACAAATGGCTATTGACGCTGATCTCAACGCCGGTTTGTTGACTCAGGAAGAGGCCAGAGAAAGAAGAGCAGAAGTCGCGCAAGAAGCAGATTTTTATGGTGCTATGGATGGTGCGTCAAAATTTGTACGAGGCGATGCTGTTGCCGGACTATTAATACTCTTGATTAATATTTTAGGTGGTGTCTCTATTGGTATGGGGCAGCACGGATTGGATTTTGGCACAGCTATGCAGTATTACGCACTGCTAACTATAGGTGACGGATTAGTAGCACAAATTCCCGCTCTGTTGCTTTCTACGTCGGCGGCGATCATGGTGACTCGGCAAAATACTTCACAAAATATGGGAGAGCAACTTGTTGGTCAGCTGTTGCGCAATCCTATGGCATTGTTTGTCTGCGGCGGGGTATTGTTCATCATGGGAATTATTCCTGGAATGCCACATGTTGCATTTATTTTTCTCGCTTCTGCTGCTGTAGGTTTAGGGTTTTTACTTAAGAGTCAGAGGCAAAGGCAGGCTGTTATTGAGGAGGAGCTGGAACTACAACAAGTAGAAGCACCTGAAGCCCCGGTAGTAAAAGAGCTATCGTGGGACGATGTACCCCCAGTCGATCAAATCGGCTTAGAAGTTGGTTATCGCTTAATCCCTATGGTTGACCCTGCGCAAGATGGCAAGCTGATGGGGAGAATAAAAGGAGTACGTAAGAAGATTTCTCAAGAATTAGGATTTCTAATTTCTCCGGTACATATTCGCGATAATCTTGAGTTATCTCCCAATGCCTATCGTATTGCGATACTAGGCGCGACGGTTGGGGAGGCTGAAGTTTATCCGGATAAAGAAATGGCAATTAATCCGGGACAAGTTTTTGGGGAGTTGCAAGGGATTGAAACGAAAGATCCTGCTTTTGGACTCGAAGCTGTTTGGATTGAAGCTGATCAAAAAGATAATGCCCAGTCATTAGGGTATACGGTGGTTGATGCAAGCACGGTTATCGCCACTCATTTGAGTCATTTAATTCAGATCCATTCGGCGGAACTATTCGGGCACGAAGAAGCTGAACAATTATTAAAAGGATTATCAAAGGGGGCTCCGAAATTGGCAGAAACGCTGGTACCTGATTGCGTTAGCCTTGGAGTACTAGTCAAAGTTTTACAAAACTTGTTATTAGAGCAAGTCCCTATTAAAGATATCCGAACGATCGCCGAAACTTTGGCGGAGTTTTCTAGCCGAAGTCAAGATCCCGCCGTTTTAACCGGTGCGGTCAGAATCGCCCTTAGCCGCATTATTATTCAGAATATCAACGGGTTGCAGCCAGAAATACCTGTAGTTACCTTGGCGCCGGAACTGGAACAAATTTTGCAGCAGTCATTATCAAGTGGTACGAGTGACTCTGTAGGAATTGAACCAGGGTTAGCCGACAGAATTCAGTCATCGTTGAAAAGTGTAGTGCAGCAACAAGAAGCCGCCGGCCAGCCGGCAATTCTTCTAACCGCACCTGCGCTCAGAGTCTCTCTCGCCAAGTTTGCTCGATTTGGAATTAAAGGGCTGCATGTTTTGAGTTATCAGGAAATACCGGATAACAAGCAAATTAAGGTCATCGCAACAGTCGGGCAACAGTAGATTTAAAAGTTCAAGTAAATAAATGAAAGTTCATTTTAAATTGATGAACAAAATAGAGATGAGACTGCTCAATGAAAATTAGACGATTCTACGGGATAAATGTTCGTACGGCGCTAAAACAAGTGACTGATGAGTTTGGTGAGGATGCAGCAATTCTTTCCAACAAAAAGGTTCCCGGTGGGGTCGAAGTTATTGCGGCCCTCGACTACGACGAGTCACTAATGCCCGAAACTATGATTTCGGACTCTTCAGCAGCGGCAGATCCACAAACTGAAATTGGCACAGGAGTTGAAGAAAAACGTCCGCACCAAGAGTCAGATATAGCGCCTACTAATGAACCGCTCGGCGCAAGTAATCAGATAAAAGCCGATGACGATTTATCTTCAGGATTCAGATCATTTTTAGACTCGTTACATAACGAGACGCCTTCTCATTCGAATAATGCAATTGAGCCCGCGGAAAATCGGACACAAGTTCAAGTATCTGACAATGCTAAGCTAACTCACGAGTCACAAATTCCTAATCTTAAACAAGATAAACAGGTGGAGTGGTCACTTGATCCGAGCTTACAGGCAATGCGAGAAGAATTAGGCCTGATGCGAAGCATGATGAGTGAACAGCTAAAAGGATTAGGGTGGAATCGATTTGTTGAAAAGAATCCAGTGGGAGCAATGTTAACCCGGCGACTGGCTAGTTTGGGTTTAAAAAATGAGTTGATTGAACATTTGCTGCCAAATGTAAAGTCTGATGCTGATGCCGAATGTGCATGGCAACAGGTACTGGCGTTGTTTGCTAAATCGCTGCCAGTTTTTGATGAGCAAGTGGTTGATAGCGGAGGCATTTTTGCATTACTGGGGCCTACAGGTGTAGGTAAAACCACCACTATAGCGAAATTGGCGGCCAGGTTTGTGATCAAGCATGGCCATGATTCGGTTGCGTTAATCACTACCGATAATTATCGAATTTCGGCTTTTGAACAATTAGCTACTTTTGGAAGGATTTTGCAGTTACCCACGAGTAAGGTAAGTGATCATCAATCTTTGAATGATTTGCTTAAAAAGTATGCAAATAAAAAGCTGGTTTTAATTGATACTGCGGGAGTGAGTAGTAGAGATTCTGCTTTAATGAGTCAACTGTCGTCATTGAACTCCTGTCAGAGATCCGTGAACAAGATTTTACTCGTTTCAGCCGCTAGCCAAGCCGGTGTTATCGAACAATCGTTAAAGTTATTTGAAGAATCACACCCAACCGGACTGATCATCACCAAACTTGATGAAACGACCAGTTTAGGAGAGGTGCTAAGTATCGTTATGCAACAACGGCTTCCCGTTTATTACACTACTGACGGACAGAGGGTGCCAGAAGATATACGTCATGCCAGAAGTCATCATTTGGTGTCAAAAGCGGTTTGGTTGGCTAATAAATATACGAAAAAAATAGACGATTGGGAATTAGCACAGGGCGCAGATCAAGTGAGATCGGCTTAAGCTCCTAAAATTGTCATTCTTAATCGCAATAAGCGGAAAATGTTCTATGCTTAAGAATGAATAACTTATAGAACAGTTTTTTGCTATACGTCAAAATTTTTGCGCAAAATTTGAACGGAGAAAATCTAATTGAATCAAGTAATTGACATTTCACCGACAACAAGCGGCAAACCGGTCAAGGTAATCGCTGTAACTGGTGGTAAAGGTGGCGTCGGCAAAACAAATGTTTCGGTTAACTTGTCGATTGCACTAAGTCAACTTGGTTACAAAGTTATGTTGCTTGATGCTGATCTGGGGTTGGCTAATGTTGACGTTATGTTGGGTGTGCGAAGTGAGAAAAACTTGTCGCATGTTTTGAGTGGGAAATGTGACCTTAGGGACATTGTGGTACATGGCCCGGCTGGACTGCAAATTGTTCCAGCTTCCTCCGGCACACAGAATATGGCTGAGCTTTCGCCGATGGAACATGCTGGCATAATTCAGGCATTTAGTGAAATCGGGCATAATCTAGATTTTCTTATTGTTGATACTGCAGCGGGCATAACGGACATGGTGGTTAGTTTCACTCGAGCGGCGCAAGATATTTTGACCGTTGTTTGTGACGAACCAACATCAATCACCGACGCATATGCATTGATGAAGGTACTCAACCAGGATCATAGAATCGTCAAGTTTCATGTACTCGCCAATATGGTACGTACTAGTCAAGAAGGGCGAGAGTTGTTTGCCAAGTTAAGTGGCGTCTGTAACCGCTTTTTAGATGTTACTTTGGACTATGTAGGTTCAGTACCGTTTGATGAAAACGTTAGAAAATCGGTTAAAAAACAAAAAGCATTGGTGGAGGCTTTTCCACGAAGTCCTGCGTCAATAGCAATGAAAAGCCTGGCCAAAAAAATTCAGCAGTGGCCTATGCCAACTGATGCAAGTGGTCATATCGAGTTCTTTATGGAACGGTTGGTCAACCGGGCAAGTTAATGCGAGAAAATTAATTGATGCATGGAAAGAATTACAACACAAAAAATTTAAAGTGCAATGATAATTAAGGTTGATTGGCGTGACTGGAGCTGACACTTATAGTCAAGTACAACGGGATGATTTTGCGACTCGATATGCGCCGCTGGTGAAGCGTATTGCCCATCATTTGCTCGCTCGGCTTCCTGATAGTGTTCAACTGGAAGACTTGCTGCAGGCTGGAATGCTCGGATTACTGGAAGCTAAAAACAATTTTGATGCGAGTAAAGGCGCCAGTTTTGAGACTTTTGCCGGTATCCGCATCCGCGGAGCTATGATAGATGAAATTCGCCGCGGTGATTGGGTACCTCGCTCAGTTCATAAAAACTCTCGGGCAATTGCCGGTGTCATTAAAGAAATTGAACAAAAAACCGGAAGAGATGCGCGCGATACCGAGGTGGCAGAGAAACTCGGTGTTGAAGTTGAGGATTACCGGCAAATGCTGATGGAGGTCAGTAGCGGCCACATGCTAGATTTCGAAGGTCTGGGGGTCTCCGAAGACTATTTCAGCCAAGGCTTATCCGAAAGCGCGATGACACCCCATGAGCGTATCCAAAAAGAAGATTTTCGTAACTCACTGGCGACGGCTATCGCGTCCTTACCAGAAAGGGAAAAACTGGTGCTGGCGCTGTACTATGACGAAGAACTCAATTTAAAGGAAATTGGTGAAGTTTTGGGGGTTAGTGAGTCTCGAATAAGCCAGATTAATAGCCAGGCAATGCTACGTCTACAATCGAGATTAAAAGATTGGAAGAAATAGGTTTTGTCGACTAAATTTAGTGTAACTCATTATTATTATTAAATTATTGAATATTCCGAACGGAGATAGACTTTGGACAAGAATATGAAAATCTTAGTAGTAGACGATTTTTCGACGATGCGTCGGATTGTGAAAAATCTACTAAGAGATCTTGGATTTACCAATACACACGAAGCTGATGATGGCAGTACTGCACTGCCCATGTTACAGACGGGGAATTTTGACTTTTTAATCACCGATTGGAACATGCCGGGAATGCAAGGTATTGATTTGCTGAAAGCGGTACGCGCAGATGAGAAACTGAAATCTATCCCTGTTTTAATGGTTACCGCAGAATCAAAACGAGAGCAAATTATTGAAGCGGCACAAGCCGGAGTTAATGGCTACATCGTAAAACCTTTTACGGCGGCGACATTGAGCGAAAAACTCGACAAGATTTTCGAGCGTATTGATGGCTAGAAACTGGCCTAACAATGTTACTAATAAAGGATAAAATGCATGAAGCTCTCAGACAAAGACCAGCTCGAACAAACTATCTCACAAACTCGAGAGTTGCTGGAACACCTTGAAAACGACGAAATAGAAGATGCACAGGAACTTATCGATTCTTTGGCACGCGGCGGTGATGAAGACTTGTTTGTTGAAATCGGTAAACTTACTCGCAGACTACATGAAGCGTTAACAACTTTTCACCTTGACTCCAGAATTACCAGTATCGCTGCTTCTGAAATTCCTGATGCAAAAGACAGATTGAATTATGTTATTGAGCGTACCGAAGAAGCCGCCAATAAAACGATGGATAAAGTGGAGCACTGTAACCAGCTTGCCGATGTTATTGCCAAGGATTCTCAAGACTTGTTAGGAGAATTCCAAAAACTCTATCGTAGAGAGTTATCGCCAGGAGATTTTAGACAATTATGCAAGAGAATCGAGTCTCATCTGGAGAAAAACAAAAATTCCGCAGATGATCTGCATTCTCAACTTTCGGAAGTTTTGTTAGCACAAGACTATCAAGATCTAACCGGTCAGGTTATCCGACAAGTGATTACTCTAGTACATGATGTAGAAGAGAGTATGGTTAACGTAATTAAAATGTTTGGAAACATCGATCGATATCAAGCTGCAAAAGGTGAATCTACGAAAGCTGAAGGAGCAGAAGGCCCTATTGTTAATAAAGATAAACGTGATGATGTAGTAAGTGGCCAGGACGAAGTTGACGACCTGTTGTCGAGCTTAGGATTTTAGGGGTTTGTAAATGTCGTTTGAAGCAGACGAGGAAATTCTACAGGACTTTCTGATCGAGGCAGGTGAAATTCTCGAGACTATGTCCGAGCAACTGGTGGCATTGGAAAATGAGCCGGAAGATATGGATCTCCTTAACGGAATTTTCCGAGGCTTTCATACCGTTAAAGGTGGTGCGGGCTTTTTAGCGTTAGAACCACTCGTCGAAATTTGCCATATCACCGAGAACATTTTCGATATTTTACGTAATGGTGAAAGAACCGCCGACGCTGATTTAATGGATCAAATTCTGCTCGCTTTAGATATTATCAATGAAATGTTTGATGATGTTAGAAACGGCGAATACCCTACCAACGCAGATCCTGAGTTCTTAGAAAAGCTAGGCACTTACGCGAAAGCTGCATCCGATGAGGCTGCTCCAACACCGCAAGAACCGGAGCCGGCTCAAGATTTAGAAACTGTACAAACTGCAGAGCCCGCTTCTGCAGCGAGCGACGAAATCACTGATGACGAATTCGATGCTTTACTTGATGAATTAAATTCGAATGGCAAAACTGAAACAGTAGCGGTAGCCCCGAAGAGTGAAGAGGCATCTGTTTCCTCCAGTGATGACATTTCCGATGAAGAATTTGAAGCGTTGCTCGATGAACTACATGGGGAAGGAAAGTTTAACGCGTCGGACGCTGCTGCCGCGCCTGAACCAGCGGCAACAACTCCTGCTAAAACAAGCCCTGCTGCGCCAGCTGATTCCTCGCAAGCGAGTGACGACATTACTGATGAGGAGTTTGAAGCTTTACTCGACGAGCTGCACGGTAAAGGCGGACAAGTATCTGTAAAAGAAGATAAAAAAGAAAGTGCGCCGGCGAAACCCGACACCAAACCTTTGGCTGATGATTCCGAGGCAATCAATGACGACGAGTTTGAAGCTTTACTTGATGAACTTCATGGCAGCGGTAAAGGACCTTCGGTGGCAGAAGATAAACCTGAGGCTCCGCAAGCAAAACAACCAGCTAAGCCAAAAGCCCCTGCTAAAAAAGCTGAACCAGCCAAACCAGCTCCTAAAAAGGCTGCACCGAAACCTGCAAGTGAGCCATCCAAGGCTAAAGCTGAGCCTAAAAAGCCGGTAGCTAAGAAACCTGCAGCGAAAAAGCCATCGGCAACCACAGTCACTGAAGCTACTGTGAGGGTAGATACCAAGCGGCTAGACGATATTATGAATATGGTCGGTGAGCTAGTACTTGCTAGAAACCGACTAAAGACGCTCGGACAAACCAGTCAAGATGAAGATTTAACCAAGGCAATTGCCAACCTGGACATAGTTACCGGAGACCTGCAAGGCGCGGTGATGAAAACCAGAATGCAGCCGATTAAAAAAGTGTTTGGCCGTTTCCCGCGGGTAGTCAGAGATTTAGCGCGCAGTTTAAAGAAAGAGATTTCTTTGGAAATGGTTGGAGAAGAGACAGATCTGGATAAAAACCTGGTTGAAGCGCTGGCAGATCCACTCGTCCATTTGGTGAGAAATTCCGTCGACCACGGCATTGAATCTCCCGATGAAAGAGTCGCTGCTGGAAAAACGCGGAGCGGAAAAATCATTTTATCCGCTGCTCAAGAAGGTGATCACATCCTGCTTTCCATTCAAGACGATGGTAAAGGAATGAACGCAGATCATTTGCGGAATTTGGCGGTGGAAAAAGGATTAATGGACAAAGATCAGGCGGATCGCTTAACCGATCAAGAGTGCTACAACTTGATTTTTATGGCCGGCTTTTCCACCAAAAAAGAGATTTCCGACATATCCGGGCGTGGTGTTGGGATGGATGTTGTTAAAACTAAGATTACGCAACTCAATGGTTCTCTAACCATCGAGTCCACTATAGGTGTTGGAACCAAGATATTAATTAAGGTTCCATTGACTTTAGCAATCTTGCCAACCTTGATGGTCAAAGTGAAGGAGCAATCTTTTGCGTTGCCGTTGACTTCGGTTAATGAAATTTTCCATCTTGACTTAACTAAGACCAACATTGTTGACGGTCAGCTGGTAATAGTGGTGCGAGAAAAGGCATTACCTTTATTTTTCCTGGGCGAGTGGTTAACTCTAAATCCCGCAGGAGGGGAAAGGGAAAAAGAAGGGCATGTGGTTTTAGTGCAAGTCGGCACACAGCGAGTAGGATTCGTTGTTGATTCTCTAATCGGCCAAGAGGAGGTAGTGATTAAGCCGCTTGGTAAATCTCTTCATGGAACACCGGGAATGGCTGGGGCTACCATTACAAGTGATGGTGGTATTGCATTGATCATTGATATTCCTAGCTTGCTAAAACACTACGCAAGTTGATTTTGGTGCAAGTTTACCTTGGTTCCCGTTAATTTGAGTGTGTAGGAGAGTGGGAAATACATGGCAATCAAAGTTCTTATTGTTGACGATTCGCAATTCTTCTGTCGACGAGTTGGTTCCATACTGCATTCAGCCAGTGATATTGAAGTAGTAGGGATTGCTAACAACGGTCAAGAAGCTATTCAAAAAGCGCAACGACTGCAGCCTGACGTTATTACTTTAGACGTTGAGATGCCAATCATGGACGGTGTTACTGCGCTAAAACAAATTGTTAAGGTGTGTGACGCAAGAGTTTTAATGCTGTCGTCGTTAACCTACGAAAACGCCAAAATTACTTTAGACGCGCTTGACGCTGGGGCGACTGATTTCTTATTAAAATCTTACGAGTCACTTTCAACTGATAGTAGCGGTCTTGTGGTCCAGCTACAAAAGAAAATACGAGAGTTAGGTAAAGCTAAAAAATTCATACCTTCTAAACCGGTTGAAACTAAGTCCACATCGGCCCCGACAACGCCTTCGAAAGAAACGCCAACAGGTACTCCGGCTCGCCAAAGCTTGCGCTCGGATATCCGAGTTCAATTACCCAAGCAGACGAAGCTTGTCGCAATTGGTGCGTCAACAGGAGGTCCGGTAGCATTACAGAAGGTGCTTTCTCCTTTGCCGGCGAATTTTCCTTATCCAATTACTATCACCCAACATATGCCTGGTACTTTTACCGGTGCATTTGCCACTCGCTTAAATGGCTTGTGTCAGCTGAATATTGTTGAAGCGCAAGATGGTATGCCGTTGCAAAGCGGTCACGTTTATATCGCTCCCGGCGGCAAACAAATGGTATTTGATGGGACATCTGCGGCGCCTAGAGTACGTATTAGACCCACCGATCCTCGGCTTCAGTTTTCGCCATCTGTTGACGTCACTTTTGGATCTGCGTCTAAAGTTCTTGGGGGCGATATACTGGCAATTATATTGACTGGTATGGGCGCTGATGGCACGGAAGGAAGTCGGTTGATCAAGGCTAAAGGTGGAAAAGTTTGGGCCCAGGATGAAGCGTCCTGTGTGGTTTATGGCATGCCTATGTCGGTAACTAAAGCAGGATTAACGGATAGCCAGTTATCTATTGAGCAATTTGCTCCTGCATTGATGCGCGGTGGGCGCTAAACAGGCTATGTGAAATGGACCGGCTTACGTTAATTGGTTTGATAGTCGCCGTTGGTGCCATTTTCGGTGGTCAACTCATAGAAGGCGGTTCAATAGATGCCCTGCTTGATTGGGCAGCATTTATCATTGTTGTAGGTGGCAGTGCCGGTGCTGTTATGATCCAGTCTCACAGTAACACTTTTTTGAAGGCATTAAAGATCTTTGGCTGGGTGTTTAGGCCTCCTGTTCAGCCTTTAGAGGAGGGAGTGACCAGAGTTGCTGCATGGAGCAATTTAGCTCGTCGCGAAGGATTGCTTGGCCTAGAGAAAAATCTCGATGAAACTATTGATCCTTTCATACTAAAAGGATTAAACATGTTGGTGGATGGCAATGAGCCTGATGCTATTAGAAAGGCAATGTATGTCGAATTGGATGTTGATGATAAAGAGTTACTTAAAGCTGCGAAAGTTTTTGAGTCAATGGGAGGTTACTCTCCGACGTTAGGAATTGTTGGCGCTGTACTTGGATTGATCCATGTTATGGGAAATTTAAGTAACCCTGAGCTGCTGGGTGCAGGTATTGCCACGGCATTTGTAGCCACAATTTATGGTGTTGGTTTTGCCAACTTGTTTTTTATTCCTGTCTATCATAAATTACGCGCGGTGATTGCTGAGAGATCACAATATCGTGAAATGATAGTTGAGGGTATTGCGTGCATTGCGGAAGGGGAAAATCCACGTGTAATAGAAGGGAAGTTAAGTGGTTATGTAACCCGGTGATACTATGCGAAGAAATCAGGCAAGTGTATTTGATGAAGAGCAGGAAGTAGGTCGCTGGTTAATTTCTTATGCTGATTTCATCACCTTGCTGTTTGCATTTTTTGTTGTCATGTATTCAATTTCTCAGGTCAATGAAATCAAATACAAAATTCTTTCGGATTCCCTGATTCAAGCCTTCGACACGCCTCAGAAAAGCCTCGACCCTATTCAAATTGGAGAAGTTAATCGAAGTCTTCAACCTATAACCGGTGACGATCTGGAGCAACCAGACCAAGATAATGAAAACATTGAATCCGGTAATCTTGATTCTGAAAACTTTGCGACTACAGAAGAGTTTAAAGCGCTCGAAAATGGGTTACGAAAATCTTTGGGCGATTTAATTGATAGAGAACTTGCAGATATAAATTCCGATGCTAACTGGATAAACATCAATTTAAGAAGCGGACTACTCTTTTCCTCTGGTAGTGATGAGCTAAACACCAGTGCAGACCCATTGTTGGAGGAAGTTTCGAATCACCTGAATACTAATTCCCAAATTATATTAGTCCACGGCCACACCGATAATATTCCGATTGACACAGAGCGCTTCCCATCAAATTGGGAACTATCTAGTGCTCGGGGTGTTGCTGTGGTACGCAAATTGCAGAATCTTAATGTCTTTCCACCACGCATGAGTGTGGAAGGGCACGGCGAATTTCAACCAATAGCAAGTAATGATACGCCCGAGGGAAGGGCTAAGAACAGAAGAGTCGTTATATCTATTTCTCGCAAACAAAGCATACAACCGGTTGAAACCGCCGAACAGCCGAGTTCGGTTTCCCAGCTAACCCCTGGGTCTACAACAACGGGTAGCCAAACTCTACAGCAAAAAGATGAAGAACCTGAATTTGAAATTGTTAAACTACCAGGTGGCGGGATCTTGATCCGAGGCAAAGAATTGCCGGAAGATAAACCGCAAGATCAGAATAATCAGTAAAAGAGGTTTGTTGTGAAAGTTTGGACTGTCGCAAATCAAAAAGGCGGTGTTGGAAAAACCACCACCGTAGCAGCCTTGGCTGGCATACTGGCGGAGAGAGGCTATCGAATATTGATGATCGATAGTGATCCTCATGCCTCCTTGACCGCTTATTTTGGGTTTGACAGTGAAAAATTACCTTCAAGTTTGTTTAACTGGTTTTCAGACACCCCGGCAACTTCTCAACAGACTTTAAAAAATATCATCAATTTAGACCAAAAAAATATTAGTTTAATGCCGGCTTCATTAAGTCTTGCTACTTTGGATAAGCGTTTCAGCAGTAAAGAAGGAATGGGGCTGATTTTTAGCAAAGTTCTGAGGCTTGTTTCAAATGAGTATGATCATGTGTTGATTGACTGTCCGCCTGTTCTCGGTATTCTGTTGATCAATGCTTTGGCTGCGTGTCAACAATTGGTTATTCCAGTGCAAACCGAGTTTCTCGCTATTAAAGGTCTTGAGCGAATGATGAATACGCTTAATATGGTGATCAAAGCGCAACATCACACAATCGGTTACACTATTGTGCCGACTATGTTTGATCGCCGCACCAAAGCTTCTATTCAGGCGCTGAGAAATATGCGGGACGAATTCGGCGTACACTTGTGGGATAGAATTATTCCGGTTGATACGAAATTTAGAGATGCATCTCGCAGGCACTTGACTCCCGGCATAGCTTATCCTGAAACTCATGGTGTGCTGGCCTACCATAAACTTGCTGATAGTTTGCTTGAGCTAACTAGAGATCATAAGGTTGCATAAGTTCAAGTTGGTTATCTATGAAACTCAATAAACCGCCAGTTAGTGAAGAGCAAACCGTACTAGAAGAGTATGTTGATTTTCTTTTGACCGACAAATCAAATGTGACACCACTTCCTGCGAAAAGCGCAACTGACCAAAAGCTTGAAAGGGTTATAGAAGCTGATGATGAAAAACCAAAATGGACTACAATTGAAAAGGCGACAAAAGGATTTGAAACAGCTGAGCACAAAATCGCGAGAATTAAAAAGGAGCTGAATGAGGTTGTACATCATGACGATCAGCAAAAGTCTGAGGAGATAACAGATGAGTTTGCCGCTGAATCAAACATTGAGCAAGAAAAAACAGGTCCTCAGTCATCGGAATTAGAAAGCGTTGAATCAGAAGCTTCAAAAGTCGAGCAACCTAAAATACAACATTCCGGAGCACAGCGATCTAAAGTAGGACAATCCAACATACAACGGCCTGAACATCCTGAACCCTCCAATTTAGAAACCGAATCTCAATCAAAACTTGAAAAAGATAAAACCAGAGATGATGAGTTTTCATTACTAGCGGAAGAAGAAGAAGCGAAGGCGTGGGATGTGGTGTTAACCAAAGAAAAAGAACAAGCGCTATTAAAAGAACTTGATTCAAACGAGTTGTCTGAAGCTGATAAAGCTAGAGATGGACGTGATGATAAAGCCGCTACAGTTGATGGGGATTTTTCTGACTCAACAGCGAGTAGCGGCTTAGACAAAGCTACATCTGAAAAAGAATCAGAGAACTCTCAAACCAGAACAAAAGTTGAACTTCCAGCTGGCCAGGGTGGCGCATCATCTTCAATTCAAAACAAAACAAAAGAACTCATCGAAGAGTTCTTACCACACAAAGAAGAAGATGAAAGGCTTGTTGGAGTTGAAAGACTTCTTGCCAGAATATCTTTGGCGACTCAACCAAAAGTAGAAGAACAAACGGAAGCAAAAGTTCAGCAATCCGAATCGGTTGCGACAGAAAACGAAATAAGCCAACAGGCGGCTGAAGCATCTTTTGTCCATCGAGAAGCAGAAAAGCTGAAGAATATTTTGCCGGAAGTTTTCCAAACATTGATTTTCGAAGTTGGTACAATGCCTTTAGCTGTACCGCTTCTAAAGCTTGGTGGGATAGTGAAAATATCGAGTGAAGATATTACTCCTTTGGTTGGCACGCCAGATTGGTTTGTTGGTTTAGTTCCAAATGACCGAGGAAATTTATTGGTTGTGGATACTCAAAATTATTTGATGCCAGAGCAAGCCGGTAAAACTGCTGACGAAATGAACTACGAGTATTTGATTTTATTGGATGATTCTAACTGGGCTTTGGCGTGTAACTCTGTTGGGGATGCCAAGAATTTAGTTCAAGATGATATTCGATGGTCGGAAAGATCTTCTCGAAGACCTTGGTTTGCAGGAATGGTTGTTGAATACATGAGTGCGCTAATCGAAGTTGATGAGTTAATTAACATGCTGGCGGATACAATTACCGAAAAATAAAAAAGGCGTCTAAGACGCCTTTTTTATTTTTTATCGATTGTTTTTATCGATTATTGTTTATCAAGATGAACATCCATTTGCGGATAAGGAATAGAAATTCCTGCTTCATCAAAAGCTAGCTTAATGTTCTCATGCGTATCGAAGTAAACTGACCAATAATCACTAGAATTAACCCAGGGTCGCACTACAAAGTTAACGGATGAGTCAGCAAGTTCAGAAACTGCAACTAATGGCTCAGGATCTTTGAGTATTCTCTCATCACTCTCGAGCAACTTCTGCATAATTTGTTTCGCTTTCTTGATATCGTCGTCATAACCAATACCAAAAACCATATCAATTCTACGAGTGTTTTTAGCCGAATAATTAGTGATTACATCACCATAGATTTTCCCATTGGGAACAATTACTTGCTTGTTATCCCCCGTTCTTAGTTGAGTCGTAAAAATAGTAATTTTCTCGACTACACCGGCAATACCTGCGACTTCGACAAAATCTCCTGCCGTAAAAGGGCGAAACACAATCAGCATTACACCAGAAGCAAAGTTTTGCAGCGAACTTTGTAATGAAAGTCCTATCGCCAGACCTGCGGCACCAACCAACGCGACAAGCGATGTTGTGTCCACACCTAGCTGACCTAACGCAGCAATGATGACAAATAAAGTCAATAAACTTTGAATAATACCGCTAACAAAATCGACCAGTATGTCATCAAGTTTTGCTTTTTTTAGTAATTTGGAAGTGACGCGTGTCAACAGCTTTGCAATCCACTTACCTATAAAGAAAATCAGTAATGCAAATACTAAGTTGATGCCATAAGGAATGATATAGCTGTCTAAAATGTTTTGTGATGTTTCTAGTGAAAACTCCATCATATGCTCCTAGATTTTTTGTATTTTTAAAATGGTGAGCAATTACCAAAAGTTGCTAGAAATTAAGTATAGTCGATTCAATAGCAATTGAATCATTGTTTAAACTTCTAGCAACTCGGTTTAATTATTGAGGTTTAGATACCGTAGTTTTGATTTCCGCTTGAACGCGTCGGTTAGTCGCCCGACCTTCCGCAGTATCATTACTTGCTATTGGCGTGGCTTCTCCTTTTCCTTCTGAAGTCACTCGACTGGCATCGATAGAGAAATTATTGATCAAGTATATTCTCACAGCATCTGCTCGCTTTTGCGAAAGTTGTTGATTGTAATTTGCCGCACCTCTGGAATCTGTGTGGCCTTCGATAACCACATTCGTATCGGGATATTGGCGCATAAAGTTCGCAACTTTTGCTATTTCATTACGATAGTCATCTGATACAACATCGCTATTGTTAGCAAACTGAACATTCAATTTTATCGACACGTCTTCTTGCAGGATTACTCGACATCCATCTTGGTCCACTTTGGCACCAGCTGGGGTATTCAAGCACTTATCTTTTGAATTTACGACACCGTCATTATCGCTGTCTAACTCACAGCCGTTTGAGTCAACTTGAACGCCTGCGGCAGTATTAGGACATCTGTCTAATTGATCGGCAACGCCGTCGCCGTCAGAGTCTTTGACTTGTGGAGCCGGGGGAGGAGTTGGTGAAGCTGCCGCGGCTTTCTTTTTAGGCGTACCGAAGAAGTACTGTAAACCTACATATGGTACCAGGTCGATTTCACTATCTTCGGTATTCATGAGGACATCAGTGCCTACAACCCAGGAATAGCTATCTGAGTTGGCGAAATCATAGCCTAATCCAATTCGGAACGCCGCGCTGTCAACTGTATTTAATCTCGATTCGTATTCTCCCACGCCGACATTCCAAAACATTGATGCTTGGCCTCGTGGCTGATATCGATAGATACCGCTAACTGACCAGAATTCTACATCCAGGTCTGGGCCTAAATCAGTCTGGGTGTTAATTTCCGTGTAATTAACTTCGAAGCCCCAACGATTACTGGTTTGATAACCAATGCCAAAGTAGAAGTCATGGTCATTTTCTATATCTTTGTCACTATCAAAAATGAAGTAGTTTTGGCCAAGAGCTACATAAGGGCCCGTAACCTCCTCATCTGCGTGGATTGAAAAACTAAGTGCCGAAGCCAATAGTATGATTAGGAAAGCGCGACTCACAATAAATCCTCTTTAGTTGTAAATACTTTTTAGTTGTAAATAGAAGCACAAACATAAAATGTGCGATACCGAAGGGATGCGTCTTTTAACGATGGAGAACAACGACAACGAGAGAACCTATCAAGATAATCGCAGTTTTACTAGATATTTACATGTATCTACTACAACGTTATCTATGAATTAATTTTCCTAGTTGCACTAACCGACAATCCCGTCGGAATTTTGTTTATTTTATTCAGCCTAAATTATATGGGGCTATATGCTGAGTTACAACCCTAAATATGTACATCATGAAATTGCTTCTATCGTTTTAGTTGAGGGCGGGGCACTTCAATTGATAAGACAGCCATCACTCTTCGATTTTTGGCCCGTGCCAAATCGCTGTTGTTTTCTTCTAAAGGGCGTTCTTCACCAAAACCAATGTGGCTGATTCTTGCAGCATTTATTCCAAAGTCTATATTCAAAATGCGTGCAACTGCCTTTGCTCGTTTAGTTGAAAGAGTAAGATTATAGTCAGCAGGGCCAACGTCGTCGGTGTGGCCTTCGACACTAATTGATAGCGACTTGTGCTGCCGCATAAATCGAGCGAGGCTCGCTATATCTTCATGGTACTTACTGTCAACGATATCACTATTTGTTGGGAATTCGACATTTAAGACAACGGATTCCCGATCGATAATAAATTTCGTACAGCCCGTTGAGTCAACCATGTAGTGTAAAGGCGTTTCTGGGCACAGATCTAAGCTATTGACAACCCCGTCTCTATCGCTGTCTTTTTCTACAGGTTCCGATCGTTTTAGGGGTTCTGTTTGAACCTTATTGACTTGGGCATGCTGTGTGGAACCAAAAAAATAATTCAGACTTATACCGTACTGCAAATCAGATTTCTCTCTATCTGAAGCGCGTTGTGTTTCGGCAAAAAGTGAGATAAATAAGTTTTCGTTAAGGTGAAAGTCGTATCCACCGCCAAATTTAAGTACCGTATCTGTTTCAGGAAAATACTGCGCTGTATCGAATTGACGCGCGCCAATTCCGAAGCGCAAATGCCAGCTATTTTGTGCGCGACTCTTGAATCGATACAGGGCATTTAGATCGAATGCATGGAAGTTGTCTAGCGCTTGATTTTGATGATTTACAGAAGATTGCAGATACTGTGCTTCAAAGGACCAATGGTTGTTAAATTGATAACCTAAACCAACAAAGGACTCAGAAACTGGTTGGTCAATATTTAATATTTCGGAATTAAGATCAGTTTGAGAGGCTCCCAAAGTAATATATGGGCCCTGGATCTCAAATTTTTCACCTGTTGGCGAAATGTTATCATTTTCTACTTTGGCTGCTGGAGCGGAAGCTGCCTGGCGGCTATGGTTGATCGGTTTATTTTCGGCGAGCGAACTCGTGGCTACTGTAAAGCTGCCAAAAAGTATGAGCCAATTAATCCCTGAAATTTGATAAAACCGTTTCATTGTTATTATCCGCGCTAACGGGGCGGATCATATCAGAGCTTAAGATTATCAGCTAGCTATTCCATACACAGTTCCGTTATAGCCGGCATTCGGGCATAATCCGGCAGGGCGACACAAATGATTCAAAATTCTAAGATTAATCCCAGGGAATATATCTTGGCTAAACGCATACTACTATTATCGGGATACGACGCTGCTAGCCATAGATATTGGCGCAAACTACTGGTTGAAAAACTCCCAGAGTTTGAATGGACTCAAGTGGTTTTGCCCGATAGACATTTTGCATGGAGAACCCGCGGCAGCAGTCTGACGATTGCATTTCAATACTCGGAGTTGATTAATCAAGATTTTGATTTAGTCATCGCCACTTCAATGGTAGATTTGGCTAGCTTAAGGGGGTTTGTTCCCAAGCTCGCAAATACTCCTTGTGTGGTTTATTTTCACGAAAATCAGTTTGCGTATCCTATCGAGCACTTTCAAAAAAATCTTTTAAATGCCCAGCTCACTAACCTATATACGGCATTAGCTGCGGACGCCGTCGTGTTTAACACCGTTTATAATCGAGACTCATTTCTGCAAGGCGCTGGTAGACTTTTCAAAAAGCTGCCGGACGGTATCCCTAAAGGACTTGTTGAGCAAGTAAAAGCCAAGTCTCAATTAATTCCAGTGCCAATTAATCGACAACAGCAACACCAATCAGAAGGAAATTCTTTGGCTTGTAGTGATCACAAGCTGACTTTGCTTTGGAATCATCGCTGGGAGTACGATAAGCAACCGGAAATATTGTTTCGTGCGGCTCAACTAATGGCAGAATCGGGGATTGATTTTAAGCTACACATAGTTGGCCAACAGTTCAGAAAGGTACCGGAGTGTTTTGAGGAAGCTTCTATAAATCTACAAGATTATATCGGTTGTTGGGGCTATCAAGATAGAGATGCATATGAGATTTGTTTACGCGAGTCAGATATGGTTATTTCAACTGCCAACCATGATTTTCAAGGCGTTAGTATGCTTGAAGGCATCGCCTATGGCTGTATTCCTGTTGCTCCTGATAGACTGGCCTACCCAGAATATATTCCGTCGCAATTCCTCTATGAAATTTCTTCAGAACCTGAACAAGAAGCACAAAATTTGTTTAATAGAATCATTGAAATAAGAAATGCCAAAACCTTAGAGTATGTGAATATCGAAGATTATCTAGTAAAACCAGTGATCAAGCAGTATCGGAATTTAATCGAACAGTTCCTCGGAGTGTAAAAGGGCAAAACTAAGCCTCTTTAGATTTCTAAAATCCAAGATTGTTCTATGGCTATAGAATTTGAGATTCTAAAACATCTCTTCTATATTCAGATAAGGAGATTAAAAAACGACCACCGCGTATTCCATTCGAGGGTAGATATTTATGAGCCCTTTTCCATTTCTGGGGATCAAAAAGTCAAAGGTTTTTGGGTGCGCCAATTCCAGATAACTTGATAACGAGAATAGAATCGTATGTTTAAGTTTAATTCAATCAGAACCGAGTTAACTGTTTGGCTCACCACTTCGCTTGCTATTTTACTCATCATTATTTCATCAATTTTCATCACCAATGTAGCGGATCAAACACGACACTCAGTTGAAGAAGGTCTCGGTAATGCAATTGCACTTCAAGTTGGAGAAATTGAGAGTTTTATCAAGGGGCATGGCGAAGTTGTTGAGACTATGACTGCATCACCACAATTAATCAGTTGGTTTGATAACTATCGAGAGAGAGAAAAAGACCTCTCTGGCGATTCAGAGTTTCCAAAAATTCTTCAGTTGTTTAAAAATCTCGCGAACAGAGATGCGAATACTAAAGCTGTTTTTCTAGCGAGTGCTGCGACGGGGGAATATTTTGATAGTGCAAACGGACGTTATTTTGGGGATGGAACCTATTACGCGACAAAAAGACCTTGGTGGGGGGAGGCTGTAAGCCAAAATAGACTCTTTATTACCCAGCCGGAAGAAGACTACGTGGATAAAACCATCGTCTCTTCGGTTAAAAAAACGGTTTATAGTCCTTCCGGCGAGTTAATTGGAATTGCCGGTACTGACATTCTTTTGTCTACCATCGAACAACGGATTGCCTCGCAGTTAAAGTATCAAGGTCAGGGATTGCCATTTATGATTAACCGAGATGGCAGAGTCATTTTGTTTCCTGCTGACAAGAAGGTTATCCAGGCTAACTCTGATATTGCAGAGGTTGATAGCAAGTTAAACGATACCGCGGGATTTACCACTCTCAAAGATATCATCAAGTCGCAAGACAAAGGAATGGTGGAAATTACGTGGCAGGGTGAAGCATTTTACGCGGCCTTTGATCGAATATCCCTGGAGAGTCCTTACGTTGACTGGGTCGCAGGAATTCTTATTTCCGGTGAGATTGTCTCTGGCCCTATTAATGAGAGTGTGTGGAATGCTATTTTGGCTACTTTAGTGATTCTATTGGTTATTGGCGTCACGGTTTGGAGTATCAGCAACAAGATGGTAAAGCCAATTCGGAAAATGGTTGATGCAATTTATGATGTTGCACATGGAGAAGGAGATTTAACCAGACGCATTGAAGTAGAGGATGGCAATGAAGTCTGCGAGTTTGCTAACCAATTTAATTATTTTATTGGAAGAATTCATGAGTTAATCAAACTTAACAAGTCGACGGTCGATGAGCTTCAGGAAAGTGCGGTCAAAGTTGCTGAGCTAACTGAAGTGAGTGCGCAAAAAGCGGAACAACAAAGAGATTCGATAGATATGGTTGCTACAGCTGCAGAGGAACTTAGTTATTCGGTTAATAGTGTTTCTGCTAATTCGGATGTCGCTTCTCAATCTGCTGACGAAGCAGAAGATCAAATCGCAAGAGGGGCAGATGTTGTTCATCAGGCTTCTGATAGCATTGAAACTCTCGCGAATACGGTCGCATCAGCTTCTGCTGTGGTCGATAAATTGAATCAGGACAGTGCAAAAATTGGTGAAGTTCTGGAAGTGATTCGAAGTATCGCCGAGCAAACAAATTTACTTGCTTTGAACGCTGCTATTGAAGCTGCTCGCGCGGGTGATCAAGGGCGCGGTTTTGCGGTGGTTGCAGATGAAGTTCGCTCTTTGGCTAGCCGAACCCAAGAGTCGACTGAATCGATTCACCAGATTATCGAAGGGTTGCAAACTAGTGCAAGCCAAGCCGTTGAAGCTATGCAGACCGGCACTAGCCATGCACAGGAGGGGGTTGAAAAAACCGCGCAAGTACAAACGGTACTAAACAGCATTACCCAGGCTATCTCAGAAATAAAAACACAATCCACTGAAATTGCGAGCTCGACCGGCGAACAAGCTAAGGCCTCGGAGGAAATTACTCAACGTGCTGCTGCTATTCGACAGCTTTCTGAAGAGACGGCGCAACGAATGTCAGAGGTAAAACACGGTACGGAAGAGCAAAGGGCGGATATTCAGAAGCTCTCCGAATTAGTTGGTAAATTTAAAATTTAATCGTAATTTCCCATTTATTGTTATATTTATTCTTAGTTTTCAATTGATTAACCTCTTTGCAGGACTTGCGGGTTAAGCCAAGGGGTTAATTTTAGACCATTCTCAAATGCCAACAAAAATCACCATTCCGGTGTAAAATAGGGTACAATTCGCCCCTTTTTACCAACGCTATCAATCTGTTTTAAGTAGTCATTTATGTCTTACACGCAATATATTCGTAACTTCTCTATCATTGCCCATATCGACCACGGCAAATCGACCCTATCTGATCGATTAATTCAAGTCTGTGGCGGGCTATCTGATCGCGAAATGTCGGAGCAAGTTTTAGACTCGATGGACCTGGAACGCGAGCGCGGAATCACCATCAAAGCCCAGAGTGTTACCCTAAATTATAAAGCTAAAGATGGAAACGACTATCAATTGAATTTCATTGATACTCCGGGACATGTCGACTTCTCTTATGAAGTATCTCGTTCGTTGGCTGCGTGTGAAGGGGCGTTATTAGTCGTGGATGCCGGTCAAGGTGTTGAGGCGCAAACTTTGGCCAATTGTTATACAGCCATTGAACAAGACTTGGAAGTTATTCCAGTCTTAAACAAGATTGATTTACCACAAGCTGATCCGGATAGGGTAGCGCAGGAAATTGAAGATATAATCGGTTTGGAAGCAATGGATGCGGTGCAATGTAGTGCTAAAACGGGAGTTGGTATCGATGATTTGTTGGAGGAACTGGTTGAAAAGGTACCTGCGCCACTAGGTGATGCCGAGGCTCCTTTACAAGCGCTTATCATTGATTCCTGGTTTGATAACTACTTAGGAGTAGTTTCTCTTGTTCGTGTGGTTCAGGGGCGGCTAAAGCAAGGCGAAAAAATGCAGGTAATGTCAACGGGCAAAATGCACCAAGTTGATTTTGTCGGCATATTTACACCCAAAAGAAACGATTTGCCCGAATTAAAAGCCGGCGAAGTTGGCTATGTCATTGCTGGAATTAAAGAAATTCAAGGGGCGCCAGTTGGTGACACCTTAACCACTGCGAAATATCCCGCAGAGAATGCTCTTCCGGGGTTTAAAAAAGTTAAACCTCAGGTATACGCAGGGCTATTTCCGGTGTCATCTGATGACTATGAGGCTTTCCGGGATGCTCTTGCCAAATTAAGTTTAAACGATGCCTCCCTATTTTATGAGCCCGAAAACTCAACTGCTTTAGGATTTGGTTTCCGTTGTGGATTTTTGGGGATGCTCCATATGGAGATAATTCAAGAGCGATTAGAAAGAGAATACGATCTCGATCTGATTACCACTGCGCCAACTGTTGTATTTGAAGTGGTTGCGACAAGTGGCGACACCCTATATGTAGATAACCCTTCTAAGCTCCCTGAGCCAGGTGATATTTCTGAAATGCGTGAGCCGATAGTAGAGGCCAATATTTTGGTGCCTCAGGAGCATTTGGGAAGTGTGATTACCCTTTGTGTTGAAAAGCGCGGTGTTCAAACTAAGATGGAATACGCGGGTAACCAGGTATCTTTGACCTATGAAATTCCAATGAATGAAGTCGTGCTCGACTTTTTTGATCGTTTAAAATCTGTAAGCCGCGGCTATGCTTCGCTTGATTACAATTTTAGACATTTCCAAGCCGCTGAATTAGTGCGACTCGATGTGCTGATTAATGGCGATAAAGTGGACGCACTTGCAATTATTGTACATAAGGATCAAGCTCAATATCGGGGAAGAGAGCTAGTAGATAAAATGCGTGAATTAATTCCTCGCCAAATGTTCGAAGTGGCAATTCAAGCTGCCATTGGCAATCATATTGTGGCTCGTTCTACAGTGAAAGCGTTGCGTAAGAATGTAACCGCCAAGTGTTACGGCGGAGATATTACCCGTAAACGTAAGCTATTAGAAAAACAGAAAGCCGGTAAGAAACGAATGAAGAAGGTGGGTAAAGTCGAGATCCCACAAGATGCGTTCTTGGCTGTGTTACAAGTTGGTAAAGACTAAGTGAGTTGGTAAATACTAACTTTTATTTAAGGGAACACTATGAGTAGTTATTACGGTTTGATACTTGTTTTATTGACGTTTGTATCCGGGATAATCTGGTTAATTGACGCATTTACTGCCGGCAAGAAGCGCAAGGCTGCGGTTGCAAAATTGTATGAACAAACGGAGGAGCCTTCAAAAGAAGCGATTGAAGCAGTTAGTCAAGAACCTATCTATGTCGACTACGCTAAGTCCTTTTTCCCGATTTTGTTCATTATCGTTGTTTTACGTTCCTTCTTGTACGAGCCTTTCCAAATTCCTTCTGCATCGATGAAGCCGACATTGACCGAAGGTGACTTTATCCTGGTCAATAAGTTTAACTATGGTTTACGTTTACCGGTTACTTCCGATAAAGTGGTCGATATCGGCCTACCGCAACGCGGTGATGTTGCTGTTTTTAAAGCGCCACATAAACCCCACGAAGATTATATTAAACGTGTAATAGGGTTGCCTGGAGACACTGTTATCTATACTTATAATAAGGAACTTATTATCATTCCTTATTGCCGACCAGAGCTTAAAAAGTCGGATTGTCCGCAAAAAATTATGGTTAGCCGTACCCCAGCGGATGAGCCTAAGTATTTAGATATTGCTCCAGGTGCTGAAGTAGGTACTGAAACTCTTCACTTTGTGGAAAATATTGCGGGAGCAGAGCACGGTATTTTAATCGACCCTAATAAGGACGAAAGAAATAAGTTCCCACCAATGCGCTCAAGGAAAATGAGAGTACCGCAGGGGCATTATTTTGTAATGGGAGACAATCGAGATAATAGTTTCGATGGTCGATATTGGGTTGAAACCAATTTCGTACCGGAAGAGATGTTGGTAGGGCAAGCCGTTTCAATATGGCTGCATCTTGATTTTGATATTACTACTAAAGGTCTGACTTGGATTCCGACAGGAATCGATATTGGTAGAATTGGCTCGATAAAATAAGCCGATATGCTATGATAAGGCTATAGATTCAATAGGTTAGGGGCAATTCGTTATGAATTTTAAGTACCAAAAAGGCGCAACTATGTGGACCACTTTGTCGGTTGGTTTGATGGTTGGGTTTTTGGCACTCGTCGCCTTTAAATTAATACCTGTTTATATTGATCATGGAATAATCCGTGGCTCTATGCAGGAGATTGTTAACCAACCGAACTTCAAAACGTTAACAACTAAGCAGATTCTACAGGCAATGCAAAAGCGAATGGTGATCGATAATATTGATGGGTTTGATAAAAAAGCCTTTCGTGTGGCTCGAGAGAAGTCGGGCCAGAAATATATCGTTATTGATTATTCCATAAAAGTTCCTATGGTTGCCAATGTTTCGGCGACTGTAGATTTTCAGGAAGAAGTCCGGCCTGCTCGATAAAAAGCGCGTCTGCCGGGAATTCTGACTAGTTAAAAAGTATTAAGTCATGTCCATACCAGCCAACTTAAACAAGTTGCAACAGCATATTGATTATCAGTTTAAGCAGCTGGCTTTGTTACAACAAGCACTAACCCATCGCTCTGCTCACCATCAGCATAATGAAAGGCTAGAATTTTTGGGAGACGCAGTTTTAGGAAATATTATAGCTGAACAACTCTTCCAGCAATTTCCGCAAGCCGATGAAGGCCAGCTTAGTCGATTGAGGGCTTTCTTAGTCAAGGAAAAAGCGCTATTTGAATTGGCACAGCGCCTTAAATTGGGTGACTATCTACGACTCGGCAGCGGAGAGCTGAAAAGTGGCGGTTTTCGTCGAGCATCTATATTATCTGATGCATTTGAGGCCATTATCGGAGCCGTATATTTGGATAGCGGCTTCAATACAACCAGAAAGGTGGTTCTTCAGATTTATCAACAAGAACTAGAGTCTTTATCCATCGAAATGGCCCAAAAAGATCCGAAAACTCGCTTGCAAGAATGGCTTCAAGCTAGAAATCATGACACTCCTACTTACCAGGTTACCAAAGAAATTGGCAAAGACCATGCTAAAACCTATTGGGTAAAGTGTGAAGTTAGCTATCAATCTCTGACGAGTGAAGGAAAAGGGACTAGCCGTCGAAAAGCAGAGCAAGATGCGGCACAGAATATTTTAGAGAAAATTACTAATGTCTCAACATCAAATACCTCAGCCTGATACCAAATGTGGATTTGTCGCTTTTGTCGGCAGACCCAACGTAGGCAAATCGACCCTCCTTAATCAGCTTTTAGGGCATAAACTCAGTATTACTTCGCGCAAGCCACAAACAACTCGCCATCGAATACTCGGTATCGATACTTTGGATAACGCGCAAATGATATACGTTGATACACCTGGGTTACACCGGCAAGAACCTAAAGCGATAAATCGTTTGATGAACAGGGCGGCATCAAGCTCCATCGAAGATGTGGATTACGTGGTTTTTGTTGTGGAGCCAGATCGCTGGACTGATGATGATGAGTTAGTATTGGAGCATTTAAAGTCGACTAACACGCCGGTTATTTTGTTTATTAATAAGGTTGATAAGTTGGAAAACAAAGAGAAATTACTTCCGCAGCTAGATTTTCTCTCCAAAAAGCACGATTTCGACCATATTATTCCTGGGGCAGCGCTAAAAAATCAACACGTCGAAGATTTAAAGAAGTACTTGTTGGAAGCGATGCCTGCGAGTGAATTTATATTTCCTGAAGATTACTACACCGACAGAAGTGAACGATTCCTGGCGGCAGAAATTATTCGCGAAAAGTTGATTAGGCAATTAGGTGACGAGTTACCTTATTCTATCACCGTAGAGATAGAACAATTTAAAACTGATGAAAATGGATTGTTACGCATCAGCGGATTGATTTTAGTTGAACGTAAAGGGCAAAAATCAATTGTGATCGGTAAAGGCGGAAGTCGCCTTAAGCAAGTAGGCAGTGATGCACGTATAGATATGAGTAAACTGTTCGGTCAAAAAATATTCCTCGAACTTTGGGTGAAAGTAAAGGATGGGTGGGCAGATGATGAACGTGCGCTACGCTCGCTTGGTTTTGATGATTATAAAAAATAGGAACCTGTTTGTCACAGGCGGATTCCTGTGAGTCAAACTGAAAGTCAAATTTATGCGTATGTGCTTCATTCGAGACCTTTTCAGGAAGCCAGCGCCATAATCCAGGTTTTTAGTCTGGAATTAGGGCGTATGTCTTTAATCGCCAAAGGATTAAAAGGCAAAAATTCTCAATCAAGAAAAGCCCTGTTGCAACCCTTTCAGCCGCTACAAATAAGTTATCTGGGAAAAAGCGATCTAAAAACACTAACCCATTGTGATAAGTCGATTGCCAGAGATCTGTCCGGAGCCACCGCAACAGAAGTTGAATTGCAAATTGAGCCAATGTCTATTATCACTAATGCCGATAAGTTGGCTTGTGGCTACTATGCCAACGAAATTTTAATTCGTGCTTTGCCCGAGTTTCATGAGTTTAGTGCTATATATCAAGCATATCAGCGCCTATTAAGTGGATTGTCACTCACTGAAGTTTGTTTGCCTTTATTGCTCAGAAGTTTCGAAGTAGCGGTTTTATCTGAACTTGGCATTGCGCCTGACTGGCATTTTGATATTCAGCACGAACCAATTGATCAAGATAAAACATATCATTTCATTCCTCAGAGCGGCTTCGTTGTCTGCGAGCCAAAGACTGGTTATTCTTCACAAAAGCAAACTAACTCGAGTAATCAACGGGAGTTTTCTGGTCAAACTATTTTGGGGCTCGCAAACGGAAAAATTAGGGAAGCGGATTTGAAGTCTGCACAACAACTTTCTCAATTCTTATTACGAGAGATTATTGGCGAAAGACCTTTACAGAGCCGAAAAATGTGGCAACATAGCCGCAATAATCAAAATTAAGAACTGTGGTTTACTGTGTGGCGAGAAAACAATCGTAGCGTGGTAAAAGATAACAGAATAAAGTGAACAAATTGCAAAATATAAAGAGGTATTCAAATGCCTGAATTCAATCCAATATTACTCGGTGTTAACGTTGATCACGTTGCAACCTTACGTCAAGCTCGCGGCGTTAACTATCCGCAAGTGGTTCAGGCTGCACTTGTTGCAGAACAAGCGGGAGCCGATGGAATTACAATTCATTTGCGTGAAGACCGCCGCCACATTCAAGATAGGGATGTCCAGTTAATCAGTGAGTGTATTAATTCTCGATTAAATTTAGAAATGGCTGTAACCGATGAAATGATCGCCATCGCCAAAAAAAACAAACCAGAATATGTATGTTTGGTGCCGGAAAAAAGAGAAGAGTTAACTACCGAAGGCGGCTTGGATGTTTGTGGAAATAAGGAGCGGATTAAACAAGCATGTGATGAATTAGGCGCCGAAGGAATTAAAGTGTCATTGTTTATTGACTCTGAACCGAGACAAATTGAAGCTGCTTACCAAGTAGGCGCTCCTTATATTGAAATTCATACCGGGCATTATGCCGATGCGACTGACTATGTGACTAGAGAAGAGCAATTTAGACTCATTTGTGATGGCGTTAAGTTTGCCAAGGATGTTGGGTTAGTAGTCAACGCCGGGCACGGTTTGCATTATCACAATGTTGCACCTATCGCCGCGATTAAGGATATTTATGAGCTTAATATTGGTCATTCTATAATTGCTCAATCGGTATTTAGCGGCTTAGAAAAAGCGGTAAGGGATATGAAACAAATTATGTTGGATGCCCGCCGGTGAGTATCGTCGGAACCGGGATAGACATTTGCGAGATTAATCGCGTAAAGGAGTCGCTTGAAAAATACGGTGAAAAATTTGCTGCTAAAATCCTTCATCCTAATGAATTGAACAGACTAAAAGACCATCGCCTTGCTGAACGGTTCTTAGCTAAGCGATTTGCTGCTAAAGAGGCTTTTGCAAAAGCGCTCGGTACGGGGATTGCCCAAGGGGTAACGCTTCCAGCCATTGAAGTAGCCAATGACGAATTGGGCAAACCATATATTATCCTACACGGTAACTCGGCTAAAGTTTGTGATGAAAAATTTGTGAATTGCCGTATTCATCTGAGCATAAGTGACGAGAAACACTACGCTGTAGCTCAAGTAATTATCGAGTGTTGAGTGACGCAGGAACGGTAGATAAAGATCTAAAGTGTTATCTTTCGACAAACGGAACCATCTTCGAAATTAATTATCCAAAAGTCAGTCTAGGTGTGTTAAGGGCTATCTCTGAAAATAGAGATGGATCCTCTAATGGGTCTGGGCTAAAATACCAAAACTTTCACAAATTCAACTAGTTATCTTGTAAGGCAGTAACAATCAAAACGCTTTTTGCTCAGGGCACATCACATACCACACGGCTTTTTATCGCTGTGGTTTTATCCTGTGCGTTGATGTTTATTGATCATCACCAGCAGCATTTAAAAGGGCTCAGAAAAGCGATAGGAACTTTTATCACGCCGATAGTGTTTTTAGCCGAAATTCCAGGAGAATTTTTTGCATGGGGTGGGGAAAACCTCATGACTCGCAGCCAGTTGCGTCAAGAAAACACCCGCTTAAAAAATGAATCTTTGATTTTAAAGGCACAATTGCAGCAATTTGTGTCCATTCAAGCCGAAAATGCTCGTCTAAGAAATCTACTTGGAAATGTTAATCGGCAAGTTGAGCGGCGTTTAGTCGCTGAAATTATCCAGATTGATAGCGATCCATTCAGCCTTAGATTCTTGATTAACAAGGGGAGTACTGATGATGTCTTTGTAGGCCAAACCGTGATAGATGCCTATGGAATTGTCGGCCAAGTTGTTGAAGTTACCGCTATGACTGCACGAGTGTTAATGATTTCCGACGCAACCCATGCGATCCCGGTGCGAGTTAACCGTAACGGAGTAAGGGCAAATCTGATTGGAACCGGACAAATTAATACTCTGGCGCTGGAGTTTGTACCGGATACTACTGACATTAAAGTTGGTGATTTGCTATTGAGTTCGGGGTTAGGTGAGAGATTTCCTGATGGTTATCCCGTCGCTACTGTGACCCATGTTTCACATAATCCAGGAGAGGACTATGCCACTATTTGGGCAACTCCGTCGGCCCACCTGGAACAAAGTGCCTTAGTATTGCTGGTTTGGACCGATAAAAAGCAGGAGGAAATTGGTGCAAGCCAAGAATGATTCAAAAGGGAGTTTGATCATTGTATTAACATTTGCAATCGCAATGTTGATGAATGTCATGCCTTTGCCTGCTGTGATAGCCATGTTCAAGCCTGACTGGGTTGCCCTGGTGTTAATCTATTGGGTTATGGCTCTACCCAGTCGAATTGGGGTACTTTACGGTTGGTTGATAGGCCTATTTGTCGATGTGCTTTATGGGACTTTGTTTGGGATCCATGCGATCTCTTTGGCTATCGTAGCCTTTATCATTCAAATGATTTATCACAGACTAAGACTGTTCCCCAGATGGAAACAGGCCATTAATGCTGCGGTAGTTGTTGGAATACATCGTTTGTTGGTTGCTACATTGTCAGGATTAGTCGAACCTGTCCATATTGACATGAGTTATTGGTACCCATTGATAGGGGTCGCATTATTTTGGCCTTGGGTGTTTATTCTACTAAGGGACGTGCGCCGCAAGTTCTGTTGATTTTGAAAATCTGTTGATAGACATCGACTCACTCAAAATCACTTAGTTGTTAAGACAAAGGAGCATAATTCACGATGCTGGTATCAGCGAACCAAGTTCATTTAATCCTTGCGTCCAAATCACCTCGACGACGGGAGTTATTAGCCCAAATAGGTGTGAACTTTGAAGTTGTAAATGTTGATATTGACGAGTCGGTCAAAGACAAAGAAGAACCTTTATCTTATGTTAAGCGAGTGACCCTCGAGAAAGGGAGGGCTGCATTAGCAAGTGAACAGTTATGCGCTATAGAAAACTACCAAAATAAACCTGTCCTATCAGCAGACACGTGCATTATTCTAGATGGAACTGTTCTAGGCAAACCGCAAGGCAAAACCAAGGCGGTAACCATGATAAATCAGCTGGCGGGAAGAACTCATCAGGTCGTAACTGCCGTCGCCATTGTCAGCGACGTTTTTACCCAGGTTGAGCTATCTGTTTCAAAGGTTAAATTTGCGTCGTTAGATCAGGAGCAAATTTTGCGCTATTGCGAAACTGGTGAAGGATTAGACAAAGCAGGCGGGTATGCTATTCAGGGATTGGCTGCTCAGTTTGTCGAGGCTATTGAAGGCAGTTATTCTGGCATTGTTGGACTACCTTTATATGAGACCAGCAAACTAATTAAAAATTACCTAGAGTTAACTTCATGAAAGAAGAGATTCTGATCAATGTAACACCTCAAGAATCACGCGCCGCAGTGATTGAAAATGGTATGTTGCAGGAAATTTATATCGAGCGTGATTCCAGTCGTGGTTTGGTAGGTAATATCTACCGCGGCAAAGTTATCCGTGTCCTACCTGGGATGCAAGCGGCATTTATCAATATCGGTCGAGAACGTTCTGCGTTTTTACATGCAGCAGAAATACTGCCCATTTCGGAAACAGAGCTCATTGAAAATGAGAATATTACCACGCCTGATATTAATGAGTTATTGCATGTTGGACAGGCTATTACGGTCCAGGTGATTAAAGATGAAATCGGTACTAAAGGAGCTCGTTTAACTACCCATTTAACAATACCATCTCGCTATTTGGTTATGATGCCAGACAATCAACATATCGGCGTTTCGCAGCGTATTGACGACGAAGATGAACGTCAAAGATTGAAAGATGTTCTTAATGTTAGGGAGCAAAATAAAGAGGCTTCCGGATACATAATTCGAACTGCGGCAGAAGGTGCTGGTGCTGATGAGCTACAAAGAGACGCAGACTTTTTGGATAGGTTATGGCACACAATTAGGCAAAAAATCAAAAAAGCCAAAGCGCCCAAGCTTGTGTATGAAGATTTGGATCTGCCGCTGCGCTTAATTCGTGATTTAGTACCTTCTGATGTAGAAGTGATTAAGGTTGATTCAGAGGAGGTTCATCCTCGTTTGCTATCATTTGTAGATGAATTTGTTCCAGGGGTAAAGTCTTGTGTTGAGCTCTACCAAGGAGAGCGCCCAATTTTTGACGCTTATAATGTTGAGGACGAAATTGAAAAGGCGCTGCATCGAAAAGTTCAACTTAAATCAGGCGGCTATTTAATCATTGAGCAAACTGAAGCGATGGTAACTATCGACGTTAATACCGGCGCATTCGTTGGTTATAGAAATTTGGAAGATACAATTTTTAAAACTAACTTGGAAGCTGCTTCTGCGTTAGCCCGCCAGCTTCGTTTAAGAAACTTAGGCGGCATGGTAATAATTGATTTTATCGACATGAAGGATGAAGAGCATAAAAGGCAAGTCTTAAGAACTTTAGAGAAAGCACTGGAAAGAGACTACGCTAAAACCCATATTTCAGAGGTTTCTTCACTTGGTTTAGTTCAGATGACGCGTAAACGTAATCGAGAAAGTTTAGAGCATCTTTTGTGTGAACCGTGTCCAACTTGCGAAAGTCGTGGCAGTATTAAAACACCGCAGACTATCTGCTACGAAATTTTTAGAGAGTTATTCCGTTCTGCGCGGGCTTATGAAGCTCAGAAATATCTAGTTTTGGCTTCACAAGAAGTTGTCGATAGGATGTTGGACGAAGAAGCTTCTCATTTGGCCGAGTTGGAGTCAATGATTGCTAAACCTATCAGATTTCAAGCCGAGCGACTTTACACACAAGAGCAATTTGACGTCGTACTGATGTAATTGTTAAAGAATCAGCTTGACGGATAAAAGTGTGACAAAAAATAATGCAGCAGATAACAGTGTGAACCAAGAAAAAGGATTCACATTAACCAAATTATTTACCTATGTGGTAAATAAGCTTTGGTTGTTGCTGGCAACGTTAATAATTCTAACTGCGCTGGCATTTACATTGCTACGCCTGTTGCTTCCCCATATTGACTATTTTAAATCGGATATTGAGGCCTGGGTAGAACAACAGTATCAGATTGAACTCGATGTTGAACAACTAACCGCCGGGTGGGGAGCGTCCGGTCCAGTGATCTCCGCTTCTGGAATTAAGGTGCGCTCGAAAGACGGTCAATTGAGCTTGCTTAGCGTGGGAAATTTATCAATTTATGTTGATGGTTTAGGCTCTATCCTCTCCAATCAATTTGTTACCGAAGATATTTCTATTGATGGTGCAAATTTAAACTTTATGTTAGATAAAAAGTTGGGAGTGAGAATCGAACCTTTGGAAGACTCACTGGCAACTCAGTCACCTCAGTTTGAACAAACCAGCAAAACCCTTTTATCTTCTTTATTCGCACAAAAGAAAGTGAATATTGGTAATTCAAAAATCAGGCTTGAAACCTTAACCGGCAAACAGTTTGATTATTCAATAGAAAAATTTGCCGTAAACAACTATGACGAAATTCATCAACTTACAGGACAACTAAGTGACCAGTTTACGGGAAAAATAAAAGTTGTCGCCGAAATCGTTGGTGATCCATCTGATAAAGACAGCCATACTTCGCTTTTTATAGAGGGCCGAGGTGTTCAATTGGCCGAACTTCCCGTAATGCAAAGCAATCAAAGGTTAAAGCCTGATCAGGGGGAGTTAAGCTGGCGGGTGTGGGCTGATTGGCAAGATGATCGTTGGCAACGAGCGATTGGTGATGTTGAAATAAAAGAACTAGTTTGGCTAGAAGATTTTCAGAATGCTGAGTCGAGTGATGAAGCGTTGGTAGCAATTGAGAATATATCGACTCGCTTTAATTGGAAATTTGAAAAGGAAAAGCAAGGCATATTTTTTCTAAAAGATATGAACTTGGTTGAATCTATTGCCGGTGCCTCACAGACAACTCAATTACCCAATATCTACTTAGTCTACTCTAATACCCAGGAAGAAATTCTTCAGTGGGACTTGATTACACACGACATAAAAGTCAGTCAGTTTACAGAGTATATGGACTTGCTTGCGGGTGCTTCGATAGAGCAAAGTATTTTTGCCGACTCGGGTTTAACGCTTGATGTTAACTATCTCGGGGCTCGGTTCGTTAAACAAGAGCGCGTTTGGAATTCACCTATTTTGATTACGGAGTTTGCTTCGTTAAGTTACGATGAACTAGTTGGCGTACCCAAAATTAAAGGCCTAAATGGCGTGGTTTCAGTTTTTGAAAACCAAGGTAGTGCGGAACTTTACGCGAATGACATTGAACTCGACTTTAATGGACTTTTTCGTAATAGCCTGTTTGCGGATAAGTTGCTTGCAAAGATGCATTGGTCTGGGGATGAAAATCGTAGACTTAACTTGGTAATCGACACGCTTTCAATTGAGAACAGCGACTTGAAGCTTAGCGCTAAATCTCGCTTTTTCTATCAAGATGAGGAGCCTGTGCTATCTCTCTTTGCTGAAGTTTCCGATATAGATGCGTCTAAAAAATCACTGTATTTACCGACTCAAATAATGGAGCCCTCGTTAGTTGAGTATCTGGATAACAGTGTCCAGTCAGGCACTTTACCTTTGGTTAAGGCGGTTGTGCATGGACCACTTCAATCTTTTCCTTTTGATAATAGCGAAGGAGTATTTTCTATCTTAGGGAATTTAGAAAATTCTACTTATAAATATTTGCCTGAATGGCCTGTTGCGAATGACTTTTCCGCGAAGTTGTTGTTTGAAGGTAACGGTATGGACTTGCAGGCATTAAGTGGAAATTCAAAAGGTAATAAAGTGAATTTCGCTCGAGCTGTTATTGTTGATTATAGTGAAGAGAATACGCCATTTTTATTACATTTAGATGTGACTAGCACTGATAATAATGGAAGGGATTTACTTCTAGAAACACCGCTTAAAGATATAGCCAATGGGCTTGCAGACTTCGATGTTAATGGGCAGCTCAATACTAAAATAGACATGAGTTTGGGCTTAGATGATTCGTCAAATTTAAAACTCAAAGGCGAAGTTACACCGCTAAAAAATCGCGCAAGTGTAAAGTTGGATAAGGTGATAGTCAACAAACTAAATGGAAAAGTAAACTTCTCTGAACGAGGGGTAGAAAATAGCCGGTTAAATGGCATTTTCTATGACGAGCCGATGAGAATTGATTTGACCGAGAAAGTTATTGAAAGATCTGGCGAGCAAAGCTCAAGTGTTATCAACGCAAAAGTCAGCGGAAAGATAAACGAAAAAGTGATTGTTGAGTATATTGGTGAGACTTGGGGCGGATTTTTTAATGGAACTTCGAATTTTTCCGCAGAGGTCAACGTCTTTGGCGGTGAGCAGTCGACTCAAGCATTAGTCGAAATAAACTCAGATCTTAAAGGGATTTCCATAGATTTACCTGATGAACTCAATAAACCAAAAGATAGCAGTACTCCGCTTAATTTGAAGATCGAACTTGGTGATAAACAAAGTGTACTAGACATTTATTGGCAAAAATTAAAAGGAAAGTGGGCATGGAATAATGCTTCTGGCGATACGACCGGAGCGGTATTTTATTATAACCAGGACAAAGAACTTTCCGACAACGTCGCAGACGAGTTGTTTATTGAAGCTACGGTTGATGAAGTGAATTATGAGCTTTGGTCTCCACTAATCGAAAAGCTACATTTGGAAAAACAAAAAAAAGAAACATCTAAGAATAATCTTAAAGTTGGTTTTACCCTAAAAATAGGCAAATTAAACAATGAGTGGCTACCGGTCGAGCAACTGGAAGTAGCAGCTCACAAACCCGAAGCCGGACATTGGATTTTTGGTATTCATAGCAAACAAGGCAACGCACTAATTCGCGCATACGAAGATAAGCCAACAGAAATCGAAATCAATGATTTAAACTTCTGGAATCCGGGGTGGGAGGAAGAGTCTGGAGGACCTGATAGTTCAGATACCTTTAAGATTGCCGAGCCAACTTATTTGCCTCATGAGCCCTGGGAGCTTCTTTCTAACTGGCCTAGCATGAAAGTCAGTTGCACTAACTGTATTGTTCAAAAAAGAAACCTTGGCAACGTGGAATTAGATCTGACTAATTCTGATAATCAATTAGTTGCACTGGGCACGGCTAAGTATGGCAAACAGCATGATTTAAAGTTCGAACTAGTTTGGCAGCAAGAAGAAAAAGAAGCTGTACAAGAAGAAGGTAGAAGCCTGCCAAATCAGATTAAATTTAATGATAATACTTCGATTGAATTCCAATTAGTCAGTGGCGATGTGGGAAGCTTAATGAAACATTGGCAGTATCCAGTTGGAATTGAAGAAAGCAGCGCCACAACAACAGGCAAAATGAGTTGGCAAGAAAGGCCCTGGAACTTCTCACCGTTAACAGTTAATGGTGAATCAAAGTTTCGATTAGGAAAGGGGTATTTAAGTGAAATTAGTGATGCAAAGGCACGCTTATTTTCGCTTTTTAACTTGCAGTCCCTTTCAAGGCGGTTGCGTTTGGATTTTAAAGATGTTTATAAGAAAGGGTTCTTTTACGATAAGCTAACCGGTGACGTCAAACTAACTAACGCGATAGTTTCGACTGATAACGTTTATGTAGACGGTAATGCAGCGAAAGTAACTTTAAGTGGTCAAATTGATTTAAGAAATGAAACGATTGAACAACATGCCATAGTGATACCGCAATTAACTTCAAGCCTTCCTGTTTTGGTTGGCTGGGCAGTAGAACCGACCACCGGATTGCTAGTTTATTTAGTCAATAAGATAATGGAGCCTGCGGTAGAAGTTGTTACACAAATAGAGTATCGGATACACGGTTCATTGGATGATATTAAAGTGGATGAAGTGAAGAAGCAGAAATCCAAAGTTAAGTATGAAACTGAAGAAGAAAAGGCGGAGGAAAAAGAAGAGCCAGCCGAGGAAAATAGCTCTACCGATAAGAAAGAAAAGGTAGGAGATTCGCAGTAAAATGAGACAAGAACAATACGTCCTATTAGTCTCAATGAACTAATTCAATTAGCAAGTAAATTATTCGATATAAAACACATGGGTAAATCTTTCAAAGCTGCAGCTGTTCAAATGGTATCAACCACAAGTGTTGAGCAGAATTTATTAACTGCTGAAAGACTGATCAAAGAAGCTGCCGATCAAGGCGCCGGCTTAGTTGTATTGCCAGAATATTTTGCAATTATGCCCCAGACCAACCAGCAACGGCTGGAAAATGGTGAAATTCATGGTAAAGGTGTGGTTCAAGAATTTCTCCATAAACAATCAAAAAAACACAAAGTATGGCTGGTAGGTGGCACCCATCCGATCATGAGTGGCACGTCCGAAAAGCCTTTTGGGCGTTGTTACATATATGATGACAGCGGGAGAAGAGTTGAATATTATGATAAAATCCACCTCTTTGATGTCGATGTTAATGACCCACACAAGCAATATCGGGAATCTGATTATACTTCTGCAGGAGAAAAGGTTGTCACTTTTGATTCTCCATGGGGCAGGGTTGGTGTAGCTGTTTGTTATGATATTCGTTTTCCCGAAATGTTCAGGAAAATGTCGAAGCAGGGGGTGGAATTGATAGTTTTTCCAGCTGCGTTTACTCAAGCTACAGGAAGTGTTCACTGGGAAGTATTGCTGAAAGCAAGAGCAATTGAGAATCTTTGCTATTTGGTGGCTAGCGCGCAAGGCGGGATCCACCAGAATAAGAGAGCAACTTTTGGCCATTCTTGTGTTATTTCTCCTTGGGGAGAAGAATTAGTCAGTAAGAGTCTGGGTGAAGGGGTAGTAGTTTCCTTGATAGATCTGGAAGAGCAGAAAAAAATCCGTACAAAATTCCCTGCACTCAAGCATCGTAAATTATAATTAGATTATCGGGCTTGTAATTAAGAAATAGTTAATCGAGAAATAGTTAATTAGAGATCAAGAATTAGTCGAAGTCGACACCCCAAATCTAGTGCAATTTTGGGAACGGCAAAAATTAGTTTAAAACCGCAACCGACTGCCGCTGAGAGGCAACAGTCAAAAAGTAGATAGCAAATGAATGACTCTTTAACCGCAGTTGAGCAAGAATTTTTAAATCCAGCCGGCATTGGCACTGATGACTTGAGCAAATTGTTGGAGTCAATGCTTACCCATAAAGTAGATTTTGCCGAAATGTATTTTCAAAGCAGCCGTCATGAATCGTGGGTGTTGGAGTCCGGGATCGTTAAAGACGCCAGTTTCAGTACGGATAAAGGAGTAGGCGTACGCGCACTAACTGACGAAAAGACAGGATTTGCCTATTCAGAAGAAATCTTAGTACCTGCGTTAGAAAGGGCCGCAGAAGCATCAAAAAGTATTGCACAAAAAGGGCACAGCGGTGTTGTAAAGCTTGCTTCAAGTAAAGGTATCAAACCTTTATATTCCGATAATGATCCCATCATGAGTTTAAGCGAAGAAGAAAAACTCGACATATTGAAAAAGCTCGATCAGTTTGCTCGTCAAATGGACTCGAGGGTAACCGAGGTTATCGCTTCAATTTCTGGCGTATTTGATACCATTTTGGTGTGTGCGAGTGATGGAACGCTAGCATCAGATATCAGGCCACTTGTCAGAGCAAACGTCAGTGTAATAATGCAACAAGATGGCAAAACTGAAAGAGGTGGTTCCGGTGTCGGTGGCAGACATGATTATCAAATTTTAACTGACGAGCTATTGAAGCAGCTTGCGCAAGAAGCCGTCCATCAAGCAAGTACCAATCTACAGGCAATTGATGCACCGGCTGGAAATATGCCGGTGGTCTTAGGTCCAGGGTGGCCTGGAGTATTGCTGCATGAAGCTGTTGGACACGGGCTTGAAGGCGATTTTAATCGTAAGGGCTCGTCGGCCTTCTCTGACCGAGTTGGCCAAAGAGTTGCTTCAGAACTATGCACCATTGTTGATGATGGAACGTTACCCGGGCGAAGGGGCTCTCTTTCCATCGATGATGAAGGTACGCCGAGCCAATGCACAACTTTAATTGAAAACGGTATCCTTACCGGATACATGCAAGACAAGAAGAATGCTCGATTGATGGGAAGTAAACCGACTGGAAACGGGCGGCGAGAATCTTATTCAACACTGCCGCTGCCACGCATGACCAATACCTACATGTTGGCCGGGGAGAGCGATCCTAAGGATTTAATTTCTTCGGTGAAGAAAGGCCTTTACGCACCTAATTTTGGCGGTGGTCAAGTCGACATCACTTCGGGTAAATTTGTGTTTACGACTAGCGAGGCCTATTTGATTGAAGATGGCCGGGTGACTTCCCCAGTTAAAGGCGCGACCTTAATAGGCAACGGTCCGGAAGTGCTTACAAAAGTTAGCATGGTCGGTAACGATTTAGCTTTGGACAAAGGGGTTGGGATTTGTGGTAAAGATGGTCAAAGTGTACCTGTCGGGGTGGGCCAACCAAGCCTTAAGATTGATGAATTAACTGTGGGTGGTACCGGTTAGACCTGATTAAGTTAAACAGATTATGCAAGATACAAAGAAATATGTAGATAAGAAAGACGTAGACAAGAAAGATATCGATAAAAACGGTTTGAATAAGAGTCACACAACAGCTATGAGTGAATCGCTTGAAGATGAGTTTGTCAGCAAAACTCAGTTGAAAAAAGAAGCAAAGTCGCTGCTCGATTTTGGTCGGGAGTTAATTCAATTGTCCGAGTCAAAATTAAACCAACTTCCTTTAAATGAAACGACGCTTAAAGCAGTAAGAGAATTTCATAAACAACATGGCAATATCGCAAAGAAACGTCATATGGCGTTCATCGGCAAGTGTTTGCGTAGCGATAGTGCAGAAGAGGCAAGAGAATTTTTGCGAGAAGATAAGTTCAAGCAGTTACGAAATGAAGTGCCTGCTAGTGAGTCAGCTAATCAAACGCTGAGTAATCTTATCGAACAAGGTGATGCTTTCATCCAAGAGTTATTGACCGCAAATCCGAGTGTGGAGCGCCAGGTTATTCGCCAATTGGTCAGAAATTACAAAAATGCTAAGACCGAGGCGAAACGAAAAAGCGCGCAGCAAAAATTAAACGACTATTTATTGCAATTTAATATAAAGGATTAATCCATGGCTACTCCAGATGTTTCGATGGTTGAACATCCTGCCGACGAACTTGACGTGAAGTCAGAAATCGACAAACTCCAGAATGTTGGTGAAGAGCTGATCAAGTTAGCTAAAGCTAAGGGGGCGACTCAAGTAGAGGTTGGTGTTAGCAAAGACATCGGACTATCTGTTCAGGTGAGAAACCAACAAGTGGAAACACTTGAGTACAATCGTGACAACAGTTTTGGTTTAACAGTATATTTTGGGCATCAAAAAGGTGTGGCTACCACTAGTGATCTTTCTGATAGTGCGCTGCGTCAGACAGTCGACGCCGCTTGCAATATTGCTAAATATACTCAAGCTGATCAATGTTCCGGACTGGCAGATAAGGAACTTATGGCAACTGAATCAATGGATTTGGAATTAGATTGGCCTATGGGGATAACGGCCGAAAAAGCTAAGCAGGTTGCGCTTGAGTGTGAAAATTACGCGCTTGGCTTTTCTGACAAAGTTTCGCAAAGTGAAGGTGCTACTTTTAATAGTCATCGAAACATTCGCTTTTTTGCAAATTCTCACGGTTTTGTCGCAGCAACACCATCAACCCGGCATAGCTTAAGCAGCGTTTTGATTGCGCAAGACCAACAAGGTATGCAGCGTGATTATTGGTACACTATCGCGCGGGATGCAAATGACCTGGAGTCGGCCAAAGCTGTCGGAGAAAAAGCTGCGGAAAGAGTCATTAGTCGCTTAGGTGGATACAAAATCGAAACTCAAAAGGCTCCGGTTCTTATGGTGCCTGATATCGCGCGTGGACTAGTAAGCAATTTATGCGCTGCGATTCGTGGTTCAAGCCTTTATCGAAAGTCGACTTTCTTGCTTGATTCGATTGAGCAAAAGATCTTCCCTGATTTTATCTCTATGCATGAGAGACCTTTTATCAAGAAAGGATTGGCGAGTAGTTGGTTTGACAACGAAGGTTTGGCCACAAAAGAACAAGCTATACTTGAGCAAGGTGTTTTGAAAACCTATTTGTTAAATAGTTACAGTGCGAGAAGGTTAGGATTGAATCCTACGGGCCACGCTGGCGGGGTGCACAATTTGCACGTGACGTCAGGAGATATGAATTTTTGTCAATTGGTTTCTCAGATGGAAAAGGGACTAGTGGTGACAGAAGTTATGGGGCATGGGATCAATTTGGTAAACGGTGATTACTCGCGAGGGGCCTCTGGTTTTTGGGTCGAGAATGGAGAAATTCAGCACTTTGTTGAGGAAATTACTATCGCCGGTAATTTGAAAGATATGTTTGCTGGTGTAGAAGCTGTCGGTAACGATCTGGACTATCGAAGTAGCGTACTAACTGGCTCCTGGCTGATTAACGAAATGACAATTGCTGGGAACTAGAAAGAGGAGCCGCGGCCATTTGTTTTTAGATCTTAGAATCTCCAGTAAAAACTCATTCTAATCTCTCGTCCTGGTTGCGGTATCTGCGCATTGTAAAAACTTTCACTGCCTATCCATACTCCGTTTGCATTGACCATTCCTGAGTTGGTCGAGCTTGCGCTAGCACTTCTTACGCCTGGATGGAAATAATCTTCATCGAGAAGGTTGGTTACTTCCATTGAGATTCTATAGTCATCTGCTTGTGGTTGATAGGATAGATTTAAATCGAAAGTAGTAAAACTCTCTACCTCATTTAATGGATTTGATTCAATTGTTTTTCTGTCTCCATAGTGACGTCCTCTCATGTTTAATTGCCACTGGTCACTAAAAGTTAGATAAGCACCGAAGTGAACCGTGTAATCGGCAAGGTCGCCAGAGTCTTTCCAGACTAATTGTTGATTTTGATTAAATGATTGTTCTTCTGCCGATAACCAGGAATAGTTGAGCCACAGAGTAAGACTTTTCATGCTCGATAACTCAGATTGAAACCTAAATCTTAAATCACCACCATAACTTTTACCTAAACCGGCGTTTACAGCTCCATCATCGGTTGTATTAAACAAATTATCACTATTCATCCGAAACAGATTTAAGGAAAGCAGAATTTTTTCGAGTTGATAATTAATATTAAAGTCGTAAGTTTCGGCGTTTCGAGGATTAAGGTTTGGGTCACTTCCCGAGCCTTGCCAGCCGCCATAAAGTAGTCGCGCAGATGGTTCCTGGAAAGCTTCACCATAGAATAGCTTCAGCGCAGTTTTTGGCCAAGTTCCGACATAGCCGGCTCTAATTGACGTTTCACTTTCATATTCCGAATGATTGTCACCGCGTACGCCAAAATGTATCTTATGATTGGTGTTAGGGCTTGAATTGGGAATATGGTATTCGAACAGCGCAAAAAAACTTTTCTGTGAGGTATCAA
>JAPHTP010000078.1 GCA_026196875.1 Kangiellaceae bacterium
AAAGCATTCAATGGGCACCAGGACTTCCAAAGACTCGCTCTGGAAAAATCATGCGCAGAATATTGCGTAAGATAGCAGCTAATGAGTTTGATAACTTAGGAGATACATCCACGTTAGCTGACCCCAGTGTGGTCAATCATTTAATCGAAAACCGAAAATAAGGCAGATCGAAGCGGCTTAATTTTAGTGATTAAGCCGCAAATTTAACTTTATTAGGTGATAATTTAACCAATTCTTTTTGAATATTTGTTGTCACGCAGCATCTGATCGGGTTACACTCAAAGCGCTGATAAATCAAATAATAAAAATACTTAAGCACAACAATAGGCAACTCTTTGGCATCAACCGAGTTAGGTAATAACCAGGAAAGGTATTAACTAAGTAAGGTGTTAGCCAAAAATAGGCATCAGCCAAGTGAAGATCAGCTAATTGTGCGATAACTCATAAAAACAACAGGATCAAAATTATGTCTGAAATGAGAGTTATTAAGAAGTACCCCAACCGAAGATTGTACGATACACAAATTAGCAGTTATATAACTCTCAACGACATTAAAGAACTTGTCATGTCCTATAGTGACTTCAAAGTTGTTGATGCTAAAACCAACGAAGACCTTACTCGTTGCACTCTTATGCAAATTATCGCAGAAGAAGAAACCAACGGACACCCGATAATGACAGCTGAAATTCTAAAGGAATTTGTGCGCTTTTACGGTGATTCGATGCAAGCGATGATGAGCCGGTTTCTTGAACATAGCATTAAGCATTTCATGGAACGACGCGCCGGCTTGAAGAGCCCACTCAATACAATTCTTGGTGCCAATCCTGTTTCAATGATGCAAAATATTGCAGAACAAAATATGGATTCATGGCATTCGAAAGTTTCTACCATTGAAGAGTCTGAGACTAGTGTTACTCAAATTCCAGTTGGAAGACACTAAATAGAATTTTCAGTTTTAAAGTTTGTTAGCGACGACCTTAAGTATCTGGATCAAAAGATCCCAGTACAGACTTTTTGCAAATATTGCGAAACAAACTAACGCTATAGCCCACCATAGCACCACAAGATAGAGTGGCCGTTTCTTGCCTTTTCGGTAAGTTGCTTCCCAGTATTGCTTACTTTTATTTAGCGCGATAGTGACAGTAAATATCACGACACAACAAATAAAAATCAAGTGATAAGCGGTTTCTTTATTTAAATTAAAAGCAGCACCAACTAAAATCCCCGGGATCAAATATAGTGGCGCCCATATCAAACCTGATACTAGATTAACCCAAGCAAAAGTAAATCGATTCATTTCTGCAATCCCCGCCGCAAGCGGAATTACTGCTCGCGTCGGACCAAAAAAACGACCAACGAATACTCCTCCAATGCCGTGTTTTTCAAAAAATGTTTTAGCTGATGTGATTAATTTGTCATGTTTGGCGACAAATGGCCACTGTAGAATTTTTTCATGGTAGTGGTATCCAGCAAGGAAGCTTAAGTATTCTCCAATAACAGCCCCTAAATAGGCGGCGAATACTATAGGATAAAAAGATAGCGCGTCGGCCCCAATCAAAGTCCCGAATCCAACTAAAAGCAGCCAGCCAGGAATTAATAACCCAACGATTGCCATAGACTCTAGAAAAGCTACTATAAAAATAATTAGCCAAGCCCAATGACTATTGTTTTCAACAAAAAGCAGTATTGATTCGATCATTTTTAGATTTGGTAAGCACTAATTAGTAAAGTAGAAAGAAATCCAAGCAACAGTAAAATCATGTAAATAGTAGACAGTATTCCCCCTTTAATAACGGTCGCTGTCCAACTTTGCTGGAAGACTTTTTTAAGCGACAAAAAGATATATATGACCATCCATAAGGAAAGCAATCCGCCCACCACATCTAAGGCCGATGTGACTAAACTCGAAAACACATTCTCTGATGGCTTAATGAATTCAACAACGACCCCAAACACTATTTGTAATATCAATACTACATAAATAAAGCAATGGTTGTGCAGTAATAAGATTAAATGCTCAATATAAAGGCGCTTGGCAAACAAATAAAACAATTTCATGATGAGAGCAAACACCGGCAAGAGTACAAACATCATGTATGGAAGAACGTCAAAAATTTGTTTAACCAAAGGCTCGGGATTTTTCAGCCAGTCTCGCCAGTTGTCATTGATCTTTTTTACCAGCTCCTTTGCAAAAGGAATATCTTCAACTTCCTCAGCAGCAAGATCAATATTCGCATCCTCTATGTTGATATCCGTTGCTAAATTGGTACTCTCTTCTGGCGGCTTAACTTCCTTCGTTTCTCTTGTTTTAGAATCAATTTCATTTTTGTTTTTCTGTTGCTCACTTTGCTCAACTTGATTATTGAGTTTAGCGAGCTCAGATGTATCCGTATTAAATTGCAAAAAAACAATAAGAACTAGACTAGTGATTAAGTAGAGTCGCAAAGGAAGTACATAATGGAATCGTTTATCCCGAATATAATCTAACGTGATCTGCCCTGGCTTGAAGATCAATGGCCAAATTGTGTGTTTGATCCTAGAGTCGTATCCGAGCACGTCTTCGGTAAGCTCTTTCATTAATTCCCGAAAGACTTTAATCATGCTTTTCGCCGACTGACCACAGTTATGACAGTAAGGTCCTGCCAACCCGGTGCCGCAATTTGCGCATCGTGAATCGCTCGCTTCTGAATCAGAGCCATTGGTAACAGCAAGCGTTTTTTCGGCTGGATTTTCTAGCGTTTTATTGTCACTCATTATTCGCTATTTTGGATTATAAGATTTTCGGTCAATCATACGACAACCTGGCATGATCGACTAGCCTGAAATTTTTAAACAATGGGAGATATTGGCCTGGTGCTCAGAGTATGCATACCAGGCATAAAAATTATGCGTCTATAAAAACACTTGGGGATACTTTAAATTTCTTAGAAAGTTCTCTCACATGCCTGAGAGTTAATGAGCGTTTGCCACTAAGTACCTCTGAGACAACACCTTGGCTACCGATTTCTTTAAGCTCGGACTGTTTGATACCATGTAGCTTTATCAAATAACGCAACGCTAACAAGGCTCCTCCTTGACGCTCGGCCAGGTAATTCCCCTCATACTCCTTAGCGGCACGTGCCATCGCTTTAATTAATCCAGCCAAAGGACTATTAGTTTGGTTCTCGACTAGCTCAATAGCGTCCCTAAGATTTTGCAAAAGTACTTCATAATCTTCCGTTGATTTGGGCGTATCAACTACCGGCGCAACATTGCCCCAATGTTGTACTGCCCTTTGAAGTGCATCGTTCATTCATTTAACTCCTTTTTAGTGAGCACCCGGTCTAATGTCTTCAATAAAAGCCACTTGCGATTCAAAATTAATTAATGTGTGAACCAAAAGCGTGGTATCGGGGATTGGAAATTTAAAATGCAAATTGAACCCCCGCATATCGCCAAAGGTTGCACGAAGATCCTGCTCGGAATAAAAATCTCCCTGACTCAGAATTTGGTACCAACCAATCAAATGATTATGCGCGGCAGGATAGCGAATCCCCGCTTCAGAGATTCGATTTGTTGCGACAACTTTCAATGACAACCTCCATGTTTTGCGTTTAGTTGTGCGATTTGAGTGACTAACAATATCATTATTCAACTCATTGCGAAAAAAAGAAACCGTTATAACAATTACGAATATAAAAATAGCCAATCAATAATGATAGGTCAAATAACTAGGTCTCAAAACTGGTATTTATCTACTAAAACCGTATTTTATCTAGCTCAGGTTCCAAATTAAACGGTATTATTGCCTTCTGATTTTATAATCTTACTCTGAATCGTTGACATTACGTTGCGTTAGAGTAACTTAGCCCTGTTGTAATCAATTTCTAAAAATAAGAATTTGTCATTATGTACCCTTACTTATTAAAAGGCGACAGCTTTACTATCGGCACTTACGGTGTGATGCTTGCCATAGCATATTTAACTGGCCGATATTTATATATTAAACAGCTAAATGCTGCGTCTGAATCCCCAATCAACACTGAGTTGTTAATTATTTCTTTGCTTGTTTTTGGGGTTATTGGTGCCAAAATCATGTTTTTGATTAAAAACCCTGACCAGCTAAGCAACGATCTAACGACCGGGCTACTAAATGGGAGCGGTTTTTCAAGCCAAGGCGCAATCTTAGCCGCAGTGATAGTCACTGTAGCCTTCGCCAAATTTACCCACACGAAACTCAGCTTGCTACTCGATAACGCTGCGGTTCCTGCAATTATTGCCTACTTGCTAGCAAGAATAGGCTGTTTCCTGGCTGGAGACGATTGTTACGGAATTGCCTCGGATTTACCGTGGGCTATGAGTTTTCCGGAAGGCGTAGCAGCAACCCATGAAGAAGTACATCCAGTCCCTCTATACGAGATTGCTTACTCATTAATAATTTGGCAGCTAATTGTTCGGTATCAAAAGCAACCACGTAAGCCTTTCGAAACGTTCTTTTTGCTTTTCTTTTGTTGGGGATTGTGCCGGTTTTTAGTTGAGTTTATAAGTGCCAATCCTGTGAAACTCTTGGGAATGTCCGGCTCCCAATTTGGCGCACTAGTAATGTTTTTGATAGCTTCTGCGTTTTTTACAAAATCATTTTTATCAGATAAAAAAAAGCCGGGATAATAATCCCGGCTCAAAAAATTCGTCTGAAAATTCTACTCTTCAGTTTCTTCGATTTCGTCTTCTTCAATGATAGGACGATCAACTAGTTCAACATATGCAATTGGCGCTTTATCGCCTGCACGGAAACCAGCCTTGATGATTCGTAGATAACCACCTGGACGATCTTGGTAACGAGGACCAAGCTCATCAAATAATTTACCCACAGCCGCTTTATTACGAGTACGTGAGAAAGCCAAACGACGGTTAGCAACAGAGTCTTCTTTTGCTAACGTGATTAATGGCTCAACAACGCGACGTAATTCTTTAGCTTTTGCAACGGTTGTTTTTATCAACTCGTGCTCAATTAAAGAAACTGACATGTTGCGAAACATAGCCTGACGATGGCTAGAGTTTCTGTTTAATTGGCGACCACTATGACGATGACGCATTTTCAATTACCTTTCATGTTACTACCAGCCTGCAATAGTACTGATATTTTTTGATTTATGTTATTTAGCCTTTGAAACAGTTCATAAGGCTTAGTTAATAATAAAACCCTAATCCCATGAAATAGGGTATTAGGGTTTTATTAATTCTTTTCAGTATTCTAGCGGGCTTACGCGTCGTCCAGAATACTTGACGGTGGCCAGTTTTCTAATCTCATACCTAGAGACAAACCACGTGAAGCAAGAACATCCTTGATTTCAGTAAGTGATTTCTTACCAAGATTAGGCGTCTTAAGTAACTCAACTTCAGTACGTTGGATAAGGTCACCGATGTAATGAATATTTTCAGTTTTCAAGCAGTTAGCGCTTCGAACTGTCAATTCTAGATCATCAACTGGACGAAGAAGAATTGGGTCAACTTCCGGCTCTTCTTTCTCTGGCTCTGCTTGTTTCTCATCTTTCAGATCAACAAACGCCGCCAGCTGCTGCTGAAGGATAGTCGCACAACGACGGATCGCTTCTTCAGGCTCGATAGTACCGTTAGTTTCCAAATCAATAACCAGCTTGTCCAAGTTAGTACGCTGCTCAACACGAGCGGAGTCTACAACATAAGAAACACGTCTGATTGGACTAAATGAAGCATCAAGTTGTAAACGCCCGATGCTCATATCTTCTTCGTCATTGTTTTTGCGCAATGCAGCAGGCTCATAACCACGTCCCTTCTTGACGTAGAGACGCATGCTCAATGAGCCCTTTTTAGTTAATGTCGCAATGTGATGGTCTGGATTAACGATCTCAACACCAGCTAGCTCTTCGATGTCTGCCGCAGTAACAGGGCCTTCACCTTCTTTTTGCAAAGTTAGTGTAGCTTCGTCTTTATCTTCCAATTTGATTGCTAAACCTTTGATGTTTAGCAATATATCGATTACGTCTTCTTGAACACTCTCGATCGTAGTGTACTCATGAAGAACACCATCGATTTCCACTTCTACAACTGCACACCCAGGCATAGATGAAAGTAAAATTCTTCGTAGCGAATTACCTAAAGTGTGCCCGAAACCTCTTTCGAATGGCTCTAGCACAACTTTTGCTTTTCGCTCGCCCTGATTTTCCACTTTAATCTGACGTGGAGTCAGAAGCTCAGTGACATTGCCCATATATAGTCCTCTTCAAGTGTTACTTAGAGTATAATTCCACTATTAGATTTTCGTTGATATCTGATGGTAAATCAGAACGCTCAGGAGCATTCTTAAAAGTCCCTTCCATCTTCTTTTCATCAACTTCGATCCAAACTGGACGATCTTTCTGAGATGCTAGCTCAAGAGCGCCAACAATACGCGCTTGAGTTTTAGATTTCTCACGAACAGAAATCACATCAGAAGCTAATACTTTGTACGAAGGAATGTTCACCATTTTACCGTTTACCAAGATAGCTTTGTGGCTAACAAGCTGGCGAGCTTCGGCGCGAGTTGAGCCAAACCCCATACGGTAAACAACATTATCCAAACGCGATTCTAATAATTGAAGCAGGTTTTCACCTGTTGCTCCTTTTAAACGAGCAGCTTCTTTATAGTAGTTACGGAATTGCTTTTCAAGTACTCCGTAGATACGACGTACTTTTTGCTTCTCACGTAACTGTAATCCGTAGTCAGAAAGACGTGGGCGACGGGCTCCGTGGAAGCCTGGTGCTTGGTCGATCTTACATTTATCTTCGATAGCACGAACACCGCTTTTCAGCATCAGATCGACGCCTTCGCGACGTGCTAACTTTAATTTAGGTCCAATATATCTTGCCATCTGTCAATTCTCCAGCTGTACCTAATCGTTACACGCGGCGCTTTTTAGGCGGGCGACATCCGTTATGCGGGATTGGAGTAACATCAGTGATGTTAGTAATCTTAAATCCAGCATTATTTAAAGCACGAACAGCAGACTCACGGCCTGGTCCGGGGCCCTTGACGAATACTTCCATACTCTTCATGCCCATTTCTTTTACCATTTCGGCAACGCGATCAGCGGCAACCTGAGCAGCAAAAGGAGTGCTTTTACGAGAACCACGGAAACCGGAACCACCAGCAGTAGCCCAAGCCAACGCGTTTCCTTGACGGTCAGTTACTGTCACGATGGTGTTGTTGAAAGACGCGTGGATGTGCGCCATTCCGTCAACTACGTGCTTTTTGACCTTTTTACGAGAACGAGGTGATTTTGCCATAGCTACTATCTCTTAATTGGTTTACGTGGGCCCTTACGGGTACGTGCGTTTGTTTTAGTACGCTGTCCGCGGACAGGTAAGCTTCTTCTGTGACGAATGCCACGGAAGCAACCAAGATCCATCAAACGTTTGATATTCATTGACACTTCACGACGCAAGTCACCTTCTACGGTGAACTTCGCTACTTCGCCACGAAGTGATTCGATTTCCGCTTCGCTTAAATCGCGAATTTTGCGGCTTGCTTCAACGCCTGCATTACTACAGATCTGTTGAGCACGAGTTCGGCCAATTCCGTAGATCGATGTCAACGCAATTACCGAATGCTTATTAACTGGAATGTTAATACCAGCGATACGGGCCATTTAACTAACTCCCAAATTTCAGTTTCAAGTACTTATATCGTGTCAATTTTGAACTTTTGCTGTCAAAACGACTAACGCGGTACAAAAAGGCGCGACATAATAGCCTTGAAACGATTAAAAATCAACCTGTTAATTAATCTCTCTCAATAGAGATATGATAAGGGGGTATTTGATACTAACCTTGACGCTGTTTATGGCGAGGGTCAGAACAAATTACTCTTACACTACCGTTGCGACGAATGACTTTACATTCACGGCAGATTTTCTTAACAGAAGCTCGAACTTTCATAGTCTTACTCCAAATTCAATGTCACTTCCGGCACCCTAGCGGATACCAGTCGTTCCATAATTTTTGAAATTGGCCTTTTTCAATACTGATTCGTAATCGCGAGAGATTAAATGTGCTTGAACTTGCGACATGAAATCCATAATTACAACTACGATAATCAATAGTGAAGTTCCACCGAAGTAGAAAGGCACTTGCCAGAACAAAATCATAAACTCAGGAAGTAAACACACTGCAGTAATATACAGAGCACCTACTAATGTTAAACGAGTCATAACTTTGTCGATATATTTGGAGGTTTGCTCTCCAGGACGTATCCCAGGAATAAACGCTCCAGATCTCTTCAGTTGGTCTGCTGTATCACGAGGATTGTAGACCAATGCTGTGTAGAAGAAACAGAAGAACATGATACCCGCGCCATAAATTAAAATATAAAGCGGGTTACCAGGTTGCATTTGCTGTGCAACATTTTGCAACCATAACCAATCTTCACCTTTGCTAGCACCAACCCATTGAGCGATCGTGCCCGGAAATAAGATGATACTTGAAGCAAAGATTGCAGGGATAACACCAGCCATATTAACTTTCAATGGCAAATGCGACGATTGCGCTTGATACATGCGACGACCTTGTTGCTTCTGGGCATAGTTGACAACGATACGCCGTTGCCCACGCTCCATAAATACAACAAATGCAGTAACTAAAAGAACAACAGCTAAGATTATCAATAACCCTAATATGCTCGTGTCACCTTGACGCGCTTGTTCAAAAGTCTGACCAAGTGCAGTTGGTAACCCAGCTACGATACCGATAAAGATAAGTACTGAAATCCCGTTACCAATTCCTCGTTCGTTAATTTGCTCACCCAACCACATCAAGAACATAGTACCTGTTACCAAACTGACAATAGCGCCAAAGTAGAAGCTAAAACCAGGGTTTGGCACCAAACCAGGCATTAAGTTAGGAAAGTTGGTTGCTATACCAATAGCCTGCAAACATGCCAGACCAAAAGTTAAGTAACGAGTATATTGATTGATTTTTCGTCTTCCTGCTTCGCCTTCCTTCTTAATTTCTTGAAGTTTAGGCTCTACAAAGCTCATCACCTGTATGATGATGGAGGCAGTAATATAAGGCATGATACCAAGAGCGAAAACACTCGCTCTCTCCAGCGCACCACCAGAGAATACGTTGAATAACGCCAAAATTGTACCAGATTGCTGGTCCATCAATTGCGCAAGCACATTTGAATCGATTCCCGGCACAGGAACAAATGAACCTAAACGGAAAATAACAATAGCAGTAAGTACAAACAGCAAGCGCTGCTTGAGTTCGCCAAGACCGCCACCTGATTTTTTTTCTACTGGAGCTTTAGCCATCTTTAGTAAAAACCCTATACATTTAGTTGAGAATACCCAAAAGGGTAGTCTCAACCAGACTACCCTTTAATTAAGCTTGAACAGTTCCACCAGCAGCTTCGATTGCTGCCTTAGCACCTTTAGTTACCTTAACACCGTCGCCGACTGTTACTTTACGATCAATCGAACCAGACAACATTACTTTAACTTGCAAGATGTTCTTATTAATAAGGCCTGCTGCACGTAAAGACAAGAGATCAATTGTCTCACCTTCAACTTTTGCCAACTCACCTAAACGAACTTCTGCAGAAACTAAAGATTTTCTTGAAGTGAAACCAAACTTTGGTAAGCGTTGTTTCAAAGGCATTTGACCACCCTCGAATCCAGCTTTTACTTTACCGCCAGAACGAGCTTTCAAACCTTTGTGACCGCGACCACAGGTTTTACCTAAGGTAGAACCAATACCACGACCAACACGTTTCGCTTTTTTATTTGACCCTTCAGCAGGACTTAATGTATTTAAACGCATTAGATTAGTCCTCCACACGAACCATATAATTAATGGTGTTTACCATACCACGAGTCGAAGGAGTGTCCTCTACTTCAACGGTGTGACCTATACGACGTAAACCTAATCCCATCAAGCAAGCCTTGTGATTTTTCAATCGGCCATTTGATGATTTGGTTTGAGTAACTTTCATGATTTTTTTCTTAGCCATGATATTTACTCCATAATTTCCGCAACAGACTTACCACGCTTAGCTGCAACAGATTCTGGAGAGAACATGTCGCCTAAACCGCGGATAGTCGCGCGAACGATATTGATTGGGTTAGTCGAACCGATGCTTTTTGCCAGTACGTTTTCAACACCAACAACTTCAAATACAGAGCGCATCGCGCCACCAGCAATGATCCCAGTACCTGGAGACGCTGGTTGCATGTAAACTTTAGATGCACCGTGACGAGCGTTGATTGGATGCTGAAGCGTGTGACCATCTTTCAGTTCCACTTGAACCATATTTCGACGAGCTTGCTCCATTGCTTTTTGAATCGCAGCAGGTACTTCACGTGCCTTACCTCGACCAAAACCAACTTTACCATTGCCATCGCCAACTACCGTCAGTGCTGTAAAAGAGAAAATTCGTCCACCTTTAACCACTTTAGAAACACGGTTAACGTTTACTAATTTTTCTACCAGCCCTTCGGTGTTATTTGCTTCTTGTCTAGCCATTTGTTTCACCCTTAAAACTGAAGACCATTTTCGCGTGCAGAATCAGCTAACGCCTTAACACGACCATGGTATTTAAAACCAGAGCGATCAAAAGCAACTTTTGAAACGCCCGCTTCAGTAGCTCGCTTGGCAACCAATGCGCCAACTGCTTTAGCAGTCTCAACATTGCCGGTTGCGTTGCTGCTTGCTTTAATGTCCTTTTCGACACTTGAAGCAGTTGCCAGGATTTTCCCGCCTTCAGCAGAAATCACCTGAGCATAGATATGGCGAGGTGTACGATTAACAACTAAACGAGTGGCACCTAGCTCTTTCATTTTCATTCGACCCTTAGTCGAACGACGAATTCTAGCTTGTTTCTTATTCATGACGCTGCCCTACTTTTTCTTAGCTTCTTTACGACGGATATGCTCATCCGCGTATTTCACACCTTTACCTTTATAAGGCTCTGGTGGACGATAAGCTCTGATGTTCGCTGCTACCTGACCAACTAATTGCTTGTCGATCCCCTTAACTACGATCTCAGTGTTAGAAGGAGTTTCAACAGTAATTCCTTCTGGTAGTTCGTAGACTACTGGGTGCGAGAAACCAAGTGTTAAGTCAAGCTTCTTACCTTGTGCTTTAGCACGGTAACCAACACCAACAAGTTGCAGCTTCTTTTCGAAACCAGCAGATACACCATTTACCATATTGTTAACCAGTGAACGCATAGTTCCAGACATCGCCTTAGAACCTGCGAAGCCTTCACGGCCAGCAAATGTAACTTGGTTATCTTCAACATTTACGTCAACTGAAGCATGAATGTTTTGCTTCAATTCACCTTTACCACCCTTTACAGAAATAGTTGCACCGTCAAGATTGACAGTAACACCTGAAGGAATGGCAACCGGATTTTTTGCTACTCTAGACATCTTCTGGTTCTCCTTATGACACGATACAGAGAACTTCGCCGCCGTGCCCTGCTTTACGTGCTGCGCGATCAGTCATTACGCCCTTAGACGTAGAAACGATAGCAACACCTAAGCCATCAAGAACACGAGGTAGCTCGGTAGATTTCTTATAAATACGCAAACCAGGACGACTAACACGCTTAATGGTGTCAATTACCGGCGTACCTTGGTGGTATTTAAGTTCGATAGTAAGTTCACTCTTACCTGCTTCTTCTGACTTAGCAACGTCAGTAATATAACCTTCAGCTTTCAATACTTGTGCGATTGAAGCTTTTAGTTTAGAAGAAGGCATAGAAACAACTTTTTTGCCTGCTGATTGTCCGTTACGGATGCGAGTCAGCATATCTGCAATAGGATCTTGCATGCTCATATTGTGATTCTCCCAACAATTACCAGCTAGCTTTCACTAGGCCAGGAACATTACCCTTCATCGCTTGCTCACGTAATTTGTTACGGCATAGACCGAATTTACGTAAATAAGCGTGAGGACGTCCAGTTACTCGACAACGATTACGTTGACGAACCGGGCTCGCGTCACGAGGAAGTTTTTGCAGGGCAACCTGCGCTTCCCAACGCTCTTCTTCACTTTTGTTGAGGTCAGCAATAGTCGCTTTAAGCTCAGCACGTTTTTGCGCGTACTTTGCTACTGTGCGAGCGCGCTTTGCTTCGCGCTGTACCATGGATACTTTAGCCATTATTTACCCCTTAACCTTTAAGCGGGAAGTTAAACGCGTTTAATAACTCGCGTCCTTCTTCATCTGAAGTCGCCGTAGTAGTGATAGTAATATCCATACCACGAATCTTGTCGACTTTGTCGTAATCAATCTCAGGGAAAATGATTTGTTCTTTCACACCCATTGAATAATTGCCACGACCATCAAACGACTTAGGATTTAGGCCGCGAAAGTCACGAATACGAGGAATCGCAATCGAGATCAAACGCTCCATAAACTCCCACATGCGTTCGCCGCGAAGAGTAACTTTTGCGCCAATAGGGTAGTCATCACGAATTTTAAAACCAGCAATTGATTTGCGAGCTTTTGTAACGACAGGCTTTTGGCCCGAGATTGCTGTCAGGTCACCACAAGCGTTCTCAAGAACTTTTTTATCCCCTACAGCTTCACCCAGACCCATATTTAATGTGATCTTGGTAATCTTAGGGACTTGCATGACTGACGCGTAGCCGAACTTTTCAATCAAAGCACTGACTACGTTTTCTTTATAGTGGTCTTGCAGTTTCGCCATTTTTTCACCAATTAATAAGAAAATTCGATTAATCGATTAATTCACCGTTCGATTTAAAAATACGAACGCGTTTACCGTCTTCTTGCACTTTAATTCCAACACGGTCAGCTTTGCCCGTTGAAGGATTAAAGATTGCAACATTTGAAATATCCATTGCAGCTTCTTTTTCTACGATGCCACCTTGGATACCTGCTTGTGGATTTGGTTTAACATGCTTTTTCGCCATGTTAACGCCTTCAACCACAATACGGTTCTTATCAGTAAGGATTTTAGAAACCTTACCGCGTTGGCCGTTGCTCTTGCCTGTAAGTACGATGACCTCATCGCCAGTTTTTAGCTTTTGCATGTCAATCTCTCCTACAGTACTTCAGGAGCCAAAGATACGATTTTCATGAACTTGTCGCCACGTAACTCACGAGTAACAGGTCCAAAAATACGCGTACCAATTGGCTGCAAGTTTGCATTCAGAAGAACAGCAGCATTGCCATCAAAACGGATCAAAGAACCGTCTGGACGACGTACGCCTTTTCTGGTGCGAACAACAACCGCGTTAAGAACATCACCCTTTTTCGCTTTACCGCGAGGGATTGCTTCTTTAACACTTACTTTAATCACATCACCGATTCTTGCGTAACGGCGGTGTGATCCTCCAAGAACCTTAATACATTGAACTCGACGTGCACCGCTATTGTCAGCTACGTCAAGCTGAGTTTGCATCTGGATCATTGGTAATCTCCAATAGTTCCCGCTCTAAATTGCGACAGATTTATATGCTGCCGCGCAAAAAGGAGCGGGAGTATACCATCATTCAATTGATTCAGCTAATGAAAAGATAAAGAAATTTCTTAATCTTTAGCTAGCCTTTTCAACAACTTCAACTAACTGCCAAGTTTTGCTTTTTGAAAGCGGGCGGCTTTCAACAACAGTGACAGTATCGCCTATTCTGCACTCATTGGCTTCATCGTGAGCATGAACCTTGGTAGAACGCTTTATGAACTTCCCGTAGATAGGGTGTTTTACCTGACGCTCTACTTTAACAGTGATGGTTTTATCCATCTTATCGCTAACGACTTTACCAGTCAGAGTACGCTTAATTACTTTCTGCTCACTCATTAGTTCTGCTCTCCGCTAGAAGCTTTCTGGTTTAGTACAGTTTTAACGCGTGCAATATCACGACGTACATTTTTCAATGTGTGAGTTTCGTTTGATTGACCAGTTGCTTTCGCCATACGCAGGTTGAACTGCTCTTTGCGAAGTTCTAACAACTCGTTGTTCAACTCCTCAACACTTTTATCTTTCAACTCTGAAGCTTTCATTTACAGTACCGTCCGCTTAACAAAAGTTGTTTTAAAAGGAAGTTTTGCCGCAGCCAACGCAAAAGCGTCTCGCGCCAAATCTTCATCAATACCTTCAACTTCGAACAACATGCGTCCTGGTTGAATTTGTGCAACCCAATATTCCACAGAACCTTTACCTTTACCCATACGTACTTCTAAAGGCTTCTTAGTAATCGGTTTGTCAGGGAAAACTCGGATGTAAACTTTACCTTGACGACGCATATGACGAGTCATAGCACGACGAGCAGCCTCAATTTGACGAGCAGTCATACGCCCGCGCGCAGCAGACTTAAGACCAAACTCACCAAAGCTTACGCTGTGGTTTACAACGCCACGGTTACGCCCTGTGTGTTGCTTACGAAATTTCGTTCTTTTTGGTTGTAACATGGTCTATTCCCCTACTGTTTCTTAGCTCGGGAAGGCTTCTTTTTTGGCTTTTCTTCAACTACCGCAGCAGGTTGATCACCAAATACCTCACCTTTGAAAATCCAGACCTTAACACCAATAATTCCGTAGGTGGTTGCCGCTTCTGCAGTTGCATAGTCAATATCTGCACGCAGTGTATGTAGAGGTACACGACCTTCACGATACCATTCGGCACGTGCGATATCGGCACCGCCTAAACGACCACTTACTTGAACCTTGATACCTTCAGCACCAACACGCATAGTGTTTTGAACAGCGCGCTTCATCGCACGACGGAACATAACACGACGTTCTAATTGAGACGAAATGCTGTCTGCAACTAGTTGCGCGTCTAATTCTGGCTTGCGAACTTGCTCAATATTGATTTGAGTTTGTACGCCAGTCATTTGCGAAACTTTTTTGCGAAGTTTTTCGATGTCTTCGCCTTTCTTACCAATCACAATACCCGGACGAGCAGTGTGGATGGTAACGCGAAGTGCTTTAGCAGGACGCTCGATGTCAATTTTAGAAACTGACGCGCGTGCTAATTCTTTCATCAACCATTCGCGAATCTGGATGTCGCTTGCTAAGAAATCCGCATATTCACCGCGCTCTGCATACCAAATAGAGCTATGCTTTTTGACGATGCCAAGACGGATACCATTTGGATGTACTTTTTGACCCATGGATCTATCTCCTAGTTATCCGATACTTTAACGGTGATATGACAAGATCGCTTAAAGATACGATCCGCTCTCCCCTTCGCTCGCGTTTTGATACGCTTAAGCGTTGGGCCTTCATCAACAAAAATTGTTGATACCTTAAGTTCGTCGATATCTGCACCATCGTTATGCTCAGCATTAGCGATAGCAGAATCTAAAACTTTCTTGATCAGTTCAGCAGCTTTTTTGTTACTGAATTTCAGTACGTTTAAAGCTTTCTCAACTTGCATTCCTCTAACTTGATCAGCCACTAAGCGAGCTTTTTGAGGAGAAATACGTGCATGACGTAAAACAGCTTGAGTTTCCATCACTTTCTCCTATCGCTTCGCTTTCTTGTCAGCAACATGACCTTTGTAAGTACGAGTTGGTGCAAATTCACCCAACTTGTGACCTACCATGTCTTCATTTACTAAGACAGGTACATGTTGACGACCATTGTGAACGGCAATTGTCAATCCAACCATTTCAGGAAAAACAGTTGAACGACGTGACCAGGTTTTAATCGGCTTTCTGTTATTTGAGGCCACTGCTTCTTCAACTTTCTTAAGAAGGTGAAGATCAATAAATGGGCCTTTTTTAAGTGAACGTGGCACGATTGATTCCTCTATTTACGGTTACGGCGACGGACAATTAGCTTGTCTGTGCGCTTGTTACTACGAGTCTTCTTGCCCTTAGTTGGTACACCCCATGGAGTTACAGGATGTCTACCACCTGAGGTACGTCCCTCACCACCACCATGTGGATGGTCGACTGGGTTCATAGCAACGCCTCGAACAGTAGGTCGTACACCACGCCATCTAGTTGCACCCGCTTTTCCGAGTGAACGTAGCATATGTTCTGCGTTACCAACTTCCCCAACTGTTGCGCGACACTCGGCCAAAATTTTACGCATTTCACCACTTCTTAAACGAAGTGTCGCGTAAGCGCCTTCACGTGCAACTAGTTGAACGTAAGTACCAGCACTACGTGCGATTTGAGCGCCTTTACCAGGCTTCATTTCGACACAGTGAATAGTGGTACCTACTGGAATATTTCTCATCGGTAAAGTGTTACCCGCCTTGATTGGCGCATCTTCACCAGATTGAATTTGATCACCAGCTTTAATGCCTTTAGGAGCGATGATGTAACGACGCTCGCCGTCTGCATATAAAACAAGTGCAATGTTCGCGCTACGATTTGGATCGTATTCAAGACGCTCAACCTTTGCAGGAATACCGTCTTTATTGCGCTTAAAATCGATAATACGATAATGTTGCTTGTGACCACCACCAACGTGACGAACTGTGATTCGACCGTTGTTATTGCGACCACCGCTTTTAGATTTTTTGTCCAACAAAGGCGCGTGTGGAGCACCTTTATGCAAGTCTGGATTTACCACTTTGACGACAAAGCGACGACCTGGCGATGTTGGTTTAGCTTTCATTAGAGCCATTGTTTTACCCCTTCGCTTACTCGGCGCCTACAAAGTCGATGTCCTGACCTTCTTGCAGAGACACGTAGGCTTTTTTCCAATCGGAACGACGTCCAGAAACCTGACCGGTACGCTTAGTTTTACCTTTTGCTACCGCAGTAGTTACACGCTCAACTTTAACGTCAAACATTTGTTCTACAGCTTTTTTGATTTCTAACTTAGTCGCGTTTATTGCAACTTTGAAAACGAACTCGCCTTTTTCAGCAGCGATGCTTGCTTTCTCAGATACGTGTGGAGCCAATAAGATGCTCATGATTCTTTCTTGGTTCATCCCCACATCTCCTCAAATTTTTTCACTGCGTCAACAGTCATGATGACTTTATCGAAAGCGATTAAGCTAACGGGGTCACATGCCTGCACGTCGCGAACGTCAACTTTGTGTAAGTTGCGAGCTGCTAGGTACAAGTTTTCTTCAACGTCAGTGGTAACGATTAATGCGTCTGATATACCAAACTCGCCTAACTTACTAACAAGTTCTTTAGTCTTAGGAGCTTCCACCGAGAAAGACTCAACAACTAATAAACGATCTTGACGAATCAGTTCAGATAAGATGCACTGCATAGCACCGCGGTACATTTTGCGGTTAACTTTTTGTGAGTGATCTTGTGGACGGGCAGCGAAAGTTGTACCACCAGTACGCCAGATTGGGCTTCGGATAGTTCCAGCACGGGCGCGACCAGTGCCTTTTTGACGCCATGGCTTAGCACCGCCACCGCTTACTTCGCTACGAGTTTTTTGCTTACGAGTACCAGCACGAGCGCCTGCCATGTATGCAACAACTACCTGATGAACCAACGCTTCGTTGAATTCACGACCAAAAGTCGCTTCAGATACTTCTACTGCAGAGCCTTTACCACTACCAGCAACAGCTAAATTAATTTCCATTCTCTAATCCCCCTAAACCTTGACCGCTGGACGAACAATAACGTCGCCGCCAGTAGCCCCAGGTACGGCACCTTTAATTAGAAGAATATTGCGCTCAGCATCAACACGAACTACTGCTAAGTTTTGAGTAGTTGTTTGCTCAGCACCCATGTGACCAGACATTTTCTTGCCTTTGAATACTTTACCTGGCGATTGGTTTTGACCAATCGAACCATTTGCTCTGTGAGCCAAAGAGTTACCGTGAGTCATGTCTTGAGTTTGGAAGTTCCAACGCTTAACACCACCTTGGAAACCTTTACCCTTAGAAGTACCGGTTACATCGACGATTTGGCCAGCTTCAAAGATATCTACTTTGATTTCGCCGCCAGCTTCAAAACCGTCTAAAGAATCAGTAGTGAACTCCCAAAGACCACGACCGGCTTCTACACCAGCTTTTTTGAAGTGACCAGCTTCAGGCTTAGTCACGCGATTTGCTTTGCGTGCGCCAGTTGTCACCTGAACTGCTTGGTAGCCGTCGTTTTCTTGTGTCTTAACCTGAGTAATTCGATTTGGGTCAACTTCAATCACAGTAACTGGAGTTGAAACACCGTTTTCATCGAACACTCGGGTCATGCCGCATTTGCGACCAACAATTCCGATTGCCATTTTAAAAACCCTCTAAATACGTTGCGACTAACGCAACCAATATTTATTAACCTACGGCGCGTGGTTTGTACTAAACAAGTTTGCGCCAAATAAACTTACAAACGTTATCCGCGAGTCTTACGACAAGCTGATCTGAACGTCTACACCTGCAGCCAAGTCCAGCTTCATCAAAGCATCAACTGTCTTTTCTGTAGGCTCTTCAATATCTACCATTCGTTTGTGAGTTCTAATTTCATATTGATCACGCGCGTCTTTGTTAACGTGCGGAGAGATCAAAACCGTGTAACGCTCTTTGCGAGTCGGTAACGGGATAGGACCACGAACTTGTGCACCGGTGCGCTTTGCAGTATTTACGATCTCAACTGTTGATAAATCAATCAGCTTGTGATCAAACGACTTTAAGCGTATTCGGATTCGCTGCTTAGCCATGCAAAGAATCTCCAAAGTTAAAAATTAAACATATAAAATCCGCCTCTCCTGACCACTTCAGGAGTGCGGTTTGAATTCTTTTCAGCCAAAATTAGGCCGATTGTCGAAGGTCTAAGTCGCTTATTCAATGCGCCAAGACCCGCTTGAAACCTTGTATGTCGAGGAGTTCAAGCAAAACCAACTTGGTTTCATCCAAATTGGGAGCGCGATTATAAAGAAAAGGTATGGAGATTACAACTTTATTTTGGGCGTACAATCAGAGTGCATTTTTAAACTCGGTGATCTGTGGGTTTTGCTAACTATCATTGGGCTTTTTATAATCATGCTAACCACTGGCTCTTAAGTGAACACTTACAGAGCCAGAATCACCTCGGTGGCGTTAAGGCTAAACTAGTGTTATTGGTAAGACCTCTTATTTGAAAACTCCGGTCAGTCGATAGAAGAAAGCCATAAAAAATCCGTATTGATATCTTAGAATCGCGTGGTTGTAGCGATGATATTCAGCCTTAGTCAAGCGTTTTGACCCCACCTCTTTTTGCACGATGACATCTTCATACTCAGACTTTCCTAACCTGGCAATAACCGTTTTATGTACCTTGTTACCGTTTCCATCTTCTGTAAGAAGCACCGAAGGTCTGATCCGTCGTTTTTTACTAGCCTCTATAACGACTCCTTTTTCGCCTGAAGAAAGCTCTACTAAACTACCAGGAGGATAAAGCCCGACAGCCTGAATTAGTTCTTCAATCAATTCGCCATCAAATAATGAATCTCTGCACCAATAAAGCCTCGCCAATGACTCTCCGACACTTCGCTTCTTCTTTTTAGTTATTGGATTCATGCTCAACTCAAAAGCTTCCGCTAGAGAGGCGATTTGCGCAAGATACGGGATCCCTTTTTTCATCTTTTGGTGCGGAAACCCGGTTCCATTTAAACGTTCAGTCATGTTTGCGAGTATGGTTAGTACCTTGGGCTCAATTTTTGAGTGACTTAATTTCCTAATCGCATAATTAGACCAAGCCGCAAAATTTCGATCAATTTCTAACGAATCGCAATTAGCCCAGTCTTTTTTCTTTAAACATATTTTTCCGACTCCTGAGAGCAATATAGCTTCATTCATTGCCTGCAAACTCGATTTGAGGAGCCCCATGTTTCGTCCTATTAAGGTTGCCCACACTGCCGTTCTTAACGTGTGATCATATATTACACTTCCGCAGGAACGTACTTTACTGAGCCAGACTAATGCGTCAGGGTTACCCATCATAGAATCAACTATGGCTTCGCTTATTGACTCCAATTCGCGAGTATTTTTTAACCTGTTAAGCTCTGGATCTCGGTGTAAACAGCTGATGATTTTGCCTATTCGGTCAAATAGTTTGTTAGCACTCATTAACTCTTTGCTCAAGGAGCGGCAAGTTTTATAACGTCGAGACGAGAATTTTTGCCAAGGCTTAGGCTCTTTTTTGTCGTCACGAACTATTTTGAGACGGGATCGCTGATAAATGTCAGCCAGAAGATTCGGCATTCCCAAAGTTAAACTTCTAGTCTCATCGATTACAAAGTGCTGGCCATATTTAGTCAAGCACTCGATATCAGCGTGATTTCGAATTAATACACCTTCTAATGGAAAAGGAGTGGCACTCCAAGGAACGGGAAGTTGGCTTACATACATACCAACACACAATTCATTTGCTTCGACTCTTCTTGAGTGAATAACTTTTGTTTCTCTAGCTCTCATAAGGATCACATCTATTTTTGTAAGCACTATAAAAGGCTAACTGGTGAAAACTTAGATGCTCATCCTGATAAAAATCTATTCCTTTAAAATTCTAATTCTCCACACTAATAGCCGAACTAATATCGAAGGGAAACAAAAGAAAGGAGAAATGGAAGTGACGCGCGCATACCAGTTCAAAGAAAAAAACTTGTTCTTCAACCCGAGAATGCTGTTTTTAATACCACTTTAGGTAACCCCGCTATCTTAGACTAAATGACTTAGTCCTTAGACCGGAGGCTTTGCGTCCACTAGCTTTCACTAATGTTTGCCCTTATCAAAACCTGTAATATTCAGCCTACGCCTCAGTTCAAAAAGTGTCCAGCGTCGCACAGATTTTTTACAAGAACTTATGCACTTTGAGATAAATATTGTTAAACGCGGTAAAATAAATATTTACTGGTAGAGATTTGGAAAAGGAGAAATAAGAAATTATTTTTTTATTATGGGTTTAACGTGAAACAATATTTCGAAAAGAAAGTCCTATTTTAGACACTAATCCCTGCTGATAACTAGCAATCAACTGGTTTATTTGAGCCAGATCTTCTTCATTAATATCTGTTTCGAGTGATTCTTTTTTAACGATGACATCCTTAAAATCAGACTCACCTAAACGTACTATTTTGTAATTAAACAAGCGGTAACCATCTTCATCATGAGTTACTGCCACAGTGCCTCGGATACGCCTTTCAACGGAATGCTCAACGACTATGCCCCGCGAACCATTAGATAGTTCTACATGTGTTCCCGGAGGATAAAGCCCAACAGCACTAATCAGAGCCTCAATCAACTCACCATCAAATAGCATATCCCGATAACAATATAAGCGCGATAGTGCCTGCCCTACACTCTTACGAGATTTGGACAGCATTGGCCACATGATCAGGTCAAATGTTTCGACTAATGATGCAATTTGCGCTAAATAAGGGATGGCACGTCCTACTTTTCCACTTGGATATCCGATCCCGTTAACTCGTTCATTCATATTAGCAAGAGTGTTAATGACTCTAGAATCGAGATTACTATGGGCTAGCCTTTCTATGGCTAGTTGGGTCCAGCGGGCGTACTCTTCCCCCATCTCAGGCAATTTACAGCCCAGCCAATCTTTTTTCCCCAGGCTCATTTTACCAACGCCTGATAAAAAGATAGCCTGCACCAACACTTTAAACGCGGACTTTTGCAATCCCATTGAACGCGCCATAAGACTAGCCCATATGCTTGTGCGGACCAAGTGATTAAAAATTGTTTTGCGAGTCCGCTCAATTTTACACACCCAAACTAAGGCATCAGGGTTATCAGCAATAGATTCAGCAATTGACTCACTCGTTTGGGTAAGTGCCTGCAAACTCTTAATTGAGCTCAGTTGCGGATCTCTTCTTAGTAGCTCTAAAGATTCATCAACCCTTTTGAGAATGTCGCGGGCGTTGGCCATTTCTTGAGCGATTGGTTTGTTGACCGTATAACGCTGAGTACAGAACTTTTTCCAAGGGCGAAAACTGCTATTCGACTGTAGATTTTGTTTAAAGTAATCAGGCTTTTCCGCAATGCTTAGCAGCAAATTCGTCATTCCAACCGATAGGCTCTTTGATTCATCAACATAAACAAATTTAGTGAATCGAGAGAGCTTAACGATATCATCGTTGTCTTTAACCAACACCCCTTCCAATGGAAAGCTAGTTGCGCTCCAAGGAATATCCAGGCGAGTTACGTACATGCCGACCCTTAGATCAGCAATGGAAATTTTTCTCGTAACTATCGATTTGGACATTAGCTTGATTCAACAAATAAATACTTTTGATGATGCCCGACGCTTTGTTCGGACAAACCACGACCATCACTGCTTGGCAGAGTACAATACTGCACACCGGGCATACGGACGCAAATGCAATTAAGAGAAGAGATAACTAGGCTAGAAAAATTGTGAGGTAGGATCCTTCCAGTTTCGGTAACCCCGCTGTCATAGGCAAGTCAATAACCTGACTGTTACTGACTATGATTTAAACCTTTAGACCGGTGGTTTTGCGCATACCTACTTTCGTTAGGTATTTGCCATTATCAAAACTCTAACAATTAGCATAACCATTAGCGCGGGACTTGTCCAGCGCTCTGAGGATAAGCGTCGGAAATCGTTGAATAAGGGGGAAAATCTTGGCTCAGCGCTTACAACCATCCATTTTGATGGGCGATACGGGCCGCTTCTATTCGATTTTTTGCATCTAACTTGCTGGCAGCGCTTGAAAGATAGTTTCTCACGGTCCCGGCAGATAAATGCAACTTACCGGCAATTTGCTCGGTGGTATCGCCATCTTTAGCGAGCCGAAGCGCTTGTCTTTCCTTCTCGGTTAATGGATCTTGCTCCATCCATGCATCGGCCATCAGTTCCGGTGCAACAACCTTTCCCCCAGAAGCAACTTTTCTAATCGCCACAACCAGTTCATCAGACGGCGAATCCTTTAACAAATACCCTTTCACTCCCGCGTCCATTGCTCTCCGCAAATATCCCGAGCGTGAGAAAGTCGTTAATATAATCGTACGCACATTTAGCTTTTCTTCTTTTATGCGCTGCGCCAGCTCTAGCCCCGTTAACTTCGGCATTTCGATATCGGTGATAAGAATATCAGTTTGAGCCCGATATTTTTGGATATAGTCTAACGCCTCTCTGCCATCAGCCGCTTTAAATAACACCTCAATATCTTCTTCAAGCTCAAGCAAAGCCGCTAACGCGCCCAAAATCATTCCTTGATCTTCTGCAATAACAACTCTAATCAACTAAGTGACTCCTCTGGTACAGAAACGGTGAAAGTAGCTCCCTTGCCTAAAGTCGATGATTCGGACGATATAGAAAAAGTTCCTTTAAGCTTTTCGACCCTTTCACCAATCCCTTTTAGACCAAAGCCTTTTTTAGCTTTATCGCCAGTATTAATACCAACACCGTTATCTTGAACTTCTAAAGTAATGCGGTCTTTTATCTTAGACAAGGTCGCACTAACTTTGGAAGCATGTGCATGTTTTAAAATATTGGTAATCAGTTCTTTTAAAATAATGGCCAATTCCTTATTGGTATTATCATCTATTTCAATATCCTCAAATTGATATTCAAAATTTATGTCGTTAGATTCCAAAGTAAATTTTGCATGTGCGAATTCGTCGTTTAGATCGCTGGCTCGAAACCCTGTAACAACTTCACGAACTTGCTTTAGTGCATCTCGAGAAATATTTTCGAGTTGTTTAATTTCCCCTTTTGCGCGCGGTAAATCTTTATCGACAAGCTTTCCAGCCAACTCTGCTTTTAAAGTTATTACCGAAAAAGTATGACCTATTAAATCGTGTAAGTCTCGCGCGATTCTTTCTCTTTCTGCGGTCCTCGCAAGGGTTCTGACTTCCTCTTGCGATAAGAGTAGTTGTTTTCTTTTTTTCTCAATTTCGGCTTGGAAAATGTTGACCCCGCCAACCATCAAAGTAAACATGATCGCCGGAATATAAAAATAGGGAGACAGTTGATAAGACCAACTCAGCGTTAAAGTCGACAAGGTAATAAATGCCAACCCAGCCATCGCCCTCTTGGGATTGCCCAGTCGGCAACAAAATGCCCCCGCGTAAACAAAAAACACATTCGCACCGGGAGTCACAGTTCCAAAATAACTGCCCAACAACATTATTCCCAAAATAGCTTTGTATACATTCCACCCCCTTAACCAATATGCCCAGAAGTAGAGGGCTAAAAACACTATACTCCCTAAGGTAGCAGCTAGATATTCACTCCCGGAATGTTTGCCGAAAGCCATGCTAAAATAGAAAATGGAAAGATAGATTAGCCACACATAGGGTGCCAGCCTATTCTCCTCAGAATCAGGAAGTAATCTCCTATCGATCTTTTTGATAAAGCTCTTCATTATTTATGCTGGATTAACTCTTCATTCAACTTTTAATTAAGCCTTCTTCTTTTAATTAAACCGAAGCTCGTCTATTGCAAAACTAAATTTCTTCGGACTGCCTGTCACAACGAAAGATAAATTATTGACAATTGTCAGATCAACACCTTTGAAGTTAGAGAACTTTATCTCAAACTCCCTGAAGTTCTTATCCAATTGTATCGTTTGTGAAATAGGTTGGAAACTCCCTTCTTGAAAAAGCATGATGGTTAACTCAGCCGCGTTACTAATATTTTTGGCGTTGAATGAAATCGATTGCAGTTTACTTAAATCCGCGCCTTGCGAATAGTCTTTGCCAGGAAGATAAGCTAATCCACTCCAAGCGTACATGAATCCAGGTTTAATTTCTCCGTAAACTTTGAGTGCTTGGCCGTTCGCTCCATTTGTATCCAACTGTTCAAAAAACACTTCTGACTTACCCCCTGCATATGAATCGGTCGTTTGACCAATCCCCGCGCCAATCCGGGTAGAAATATTTTTTAATTCGCCAGTTAGATTATTAAAATCGGCAATTAAATTGGGACCAATTTCTGGATTCGTTTTTGCGTTCGGATCAAACGTTTTTCTCAGATAATAATTACCGTTCTTCCAGATGGCGACTATCTTACTGGTGGCCGATATGTCTTCCAATGGATTTGCCTCTAACAACACCATTGAAGCTAACAAGCCTTCTTTAATATTGCCACGGCCACCAATATCGAAAAACTTTGCGGCCGCTCCGGTTGCACTATGCAAAGCCTGCTCATTGGTTAAGCCTGCTTTAACCAGCAAAGCAAGTTCCGAGTGAATACTGGCGCCATGCGTTGTTCCAGGGTTGGGCGCGTCCGTTCCGGCGAGAACCGCTACACCAGCACTGGACAATATTGATACGCTCCGCATAGCTCGCTCAAATGCTTCGCGAGGGATCCCAAAGTCCGCGAATTGAGCTTTTAATTGTTGTCTTTGCTGTTTTGCCAAAAAAGCGTCGAACTGCTTATACGCCAAAGTTTCTTGACCAGGCGCTAATCCAGCAATTGAAGCCTCTACTAATAACGTTGGGACAATAAAAGCATTGTTTTTCAACATGAGATCAACCAACGCCTGATCCGCAAGCTTGTCCATAAAGCTATGAATGATCCCATCGGCTCCGGCAGATATTGCTTGTTTAGCCGATTGTAAATTGTCGACATGCACTACCAGCAATTTATTGTGTTTTTTAGCAGACTGGCTCAGCGCTTCCAGGATCTCAAGGCTGATAGATGGGAAGTGTTTTCTCGGATTTTCAGGATGATCATAAACCGCTTTAATATAATCAGCACCTTGTTCAATGCGTTGAACGACAAAAGGCTCCACTTCTTCCACTGATTGTAAAACGGGAATTTCAAATCCATATTCTGTACCATGGCCGCCGGGTGCAGTTGCCAGAATTGTTGAGGAGAACAGATCGGCCTCTCTAAAGTTATGGATCTGATTTCGCTGCGTCTGATGCTTGTTGGCAGAATCTGGCATAGTGAACATATCAAGCTCAGTGGTTACGCCGAAATTGAGTGCTTGCTCAAGTGCATCTCCCCAAGTGTGCGTGTGCGCATCAATCAACCCAGGGATCAGTGTTTTGCCGGCAGCATCAACTTCGTCGACCATTTTGTCGTTGGGTAAATTTTCCCCTATTTGGGCCACTTTAAAATTGGTGACCTGTACATCCATATTGGTATGAAAAATTTCACCATCATATAAATTGACATTTCGTAAGATAAAATTTTGTGAAACATCAAATCCCAATATTTTGTTTTTTGCAACTAGCGCCTTCTTTTCCCCACTGCGCTTTTCGACGTCGGGTTCCGGTAATAGGAAAAAAAATGCAACCAAAAATAAAGTCGCTAACGCAAAATAACTGATCGACTTGATGTTCATTGTGGCATTATTACTCATTATGCTTTGTCCTTTCTGTAATAGGCTTTCATTGCTAGCCCGGTAAATACAATCAAGTACCCAGTCAATACTCCAATATGTATCCACACATTTTGCGACTGATCCATCCCCACGACTTTAAGACCAAGCTGAGCAAGATGATAAGCGGGTAAAAAGTTGGCAACCGATTGCATCATTTCAGGAAAAAAACTGATCGGCACCCAAAGCCCGGACAGAAATGCCATCGGTAGATAAATTAAGTTGACTACAGCTGGAGCGCTATTCGACTTTAAAAATAAGCCTAATGCCAAGCCGATTGCACAAAAAGGAACACTGCCCAATATCAAAACGACAGCTAGCAACAACCAGTCAAGTCTTGGCAGTCTTACATCTCCTACAGCTGCGCCTAAAGTAAACAGCAAAACGATAATGGCAATTGAAAACACAACGGTCGTGCAAACTCTTCCTAAAACATAAGCGGAAGCCGGCATCGGCGAAACCTCTTTTAAATCAAACCATCCCTGCCCTCGTTCAATGGCCACCCCCACGCCAAACGAAAATAATGCTGGCCCAATCACGCCGAATGTCCCATAAGTTGCTAAAAGATAGGTTGGCATACTCGATGACATTGTGAATATCACGCCGAAAAAAAGATAAAACATCACCGGAAAAAGAAGAGATGGCAGAGTGAATCCTGGAGATCGTAAGACTTTTAATACTTCCATCTTAGATTCTAATAAATAGATCTTTAACAAGTTCGGCTTTAATGGCTGGGCTATAGAATTCATGGCTTTATTCCTGTAACGATTGTGCATTAAATATTTTGAATTGTTTTTTCTTGCTGTTGGTGAGACTCATTAAGCGCAATAAATGCATCTTCTAAAAGAGCTCCACTCACCGATAAATTCGCTATATCTGAGGTAATGCTAAATATTTCACGTAAAGTTTTTTCTGGCGTATTCGATTGAACTTCGATCAGATCTTTAGCTTTTTCAACCTTTATTACGCCGACTAAAGCAGCAAATTGATGGGGCTCAAGATTACTCGTAAAACGTATTTTTTTATGTTGAGTTTTTGCTTTAATAGATTCAGGCGTACCTTGATGAATAATACGGCCTTGATTAAGCATTATGATTTCGTCGGAAAGCTGATCTGCCTCTTCCAAATAGTGCGTGGTTAAAACAATACTTGTGCCTTCCTTTTTTAAGGATTCAATTGCCAACCACAGCGATTTTCTCGCTGATACATCCATACCTACACTGGGCTCGTCCAAAAAGAGTAATTTAGGATTTCCACATATTGATAGGGCAAAAAGTAACCTTTGCTTTTGCCCTCCGGATAAGTCTTTACTTTTGCGGTTTTCAATATTCTCCAGCCCTGCTAATGAGATAACTTTTTGATACGACATCGGCTCCGCATAATAGCTTTGGAATAACTCAATATGCTCTCTAATCGTAAGGGTTTCAGGTAAATTGGAAATCTGCAGCATAGCTCCACAGAGGCGCTTAAGATTTATATCGCCAGGTTGGTATCCAAAAATATCAATCTCGCCTTGATCTGGAGCCAATCGGCCTAACATTAGATTAATTAATGTCGTCTTACCGGCTCCATTAGGCCCCAAAACTGAAATAACCTTGCCCGCCTGCAATTGCATAGAGATAGAATTGAGAGCTTTTAGTTTGACAAATGATTTACTCAGATTTTGGATCTTTGCTATCGTTAAACCAGACATAATAGGTAACCTTTTAGCTGCTTCCGTTAATTGATGTAGAATCATTATGTGGTTTGTTAAAGAGCAATCGAATAGAGCAATGTCATGGATTATGATGACAAATGTCACACATCCCAAACATGCGGAAGTAGAACATACACAAGTTGAATTTGCGGATGTCGCTAAATCTCGGCACAATACCTTGTAAACCGTTACAGGAAACACTCTATGTCTGAAAACATCGCTGATAAATACAATGTGATCTTTGAAGGCACCATTCAACAAGGTCGAACACGCTACAAAGTTATTGGCGCGTTAGCTGAATTATTTGCAAAAGACAGGGATACTATAGAAGAGCTATTTGCCAAAGCTCCGGTCATAATAAAGCCAGGAGTTGATCACAAGTCTGCCTATCAGTTTCAGCAACAGGTTATCAAAACCGGGGCCGGCGCTAAATTACAAAGAATTGCCACTCAAGAAATAGATCCAGAATACAGCTTAGTCCCAGAAGGCGAAGAAAACACACCATTTGAAGAACTGGAGAAACGCCTGTCAGAAGGCGAGGAAGTTATCTGTAAGCAATGTAATAGTTTTCAACCACTCGCCCCATACTGCAGTAACTGTGGCGCTCAGTTAGTTGCAAGCAAAATGCAGACTCCTCCTGAGCAACCATCCCCTTCAAAATCAAATTCAGTAGTTTTGATCTTCGGGATCTTATTTCTGATTTTTGCGGTGGTTGACTTTGGGTTAAATTACTTCGATATTTATACACTCCTAGATATTAGTTGGACACCTTACGCCTCGGCTTCGGTAGGAGTGGCACTACTGGTATTCTCGAAGTTGAAGAATTAGAGTCCCTACCAGCATAATCTAAATGGCTCCCTTTTATATGCTAAATAACAATAAAAAATATAATTATTAGAATTTATTCAAATAGTCAACATTCAACATTCGACCGCCCACCTTTCAACAGTTTTCTTGTCTAAACTTTAATAAAGCTTAAGTATTAAAGGATTAGGTAGTGTTTAACCTTACAATAAGAAACCTGTTAGTCGGCGCTATGGCAATCGCCCTTTTGATAACAGCTATCGTTTCCTCTTTGGTGAACAATCAACAATTTTCCAGTCTGTTTTCAGATTTGAACAAAGACAAGTACTTTCCCAATTTGCTTGAAAAACTTGAGGCTAAAATAAGAGCTGAATTGAACGTACCGATTTCACTTTCCAGAGGAATGGCTCAAAATCATTATTTAACCCAGTGGTCAGCAGAAGGCGAGCCAGCTGACAGGCTCCCCGTCATCCAAAATTACTTTAGACAGTTAAAGCAACAAAATAATGCTGCAGCCGTATTCTGGGTATCTGACGTTTCTTCACAATATTACACCGAACAAGGTAGTGTGAAGTCAATTTCAAAAAGTGCAGCAAGGGATCAATGGTTTTACAATTTTTTGTCGAGCGGCAAAACCTTCGAAGTGTCGGTCGATCTCGACGAGAACACCAATAAATTAACCGCTTTTATCAATTATCGGGTAGAGCTAAATGGTCAGGCCGTCGCAGCGACGGGACTCGGCTATGACGTTTCTGAAATAAGTAAAATAGTTACCGCCAATAAAGTCGGAGACTCCGGCTATGCGATGTTGGTTGACCAAAACGGTACTATTACCGCGCACAATAATAGGGGATTGTTGGAAAAGAAACTCTCAGATTTAGAACAGTATCGATCATTACCCCAACTCTTAACAAATAACTCTGATACTCAAATAATAACCTTCGAACAAAATGGTGAAGAATATTATGCCGCGAGCTATCCGCTAAAATCATTGAACTGGTTTGTAGTCGCAATTTTACCGACTTCTGAGATCACAGAACCCGTTAGAGACGCGATATTTTTCTCTGTCAGTTTCAATATTATTATTGCCCTGATCTCGTTGGTTTTGATTTTTATCTCCGTCTCTAAAATTACCCGCTCGATTAAAGATGTAGGCGACAGGCTGATCAGAATGTCCGGGCAAGGTGGAGATTTAACCCAAAAATTAGACGAGAGTCGCGGCGATGAATTAGGAGAGTTGGCTAAGGGCTTCAACGCTATCATTGCTAAAGTCGGCAGGTTAGTGGCTGAAATAAAGCAAGCCCAGCAACAATTATCCAGTAGCATTTCGGAATTAATCGAGACTTCAGATAAAACTGTTCGTTTCGCTTCTTCACAACGTGAACACACTGATCAGGTCGCGACGGCGATAACCCAAATGGGACAAACAATCGGCGAAGTATCGTCAGTTGCGCAATCAACGGCTAACGAAACGGAAGAAGCGGTCAACGAATCTAATCGAACCTCCGCAAAAGTAGCCCAAACCACTCAAGTAATGGATTCGTTATCTCAGTCGATGCAGCAGACCGAGTCGGTCATAAACGATTTAACCGTCAAAACTGAGTCAATCAATTCAGTGGTAGACGTAATTAGCAGCATTTCCGAACAGACCAATCTGCTGGCATTAAACGCCGCCATTGAAGCGGCCCGTGCGGGTGAGCAAGGCAGAGGTTTTGCGGTAGTCGCTGACGAAGTGAGAAGTTTAGCGAGCAAAACCAAAGAATCGACCGAAGAAATTAGAGAACAGATTGAACAACTCCAACAAGCGGCGGCAAAATCTCGAAATTCGGTTGAACAAGCGTCAGAATCTAGCGTCGGTGTTGCTCAGAGTGCAGAAGAAGCATCAAGCGCCCTACTGGCAATTAGGGATAAATTTGAAAATATCAGAAGTAGAAACTTTCAAACCGCGACATCGACTGAAGAGCAATCACAAGTTATCAATCATATAAACGAATCTGCGGTGAAAATTTCTGACTTGGCTAATCAACTGCACCAAGTTTCGGAACAAGACCAAAGAGAGATAGCGAACTTGAAAGAGTTGTCGGATATGATGTCTGAGCTGGTAAACCAATTTAAGCTTTAAGGCCTTCTAGTACAAAGCCGCATTGTAGGTAAAGCCCCTAAACTTCTCTTCCCTGCTGAGACGAATCGATTGCTTCACCTTCCCGTACGAGCATCGCCGGATTAACTACAGCAACAATTGCATGCATGAAATCAATATCAGATAGTGAGCGTACGATGCGGTTTTGCTTAGCTGCCAATGGGGCCATAGTTATTTCTTGGGCGCGCCGACTAATCAAGTTAAAGACTCCCCTCTCACCGCTAGCAAATTCCACAAATATCTCACTCCCAGGGGATATTGGATAACCGGGACTAATTAAAAGAACGTCTCCTTCGTACATGCGCGGCGCAAGCTCCGCACCTTTGACCATAAGCGCGTAGCAATCGCTTGGAATATTGACACGTGGGTTGGTAGCATCAAAAACAGCGTCTTTTACACTAACTAAAATATCACCGACCATCTGAAAACTGAGGGAAAGCTCTTTCTGGTAAACGGCACCTCCCTCTTCAACGGTCTTGCTCCCACTTCCGAACTGCAACCACGCGGGATTAAGCCCGAGTGTGCGGGCAATAACCTCCAGTTGCCCGAGATTTGGCTTTCGCCTCCCAGCAAGATAATGGCCCACTGCACCGCGGGTACAGCCCAATGCACGCGCCAGATCACTTTGAGTAATCCCGCTTGCGCGCATCTGAGCTTTTGTCCTGCTGATCCACATCTGATTCATACCCAAATGATACAGGTTGTATCATTTGTGGCAATGACACAATTTGTATCTTATCATTAACCGCGAGATACGATTTGTATCCACAAATCAGTATTAACCTCAATTAATATCAAAAACTCGATAAACAGAGAGGTTTCAAATGGAGTTGCTCGAATATATTAATAGCTTCACTCGTAGCGAGCGCATGTCTGTACGCCAAGAACTTGCTTGTCAGCATGGTGTAAGTGAAGTCACCGTACGTGCCTGGGCAAACGGTACACGTAAACATCCCTGCACACTAAGTGCCATAGAAGTTACTGAAAGAGCAACCAGTGGCAAAGTCAGTCGTCATGAGCTACGGCCGGATATATTTGGCCCGGCAAAAAGCTCCGGTACATCCGCAAGACGCCCTTCAACACCAAAGAACAAATAAAAAGTGAGTGAGTAATGAAACACCCGCAAGCAGAAGGAGCAAATACAAACAATCAAGCGACATTTTCAGCAGTCCGGTCAACCTCCTCTGATGACTGGCCCAGTTCAGCTTATATATTGACGCGCCAAGGATCGATACTGATGCTCGCTGCCCTCGCTGGTGGCACGATGCTAACCACCTCCCAATTCACTCTGGACAGACATTCCTTTGGTATAGGGTCAGTTATTTTGCTTTGTTTCATACTCTCGATTCATCTAGCCATCACGAGTCGCCTTTTCAAAAGTAACAACAAACTCGTGGTGAACTTTTTAGTAGGCCTGTTTGCCAGCTTGGTGGTGGTGGTGAGCTTTTGGGGAAGCAATGCGGGTGCAGTGTTAACGCTGTTCTTCATATTCTGGCTATACCACATGACGTTGTTGTCTATACGCACCGCAGCAATGATAGGAATTATAATCAGCCTGATTTGTTGCACAGCAAGTTTCCTTAATCAACCACTGACTTATAGCTTTAGCTGGCTAACGCTGTTAGCCACAGCCAATATCATGTCGATTTTAACCCTCAAGTATCGGGAAAAAGTAACCACAGAGTTTAGCCGGCAGATTAATCAACTCGAAAAAATTTCCGGTACAGATGAGTTAACCGGTCTGCTTAATCGGCGACTAGTAGTAGATCTCGGCCAGCGCGAATTACAACGAGCAAAGCGAACGCATCAACCGTTAAGCGTAATGATGGCCGACTTAGACTCGTTTAAGCTCATCAACGACAACTACGGCCACCTAACAGGTGATCGGGTGCTACAAAAAGTTTCACGGGCATTTCTGTCGTCCCTGAGGGCTACAGATTTGGTAGGACGCTTCGGCGGCGACGAATTCCTAATCATACTGCCTCAGGCAAACCTGATAACAGCCCGCAAGCTGGCAACAAGATTGTTGCAAGCCCTCGACAGCCAAGAAATTGCTGTCTCAAACAACCGTATCAAACCTGGCATGAGCGTTGGCATAGTGGCCATCGAACCCAGCGCTAAAGTGAAATTCAGCCAACTCGTCTCACTGGCTGACGATGCGCTTTACTGTGCTAAAAACAACGGGCGCAATAAGATTGCAGTCCAATTTTTTGAGAATAGCTAGATGATTCCAGGCATCCTCATAAATGTCAGCTCTAATCTTCTAGTTAAAACCGCTGGTGTCGCCTTGGTATTTTTAGCATTTCTCCTCTTTTTGGATTCTCTCTTACCAAGAGATAAACCAATATCGGTCAATGTGCGAGAAGACGTTATTCTGTCCAGAAATTTTACCAATCCAACGGTCAGATTAAGTTACACGCTTGCAATAACCAACGAGGTCAATCGGATTCGTTCGCAAAATATTGTATTCGAACGTAGTGGTTTTATTCCCAAATCAGAACAGTTGGAGTTTTGCCATCAGCAAAATAACTTTCATATATGTACGGATAATAATTACCCGGTAATTTGGAATAAAGATGGAACGATCGAAGTTCAGGAGGCTTCCAGAAATACCGATCTATGGCTGACAGATGAACTGCCAGCGCAACAAAATATAGAGGTCGATACCGACGAGCTTTGTTACGCTAGTTATATCGCGTGCCATATGCAAAATTATTGACTAGATATCCTTACAGCAGCGTAAACAACCGACTCGGTTCCCCTTGTTCTGGCAAAGAGATTTCTTTGTCATAGCGGAAACCGATTTTTTCAAGTACGCGTATAGAGCTGGCATTGTTCATTGATGTAATTCCCAAAACCTGAGCGATCCCCAGTGAGTTTTGCGCATACTCAAGGGTTGCTCTTGCGGCTTCTGAAGCCAGCCCTGCTCCCCAAAAGTCGGGCATTAACGCATACCCGATATCCGGATGTTCCAACCCTTCTCTTTTAACTAAACCACATAAACCGACAGGGTACTTTTTTAGTTTAAGCTCAGCTAGATATAGCCCAAATCCATTTTCTTGATAACTTTTTAAAGGTCCTTCATTTAGATATCTTTCTGCATCAGCTATCGAATTCACATTTTTATCACCAATATTTTCCAACCAGGAAGGCTCATTGACTAGTTTTAAAATGAAAGGGGCATCGTCTAAATCTAGCTCTCTTAAAATTAACCTGTCAGTTTCTATCAATGTCATATAGTGGTCCTTTTTTGTTATTTATCTTTCCAGCTTAGCAAAATAGCTCAACTAAAACCGCTATATCTCAAAAACGTCACTAAATTTTCACTTTGATAACAGGTAGCTTAATCTTGCCGACGCTTAGGTTTTTGGCGGATATAGAGCTGTTTGATGACTTTCGCCACAAGCTGATCATCAGGATCGAGAACATCAAGAGTAAATTCAGGCAAATATTTTTCACCCTGTGCAGTGTGAGACTTTATATCTTGGATTTGTTGCTCACTTATTCTTACATGCGCCCGAACCTGAGACCTACAGGGGGCGATATACTCAATCGATGCGCTTTTATCCCACACATAATAATCTCGTCCAAGTATCTGCATCAGCATCAACATAAGATGCGGATCTACCATGGAATAAAGACTTCCTCCGAAATGGCTTCCCACCGCATTTCGGTTGTACCAACGCAAATTCATCACCACGTCGAGTGATTTCCAATCGTCACTGACGTTGGTGATTTTAATTCCGGCACCAATATAAGGCGGGTAAAAATTGAGAAGAAATTTCAGTTTCTTTGGGCTTAGATACATGACCTTACATACGAGTTAATAACCATCCACCCTTTTTACCACACTGGTCTTACCAGATCCACTTTAGGTTATTAGTTGATGCTCAGGTTTAGGCTTAATAGCTCTAGAACTCAACGATCCCCAAGTTAGTTGGCGCTTCGTCCCGTTTAATGTTAGATCCGGTAAACTTTTTCTTCTTTCGCTTCTCTTTCAAGAGCTTGGCGATATCGATAGGCTTATATTGCATGTCAATTCTAAGCCCTCCCGGCATTATTGAAGCTAACAAGGTGTAAGCGGAAGACGCCATTGCTCGCTGTTCTTCGGTTAACTTAGCACCAATGTTGGCGGCAAACTCAGCTCTTTTACGGCTCTTAACATAGTGATTGGCATACTTCGCCCACACATAAGAATGTACTAGATTTGGCTCTAGCTCTCCCTTAATTCCAGTATCAAAATACTGGGCAATTTTAAATTGAGCTCGATAGTCTCCTTGAATAGCTAAATGGCAATATATGTCGAATGCTTTTTTATGCTCGCCCCGCTTTTCTACTTTGACGCCGGCTTTATATGGAACAAACTCGGACAACGGCTTGCAACTGCTTCCCTCAGCCATAGACAGCTCAGGAGTCAGGAGGGCTCCGATAATACAAAAAATTAAAACTAGTTTATTCATATTTTGCAATTCCCCCCAATATATTGCTCGCATATTTCGGGATGATCTTTACGGAGCAGTCGAAGGTAGTGGGGAAAATTGGGGTGGCTATTAGTCACCGGATCTCTGACAATGAAATGGCCAAAGTAATTCACTTCGCCTGCCTCTACGTATGTGCAAAAACCTCTATCAGTAAAATCTACGCGTAGGTTATAAACGTCAAATCCGACAAAGCAATATTCCCCTTCTTCTAATCTAAGGGTGATCTGGGTGAACCCCTTGCCGGCATTTCCTACATAAAATTCTTCATCTTTATCCACATTTCGGATCTGAATCGAACGCAAAGAGTCGAGTGAGTCGATAACCAGTCCTAAGTAGCCTTCGTTTTCTTTTAGGGGCTTAAAAGATTCGCCAGTCTTAACTCGCTGCTTAGCGAAACAACCAGTTAACAGTAAAAGTAAACTGGCCAGAGTAATTATCCTCATATCTCTACATCCCTAACTTATTATTTTTGTGAGCTTTTTGTTTTTTAACATAGCAAATACTAAAACAACACGCGTTCTTGGAGCAAGTTAGTACATACCAAGCCACGTGCTCGGTAAACCTAAATAATAGCGGACACCTATTATTCGTTCATATTATGCTAATTGAACTGATTTTCGACCGAATCTGGTCTATAATCCGCGACTTTTTAAAAGCCACCTATACTTAAGGTGGCGCCTAATGAATAGATCTAGAGAAACTTAGTAGAATATGAGCAATTTTGCCGTCGGCCAGCGCTGGCTAAGCGAGAACGAAACAGAATTAGGTTTGGGCATTGTACAAGATGTTGATCATCGCCTGGTTACTATGTTTTATCCGGCCGTTGAAGAACAGCGAACTTACGCAAAATCCAATGCACCGCTTTCGCGCATGGCTTACCAGCCAGGTGAGCAGATAGAGACTTCACATGGCGAACTGCTGACAGTTGAAAGCGTTGAGCCGCTTAATGATATTTTGGTTTATATGGCGAAAGATCCATCAAGTGGTGATGTTTTGCCAGTCCCTGAAACCCAGCTCAGCCACCACTTGCAGCTCAATAAGGCGTCTGATCGGTTATTTTCGGGTCAAATAGATTCTCTACGTTGGTTCGAACTGCGCTATGCAGCGATGAAAGCTAAAGAACAACAACAACGATGTGAAGTTAATGGCTTACAAGGACCACGTATCGATTTAATTGGCCATCAACTGTTTATCGCATCAGAAGTCGGTAGCCGGCATGCCCCACGAGTATTGCTTGCTGACGAGGTGGGCCTCGGTAAAACCATCGAAGCAGGCATGATTATTCATCAGCAGCTACTCAACCACCGCGCCCAGCGCGTCCTGATCGTTGTGCCGCAGCCATTGGTCAATCAGTGGTTTGTGGAAATGATTAGGCGTTTTAATCTACACTTCAGCATTTTTGATCAAGAACGAATTGACTCGTTAACAAGTCTAGATGATCTCGGTTTAGATGCAGACGTTGATACTTCCCAAATCGAAATTGAAAATCCCTATCTATCAGAACAGCTCGTTTTGTGTAGTACCGAGTTCCTAGCCGAATGTGACTTAAATCTAATTAAAGACGGCGAGTGGGAACTACTGGTTGTCGATGAGGCTCACCATCTTGAATGGATGCCAGATAACCCAAGCAAAGAATATTTAAGAGTGGAAGCGATTTCCCAAGATACTCCGGGATTATTGCTCCTCTCTGCAACGCCGGAACAACTGGGCCAAGAGAGTCATTTCGCTCGTTTACGCTTGCTCGACCCGGATCGCTTTCATAGCCTTGAAGCATTTGTCGATGAACAAAAAGCCTATCAACCTGTTGCAGAACTTGTCAGCGAGCTAGCAGATTCTGACGATTGGAATACCGAATTAAAAGCCAAAGTTGCAGAACATCTAGATGACGTTGAAATAACAGAATCTAACAAAGAACAAATCCTGGCCGAGTTGCTCGATAGAAACGGCACCGGGAGAGTACTTTATCGAAATACCAGAAAAAATATCAAAGGATTCCCACAAAGAAAAGTCATCGCTCATCCTGTAGAGAGCTGCGAAAAATATCATGACGATGTGGGTGACACTTTAGAAGAAACAATCAGCTTCTTACTCCACCCTGAAACGCAATATGCCGATGAGTCCTGGACTCAATTCGACCCAAGAATAGATTGGCTAAAAGATTTTCTCAAATCTAATCGAAACGAGAAAATTCTGATTATTTGTGCGCACAAAGATACCGCAATTGCGCTTGATTTACACTGCCGATTTAAACTCGGTATCAATTGCTGCACTTTCCATGAAGACATGGATATTATCAGCCGTGATCGAGCCGCGGCCCACTTTGCTGATATGGAGGATGGCGCGCAAGCCATGTTTTGCTCCGAAATCGGTAGTGAAGGAAGGAATTTTCAATTTAGTCATAAATTAGTTTTAATGGACCTCCCTATTAATCCTGACCTTTTGGAACAACGTATTGGTCGATTGGATAGAATTGGGCAAAGCCAGAACATCGAAATTCATATTCCATTTATGCAACAGACAGCGCAAGAAATTATTTTTAATTGGTATCATCAAGGAATGAATGCTTTTGAAAAAACCAATGCAGCTGGCGCAGCCATTTTCAAGCAAACTAAAGCAAAATTAATTGATGCTCTAATCGAATACAAAGATAACAAGCTTCAGGAAGAATTAATTAAACTAACTCAAGATACTGCCAGCGAAGTTAACAGTATGATGGAATCGGGCCGTGATAAATTATTGGAACTAAGCTCCTTCAATCAACAGCGCGCCGATGAACTTGTCGAATTCGTTGCCGAACGCGATAGCCTTGCCCCCCGCTCATTTATGGAATCTTGCTGGGATCGTTTTGGGGTTAATCTCGAAGATCATTCAGAAAAAACTTACGTGATCACACCCGGCGATCATATGTATATTGGTTCTTTTCCCGCGCTGCCGGAAGATGGTCTTACCGCAACCTATGACCGTCAAACAGCACTTTCTCGTGACGATGTTCATTTTTTGAGTTGGGAACATCCTATGGTCAATGGAGCAATTGACTTAGTACTTTCTGAAGATAAAGGAAACGCGAGTTTTTGTATCATAAAGAACAAAGGAATCAAAGCAGGTACTATATTGATGGAAGTGCTTTATCACGTTGAGTGTGTTGCACCTAAATATTTACAAGCGCAACGCTTTTTACCATTTACTTCGATACGAATATTGGCTGATGTAAACGGCAACAACCTGGCACCAAAAGTGTCGCATGAAGCGCTAAGCAAACAGTGTCAAAAAGTTCCTAAGACTACCTCTCGACAGGTATTAAAAAGTGAAGAAAAGACTTTAAGAAAAGTACTCAAAAGTGCAGATAGCAAAGCCGAGATACAAGCAAAAGAAATTTTAGATGGCGTAATTGATACTATGAAAGCCTCGCAGCAAGATGAGCTAAATCGATTGCTTTCACTGCAAAAGAAAAACCCTAACATTCGTCAGGATGAAATTGAGTTTATCCAGAATCAAACGCAACTTTTAGAAAAGTATCTTGCTGATACGCAATTGCAACTTGAAGCAGTAAGAGTAATAATTGCAGTTTAGTTGATCACTTTTGATTTTCTTCTCGCGCTTAATAAAATCCAGGTTGCGTCAGACTACAGTCAATATGTATCTGACGCACTTGAAACAAAAAAACGAAAAGTAGCTCACCGCCACGAAAACCCGCGTAAACATATCAGTAACTATCTACTAAGCCATCGCTAAATTCATCAGGCACTCAATAAATTTTCAGACCTTAAAATTTAAGACTAATTAATGGCTAAATTAACTCTGTTTTTCTAGCATATCTTGAATTCCTTCCAGAGATAAAAACGCATTTAATTTTGATTAATCCAACTCTTTCACCTAATTTAAGATCGCTTATGTTTTACGCAGATTATTCTAGGCAAATTATTTCGGGCCGAATTTTTAACAAGTTACCGTCAGCATTTATCAATTGCGAATAAACACTGCTCTGCTTAATTCCATTTCAATTAAGTGAATAACAAAGCTTATAAAAGAAAACTTTGGTAGCGACCATTCAAGAAAGCAAAGATCCCCACCTGCTGAGCTCTTACGAAAACTGGTCGTTAATTGGATGTTTCTAAATTAATGGATCTATTTTTTTGAAGAGGGATATTGAAAATGTTCGCCGTCAACCTAAACAACCTTTCGTTCTTATTGCTAATCAGCGCGGCCGTTAGCTCAACGGTCCATGCAGACACTAAAAATTATTACGATATTCTTAAGAAAACAGGAAAGAGCCAATTAAAAACGGAGGTGCCAGCAAAGCCCGGTTGCGAATTCCAAACGATTAATATTAAAAAATATGGACTCAAACCATTTAAGAACCCCAAAGTTATTCAATCCGATAAAGGGGAGCTTAACACCACCCTTACAGTTAAATATGCAGAGCACAATATTGCCGGTTGTGACACTCATTTAAGAACTTATAACGGTGAACTTGTTGGCCCGACACTAAAGCTGAAACCAGGCGATACGTTACGTGTAAAACTGCGAAACCGGATGCCGCCGTGCGACCCCAAGTTTCCCGAAAGGTGTACTCACGGAAATGGAGAAATGAACAATCCGGGTAATTTTAACGTAACTAACTTACATACTCATGGATTCCATGTTTCCCCCGCGGGCAATAGTGATAATGTGCTGCTGCAGATTCAGCCAGGAACTGATTTTGATTATGAAATCAAAGTTCCTCCCAACCATCCATCCGGCACTTTCTGGTATCACGCCCACGTTCATGGTTCAACCGCACTTCAAGTGTCCAGTGGTATGGCTGGCACACTAATTGTCGAGGGTGGTCTCGATGACGCGCCTGGAATAAAAGAAATGGAAGAGAAAACTTTTGTCTTCCAACAGATCGCCTATGACTGTCGCGGCGTTATTGAAAGTTATGTTAGTCAGTGTGCCGACGGTATAGGCGGTTTCGGTCCAGGAGAATGGGAAAAAACCAAACGTCACATTCTCATCAATGGTGATATCACTCCCACTATCACCATGCGACCAGGGGAAATACAGCGCTGGCGATTCATTCACGCCGGTGTTCGAGAATCGATTATGCTCCGCGTAGAAGACACTCGTGGTTACGCTCGGGAAAAGTTAAACGAAATTGCGGTTGATGGTCTGGCAACCGGACGACTAGACGCCTGGCCCATAATCGAATTACAACCCGGTTACCGCAGTGACGTACTTTACCGCGCGCCTTCAAAAGAGGGCGAATACTGGTTAATGGATACAGAAACCAGCGCCGACCTAGCACTTCACGGAGTAACCGAGCCAGCCAAAAAACTTGCGCGCATCATTGTAGAAGGAAACACTGTTTCGATGAATATGCCGAAACCGGAAGTGTTAGCAAAATTAAAGGCCATGCAAGATTTCACACCACAAGAAATTGCTAAATTGCCGCCAACCAAAGAGCCAATGATGTTTTATTTAGGTTCCACCAAAGACATCCCAGAAAAAGCTTGCGGGGATTTTACCAATACAAATAATGATGACCTGATCTTTACTGTAAATGGCATCCCATTTAACAACGATAACATCAGGGAGCTCACCCTAAATCATGCAGAAAAGTGGACCTTGTGCACACGCGGCCTGGCATCTGCTCACCCTTTCCATATCCATGTTAACCCTTTCCAGTACGAACGAATAGGTCCCGACGGAAAACCTCAAAATGTCTGGAGAGACACCTTACTAGTGCGCAGTCGAAGAGATTTAGAAATCTATACTCGGTATGAAGACTATATCGGAGACTTCGTACTGCACTGTCATATCCTCGACCACGAAGACCAGGGCATGATGCAAATTGTAAGAATCAATCCCGAAGGCACGACTAGTCATCATTAGGAGGAAAGCGAGTGAGCACAAGTGACAAATTATCGCGTTACCAACAGGTAAAAAAGATCCTGGACAAAACCTACCTCGAAACGAACCCGCCTAGCTATCAGGGATTGGGACCTTTCTGGCGGAGTCTCTCTCACACCGACTTTTTATCCTTTAGTCTATATGGTGAAAAACTCATCGCCGATAAACCTGAAAAAAGTTGCTGTGGCACTCCCCCAAAAACTACTCGTGCGGAAGCATCCGGACTTATCAAGGGATTAAAAGGTTTATTTCCATTTGATGGAGAGCAGTTTCCTCCTTTGCCGTGGGACTCAACTCGTTTAGAACATGTGGATATTGAATTTATCGAGTCCTGGATCAATGACGACTGCCCCGAATTTGATACTAAAGTTGATGGTCAAAGCCGGAAAAAGAGTGACAAAGCCTTACTGACAAACAAAAGCGGCGTGGTAGAAAAAAGCAATATCAACCAATACAAACGAGAGATAAAAGAGCCCAAGCAGCGAAAGAATGTTGATCAACTAAACGATGAAGAAATTTGCAAATTGCGTGAGGCTTTTCGTTGGGCAAAAAGTTTGAATGCCTGGCCGCGAGACAGACGCAGTTTGTATTCGTGGGGTAAATTACATGGAGATGTTTGTGCCCATGGCTTCGAGCAGTTCTTAACCTGGCACCGAATGTTCCTTTATGATTTCGAAAAAAACCTCCAGGATTTTGACCCGGATGTCACCCTTCCTTATTGGGACTGGACGACTTCGCTATACAACGAAAACCGAACAGACAACGGCAGTATTATCCCTAAAATATTCCGTTGTTTTATCACTGAGGAGGCCATTGAGAAACTGCAAGCCAACTACGGCCTGTCAAAGGCTTTGGCCGACAAATTAAAAACCGTGATCGATAAAGATTTTAACTCCGGTGTAGAACTATTTGAGGCCGCCAAAATTGAAGGGGAGGAATATCGGCAGAATGCCGCTGTTATTATCAACATGTTAGAAGAGCTTAACCCGCTTTGGTATAACATGCGATACCCAAATATGTTCTTTGAAAGGGAAGCTAACGGCGATTATAAACGTGACGCAAACGGAAAACCGATCCCCGTAGAAAACGGCCTCCGTCAATTTCATCATCACTTCCCAACCGAAGCTGATGTTAACAACTTGCTTTCGCTCAGTTACTGGCGCGACTTCGCCGGAGGACCGTCTTACAACCAGGCATTTGGGTTGGTCGACATGGAGCCACACAATACAATCCATATATGGGTTGGTGGCTTTAATCCTAATTACGACAAAAATAAAGCCGACAATGATAATCCTAAAGATCTGATCGATACAAACCAAGTCGGCGATATGCTGGCTAATTTAACCGCCGGGTTTGACCCGATTTTCTGGCCGCATCACGTCAATATTGATCGTATTTTTCATCTCTGGCAACTTACTCATCCAAATCAAACTCCTTATGATCCGGATGCAGCACTAGTCGGACTTGGCTACAACACCCGTGACGCTTTAAATGTCGAAGCACTGGGTTACGAGTACATCGATGCTTCTGAGTGCTATGTTGTCGATTCCGAAAAACATCAAGGCATAATTTCACTTCAGCCGGAAGCAATCAACACCTTGGCACTGGAAACCAGCCGCCGGGTTGAACTACGCCTGCACCGTATTACACAGCCGGTAGAATCAGTTTACATTCATGCCTTTATCAATCAGCCGGATCTGACATTCGACACTTCGCTGGACGACAATACCAGATTCGCCGGTCATGCAAGCCTATGGGGACACGGAGAGTGCGTCGGAGGTCCCGGGCACTGTAAAGTGCCGGAAGATAATGTCGACTATTATGATCGACGTGGCCCAAATCACAATGCCAAACGTAATGTCATTCTAGATATTACAGAAGCGCTCAAAGCAGCCGTTGCGCGAGGAGAAACACAAGCGCAAATAACCTTAAGACTTCTCAACATCACTTTAACTGACTTAGCTGAGTCACTTCAAATTGAAGCGATATCGATTAACTACGTGAACTAATTTTGGAGAGAAAAAATGCATTCATCAAAACTGGCGACCTTCAAAATTCACCCTGCAATCGGTATTGCAAGAGTTGGAGAAAGCAAGGACTCTTTTTATCTGGCCCCAGAGTCTCAAGATGCACTGCCGATTAAGTGCAACCAAAACGGAACGCCCATCGATCTTGACGGATACCCGGTAAAAGATGGTCAAACAGTGGAGGAGCGACAATTTCGCGATGATAGCGGATATATAAAGCGACAAGCAGCCCGCTTTAAGATCTATCAATACGATGAGCAAAATCCCGATGGCCGAGAACTTAAGATTGGCGATCACATAGAAGGAGTTACTGGTCATGGACCACTAAAACGAATTGAATGGTCTGTTTATCTGGCGAATAAAAAGTCCAGTTGGTATCAATTTAAGCAGCTCCAAGGTGAACATGGCTTCGAGCCCGATCATCCGTTGAGAAACGCGGATATCACGGACCCAGAAAGCCGCATGAGATTAGTTACGGATCCTGGCGCCTATCTAATTAATTCTACCGGAGAAGCGACAGAGGCGATCGATTTTGCACGTCATCAGAATCCCGATTTCACCCAAAATTTCCCACCGGAAGACCTCGCTCCCTTCTCGATTGATTCATTAGGTAGAGCGATGATTAACGACGACCAACATCTGGTAGTTTTAGGCGGCGCAGGCCGTTCCGGTAGTTTTAAAAAAGATTTTGGTCATCCGCAAATTAGTCATTATGCTAACAATGACGGCTGGTTCGATGACGTTGCTGATGGACCAATTTCAGCAATCCTCTATTACTTCGATGAAGTAAACGATGAACTCCGCCAAATTGAAATCAGCGATCCAGCCTGGCTTATTGTAGGTCCCCCTGCCTATGCGCCGCAAATCCCCAATATGATCACTATGGATGATGTGGTTTACGACTTGTCCATCAAACAGTTCGGCTATAATCCTTATCTATATGGCCCCAATAATTTTGATAACCCAGAAGCGGTTGACTATAACGATTCCGACGCGCTACTGCGCTGGCGCCAAGCTAAAAAGAAATTCAATCCCGACTATCTCCCGTACTTTCAATCTGAAATTCTCTCGATCTTAATACGCCCTTTTATGTATCAGTGGGTAACCGACTTTTTACAAATTTCAAATGATGCCCATCAGGTTGGTAAACGCGGGGACTTTGATTTAAGCAAAATTTCCAAGCCGCCAAAATGGATCAACATAACTGAAAAGTCAAAACAGCTGGAAGAAGTCGAAGCGTATCTGCGTGACGCAAAAGAAAAAGATTTTCAGTTGAACGCCAAAGAGCAATCAATAACGCCGGATGCAGTTCAGCAACTGGAGCAAGAGCTGTCTGCATTAAACCATGCCCGCCATTCCGGCAAGCACTTACTCAAGGAAGAAAATGGTAATACTTTTATCATGTATGATCCTTATCGCAACGAACGTGCTTTTATTTATGAATCTTTACGCCAGGACGGCGAGGAAAATATACTTCGCAACCACCGCTCCGATCCGAAAAATTTGATATACGGGCGCAGCCTGATGCCCGCGCTTTGTGGCGACAATCCAATTAGTAACACTTTACCAAGAAAATTCCTGCGTTTAACCGATACTCAACTGTTTATCTTGCATCAGTGGGCACTCGGGAGATTTATCAATGAGGATGAAGAAAAGATCAACTCGGAAAAATTGGAACGCCCCCTATTGCCAAAAGGCGACGGAGTTAAACTTGACCGAGGCGTATTAGCTAACTTGACAGGTGGCGCTTTTTGCCCTGGTGCTGAAGCGGGTTGGATCATGCGTAACCCGGGGATCTATGCCAAACCCTATCGCATTTTTGGTAATCGAAATTACTTTCCGATCGGCACAGGACGTTTGCCAGGTCGAGCTCCGTTCCAGCCACCGGCACTAACTTTAAAAGGCGATATATCAGGAGGTTTAGAACCCGGCGACATCACAAAATTTTCAGCGCTTCCATGGCAAGCCGACTTCAACGAATGCTCGACTCAAAACATAAATGTCAGTTACTCCTCCTGGAACGTGACCTACGGAAATACCACCAATAATACTACCAGTAAAAATGATGAAATATCCGAAACGCTTTGGTGGCCTGCTTATCGGCCTATGCAGGTTTATCAAAAAAATAGTGACGGAAAGGTCCAGCAACTCAATTGGTCCCGAGGGATCCCTGCGACAAACGCTGGTGATTTGAAAATGGTTAGCGCCTGGCGCGATTTGGGTTTTGTTCTTGGGGAAATCCCCACACAAGATCAAGAGCCCTACGAGCTCAGTTATTTTGAAGTGGAAAGAAAAATACTTTCGGATAATTCAGACGATTGAAACATACCTCAAAACATCACTATGACGTATGTATTATTGGCGGTGGACCGGCAGGACTAGCCACCGCATTAATGCTACGCCAGCACAACAAAGCACTCACAATCGCGGTTGTCGAAAAGAGTAATTACAACGATCATCGTGTAGGCGAGTCGGTTGCGCCAGGACTGGAAGCCGTATTAAAAGCCCTGGGGGCGGAAGAATTACTTAATGCCAACAAACATCAAATCAGCGCTGGCGTTATTAGTTACTGGGGGACAGTTCACCCGCAATATCAAGACTATCTGCTCTACCCAAGAGGTAAAGGCTGGCACCTAAATCGAACGCGTTTTGACGCTGATCTTGCAGCCCTTTGCGTTACTAATGACATCGATGTTTATTGTGGTTATCGTTTTCAAAACTCACATAGTAACCAGGGCGAAAGACGGTTATTTTTTAACTCTACGAATGATACGGCCGAATTTGTGCTCGGGGAAAAAGCGCGAACAAAGCAACTGGAACTAACCACAAAATTTACCATTGATGCTAGCGGCAGAGCCGCAAAATTTACTTTGCAGCAAGATAGCCGCACTCGACATCTGGATTCGATGCTCGCTATTTATGGTATTTTCGACGACGAGCCTAGCCCAATACCATACTCAACAATCCTACCAATTGAGAATGGTTGGTGGTATAGCGCTCCGCTTCCAGAAGACAAAAAAATTATTGCCTTAATGACTGACCGGGATTTGGCTAAAGAACATCAACTGACCAATCAGGCTCACTGGTTCGATTTACTGCAAAAAAGTCCACAGGTTTCACTTTTCAAACAAAGTCTTAACTCAGCTGATGGACTGCAGATCTGGCCCGCCTATTCATTATTTCGAGACAAAATTATCGGTCAAGACTGGCTTTCCGTCGGCGATACTGCGATGTGTTTTGACCCGCTATCATCGCAAGGGATTTTAAAAAGTATGTTGCACGGTTGTTATGCCGCTCATGCAGTACATGATTACTTTTTAGCGAAAAACGATCCTGACAAGGCGATTAGCGCTTTAAAAAAATACAACTTGAGTTGCGGCGCGGCCTTTAACAGCTATTATTCAACCTGGTGCGAATTTTATCGGAGTGAAAGACGTTGGCCAGAAAGTAGCTTCTGGAAAAGACGCTACAATCCACTGGTGCAACTTTCCCCCTATGACACATTACTTGTCAATTCAGATAGACAGAGTGTCACAACGCCTTTTTGTGATAAAAAGCTGATTCAGCAGTTACTTTCAACATGCTATTCAGAGAAACAAGTGTGGCGCATCGTTAATAAACTTAAGAGCCTCTGGAATCAAGCTGAGCGCTTTGAACTATCTGGGAATTCTGAACTACCCGAACATTTTAAAATACCTGACGAACTAATTATCAACCAACTCCAAGCATTAGTCAGCAATGGTATGTTAACTCAGGTGGCAGATAGTTCTGATCGACAAGAAAACTCTAACTCTCAAATTTCAAGCCATGTCTAACTTGATGGTGTCTCTTCAGACAAAACCTGTGCCTTCAATTCGTTCGGGAATGGTTTTCTTACTAATACTCTTACCATTAATCATTCAGTGTTGGCTTCTCAAGTCTTACTTTAGTATCAATATTTTCCAAATCCTATTTTACTATACGCCTTTAGCTCTTTTATTAATCGCTGCTTCCCGATACTTGTTATCCTACAAACTCGTCTGCGCGCTAATTCTTGGTGTAACTTTCGGCGGAGCTGGAATGTTAATAGGAGAAATTCTTGACGCTAATAGTTTAGAATCGTTAAAGCCTATTCCTCACCTTGAATCCGATATTGCCAACACACACTCTAACCATTCAGTCATTAATCACTCACATAGTGCTTTTAGTCTTGCAACACTCCTTATGATAGTTGGCTGCTACTTTCCCTGTGTCACAGTATCTCTAGTTTTTCATCGAATAAAAGCTTCGCTCTTGCTATTTCTTTCTCACGCGCTTCCCATTCCTTTTATGGTTATATCAAGTGCGCATCTTAAACTTTCAACAACAGCATCAGCCTCAGCATTATCTAGTCATCTACATATGCTATTAACCATGAGTATAGGAATTTTAGTCGGTGCAATTGTGCTCAATATTTTTGCCGCAAGATTAACGAAGCGCTTGCTATTAAATAGCCAATAAAAATGAATTGATGGAAACACAATAAAGGTAAAAATATGACGACTAACAGCGATTCGAAATACAATATTGTTATCCCCGTCTATGATGGCGTCGATTTAATGGATGTCACCGCGCCCTACGAAGTTTTCTCCTGGTTAAAGTCAAAATGTCTAAAATCAAAAGACAGGGAACAAGAGTTCAACGTAATTATTACTGCAGAACAGAACAAGACAATAATCAGTCGTGATAATTTTAAAATGCTCCCTGACATGGATTTTGATGAGTTTAATCGTAATGAGTTGTTTAGCAATCTCATATGGATTCCAGGCGGAAGTCCGGAAGCGCTGATTAAAATGCAAAACAATCATCAATATATGGAATTTATTAAGCGCCAAAGCGCAACAGCAGAATATGTCACTTCAGTTTGCGAAGGCGCTTTGCTATTAGCTTATGCAGGATTGTTGGACGGATATACTGTTACAACGCACTGGGCATTTATTCCGTGCTTGCAGGAATACCCCGAGATAAAAGTCGCAGATGGTTATCCAAGATATGTTCAAGACAGAAATCGAATAACCGGCGGTGGAATTTCTTCAGGGCTTGATGAGTCTATAGCGATTGTTAAGCTGCTTGTGGGTGAAGCGATTGCGGAAGAAATACAATTGAGTATGCAATATTTTCCTGATCCGCCTGTTCAGGCAAGCATACCTAAAGTAGTAAAAGGTTGTCCATTGGATTAATTGTTTCTGAGTTAACAGCCTTTGGATTAATAATCTTACTAATGTGCGGTGACAAATAAGTTCGCAAATGAGCTGTCGCGAAACCAACCGCTGATTATGATTTTTCCACCTAACTTTCTTTTGCTTGTTTAGCTTTAAGCTCTGAATTTTCTTTTTTTAGTTCTTTAATTTGCTTTTTTAACACAGCTAAATCAGACTCGATTCTAGTAAGGGAACTGTTTGTTTTATCTATTTTATCGACAATCTCAATAGACCTTGCATTACCGAAAATTAATACAATTAAGGCAATAACAAACAATGTACCACCAGTTAATTTTGACTTACTAATTGATTCCATTTGTATTCCTTGAGTTTATAACGCTTCAATCACCTTGCAGTCGCCTGCATTGATTGGTTAAGCAACTTTGTCGATGTTTTTCGCTTTACCAATATAATAATGAAATACACTAACCCGAAAACTGTCCCGACTGGAAATGAAACAATCCAGAATATAGAGACCATAATCGAGTATCTAAAAAGCCATTTACTACGGTATGAAGATATAAACAGCGATATTATTGATATTATTAGACCCGGTATAGATATCAACGCCCCTATAATAAGAAATGAAAGGGCGGCACTTATTCCACCAGCCATGACTTTTGGGTCACCCTCTCCATATAAAGTGATTGACTGAAACGTTTGTATTAGGTCTATCAGTCCGATAAGAAAGTAAACAACTATTGGTGCCTGGAGAATACCACCGGTGATAGATAGAACCTTGCCAAGCTTTGGTCGCTTATTGATATCTAATTTCAGTTCACTCTTAGGAGATTCGTAAATGTTTTGATTCATAATTGTTCGCTTAACGCCCGTAGCTGTGGAAATCATGTAGCGCCAGCGGAATGGTTTTCCACAGCCTACGTTTGTTAAGTGATTGTAGATACCGACACATAATGTTTTTCTGTATTGCCATCTTCAGCTTGCCAACTAACGCAGGTGCTAAGATCTTTTTTAACTGCATACAGAGGCTTTCGCTCAATGCTACTACAGCCCTCTATATACTGAATATATTTTTCCAAATTACTGTCAAACAGGCACGAATCCCTGCCATTTTCATAGTAGACGTAGCATTCACTAAATGTATTCACATCTAATTCGCTAATTTCAATCCATCCACTATGCGCAATTAAATTTGCCCATATAGGGCCATGTGTTTCGATCTTACTTTTATCAAACTCAACTCTAAACTTTTCAACAAATTCCCTGTGAAACTTCCTACACTCTTCGTTTGAAAGCAATGCCCCTAATTCTGACTTCATATCAAGCACTCTTTTCACTTAACGCCTGCCTCAGTTGAGGCGCTTTTGATTTATAGCCTTCAATTGCAGGCCCTGGCTAGGTGACTCAAACTGGTTTCAACCAAAGTAAAGCCACAAAAGACAGAACTAACACACCCCATACAGCCTGAGCAGTTACGCTAACCTTGTTTGATTGTTTATAGCTAATTACTAAAAAAGGAATCAATCCCAAAACAAAAACGCTTAACACACTTCCCATGACAAGACCAAGGTCGAGCATATAGAAGAAAATGTTTGAACGTCCAATACCTGCTGGGTCATCTCCTTGCTTCTCGATATAGTTGATCATATCGAAATACGACTTCAACCACAGCTGAACAAAATTCAGTAACACTAGAGATAAAATGAATTTTTTTGAAACTAAATCCCAAGCTTTCTTGAAGTCCCATCGCTTTGCAATACCGCCTTCACTTTGAAGCACTTCAGATTCTGGAGTTCCATAAATTTCATCCATACGCTAATTTCACCTAACGCCTCAAGCAGAATTGCGTATTTTGCATATGCTGCCTTGACTGGTTATATTTTTTATTGCTCATATACTTCCATGAACTCATTGAACTCCTCAAA
>JAPHTP010000126.1 GCA_026196875.1 Kangiellaceae bacterium
AAAGTTCAACGCCTTTGGTAGCATCTAATTCAACTAGTGAGACTATCTATGGTCTGATGCAAAACCAGCTCGCAGTGATGCAACAACAGATTCAGTTGTTAGGCGGTCACGAGGTCCAACAAGAAAGTGATTCGATTAAATCGGTTGTTGAACACCCATCATCTATTCAAAGCAACATTGCTGCCAGGTATTCAACGCCTAATCCTGAGGCTAATGATCAAATAGTCAGAGCCGCAAAACCTCCCCAGAATATTGTTTGGGAAGAAGAGGAGTTGTCATGGGAGCAGCGAACATTTATTCAAAATTTGGCAAAAGACATTAACCAAAAAAGTTACACGTCAAAAAGTTATAACTCGACTTATAGCGTCGGTTTGGCTGATTGGCTTATTCGCGCTCACTTTACACCTGCAACTAAGGATATGTGCCATTTGATCGTAGCTGAGGAATCAAAAGGTTGCCGGTTTAAAGATCTTGATGGAAACGAGTACATTGATACCTGTATGGGATTCACCGTAAACCTATTCGGTCATAGTCCTGAGTTTGTTGTTAAAGCGGTTACAGAACAGCTATCCAAAGGAATGATACTAGGACCACAATCTTCAAAAGTTGGCGAAGTCGCTAAAATGATTTGTGAACTTACCGGAGTTGAAAGGGTTGCGTTTACTAATTCAGGAACGGAAGCAGTTATGGCTGCTTTGAGAGTTGCACGATCAGTCTCGGGAAGGAACAAGATTGTGCGTTTCAGTACTTCTTATCATGGAACCTTTGACGGAATTTTAGCAAGGGCTGATGAAGGTGGTGCTGCTCCTTTGGCAAATGGAGTTGTCCAATCAATGGTTAACGATACTTTAGTATTGAATTACGGCTCTGAAAAGTCCTTACAACAAATTGAAGCACACGCTGATGACATTGCCGCGGTATTAGTTGAGCCGGTGCAGAGCAGAAATTTAGCGTTACAGCCGGTTGATTATCTTAAGCGATTGAGAAAGTTGACGGAGCAAAATGGTATTGCCCTCATTTTTGACGAAATAATATTTGGTTTTCGAAGCCATCCAGGAGGTATTCAGGCGCGCTTTGGTATACGTGCAGATTTGGTTACCTATGGAAAAGTTGTTGGCGGAGGTTTGCCAATCGGAGTGTTTGGTGGAAAGTCAAAATATATGGATGCGATCGACGGTGGTGACTGGCTGTCAAGCAATCGGAGAACTGAACTTCCTGAAACGCAAACGACATTCTTTGCCGGAACTTTTTGCAAGCATCCGTTAGCAATGGCTGCGGCACACGCAGTAATGAATGAAATCAAGAGGGATAATGGCGCAACTCAGAAACGCCTTGAATCAGTCACAAAAGCATTCGTCAAACAAGTAAACAGCTTTTTTGAGGAGCAACATGTACCGTTCAAAATGAGCAGCTTTAGTTCAGTTTATCGGTTTGATCCATTGCCTTCCCAAGAACCTGAGAAGCTTGCTTTGGAATCAGATTTGTTTTTCCGCTTAATGCTAAAAAAAGGGGTTTATGTTTGTTATGTCTGGGAGAATCGCTCTGGTTGTTTTTCAAATGCTCATACTCCCGATGACATCCAGGAAATTATTTCAGCAATTAAATACGCCGTGCTTGAATTGCGAAAAGGCGGCTTCAGTTTCAGAGCTCTGGATTTAAAACCTAGTAAACAGGAAGTTACAGAATTTAATGAATTGAAAACTGAAACAAGTAAGCTGCTGTCATCTGAAGAGCGTCGTATGTTTGTATTAAGCCAAATGAATAATGGCGACCTTGCGTATCGTCTCTGCGGGGCACTTAAGTTCAGCGGTGATTTTGATGTAGAACGAGCTAAATCGACATTAAAACTTCTTGCTTCTCAACATCGAGTGTTGCGTACCTGTTACCGAATTGAAAATGGTGAAGTAAGACGAAAGGTAATGGATACCATTGAACCTCAAGTTACTGAGAAGGACTTAGGGCGGATGACTTTGCAACAAGCTATCGCTCCTCATCCACAGCCTTTTAACTTAGACGAAGCGCCGCTATGGAGAATTACATTTGTGCGCTGCCCTGAGGAAGAAGGTAAATCACAGCATCTGATGGTTTTGGAATTTAGCCACTTGATTTTTGATGGTATATCAACTTCGCTATTCATCAAGGACTTTATGACTCTCTATCAAGCTCAAAGTCTGTCGCAATCGGATAGACCGCAATCGGGGAGAGAGTATGAGGAGTATGTTACCAAAGAATTCTCTTTTGTTAGTTCCAGCGAGTTTGGGCAGCAGTTGGAATACTGGAAAAATCGGTTATCTACTGCGGGCGAGCCGCTTAATTTACCCGCTGACTTTCCAAGGCCTGAACAAATCGATTTTACTGGTGAGGTAAATCATTTTTTATTGGACACTGAATTTACCCAAGCGATTAAAGAAGCGTCTAAAAGACAACAGTGCACAGTCTTTACTTTGCTATTCAGCAGTTTTTTCGTACTGCTCAACAAGTTATCCCAGCAGGACGACATTTGTGTCGGTGTACCATTCGACTCTCGGGGTAACGATGGTTTTGATCGCACCTTGGGGATGTTTGCTCAGAGTTTAGTTATTCGTAATCAAATGAATGCGGAAATGGCTTTCAGCGATTTGGTTAAGCAGGTAGCTGAATGTTGTCGTGACGCATATGATAACAGTCAACTACCTCTTGATCGTTTAACGGATTCTCTTTCTTTGCATAGAGACGTTAGCCGCAATGCTTTGTTTGATGTAATGTTCATATACGAGGTAGGTGACGAAAGGTCGTTCGAGAATGAAGTTTTGTCGGTTACTACTGTTCCAATGGATGTGAAAGCGTCCGCCTTTGACCTCACCTTTGAAATCACTCAGGAGAAAGGCAATTTAAATTGCAGGATGATTTATGCGTCCAGCTTATTTAAACCAGAGACTATTGTTCGTTGGCAGGAGTACTTTAATCAGATTTTAAGACAGGTGATTAAACGCCCTCACTCTAGATTGAACGAAATCGATTTGTTAAATGACGAAACTCGCAAGCGCTTGTTGCATTGTTATAACGATACACAGCGTGATTTTAATTTGGAACAAACCCTTCCACAATTAGTTTCTCAATCGGTAGCTTCAAATCCTAACCGCAACGCGTTGAAAACTAGCGGCGGCAATATGACCTACGCCAAACTTGAGCGTGCAGCAAATATTTTGGCGCATCGCCTACGGGAAAAGGGTGCTTCAAGTGAGAGTTATGTTGGGATCTTGCTACCAAGAGAGACATCTTTGATTGTCGCTATGTTAGCCGTAATGAAAACTGGGGCGGCTTATGTACCGATGGATCCCGATTATCCCAACGCTCGTCTTTCTTTTATGCTCGAAAAATCAGGCGCCAAGATATTAATCAGTGACCAAGATTTATGTGATGAACTGGAATTTAAAGGCGATTTAATCGAGCCACGCAAGGTGTTTGATGAAACTCCAGCCGGAAATAAAATGAAAAGCTTTGACGCTTCGTTAGCCAACAATCCTGCATACGCTATATTTACCTCCGGTTCGACCGGTCAACCAAAAGGCGTTGCAGTCGGTCATAGGAGTTTGGTTAATTTTATTCTAGGGATGGACGAAGTACTATCGTTTCCAAATCAGGCGACAACTTTAGGTCTTACCTCAATCAGCTTCGATATTTTTGTACTTGAAGTCTTTTTGACTCTAGCGCGGGGTGGAACGCTGGTCCTTACAAATGAGGAGCATACATACGATCCCAAGGCGCTAGTTGCTTTGATAAAAAGAGCGAAAGTTACAATGGTGCAAATGACACCAAGCAGGTTGCAACTCATATTAGCAACAACCCCGGCTGAGGAAGCCTTTGCCGGTGTAAAGCTCATGTTGATCGGCGGAGAGGCTTTTCCTGAAAAACATCTTGAAGAATTGCAATCAGTACCAGGCATGAAACTGTTCAATGTTTATGGTCCGACAGAGACGACTGTGTGGTCTAGTGTTAAGCGGTTAAATGAAAGTCACAATGTGACACTTGGGCAACCAATAGCGAACACTCGCATGTATATTTTGGATAAGAGTCTTAATTTACTGCCTGAAGGACAAAAGGGTGATTTGTATATTGCTGGCGAAGGTCTCGCTCTAGGCTATTTAAAAGATGAATATCGTACATCACAGGCATTTATTGACGACCCATTTGTCGACGGCGAGCAGATGTATCGAACTGGCGATGTAGCCGCGTGGAGCGAGGAAGGAGAATTACTCTACCACGGTCGCAGTGACAATCAAGTTAAATTGCGCGGTTACCGTATCGAACTTGAAGATGTAGAAAGCGCTTTACGTTCTTGTGATGAGGTAACTAATGCCGCTGTAGTAGTACGCGAGCAAGGAGATGGAAATTCCATTCTGGTTGCATTCTGTAGTTGTTTTTCGAGCGAGTATACGACCGACCAGTTGACAACAAGCGTTCAGCGTCAACTAAGAAAAAGGCTACCCGAATATATGATCCCTGGCTTGGTAATTCCTTTACAACAGTTACCTCTCACGCCGAACGGTAAAGTAGATAGAAAGCAGATGCCACGTAATATTCAGCCGCTACTAGAACAAAACAAAGATTTAGGATCTGACTCTGACTCGAGCATAAACGATCCCTTGATGATTTTATTGCGCCAGATTTGGTCGCAATTGCTTGGTGGTAGGCCTTTAAGTGAGGACAAAAGTTTTTTTGATTTAGGTGGCAATTCTTTGAATCTGGTTTTAATGCAAAACATGCTGGCCAAACATTATCCTGGTTTAGTTGATGTTAGTGATATCTTTGCTAATCCAACGTTAAGCAAACTACACAATTTAGTTAGCATTCGACTAACTCAGCAAACCGAAACGTCTAATTTTGTTGAACTCGTTATGCCGCAAGAGTTCTTTATTAGCGCTGAAGATATTCAAGAAGAAAATAGTTTGTTGTTGAAATGGGATGATAACCTTAAAGTTAATCTCGGTACCTACGCGT
>JAPHTP010000101.1 GCA_026196875.1 Kangiellaceae bacterium
GAAGTTTAAATTCTGTGGTATATTTTCTGCGTTGCATGGTTCACTCCTAAAGGTATTAAAGACCTTTTTAAAAGTGTCCGCAAGATCGGGGTAAAACCCACTTAACACCTAAGACGCTAAGAACACGAAACAATCGTTCTACGGTTACTCTTTCCGGCGCTGACTCTAGAACTTGGTAAGTTTGCTGAGTAACGCCAAGCTTAACAGCCATCTGAGCCTGGGAGAGATTTTGGGATTTTCTGAAACCAATAAGAATAGGTTTTAGTTGAGAGATAGTGTTAATTCGGTATTTCATAGTGACATCTTGCGCTCAACAGCAACTCGAGTCAAATCGATGAATTACAGCCAATAAACTGTAAACTCAAAATACAGTTTATTGGCTGTTTTCGATTATCAATCAGATTAAAATTAACTTTTCGTTCAATTCTAAAAACCGAGAATGACTAGATATAGCTAAGCTTCTTTACCACATTGTAAAATGCACCTGACCCCATATCCACCTGACCCCATATCCATACATTATTTTTCCATTTTTGTTTAGATTATACTCTTGAAGTCTCTTATCGCAGAGCTTAAATCACCAGTCGCAGCACCTCTTCCCTGAACATTTCCATCAAACTGCCCAAAAAAATCTTCAGCAGCCTTGAGAACTTCGTTTTTAAGTTCAGTCTCATCAATTCCGTCATAATTAATGTTGGCATGAGTTAAGCGAATTCTTCCTTTCTTGACCCTAGTAAACCTTAATCTGAATGAACTATCAGAACCAATAAACTCAAACCCATTTTTCTTTCTTATAAGAAAACTTCTCAGACCATCCAATAAATCCGTAATTGCAATGAAGATCATCATCGATTGGCTTGGCACTTGTCCTTTTGATGAAACTTCCGCTCCATCAATATTTATCACCATATCACCCATATCAAATTCATGAACAGAACCATCTACATCTGCTTCTACGGTAAAATTAATTTTTATCATTTTATTGACCTGTAATTACAGGGAATATTGTAATCACCCTGTTTCCATCATCGGAGTCTACTGAAACTCTGTAACGCGCTCTCATCCCATTTACAACCATTCGCTTCTCAAATGTTTGAATAGCCCTAGAAGGATCAGAAATTCTTTTGCCCGAAGCGACTAATTTTTTAGCAGCCTCTAAAATTTGAGCTCCAGTTGTGCCATCAGCAAATAAATCACCTTGTGAACCTGGTGCGGCGCCAGGCCTTCTTAAATGCCTCCATCTTATATGAGCCCACCCCTCCCCGCGGTTGGAATTAGGCCGTTGACGTCCAGCTTCAATTCTTGGCGTTGCCCGATGAGGAATACGGCAAGTTGAATTATGAGCCAGTACTTCACTTTCTCCAACATAGTAGGTATGCGTATTGTCAACAGTTAGATTGTATACCACTGCAATGCTTTTGTCTGATGTAAGATCAGCTATTGGATATATATCACCACTCAGACTCAATACTGAGACTTCAGAGTTAATATTCTTTGCTTGCAACCACTTAAACGTCTTAGTATTGGCACTAACATAAAACGGATGGCCGTCAGTAGCATCAATAGTTTCACCATTTATAGATAGAGATACTATCTCGTGTTCCTTCACACCGCTAATTAAATGAACAACTTCCTGCTCAACAGTTTCGCCCGTTTTTTCATCATAAGAATATACAAGATCACCGATCTGAATTAACTCAATAGGAACAAGACCCTCAGGTGTAGAGATCAGTGTACCTTCGACAAAACTGTTTCCAACTGAGCAGTTTCTAAATCGTCCTCTTCTTGAAAACATTTTGATCAATTTTCCACCAGCCATACCTGCAAGGATTTCGAATCCAGCTTGTTTTGCTGAGATTTCTCCTGTTGCTAGTTGATAAAATGTATAAGCACTCTGAGCTCGGGTAGCCAAAATACCGACAGTATTAATGGTAGACATCAATTGCCCCATAGAGAAATTCCCAGTCGGATCCGTATAGACTACAGGATCAGCATTCGCATAAAGATACTTATGCAAAGTCACGGGATC
>JAPHTP010000172.1 GCA_026196875.1 Kangiellaceae bacterium
CCACATTGTTAAATGCGCGCGGGTGTGACTCTCCTTTGGCGACAAGTTCTGCAATTCCTTCGGTCCACCAGACTGTATGCGGATCTAACGGCGCCGGTTTAGGGCAATTTTCCGGCGGGGAATGAGAGTCGTGCAACGAAGCGCAGAAGTCTCCATAGATGTTGTATCGCCCATCCAAATAATGGACATACTCGTGTTGCAGATTCCAGATCACTTTTTTGTCGTTAAGAACCCGTTGATAAGTGACAAATTCAGCTTGGTTGTCCGGCTTATCGGGAAAACCTTCCAAGTACATCCCGCCATTATCTGTAGGCATATTAAAGTGGTTACTTGCGTGTTTAACATAATCATCGCGCGACGCGTAAACATTCACCCTTAAGCTCTGGTTAAGATCATGTTTTACCGGCTTACCTTGGGTATTAAACAATTGGTGAAAAGTTGTTTCTTGCTTGCGAAGCATTTTACACGCTTTTAGTTGCTCATCTTCGGTAAGATTTTGCGAACGAATAACAATCGTCTCACTACATTTTGTTGTTTGAGACAAGACTTCTATTAGCGGTTGGACTCCTTCAGAAGCCTTAGCGTTGGCATTTAAGATAAAAGCGCTCGTCAAACTTATGCAAAGGACTTTACTGGATAAATTCATGCCGAAATCCTGTTTTATTTTGGTATGGGTATAAATACGAAGTTTACGATATTAATGGTTATTGTGCGCAATGTAAAATAAATCGAGGTTGAATATCTCGCTATTTACAGATTGAACCTTTAGAATTCAATTGCTCAATTAAAGTTCTACAGCTCTAGTGAACCTTTTGCGGTATTAGGTTTCCAATTAAGGCAAACTATTTTGGTTTTTTTGTATATTTAGGATTTATATGCACAAAATTATTACTGTCGCAGCCTTATCATTTGTATTGTTAGGTTGTTCTGGCTCTGAGGCATTAAACGTCACTCGAGGTTTGCTTGGCTATATTCCTCCACCCGAAGAGACAACTATTTCCGAAGAATTGAAATTGGAATTTGAGCGCTGCAAAAAAATAGGTACCGAAAAAAACTGCGCCCAGGCCGCCTATGATGTGGTTCGAACAGTCAAAGGTCTTGAACCTCGAACCGTGCCGGAAGGAATTGTTATCATCTTAGAAGGGGATGGTGGGCATGGAGATTCGGAAGAAGAAAAGGACAAAGAATCTCAAAACAAGAACTAGAGCTTAATCGGCAATAGTTGAGAGTTTATTGGCCGCCAAACCATTTTTACTTTCTAGTTAAATCGACTTTTCACAGCTTAGCTTTAACAGACTTAGCTTAAGACTGTTCATGTCATGTCAGTGCATTTTCTTTACTAACGCTAAGATTCGACAACATTGGTTAAGTCCAATTGACGAAATATCAACATGCTTTTTAAGCTTGTGCTAGTCTTAACTCAAGTATGCTTAGAAAAAACTGGGATAAGAACGAGTAAATGCAGAAGCTCTATCCGGAAATTAAGCCCAACCAAACTCATTCAATCGATGTCGGAGACGGGCATCTTATTTATGTTGAAGAGTGCGGCAGTGAAGATGGACTCCCTTTAGTATACCTTCACGGTGGTCCTGGGGCGGGTTGTGAAAAATCTCACCGCCGTTACTGTGACCCTGAAAAATATCGAATCATTTTACTCGATCAAAGAGGGAGTGGGCGTTCTGAGCCGCACGCAAGTCTTGAAAATAATACAACTCAGACTTTGATAGACGATCTTGAAATTGTACGAGAAAAACTCAGGGTAGATAAATGGATTATCATGGGGGGAAGCTGGGGGACTACACTAGCATTAGCCTATGCTCAGATGCATGCGGATAAAGTGCTTGGATTGATTTTACGCGGCGTATTTCTTGGCCGAAAGCAGGATATAGCTTGGTTATACGGCGAAGGAACCAGAAAGATTTTTCCTGATTATTGGCAAGAGTTTATCTTACCCATACCGAAGAAAGAAAGAGAAAATCTGATTGAGGCATTTCACACTAGATTGACCGGGCAAGACGAATTGGCCCGCATGGCTGCAGCTAAAGCCTGGTCTGTTTGGGAAGGAAAAGCGGCGACTCTTGAACCCAACCCTCATGTTGTGGAACAATTTTCGTCTCCCCATATTGCGCTTAGTTTAGCGCGCATAAGTGCCCACTATTTTATTAATCAGTGCTTCCTTGAAGAAAACCAATTGATTGATAATGTGCATAAGCTTGAAGGAATCCCCGGCATCATAGTGCATGGCCGATACGACATGATTTGTCCGCTCGAAAATGCCTGGACGTTGCAAAACCTGTGGCCAACTTGCGAGCTACATGTTGTAAGAGACGCTGGACATTCGGCCAGTGAAGCTGGAATAATTGATGCCCTTGTTAAAGCAACCAAAGAAATGCATCAATTAATTACACATGATTGCACTGATCCAGCGGGTAACTAATGCAAATGTTATCGTAGAGAAGCAAATTATCGGCGAGATAGAACAAGGCATCCTTGCTTTAATTGGTGTCGAAAAAAATGATTCTCACGCAAACGCCGACCGCTTGCTCGAAAGGCTGCTCGGTTACCGAATCTTCTCAGATCAAGATGATAAAATGAATTTGAGTGTTGCAGATATTGGTGGCGGGTTATTATTAGTACCTCAATTTACCCTTGCGGCGGACACCCGAAAAGGTAAACGTCCTAGTTTTTCTAGCGCGGCTCCTCCAGCAACAGGTGCAGAATTATTTGACTATTTTGTATCCCAAGCAAAACAGAATTACAACCAAGTCGCTACCGGACAATTCGGTGCAGATATGCAGGTTTCTTTATGTAATGATGGCCCTGTGACATTTTGGTTAACAGCATAGCCTGCGATATCAACATCGGTTTATCACATTTAGCGGTTAATCATTGTTAAATTAATCACTAGGTCACAAAACGCCATTTAAATAGTTAACCTACACGAACTCAATTTTAAAAAATTTGAAAACTGGCATTTTTGTTATTGCGAAAAACCATTTTATAGGCCATTCTTAAGTTAAACCTCAATTAAGTTACCTATGCAGCCTTTGAGTAGGGAAGTGCTAAAAATAAAAAAGGATTTAAATGAATTTTAAAATTTTGAGGATTCTATCCACTGCCTTGATTACTAGCGTCGTTTCCGCTTGTGTGAGTCCCCCTCTTTATCACAACGTCATGAGTCGCCCAGTCCCTCAAATTGTTGAAATGGATCTAAAACCAATAAAGGTCGAGCAACCTTGCTTTCCAATGAAGGCTATTCGTCAGCACGCTGAAGGCTGGGTTCAAGTCGAGTTTTCATTAGACCAATCCGGCAAGGTTACTGAGTTAGTAACCTTAGATAATTCTCCACCAGGGCTTTTTGAAAACTGTGCCATTGACTCAATGAAACAATGGGTGTTTGAAATACCAAAGGCGCACCAACCTGATAATCGTTACCAATTTGTTTTTAAGTTTGAACTAGGATAATAGCTATAACTGACTGGTTAGTATCCCGCCGCTTGACCATCCTTGCGCGATTCAGAAGCGCCATAGTAAACCTTGTTCTCGGCATCATACATAATCGCTTGGTAACCCCCATAGCCGCCTAGGTCGTACCTTATCTTGTGTCCTCGATGAAGTAGTCCCTGGATGGTTTGGTACTCAATACCCGATTCAAACGCAATTACCCCACCATCGGTTATGTACTTTGAGCTTTCTTGGGTCGGTTCAGTTGAACCAAAATGTTGCCACCGAGTTGCGTCACCTGCTTCTTGTATATTCATACCAAAATCGACAATGTTGGTGACGATCTGTACATGACCTTGCGGCTGCATCGCGCCGCCCATTAAGCCAAAGCTCATAAATGGCTTATTATCTTTCATCACAAATGCGGGGATGATGGTATGGAATGGTCTTTTGCCTGGCGCATAAACATTGGCATGGGTTGGGTCAAGAGAAAAAAGTTCGCCACGGTCTTGGAAAACAAACCCCAGTCCGGGCACGACAACACCCGACCCCATACCCCGATAATTGCTCTGAATTAGAGAAACCATATTACCTTCTTTATCGGCGGTGGTTAAATAAATTGTGTCGCCTTGATATATCGCTGGATTGCCAGAGTCGATTCTTTTAGCTGCTCGACTTTCTATTAAACTACGCCTAGCGTCCGCGTATTTTTCCGACAATAATCCCTTGATTGGGGCTTCGTAGAAATCCATATCAGCATAAAATTTGGCTCTATCTTCAAATACTAATTTTTTTGCTTCGACCATCCAGTGAAGAGCTTGTTCCGATAAAAATCCTGCGCTACTTAAATCAAAACCCTCGAGAATATTTAACATCTGTAAAGCTGCAATTCCTTGACCGTTTGGTGGTAATTCAAACACGTCATAACCGCGATAGTTAACAAAGATTGGTTCAACCCAGTCGGAATGATGTTCGGCTAAATCTCGCAGGCGAATATAACCGCCATTCTGTTGCATAAAACGGTCAATTTTCTGGGCAATAGAACCTCGGTAAAATTCATTACGCCCATTTTTAGCGATTAGTCGTAGGGTGTTAGCTAAATCAGGGTTCTTGAAAATCTGTCCTTTGCCAGGCGCTTTACCATTGATAGTAAAAGTTGATTTAAAGCTACCCGGTTGTGGTGATAGGCGTGGTACGGAGCGGTTCCAGTAATAAGCGATAAGCTCGCTTACTGGAAAGCCATTATTGGCATAGTCAATGGTCGGCTGAAGAATTTGCTGCATGTTCAATTTGCCAAACTTTTTATGCAATTCAAACCAACCATCGACGGTTCCAGGTACCGATATCGGTAACATTCCGTAAGGGGGAATAGAGGTGCGATTGAGCTTTTTAAGTTTAGTTTGCAGTTGATTGTATGTGAGCCCCTTAGGTGACCGGCCGCTCGCGTTAAGGCCGTATAGTTTTTGAGACTTCTGATCCCATACAATCGCATAGAGGTCACCTCCAATCCCATTGCCAGTGGGCTCCATTAAACCTAGTGCAGCATTAGCTGCGATTGCAGCATCTACTGCAGATCCCCCTTTCTTTAATACATCTAATCCTACTTGGGTGGCGAGAGGTTGGCTTGTTGCTACCATGCCATTTGCTGCAATGACTTCCGAGCGGGTAGCAAAATTTTGACCAGTGATACGATCTGGCTCTGCTTTGATATCAGAACTGCTAAAAAAGAATAAGGCAGAAACTAAAATGGAGATTATTTTTGTTTTCATATTTTCCCCGACAATTCCAAAAACGAAATCTAATCAATACTAATGACCTACGAGACGATCAGCAATAACTTAATATGAATTTGAGATAAATGGAAAGTATATTTCGATAAACTTAAGTCAGAATCCGAACTCTTCCGGATTAGCCATCATCTTGTCTACGGTTTCTACGATATCTGATTTGTTTGGATCAATCATAGTTAGAATTTCAATGGCTTCTTGCTTATCTTTGTTTTTAATTGCTTCTTCAAACCGATCCAGCTCATCCATAATGAGTAGGCGTTCACTTACGGTCATGCCTTTTATATCGGCCATATTAAACAGAAATATTTACAGGGGTATAAGTAAGTATAGGTTAGTCTTTAAATAATGCTAGCTTGAGGCTTGTTGAGAGCCAGGGAGAGGATTTATCAATCCTTATTTGGGCTGCTATACTGCAATCAACATAACCAAATGGAATGCTCAGTCGATGGTTCTGGAAATAGAGACTTTTATTCAACGCTGCCAGATTTCAAGTAGTGAAGCTTACGCAGCATTTAAAGACGTCTTAGTGCTCTTGGAATCAGACAAAAATAGAGGAGCTGCAGTTTGCTTTTTGCACCAGCTCACTCGCCACTATCAAGTTTCCCAACCTTCTAAATGCCATTTTCATTTTCTCGAACAAAATATTCTGGACAAGCATGATCAATCGCTAACCCTAAAACTACTGCAATTCCCCAGCACTTTTTTGCCTGAAGCATGGTCATTTACTTTTTATGAAGGGTTAATCCGTTACCCACAAAGTGAATATCATTCTCGGAAAGTTGTCGAGTTAGGTTGCGGTATAGGTTGGATTACGATTGCGCTTGCTTGTCGTTATGGACCCGAAAAAATTTATGGCGTTGATATTAATCCTAAAGCAATTATTTGCGCTCGCTTAAATTTATATCTCAATGCCTTTGATCAGCAAGGTGATCCGATCTTATATTTTAACGATAGGTCATTGCTCGAGTGTGTTGAGTTTCATGAATCAAATCTGTTTAGTTATTTCAATGGTCAATCGATTGAATTAGATAAGATAATCGGTTGTATTCCTCAAGTTTTGAACCCTGAACCGGAAGTGATGGAAGATTTAATTGCGGAAAGTGCGAGCGATGAATACCTGTATTCACTGAGCAATTATTTCGCGAAGCAAGGCTTTATTGAAGATCAGTTTGGGTTGGGGCTAATAGCGAGTGCAGTTGAGCAGTCGATTTCACTGCTCAAATCAAATGGAAAGTTAATCTTAAATCTAGGAGGTAGGCCTGGTAGAGCCGTATTGGAAAGGCTTATGCGTCGTCGCGGTTTTAAAGTAAGACGGGTGTGGCAAACTCAAGTTGAACAAGCGGCGGATACGGAAATCAACGCGCTAGTTGATATTGAGAAAACAACGGGGCATCGTTTCGAATTTTACATGTCGGAAAATTCTGAAGTGAGTATCGATGCTAGAACCGCTGCCCAATATGCTGAAGCCGGTGGAAAGATTTTTCACTCAGTTGATGTGTACGAAGCGGAGATGGTTTTTCCCGAAAAGGTAAAGTGTATTTTCAACGCCATCAAATCGGCCAAACAAGATTCTATTAGAAGTGCTCTGGACCTTACATTTGATAGCTTTCCTGATGCGGAGGAACGGTACTCTTTTCTCGCGTTTCTTGCCGGTCAATTGCAAAAAGTCACCAACTATCCATACGACGAAACATCTGGACTGACTTATTTCAGACAGCAGCTTGCCGAATATTTTCGCTATTATCTGCGAGTAGATATCTCAGAAGAGCAGGTAATGATTACCCCTGGCCGAAGAGAGTTAATCACAAGCCTATTGATAAATTTTAGACCGCAAAAAGCAATCGTCTGTAAGTCACTAAGTGGACTTGTTGAAAGACAGAGTCTGTTCGACGTAGAAATCGTAGAGGCGCCAGAGCAAGTCGAATTTCTGACCGAATTAATGCGCGGTCTAAAACCAAAGTTAGTGATTACCAGGCTCGATCCTCATGAACTTCAATCGAGCCAGTTAGTCGAGCAATTGATCGCTATGGCTGAAAGTATCAATGCTATTTTAGTTATTGATCTGACAGATTCTATCGACTTAAGTAGCCAACCTCAAATTCACGGCGTTTATCGTTATTTATCATCGCATCATATTTCGAACAATTTGGTTTTAATGGCAGCTTTAGTCAATAATCATGTTTATCAGAATTACTCACTGAACATTACTTTGACTAACAATGAGTTTATTTCGAAAAGTTTAATTGATGCGGCAGAGTTAACTTATAGTAGAACTCCGCTGTTAAAGCAGCTTTACTATGCGCACTTGCTAGAGGAACTTTTGTTTTTTCAGCGAACCCGTTCAACCAGCATCATGTCGAAGCGTGTGAAGTCACTAGCGCCGGCGTTGCCGATCAGTTTAAGTGATGAAACGCAACAAGCTTTTAATCATCCCGCAATTAAAGGCAACCATCTTAGTTTTAACAAGAACACGGTTCGACTGGATTTTGGTGAGAACGAACTAGCGGCCCCGCAGTTGTTTAACGTATTTCTGTTTGAGAGTTATTTGGTAAGAAAGTGCATTGGGGATGAAGGAAATCCTAACCAAGCTATATTTGAACAATTGCATCAACGCTTCAATTTGCCACGTCATTTTAACTCTAAAATTGTTCTTGGTAATGGTGTGGCTCCTATCTATTCCGCTTTGTTAGACCAATGTGCAAGCGATGGCAGAAAAATCATCGTTCCCAATGGCAGCTACGGATATTTTGTTGCGGCCGCGAGATACAAGAACCTGCAAGTCATCGAACTTGAAACCCAAGTATCAAACCAGTTTAAAATTGACCTCTCGGTATTACGCCAAGTATTGCAAGACAACCCTGGCAGCTGGTTATTTGTTAATGCCCCGGTTGTAAATCCTACAGGCGCGATCTATTCTTCGCCAGAACTTTGTGGCTTATTTGAACTGGCGACTCAATATCAATCTACCGTAATACTCGATTCAATTTTCAGCGGAATAGAGTTTAATCCGAACTTGAGCTGGGACTTTTCGCAAAGTATTGCGAAAACTTTTGAGTCGACACATGCAAAATTAATTATTCTTGGTGGTGTTTCTAAAGAGTATGCCGCAGGTGGTATTCGGTTTGGTTACGCTTGGTCGACTGCACGAGTTTTAATGCAGCGATTGGAAAAGTCATTGGTTCACCAGCCGCATTTTACATTAGGGTATGCGGTGCGCAAGTTGTTGGAAGCACACCTGCAAAAAGAAAAGTCTCTGACTTGTCATTTGCAAGCCCAGAGGGAACTTTTAGATCATAGAGCTACGCGACTGGGCCGGCTATTGAGTTCCAAAGGGTGGCACGTAATACCGCCAAAAGGCGGGCTGTTTATGGTGGCAAAACCGCAAGGTCTGATTGAGGCCAGGAAACTTGAGCCCACAGCTGCTGGGGATTATGTGACACAAAAATTATTTGAACAACAAAATGTAGTTATCAATAACTCAACTTGGACTGGGCTGCCGGGATATTGCCGATTCGTTTTGTCATGCCAAGAGTACGATTTTGAGCAAGCTCTGAAGCGTATAGAAAACTTCGACCTTTCAGAGATTTAATCTAAAAGGCCACAAGAGAGACAAATAAAAATATTTGTCAAGATTGGCTAACAAGATTCCTTCAGTGCTTTTACCTTATCGTAAAGCAGAGTTGCATTAACTTGCTCAGCTTCTACGGGATCACCAGCGACTAGCTTTATTTTAGCCATAAACTTTTTTGGCCAGCCGGTCATTGCATTGCCATTTATGCGGCTAAACCAGGAGCCCCAAAGTCCTTGTAATGCTAATGGGTAAACCGGTACAGGCGTTCTTTCGATTATTTTTTCGATGCCTTTTTTAAACTCGCCAATTTCACCGTCCGGTGTTAATTTTCCTTCCGGGAAAATACATACCATTTTTCCATCTTCAAGTTCAGCAGCAATTTGATTAAAAGCTTTTTCCATGAGCTTTTTGTCTTCGTGCGCCGGAGCAATAGGGATCGCCTTCGCCATCCTAAAGAACCAACCAATCACCGGTGCTTTAAAGATCTTATGATACATCACAAATCGAACATTTCGTTTGCAGTAACCGGCAATAATTAGAGCGTCGATAAAACTCACGTGATTACAGACTAAAACGCCCGCGCCGTGCTTAGGGATAACATCTAGATTGGTATTTCGAATTCGATAAATGGTATTGACCAATAGCCAGGTGATGAAACGGAATATAAACTCTGGCGCTTTAACGAAGATATAAATGGCGACTAATATATTAATAATTGATGTTGTTAAAAATAATTCTGGGATAGAAAGTCCGCTGCCTAAAAGTAAAATTGCAAAACCGCCGGAGACTACCATAAAAAAGGCGTTCATAATATTAAGCCCTGCAATTAACCGAGACATATGTTTTTTATCGCCGACCTTTTGCACTAAGGCATAAAGTGGAACTGTAAA
>JAPHTP010000186.1 GCA_026196875.1 Kangiellaceae bacterium
AACAATAAATTGTGCGCATTAAGATCAGAATGGTAAATACCGGCCTCGTGAAATTTCGCAATTGTAGAGCCAATTTCGTACCATTCTGACTCCTGCAGTTGGCTCGTTTTTAATCTTTCGACCAAGTCCTTGGCATGGGGGATTTTTTCGATAAGAATATCGGCTCTATAAAATAGCCAACCTTTTGAAATTCTCGCGGCAATTGGTTTAGGCACCGGCAAGCCTCGTAGAAACATTTGTTCTAGCAACATGAGTTCTTGATAACAGCGAGTATTTTCGATGGACGAATATAGGTATTTATCACCTAAAACTGGTTCAATTAATCCACCTCTATAATAGTGTCTAAGTACCCACTCATCGTCGCGATGGCCAACAAACCAGGTAATGTTGCGGCCCTTTGAATGACCGGTGATTGCATCTTGGGATTGCCAAAATGAGATGTCGAACCAGTTAATTTTAACCATTTTGCTGAGATGTGCGTTTATATGAGGAAGGATTAGGGTTTCAGATCCTAACTGAGAAATAATCGCTTTTTGTGCAACAATCGATGGCAAAAGTAAGCCCTAAAAGTGTAATTAACTGTAATATAAATAGAGACGCGCCGTATTTTACATTAGAATATGCGCAGGTAAAGGATTAGTCGTGTCGTTCATGTTATCTAAGATCTCGGATCCGAGAAAAATCTGTATTCTCCGCTTTTCATCCATTGGGGATGTTTGTCACGCTGTGGCGGCGGTACAGGCCATTCAAAAAAAATGGCCAAAAGCTCAAATCACGTGGATTATTGGGAAAACCGAATTTCGTCTGCTCAAAGGGCTAGCGGGCGTTGAATTCGTTGTTTTCGATAAATCTATGGGATTCAAGGCGATTACCAAACTCAAAAAGGAATTGAAGGGGCATCATTTTGATATTTTGCTACATATGCAGGTATCGCTCAGAGCTAGCATGGCTTCGCTTTGTATTTCTGCGACTGAAAAATGGGGTTTCGACAAAAAGAGAGCCCGAGAAGCACAGTGGTTATTTACCAATCGACGAATTTCCCCTCAGGATTCTCCACATGTTGCCGATGGATTTTTATCATTCGCAAGTGCGATTGGCGCAGATGTAGGCTCTGGCCCGGTTTGGCAAATGCCAATAGCTCAAGTTGAGCTGAGTTGGTTTGCAAGAATACAGGAGTTAAAAACTCGCTATGTAGTGATTTCTCCAGCAGCTAGCCAAGCTGAGCGAAATTGGAAGGCTGACCGTTACGCGGCACTTTGCGATTACATTGAGAGTAAAGGATTTCAAGTAGTATTGTGTGGCAGCAACTCCAAGATTGAAAATTCTCTGACCCAGGAAGTCCTAAAACAGTGTCAATCTGAACCAGTTAACCTGGTTGGAAAGACTACTCTTAGGCAATTACTTGTAGTATTAAAAAATGCACAAATGGTCATTGCGCCAGATACAGGGCCTAGTCATATGGCCGTGACAGTAGGAACGCCTGTTATTGGTTTATATATGCATAGTAATCCACAGCGAACGGGTCCGTACAATTTCAGGGACTACGTGGTTAGCCACTATGAAGAAACCCTTAAAACCATCACCGGAAAAAGTATTCAAGATAACCCTTGGGGTAAGCGAATTAAAGGTGAACATCTGATGGAATATATTTCGCTAGCAGAAGTTCAATCTATGTTTGATAGAGTTGTCAACGAATTAAAGCTCGATGAATTTGAAAATACTTTTGGGGAACAAAAATATTCTTGTGATGTGATTAAGCTGGAAAGCGTCGGCTGACAAGCGATTGCCTGTTTTTAATCTTATTTCAACTTTTACGTTGTTGTCCAAATTTAAAGCCATTATTCAAATAATATGAAGAAAAACAAAAATAAACCTTCAAAAGAAACTGTTGCTGAAGCATTAAAAGTCGCTAAGGCGACCCAAAAGCCTGGCCAGACAAAGGAGCAAACCAAGCTTATTGCTCAGGGAATCCAGAAGGGCATCGAGCAATATAAAAAACAACAAAAAACTAAAGCGAGAGAATTGGATAAAAGGCTAAAGAACGCTCGTAAACAAAACAACGAACAAGCCGAACCTGAAGTTATTTTGTCTGAATCTAACTCGATTAATTACTTACCGTGGGGATTATTAGCGATTTCTTGGCTAGGTTTTCTTTTGTATAGCTTTGTTCTGAATTGAGTTTTGAGATTAGGAGCGAACTACTACTTTTGTTTTTGAGAATTCTTCTCCGGTAGACTAAGGTTTAAGTACAGCACCTTTAGCGTTAGAGAGAATTTAATTGAATCCACAAGCTCATCAATTAAAAAGTATCACTTTTCCCGATCAAAAAGAATTGGAAGTTCAATTTTCTGAGGCTCCAGAAGATACTGCACTAAATATGATTTGGGCTGCAATGGATAAGGGAGTCGATATATATCACGCAGCGGTTGCAGGTCTGGTCGCTTCCACTGGGTGTAAATGGATTGCTATTAGCTCCCTGTTGGACTCCAAGGATAGAGTTGAAGTTTTGGCTATGTGGGAAGACTCTGATTTTGCTTCGTGCTTCGAATATGATCTTGAAGGTACCCCGTGCGATTTGGTCACTAAAACAGAAAATATCATTGTTTTTGATAAAGTTGCCGATAAGTTTCCCCATGATGAATATCTTCAAGATATGGGGGTCGAAGATTATATTGGGCTAAGTTTTAAAAACGACCAAGGGGAAATAGCAGGGCATATCAGCATAATGGATAACGAGCCTTTCGAAGAATTACCCTCATTGGAAAAAACTTTAGGCGTTGTATCCGCATTGGTAGGACTTGAAGCTCACTAAGTATATAATTAATTTCTCTCTTATTTTGACTAAAAAAAGTAGCGCCTAATTTGATTTATCAGCTAGCGGGCATTATTAATAGCCTTTTTGTATTTATTAGTTTGTATGGTGTGTTTTTGCAATTGAGAACCATATGGTCGCGCAAAACTAATACTACGGAACTACTCTCGCTCAATCAGTTTACAGTAAGTTATTTTGCCTATTTCTCATTTTTTGTATACGGCTACAGCGTTCAACCATTTAATCACTTTATGGTCTGGCCCAGGTTGGTAGCTTGTTTGTTAGTTTTAACTATTTTATTCGAAATATACAAAGATAGAGGTAATCGGCGTAGTAAGGTTTCCTTTACGGTATCATCCATTTTCTTGCTAACGGGAATTTCAGGACTACTAACTGGCGGCACTTTTAAGGACGAATCAAACCTCATTTCGACAATTCTGATATTGGTTGTCAGCGGATTACTGGCTCAGGGATACTGGCATCAAATTTGGCTGATCTTTAAAAGTGGCCAAACCGGGGCGGTAAACATTCGAATGAGTCAGTTCATCTTAGCTATGGATTTTTCGACGATATTTCTTGCTTATGCAATGGGGTTTGACAAAAGTTGGCCAATGGTGGTTCTAGCTTCAGTTTCAGGTATAACGAAAATAATTATCATGTATCAGTTCCGCTGGTCGAGGTTAAGCAAAAATGCGGCCGTTAAACGCCAAAACTGGAAAGCCTTAGTTTGAGGAAATTAGGTTTAAGGAGATTAGCTTTGAGCAAATTAGACTTGAGGGAATTGGCTTTAAGGAAATTAGGCTTAGGGAAATAGGATGGACTACTCAGTAAGGATAGTGTCTGGTGTAATTATCCAAAATGATCATGTTTTACTATGTCTGCGAAAAAATACTAAGGATTACTCCGCTCATTGGGCTTTTCCAGTTGGCCACATTGAAGATAATGAGAATGAACAAGATGCTCTGCGTAGAGAGTTGTATGAAGAACTTGGAATTCAAGTAATAGATTCGGTTAAGATCACTACTTTGTATGATAATGAATTAAGTATAGAACATACAGTTTATCATGTTTCTGAATGGCGAGGAGAATTAATCAATAGAGAACCACATCTCTGTGAGCAAATAAAGTGGTTTCTGCTCGACCAAATGCCTTCACCGTTAACTCCACCCACCATGACTATTATGGAGAGCTTACAGTGCTAAAGTTGGTGTTGAAATACGGTTTAATATTATTCGCCTCCCTAGCAACCTTTAAGTTTCTCGAATATCAGTTTTTCAGTCACAAGATGTCGCTGGAAATTTATCTGATAATTATTTCGACTATTTTTCTTATACTTGGATTAGTTGTGGCATGGTATTTTAAGCCGACAAAAGTCATTGAGAAAGAGCCGGAAATTGACCATCAGAAGTTGGCTGAATTTAGTGAAAGAGAGCAGCAGATGCTAATATTTTTATCGCAGGGTTACACTAATAAAGAAATAGCAAGTAGCTTGGATATTTCGCCTAATACGGTAAAGACCCACTTGAAAAAGCTATTTGATAAATTGGAAGTGACCAATCGAACACAAGCTGTCGCAGAAGCTAAGTTTTTGAAAATAATAAAATAAAGTGCTAATCACCCATTTGGGTGATAGGCAGAAATGGGAACTTGTGTCCAAATTAGTGCTCAAGAGGTTCATTCTTAAAGTTAGTTATGAGCGCTTGATTAGCTTTGAATGAGCTAATTACTGAGCCTTAAAATAAAGGACAAAGCCGAGGAGGGCTTTTATGCAACAGAATATTCTTAAATACGGATTAATATCCGGTTCTATTATAGTGTTAATTCCCGTTATATCCGGCTGGATAATGGGGACCGAGCCGGAGACTTTCAGAATGGGCGAGATCATTGGTTACTCGACCATGATTCTCTCGTTACTACTCATCTTCTTAGCAGTTAATGAGTACAAAAAAAACAATCCAGGCAGTTTCCTATCGTTTGGAAAGGTTCTTCTCATTGGGCTAGGAATTAGCGCAATTGCAGGCGTTATGTTTGGGATCTATAACTGGATTTATGTAACCTTCTTGGAGCCAGAGTTTATGGATCAGTATTTTAACTACTATATTGAAAACATTCGCAATAGTGGCGCATCACAAGCGGATATTGATAGCCAGATCGCCAAGCTAGAACAAGAAAAAGAGATCTTTATGAATCCATTTGTGAGTTTTATGGCTATGTTTGTATCGGTATTTGGGATTGGACTGAATATTTCGTTAGTTTCTGCTTTTAGTCAATCATCTAAAGAGAAACCAAAAGCAGCATAGAGTTGCGATTAGTTTAAATATAAAGGAGAGGTAGAATGAAGCTGTTAGGAATGAGATTTTGTAGTGTTGATGACAATGCTGAGGAAATGATGGCGTTTTTCAATAAAGGATTAAATCTAAAAAATACTTTTGAAGAAAGCGCGGACTTTGTTGGCGGCATATTTCCAAGTGAAAGCGGAGACTCCTGGGTTGAGGTTTGGCAAGCCTCTGATCAAATGCCAAAAGGAATCATGTTGCAATTAGTTGTTGACGATGCAGATGCTTTTGCGCAACACGCCAAGAATAGTGGCTTGGAAATCAGTGGCCCCATGGATGCGCATGGTGAAAGGATCTATTATGTAGTTGCACCTAATGGAATGAATGTGAGCTTCCAGTCAAAACTTAATTAATCAGTTAGGCTAATCTACGGCTTTGCTACAAAAATTTGTAGACAGTCGGTTCTACTGTTTCTAGAATGGCGTCAGTATTTAAACGCGACGCCTAATATGTTTGTACAAATATTAATCGAGTTTAAGTACAGCCAAATTTTTTTTGCGCGATCACATGCCCGGAGGCAATAATGTTCGAACGAATTAAATCGGCAAGTCAGCGATTAGATGGTATAGCCCATAAAACTCCCGTCTTTACTTCCTCTACTTTAAATCAAAAATTCAACGCTGAAATTCTTTTTAAATGTGAGAATTTTCAACGTGTCGGCGCCTTTAAGTTTCGTGGCGCCTATAACAGCATTTCCCAGTTATCCGATGAACAAAAAGCCAGTGGTGTTTTGGCATACTCTTCCGGTAATCATGCTCAAGCAGTCGCTTGCGTTGGCAAGTTGTTGGGTGTAGCAACGACTATTGTTATGCCGAGTGATGCGCCTGAGATTAAGCTTGCGGCAACCAAAGGTTATGGCGCCGATGTAATTCAATACGATCCGGATACGCAGGTTCGAGAAGAAGTTGCGGCAGAATTGTTAGAAGGGAAATCACTGACTTTAATTCCACCGTTTGACCATGAAGATGTTATCGCTGGTCAAGGAACGGTTGCTTACGAATTTATTAATGAAGTCTCAAGGTTGGATGCTCTGCTGGCGCCATGCGGTGGTGGTGGACTGTTAAGTGGTACTGCGGTTGCGAGTAAGAATCTGAACCCTAAAACGAAGGTTTATGGTATTGAGCCTGAGCTGGCTGACGATGCGACTCTTTCCTTTAAAACCGGAAAAATTCATTCTAAACCAAACCCGCCGACGATAGCCGACGGAACGCGAACAGCAAGAGTCGGTGATAAAACCTTTCCATTAATTTGTGAATATGTAGATGATATGCGCACAGTCTCGGAAGAGGCTATTGAACAAGCTGTAAGATTTTTCTTTTATCGTATGAAGATGGTAGTCGAACCATCTGGTGCGCTAGGATTGGCTGCATTGTTAACCGGGGCAATCAAACCTGAAGGCCGGATAGGCGTTATTATCAGTGGCGGTAATATTGATGGACCGACCATGACACAAATTCTAAGCAGTGGCCATTTCTCTGAATTCGGGTAATATGTATAGTTAGTCAAAGCTGAGCAAAACTATTCCATTTTGCTCAGTGATTTTTTGGAATACATGCGGGTATTCCATCGTTTACACGCCAGAATAAAGATATATCGCCTACGATATCGATTAAAACAAAGGAAGAATAATGGCATTTGAATACGGCTCCGATACGCTAGGAATAAAAAATCCCTTTAAATTTGAAGGCTTAGTCTTAACTGTTCGTGGATTGATCGTTACGGTTTTGGGCGTGATCGCCTTAATGGAAGTTAAGGATTTAGTCGCTGAAGGGGCTAAAGTTGCTGGTTGGTTGTCGTTAGGACTCGGTATTCTATTGCTTGGCAATGGATTGGTCGCTACCGGGCGAGGTTTATTTAAAATAATGCGATTTTTTGTGGGGCGCGGAGTACCTGCTAGTTTGGCAAGAAATAATGCCAAAAGTGAGTCCCATGTGCGGGAAAATTATATCGCCTATCATGACAAGGAATTAGAACAAATGCTCATGGGGCGTAAAAACCTGACCTTTGTTGAGCCACAGGGTTGGCTAGCTCGCATGATACATACCGTAATGCCCCGATTGTTATTTATGCCTTACCCAATTCGAACCGCTGCCCAGCAATTAAGTAGTGGATTGATTTATACGCTTCTAGCATTTCTTTGTTACGGCTTGGCATGGTTTTCTGGCTCTACCGGTCTAACAGATATTAGCAATACACCGGTATTAGACTGGTTGAGTATTGTACTTGCAGGATTCCTATTTATTATTTGGGCAGGGCGCCGCTCACCGCTTAAGCGGGTAGTGCAAGTAACTGTAAGTGGGGCAGGGACTAGCGGATTAGTTATGATGGTAGTGTTTTCTGTGTTGGCCCCGGTTGCATTAAGTTACTTACACCATAATGTTGTAAAGCTTCCCGAATTACCGATTTCTGCCGGGACCTATATTACTACCATGACTTTACTCGGATTGGTCGCCGCGGGCTATGGATTAATTCTCACCTTCTTTAGGGCGAGTAAAGCGGATCCTAAAACAGAAGTTTCCGAGTATAGAAACAATTGGCAAGAGAGTATTCACCCACAAGAAATTTTTATTAATTTTGAAAATATCGTAATGGCTAATCGTCGTTACAAAGAAATTCCTAATCGTGTTTATCGAGACTTCGACGCAAACTTAATTGAACAAGGAAGTAACGATAAAGGTAAGTTCTCCGGCGAAATGATCCAGGAAACTCAGCCGGTTTTCCGTGAAATTCCTACGATCCCATTGTTTAAGACGCTACGCCTTATAGGAACATTAATCGGTGAAATTTTATTAGTAATTGCGGCAGTGATGTTATACCAAGCTATTCAGCCAGTAACCCAAATTACTGAAGCTCCCATTGCTGCAGTTGATGCTCTAGTTTACCCGGCATTATTGTGGATATTTGGCCGCATAATAAGTAATACCGCGCATATATTTTGGGCGGAAATGCACTTTGAGTCATTGATCGTATTATTCCAATGTAATGGTACTTATTCAGAATCTAAAGTAAGTACCGGTGCGAGTATTCACGATAGTACGCGTAGCGAAAATGTGGTTGTTCGATCCAGTATGACCCCATGGATCGTTTCTTCAAGAATCGTAACCAGTTGCTTTGCTGAAAGTGGTACCAATAACTTGGAATATTATCGACGTATTCTGGAGATGCACAAAGCTGACGATGAATTAGATCTCATCACCGGCGAGATGAAAGAGTTCTTGGGTAATCGCGAAACAATCGCCAGTGTCAATGATAAAGATTTGGCGTCGGCAAGTAAGATCTACCAGGTTAACCAAGAAACGCGATCGATGAATGCACAAGCAGCTATCGCACGAAATGAATCCGCGCAAATTCCTCATGATGTAGCTGAAGGGAAATTGGAAAACGAAAATGCTGATATGGATTTAGATAAGGATGGTGGATTGGACGTGCAGGATTAAGTGATTTCGAGGCTACAAATCATATCTTTTTAAATCAAATACTTAGTAATACCTTTGTCTAGATTGTCGACAATTTCGGCTGTTTTGTTTGATAAATATATCTTTTAGGTCTATATTGTCGACAATCTGGCCGATAAACTACTATTCTATTTTCGATGAATTTAACCGCTGAAGCACCCGTAACAGCAGCAGAAAAGACTTTTTTTGACCTTCGACAAGATATTGTTGAAGGCGTGATTGTGGCTGGCTCGAAGCTCAGCGAAGCCGAATTGTCGACAAAATATGAAGTAAGCAGGGCTGTGGTCCGCGAAGCCATTAGTCGGTTAGAAACCTGCCATCTAGTTGAACGCAAAGCCAATGTAGGTGCTCGGGTTGTAGATTTAACACCCGAAGGTCTAATAGAGCTCTATCAGGTTCGTGAGTCTCTCGAGGGTATGGCCGCGCGACTTGCCGCGACTAATATGAGTGAACCAGAAATTGAAGAGCTGAATCAGTTGTTGGCAACTCATTTTAAAACGGTGCAAAGCGGCGAGACCTATTATCAGGAAGCCGGAGATGTCGACTTTCATTACCGTATTATCTTAGGTAGTAAAAATAATCATCTGATCTCGATTTTATACGATGGAATTTATCACTTGATAAGAATGTATCGAGTACAGCTAGGTATGGCCGGGCCAAGAGTAACTACTGCCTTTGACGAACATAAAAACATTGTCAAGGCGATTTCTGATCGCGATCCAGAGTTAGCGGAAATGCTGATGCGTCGTCATATTCAATACACCAAGAATAATCTGCAGTCTAAATTAGAAAGTTAACTTATAAATCAAAATTTAAATTCTCTCACGGAAAAAATGATGAACACAGACTATAGAAAAAATTTACCGGGCACTAACCTTGATTATTATGATACCCAGGAAGCGGTAGAAGCAATCGAGCCGGGTTCATATGAGAAGTTACCATACACGTCTAAAGTGTTAGCTGAAAACTTGGTTCGTCGATGTGCACCAGAAGCATTAACTGATTCTTTGAAGCAGTTAATCGAACGAAAGCGCGACCTCGATTTTCCTTGGTTTCCTGCGCGCGTAGTCTGCCATGATATTTTAGGGCAAACGGCCTTAGTTGATTTAGCAGGTCTTCGCGATGCGATCGCGGACAAAGGTGGCGACCCCGCTAAAGTTAATCCTGTGGTCCCCACACAGTTAATTGTTGACCATTCTCTTGCGGTAGAACACGCTGGATTTGAAAGAGATGCGTTTGAAAAGAATCGTGCGATTGAAGATCGTCGCAATGAAGATCGTTTTCATTTTATTAACTGGACAAAAACTGCATTTAAAAATGTCGATGTTATCCAGCCTGGAAACGGCATCATGCACCAAATTAATTTAGAAAAAATGTCACCGGTAGTTCATGCGCGTGACGGTGTCGCTTTTCCGGATACCTTAGTTGGCACTGATAGTCATACACCACACGTTGATGCCTTGGGTGTTATCGCAGTGGGAGTCGGCGGTCTAGAAGCTGAGAGTGTAATGCTTGGCCGCGCTTCATACATGCGTCTTCCTGATATTGTCGGGGTTGAATTAGTTGGCAAACGTCAACCTGGTATTACCGCGACTGATATTGTTCTAGCGATCACTGAATTTCTACGAGAAGAGAGAGTCGTTGGAGCGTATCTGGAGTTTTATGGAGAAGGGGCGAGAGATTTAACCTTAGGAGATCGTGCAACTATTTCTAATATGACTCCTGAGTTTGGAGCGACTGCCGCAATGTTTTACATCGATGAAAAAACGATCGATTACCTAAAGCTTACTGGCCGCGATGATGAGCAAGTTAAATTAGTAGAAAATTACGCAAAAAAATCGGGACTTTGGGCCGATGATTTAGAAAATGCTGAGTATGAAAGAGTACTTACTTTTGACCTTTCCAAAGTAGGGCGGAATATCGCGGGGCCTTCTAACCCTCACCGTCGCGTCGCCACGTCAGACTTAGCTAAACAAGGTATTACCGGCCAAGTTGAAATTCCAAGTGACGACAACTGGCAAGGTAATATGCCCGACGGTGCATGTATTATCGCTGCGATAACCAGCTGCACTAATACCAGTAATCCGCGTAACGTAGTCGCAGCCGGTTTGGTTGCTCGAAATGCAAACGCGAAAGGTTTAACTCGTCGCCCATGGGTAAAAACTTCGTTAGCTCCCGGTTCCAAAGCGGTTCAACTTTATTTGGAAGAATCTGATCTTTTACCTGAACTTGAAAAGTTAGGTTTTGGTATTGTTGGCTTTGCGTGTACTACTTGTAACGGAATGAGCGGCGCGCTTGATCCTCAGATCCAAAATGAGGTCGTTAGTAGAGACTTGTATTCTACGGCAGTACTTTCCGGTAATCGTAACTTTGATGGTCGAATTCATCCTTATGCTAAACAAGCTTTCTTAGCATCACCTCCTTTAGTTGTTGCCTATGCGATTGCTGGTACCACTCGATTTGATATTGAACAAGACATTCTAGGGCACGACGCGGGTGGTAATCCCGTAATGCTTAAAGACATCTGGCCGACTGATGAAGAGATTGATGCGGTGATTGCGGAACACGTTAAACCTGAACAATTCAAAAAGGTTTACGAGCCAATGTTCGACTTAACTGTCGACTATGGCGCAGATAATGATCCGCTTTATGATTGGCGCTCACAAAGTACTTACATTCGTCGTCCTCCTTATTGGGAAGGAGCGCTCGCTGGCAAAAGAACTATGAAAGGTATGCGTCCATTAGCAGTGCTTGGTGACAATATCACAACTGATCACCTATCTCCTTCGAATGCTATATTGGCCAGCAGCGCAGCAGGCGAATATTTGGCAAAAATGGGATTGCCGGAAGAAGACTTTAACTCCTATGCAACTCACCGGGGCGATCACTTAACGGCACAACGCGCGACATTTGCTAATCCAAAACTATTTAACGAAATGGTTAAGGACGAAAATGGTGAAGTGAAACAAGGCTCGCTTGCCAGAGTTGAACCTGAAGGAGAAGTTACTCGCATGTGGGAAGCGATTGAAACTTATATGAATCGTCGTCAACCGCTTATCATCGTTGCGGGAGCTGATTATGGGCAGGGATCATCACGCGACTGGGCTGCAAAAGGTGTTCGCCTAGCTGGCGTTGAAGTTATCGTAGCTGAAGGTTTTGAACGTATTCATCGTACCAACTTAATCGGAATGGGCGTGTTACCACTTGAGTTTACTAATGGCGAAACTCGTCATACTTATAACATGGATGGAACTGAAACTTTTGATGTAGAAGGCGAAGTTGCTCCAGGTGCCTCGCTTAAAGTTATTGTACATCGGAAAAATGGTGAGACAGTTGATGTGCCAGTTAAATGTCGACTGGATACTGCTGAAGAAGTTTCAATTTATGCCGCCGGCGGCGTGTTACAACGATTTGCTCAGGACTTTCTGGAGTCTGAAGCCGCTAAATAATCGGTTTTACTCCCTCCTTTCCTAAGGAGAGGGGGAATGTTTTGTTAGATTCATTAAACTAGGAATTTAGAATGGTCCACGCTCCTCAAATAAAAATCCCCGCAACCTATATGCGCGGCGGAACCAGTAAAGGTGTGTTTTTTAATTTAACTGATTTGCCGGAGATTGCCCAAGTTGCAGGTGAAGCCCGTGATAAATTGTTATTGCGAGTCATCGGCAGCCCGGATCCTTACGGTAAACAAACCGATGGAATGGGGGGAGCAACTTCCAGTACAAGTAAAACCGTAATTCTTTCAAAAAGTGAACAACCAGGTCACGACGTAGATTATCTTTTTGGGCAAGTTGCCATAGATAAAGCTTTTGTCGACTGGAGCGGAAACTGTGGTAACTTAACTGCAGCCGTTGGTTCTTTTGCTATTTCAAGCGGTTTAGTCGACGCTGATAGAATTCCGGAAAATGGAATTGCTACGGTAAGAATTTGGCAAGCCAATATTAAAAAAACAATTATTGCGCAGGTACCAATTATTAATGGAGAAGTGCAAGAAACAGGTGACTTTGAGTTAGACGGAGTAACTTTTCCAGCGGCTGAAGTCGAAGTTCAATTTGTGGATCCGTCAGCTGGTGGTGGTTCGATGTTTCCGACCGGCAGCTTAGTTGATGAGTTAGACGTTCCTGGTGTCGGAACTTTTCAAGCGACGATGATTAACGCCGGCATTCCTACCATCTTCTTAAATGCAGAAGCGCTTGATTATCAAGGTACTGAGTTACAAGCTGATGTTAATGGTGATGAAAAAGCTTTGAAAATGTTTGAGACAATTCGTGCCCATGGCGCGGTTAAAATGGGATTGATCGAAAACGTTGAAGAAGCCGCTGCTCGTCAACATACACCAAAAGTTGCTTTCGTTGCTCCGCCTAAAAGTTACACTGCGTCGAGTGGAAAAGAGATAAGCGCCGAAGATATTGATCTGAATGTTAGAGCGCTTTCAATGGGGCTTTTACACCACGCGATGATGGGAACCGCCGCCGTTGCGATTGCGACTGCTGCGGCTATTCCCGGGACATTGGTCAATCTTGCTGCCGGTGGCGGAGATAGAAAGGCGGTTCGATTTGGTCACCCGTCTGGAACGTTACGCGTAGGTGCTGAAGCTAGCCAAGCTGATGGTGAGTGGTCTGTTGACAAAGCCATTATGAGTCGTAGCGCGAGAGTTCTAATGGAAGGTTGGGTTAGAATTCCGGAGGATTCTTTTTAGCTTTTTATAGTTTATAAAAATGCCGGGATACCCAATTCCCGGCTAAAGATTTCGGAGCAATCGGTTATCGTAAATAGCTTTTAATCGCAGATAACCTTTTATCACAATAACCAGAAAAGCCCCAAAAGTGACACGTTTTAAAAGCCATTTCGATTGAGATGGCTTTTTTGTTTTAGTGGCATGTGTTTAACTACATGGCCCTTGGTTTGACCAAACATTACTGAAGATATCCGGTGACGCACCACGAGACCACCATGTTGCACGATACTTATTTCCTTTAAAGGAAACTTCATCGCCAGTCTGATACATTGTTGATGCATTCCATTCTGACAATCCAACACAACCTTGAGATTCTGAAACTGTTATTGATTGGTTAGTAGAATCACTCAAACCTTCTGCATCGGTAACAGTTAATGTCACGCTGTACGTGCCAGCTGATGTATATGTATGACTTGGATTTTGCGCTGAAGAACTTCGGCCATCACCAAAGGTCCAGTTATAAGCGACGATTCCATTATCATCGGTCGAACTATTGGTAAAACTAGCCGTTAGTCTATTGGTCGAAACAGAAAAAGATGCGACAGGTGCTTCATTTTGGCCACCGTTTGAAACCGTAACTGTTTGGCTCGATGTGTCTTGTAAACCTTCTGCATCAGTAACTGTTAAACTCACGGTGTAGCTTCCTGCAGCAGCATAAGAATGGCTTGGATTCGCGCTTGAAGATGAGTTTCCATCACCAAAATTCCAGCTTCTCGAAACTACACCGTTATCGTCCGTTGAAGTGTCGCTAAAGCTAACATTTAATTGATTTGCTGAATAAGTGAATGAAGCTTTGGGTGGTTCATTTTCTCCAGTCGAACTACACTTGCCGTCGTCTCTCCAAACATTTGAGAAGATCTCTGGATCGGCGCCGGTTGACCACCAAGTGGCTGTATATTTACGGCCTTTATGCGACACAACATCCCCATTTCTGTAGGATTTAGTTGCTGACCAAGCCTCCAACCCATCACAGTCATCTGGAGGGGTTCCACCTATAGTAACGCTCGCAGATTTACTATCAGTCAAGCCTTCCGCATCAGCAACGGTTAAGGTTACTTGATAGGTTCCGTCATTGGAGTATGTATGACTAGGACTTTTCTGAGGTGAAGTTGATCCATCTCCAAAGTTCCAGTTATGACTGACTACACCTTTGTCGTCGCTGGAAGCATCAGTAAAAGTAGCGGTTTTTCCACTCACTTGAGTACTGAAATCTGCAGTAGGTGCAATATTTCCGCCGCCACAAAGTTGCGCTAACTTGGTTAAAGCTGCTTTCGCTTTTACGATGCCGTGACCATAGGAAGTGTCTCGACCTGGCGAACCTCTATCTTCTGCTGATTGATTCATTGCATCACGAACTTTTTGGTTCGAGCAGCTCGGATAGTGGCTCCAGATTAACGCTGCTACACCCGAAACATGTGGCGTTGCCATTGAAGTACCGCTAATCGAATTGTAACCGCCATTATTCCATGTAGAATTTACTCCAACGCCGGGCGCAGCGATTTCAACTTGGCTATTGTATTGTGAAAAACTCGCTTTATTGCCACTGCTGTCGACTGCAGCGACCGATACAACAGAGTTGTATGACGCGGGGTAAGACATGGAACTGTTGCCACTATTACCAGCAGCTGCTATCGAAAGTATGCCTTGTGCATTTGCGGAGTTGAATGCTGATTGCTCCGCAGAAGAAGAGCCACCACCTCCGAGACTCATACTGATCACATTGGAGCCAGCTGCGGCACATTGTTCGACCGCAATAACCAGGTTCGAACCGTAGCCCCAGTTTCCATCGTCTTTAAACACTTTAACTATATGTAGCCCTAAAGTGCCGGAAGGATTTACTCCGACAACACCCTGGCCATTGCCTCCTATAGCCGCTATCGTACCTGCTACATGTGTACCGTGGCCATTGCCGTCGTTATACCAATTACCGGTTGAATTACTACCTGCTCTGTCGTCTCCTGTGACACCTGAACTCGGCAAGTCAGGATGATTAAGTGTGTATCCGGTATCCATAATACAGACTTTGCGATTACTTGCAGATGCATCGGATACCTGTGGAGCTTCAACCATCGTAATGCCATAAGGCGTTGACTCTGCCATTAAGTGGCGAACCGGATCGATTTCAATATCGAGAATATCTGATTGCTCTGAAAGCAATTTCTTCTGGCTTTCAGTCAACATGAGTGCCATACCATTGACTGAATTCAGAGGTAAAATCACTTCAGAATTAACTTGAGTTGCTATCTGTTCAAAAAGTCTATGTTTTGCGGTAACCGAATCAAGTTGTGGCTGATTGGCAAGTACTTGATTGACGGCTTCTGGTTGTAATCTCACAATATATCGTTGTGTAGCTTCATTCGGAGTAGCGTTCGGATTTAACGATGGTGTAAAAGCCGATGACGTTAAGCTTGATATACCGAGCGCACAACCGAGTGCAATTGACAGCGGTTTGACGCTTGAATAACTAAATAGTTTTGTTTGTTTCATTAGGGTCCCTCTGTGTGGATTGTTGTTATCGTGGCATGAGATTGAGTATAAGTTGTTAACGCACGCCTCCTGGGATCCTAAAGAAAGAGAGAAAATGTTCATTTCAAAAATGAGTCGTTTTTTTTCAAAATAAGGACAAAAAGTGACTAAGTATGTAAAAGGCCACAAAATATTTGTGACTTAATCACATGCTTATTTGAAATAGAGATTATTTTAACTAGTTACTTTTCTTTTTTTGTTTAACAGGGTTGTTTGAAATTGTTTAGGGGTATTCCCAAATTGAGATTTAAAACAAGTGGAAAAATAACTTTGAGAAGAAAACCCTGAGTCTGATGCTACTACAGAAAGGGTGTCTCCATTTGCAAGCTGCTTAATTGACTTTTCCAGTCGATATTCTTTCAGATACTCTATTGGAGATTTATTGCAGATAGCTTTGAGCTTTCTCGAAAGTTGTTTTTTGCTCATGTATAAGTCATTAGAAAGCCCATCAAGGTTGTAATCGCAGTCAGAATAATTTACTTCCAATATTTCGATAAAACGGCGCATAAACTCGACGTCTTTCTCTGCTAAGCCTTTCGGTGTGTTAGCTATTTTTGTATAACGGTTATCTAAAGACACAACTTGATTATGCAGGTAGTTTTGTCGAGTTATTCTAATTAGGTTTTCTACTCTTAGTTTGAGCTCTTGCGTATTAACCGGCTTAGTTAAATAGTCCGTTGCTTGGTGCTTTAGACCGTTGATTATTGAACCTTGGTCTGTTTTTCCAGTTAAAATTAGGAACGGAATATGACAGGTTTCCAATCGGGATTTAAGTTCACTACATAATTCGATCCCACTTTTTCCGGGTAACACTATGTCTGAAACGATTATATCCGGGATTTGCTCGATAGAAATTTCAAGGGCTTCTTCCGCGCTCGCACTTCCAATACAGCAATAATTTTTCCTAAACACATCCATCAAATAATGCCTGAGTTCTTTATTGTCTTCAACGATCAATAGCGCCGGCTTTTCGCGATTCGAACTGTCACTTTTGTTAAGAGTGCTGAGAGTTTTTTTATTTTCCGAACTTTCTGTTTTTTCAATTCTAGGGTGTGAGGGAATAGTTACAATGGCTACAGCTTCATTTGATTGGTGAAGAAACTTGAATCGACCACCAATTGCCGAGATAGCCTGTTCGATGATAGGAAATCCAAAACCATTCGAGACTTTTGGTAACTCCCGCCTTTGGAGATCTAAAGCTCGAGTAATTCTGTTATGCACGGTGAATACAATCTTATTGTTTACAGCTTTGCACCGAATAGTGATCGTTTCCTTGTTTCTACTGTATTTTACTGCATTATTTAAGAGGTTAAAAATTACGCTCTCAAGATCGTTTTCAAGACAGTCAACGTAGCAAGTCTCAAGCGCGTCAAGGCTGATTTTTACTCTTCGACTATCCGCAAACTCGATCAATTGATTGACACATTCAATAACTTTGTTTTTCATGTTAATAGACTTATTTAGATTTAAATCTCCTTCAAACGCTTCTTTTAGTAATCGATCTACGAGTTCAGATAGTCGAGCTGCATTTCGGTAAGCTGTAGAAATTAGGTTTAAGTTTTCAGTAGTGTTACAGGTTGTTTGATTGATAATTCGGGCTAAAGGATCTTGCACTAGGGTTAGAGGCGTTTTTAGCTCGTGCGAAACAAAAGAATAGAAACGACTCCGTTGGTTTGACAGGCTCGTAACTTGTTGTGTTCTACGCTCGACTTCTTTTTCCAGTCGTAATCTCAGTTTCTCCTGCTGGTTATGTCTGGCTCTAAAAATGCAATAAATACAGGCTGTGAATAAAACTAAGCAGAGTGTTTTAAACCACCAAGATTGCCAATAATTAGGTAGTACTTTTACTTGTACAATTAAAGTGGGGTCGGTCCAGATCATGCCATCAAAACTAGTTGATACTAGAAAATGGTAGTCACCATGGGGTAAGCGCGTATAGCTCGCTTCCGGCTGTCCTGCTTCTGCAGAATTCCATGCCAAGTCAAAACCTAGCAATTGATATCGATATTG
>JAPHTP010000044.1 GCA_026196875.1 Kangiellaceae bacterium
CTAACAGCTTGGGAGATCTCGATATCATTTTGCTCACCGACAGACTGTACCTGAATTACTGTTGCACGTGTGCCATTGAATCGTGCGTAGCCATCGGATTCAACAAACCCGTCGTTAATAGTCGCAACGTCACCTAATTTTAATCGAGTCCCATCTGGATTGGTGCGCAGTACCAGATCTGCGAACTCGATTTCTGAATAGGCCTGTCCGATTGTCCTTAAACGAATATCACCGCCGTCAGTTTTTATTTGACCGCCAGGTAAATCTATCGAAAACTGGCGAATTTTATTCGCGATCTCCGTCATGGTTAAGCCATAAGAACGCAATTGTGCATCAGAAATATTGACCGATATTTCATAGGCCCGGCTACCCAAAATATCAGCCTTGTTTACTTCCGGCAGTTTCATTATGTCGTCACGAACTTCTTGCGCAATGGATTGACGTGTACGCTGATCCATTTCGCCAAATACACTCAGCCAAACGACACCTTGAGTAAACTCAACTTTTGAAATGACCGGCTTTTCTGTTTCACCAGGAAAAGTCGCAATAGAGTCCACTTGAATTTTGATTTCATTCAGCGCGTCATCAAGATCAATGTCATTAAATAACTCAACGGTAACCGAGCCGACACCTTCACGAGCTGTTGAATTTATTCTTTTGATGCCTTTGACATCTTGAATTGCTTCTTCAATTTTTATAATTACGCCTTGTTCCACCTCTTGAGGCGCAGCGCCAAGATAAGGAACTGAAATGGTAACCATGTTAGGTTGAATATCCGGCTGCATTCGTTTGGTCATCATTTGATAAGAAATAAATCCACCAATCATGATGAACAGCATTAACAAATTAGCCGCCACTGGATTATAAGTAAACCAGGCAATAAGGCCTTTTTGACTATCGTAAGTATTGTTCATATCTGTGAGCCCTCGCCTTAATTACTCTTTTGAGCGACAGCTTTTTCAGCTACCATTTCTTGATCGCTGTTCTCAATTGGAAGCTCTTCGTCTCCAGAAACTCTTAATTTCATGCCCTGCACTGGTGATTCAATAGATGTCATAACGATACGGTCACCATTTTCTAGCCCTGACCTCACATAAACAAAATCAGACTCTGCACGGGCTATTTCTAAGTCTCTATAATAAAGCTGTTTATTTTCATCACTAACTAATACGCGAGTTAAATCTTTAAACGCATCTCGAGGTAACTTAACCAGATTATTTTCTTGCTTACCTGCAATACTCGCTGTTACGAAGGTTCCCATTTTAAGAGGCTTATCAGTGTTTTCAGGCGTTAATACTGCATAAGGATCTGTTACTCTGGCAACCGCATAGTGCACACGGCTAGCTTCGTTAACAACCCCTTCCATTCGCACTAACTTGCCTTGCCAACGTTGTTCCTTGCCTGCATAAGTAGCAACCAATTCAACAGATGGATTTGCTGAGTCGTCACTGTTGTCTCCCCAAGCAGGAACATCAATATAGGCTAAATCTTGATCTGTTAAAGGTAATCTAACTTCTGCATAATCAATCGCGAAAGTAGTCCCCAGTTGAGTACCTGTGGCAACAAACTGACCAACATCAGACTGTTTAACTTTAACCATGCCATCGTAAGGCGCCCGGATAATGGTCCTTGCTAACTTCTGTTCTGCCTTTTTCAAATCAGCCTCAGCTGATTGCATGTTTGCTTTGGCTTCCAATAAAAACGGCTCGCGCAGTGCCAATATCGGCGCTTTATCTCTTGAACGCCCAGTTAAGTCCCACTCTTTACGTGCTTGCTCAGCTTTGGCCTGTTCTTGAAGATATTTAGCTTTTTGACTCGCAAGCCGCGCTTTTGCTTGCTCAACTCCAACTTGATATTCAGTCGGGTCGATTTGCAGAAGAACTTCGCCTTTCTTGAAAAAACCACCAACCACGAATTTTTCAGATACCTGCTGCACCACCCCGGAAACTTCCGAAACCAATGTCGTTTCGGTACGAGGATTTACCACGCCGTGAGCTTTTACCTCAAAATTAACAGATTGGGTTTCAGGAACAATAACCTCAACTAATGGTGAAGTATCACCAACGGGCTTTTTAGGTGGCTTAGGTTTACTTGCCATCATTAAAAACAAAACAACGAAAGCTGAAAGAAGAATGACTGTACCTAATACTATTGACTTGCCTCGACTCATAGGTGCCTCTATTAAATGATTATTGCGCTGGCGCGATTGAAAAGAGCGAGATTATGAGCCACCCCCGCGGCTCACCTCTAGGTTATGCTTAGTATTTTGCCTCAAATACCGTTCGCTTTACCGCTTTTAAAATGTAAATAAAAATATTGAATGTAAAGAAATGTATAGATTTCGACATATCTATAGATATATAGCGCAATTTACGTGCTTTTTGATAATTCCGATCGAGAAATCAAAGGCTTGAGAATAATAAAGTCTAAATATCTAGTCCCTAATCGGGTCGCGAGATAAGTCATTCACTTTCTTATTTATGCAACTTTCTCTTTGCTTTGGCTAATAGAGCCCTTAAGGACAATTGATCCCTTAACAACAATTTCCATCTTAAGAAAAGTCGAGCCTCTTAAAACAATAGTGCTTAGTTGTGAGTGCAAATGTGAAGGGCTAAAGAATTACCCTGCTAATTCAAAACGGTTGCCGCAATAAGGGCAACTCGCCTTACCATCAGATAACTCCAGGTAAACACGTGGATGCTGGTTCCAATGTTCCTGTTCCTTTGGAGGGCAACACGCAGGCAGCGCTTCTTTAGAAACTTTAAGGACAGGCTTGCTTGCAGCTGTATTTGTTTGCTCGGATGCAGCAGTCATTAAAAACTCCAAAATAGATTGAACACTGTGATTAACTTCAACTGAGTTTAACCGAAATTAGCGCTGATGGAAATTCTATCTCGCACATAAAAAACGAACCTAAAAGCGCCAAAAAGGCGCAGGAATAATTTGAAGCAGGACTCAAACGCACCAAATTGGCGCCAAATATTTCTGAGAGCACAGTTTTCCCGGCCAATTTCAATAATTGGAGACTGGCACATTAATTGAAGAGGCATTGTAAATATAAAAAAAGAAAGCCCTCCTTTGAGTTGATAATAAAGTTAATAACAATGACGTGATTAAAAATCATTTGCAGGGTAGAACTTAAAAAACTTGAGAAAATAACTATGGAACCTAGCGCAGTAACAGAACCTACCGGTTATCTATTTAATACGTTGTTTTTGCTTTTTTCCGGCGCATTAGTGATGTGGATGGCAGCCGGATTTGCGATGTTGGAAGCAGGCCTGGTCAGGAGTAAAAATACAACCGAGATCTTATGTAAAAACATCTTGTTGTTTGCTTTAGCTTGTATCACGTATCAACTCACTGGTTTTGACATTATGTATCAAGGTAATGAGCTCGGTGGATGGTTGCCATCATTTGGCAGCGGTATCGAAGAAACTGCCGCAGGCGCAAGTCAACCCAAACAAGTTGATTTCTTTTTCCAGGTGGTGTTTGTCGCAACAGCTATGTCAATCGTTTCTGGTGCAGTTGCAGAACGCATGAAACTATCAAGTTTTCTAATATTTACCGTTTTTCTAACGGCTATTATTTACCCTGTTGAAGGCTATTGGACTTGGGGGCAGGGTTTTCTCGGTGCGTCCAAAGAAGATGGAGGTTTAGGTTTTAGTGATTTTGCAGGCTCGGCAATTGTGCATATGGCCGGCGCCATGGCTGCTTTATCCGGAGTCATATTATTAGGACCGAGAAAAGGTCGCTATACTAGCAAGGGAGTTAAACCGGTACCCGGTGCAAACATGCCATTAGTGGCGATAGGTACATTCATTTTATGGTTCGGCTGGCTTGGGTTTAATGGTGGCTCTCAGCTTAGCTTTACCGGAATAGCTGATGCTGACGCGGTAGCCGGCGTTTTTGTTAATACTAATGCTGCCGCTGCAGCCGGCGCAATTACCGCCTACATTTTAAGTTCACTGCTCTACGGTAAAGCAGACTTGACTTTAATCGTCAACGGCGCACTTGCCGGACTCGTCACAATAACGGCAGCGCCAGACTCTCCAACACCAAACCAGGCCATCTTATTCGGCGCAATCGGTTCTACCTGCACTTTTTTTGCGATAAAGTTTTTTGACCAAATTCGAATCGATGACCCTGTGGGCGCAATCTCGGTACACGGAGTAGCTGGATTAGTCGGCGTGCTTTTGGTACCTGTAACCAAAGACGTCTCTATTCTCACTCAACTGATTGGCGTGCTGGTGATCGGCAGCTGGGTATTTATCACAAGTTTTGCTTTTTGGTTTGCGTTGAAGAAAGTTGTTGGCATCCGAATTAGTGAACAGGATGAATACCTTGGTGCGGACATTTCAGAATGCGGCCTGGAAGCTTACCCTGAATTTATTAGTGGTCGCGCATCAAATGTACTCTAAATTATATGGCTTTACAAAACTAAGAGCTAAAAGCTTAGAACTGGGACTTGGAACCTAAAAAACTCTGCCTTTCCCTAGGGGCTGTTTCTGTCATCGACAGCCCTTTTTTTTACTCCGAAAAAAGCGCTTCCCAGATACTAACCACCGGTTCTAATTGCAGCTCGAAATCCGCACGAGAAACTAGCTCACCAGGAGCAATTAATGCTTGTTCATTCAATTGATTTCTTAATGCTCGGTAGTTTTTAATTAAAGTTAAAGATTGCTCTTTTTCAAGAAGCCCCTCGCTGGTAACCAATTTAATGCAATCGATAGTATTGTGTGGAATAAAGTGTTCACCTTGATAACTCAGACATAAAAACTGAGCAATAAACTCAATATCAACCAGCCCCCCGGCAGTTTGTTTTAGGTCAACTGAATCAGCGGACTTTTTTTCTAATTGCTGACGCATTTTCGACCGCATTTCAATGACATCTGCTTTTAGTTTATTACACTCTCGAGGCTTATTTAGCGTTGCATTCCTTATGGTTTCAAACTTTGCCATTACTTTCGGATCCCCGGCGACAAAGCGAGCGCGTATCAACGCCTGATGCTCCCAGGTCCAAGCTGATTCCATTTGATATTCTTGGTACGCATCAACATGACTTACTAATAAACCAGAACTGCCTGAGGGTCTGAGCCGCATATCAACTTCGTATAGCAGGCCTAAATTGGTACGGGTCGACAAAAAGTGAATCAGCTTTTGCGCGAAACGAGTATAGAAGCGATTGTTGCTGAGTGAGCGCTCTCCAGTGGTTTGTGATTCCATCGGCTGATCGAAAAGAAACACCAAATCAAGATCCGAACCAAATCCAAGCTCGCGACCGCCAAGTTTGCCATAGCCGATTACCGCAAACCCAAACTCCCCCTCAGCTAATCCTTCAGGATTGCCATGGCGTAGGCTTATCATTTGCCAACACTGTTTTATTGCGGCATTAAGAATAACTTCTGCAAGTTGAGTCAAGTATCGGCTCACTTGTGAGATGCTTAGCCTCTCACTAAGTAAAGCAGCGGCTACTCTTAACTCATTAATCTGTTTAAACCCCCTTAAGGTGTCTAGAATTTCCTCCTCATCGAGGGGATCTATTCTTAACAGGCTCTGGCGTAATTCAGATTCTAGATCCGCGGTTTGTAGCGGCTCATATAAGCTATTAGGATAAAGTAGCTCATCCAGCAGGATAGGATACTCGGAAAGATGTTTAGTGACCCACTCACTTTTGCCGGCTAAGTCTACCAAGTGCTGCAAAATTGGCGGGTTTTCACTCAGCAGTTCAAGATAAGCTGTTCGCTTCAAAATCGCGTACAAAACCTTTAACAATCGTTCGAGCGTCACGTCCATCTTATCGGTTTGTACACAAGCTGCGAGTAATGCAGGAAAAAAGGTTCTTAGTCGCTTTGCGCCTCTAGGGGAAAGATTTACGACAGATGAATCACTTTGAAAACGCTCCAACTGCTCGATGAAACGGCTTAAACTCTGCTCTGAATTAATAGGCCAATTTTCAGACTGAGATTTTTCGACAAACTGTTGATAGCTGACGTGTCCTTCTGCCAACGAATGAAAAAACTCATTTTGTGCTAACCCTTGCTGACGTTCCTCACCGAGCAGTTCATTAAAGTGCAAATGCACTTGTGTTTGTATTTCTCCCAACTCGGTCGTAAATGACTGCCAACTTGAATGTTGCATTACGCTATGAAGAATTTTCTGTTGCTCAAGATTATCGGGTAGTTGTTGAGTCTGTTTTTCCTCCAACTCCTGAATACAATGTTCGACCCGCCGTAACAACCGGTAAGCGTTACCAAGGAACTCGGCGACATTCTGCGGGAGTAATTTCGCTGCAACGAGCTGCGGGAGTACTTTAAATACACTCCTCTCTTGCAGTCGCTTGTCTCTTCCTCCCTGGATTAACTGCAACGCCTGGACAATAAATTCTAGTTCTCGGATGCCACCAGCTCCGAGCTTAATATTTCCAACTAATCCTTTACGCCTAACTTCACGTACAATCATACTTTTCATATTACGGATTGAATCAATCACTCCGTAATCTATGTATCGCCTAAAACAAAAAGGCGTAATGATATTTTGCAGCTCTCCCTGTTCCTCCGGGCTGCCATTGATTACTCGAGCCCTGACCATGGCGAATCTTTCCCATTCTCGGCCTTGCTCCTGATAGTATTCTTCGGCCTGAGCAAAGGACATAACCAAGGCGCCGGAATCACCATAAGGCCGCAGCCGCATATCAACTCGAAACACGAATCCTTCTTCAGTTACCTCATCGAGCAACTTAATTATCTGCGTGGCTACTCGCTGAAAATATCGTGATGCTTCAACGGAGCGACTTCCCTCTTGGGTTGGAATTGAGTTCGCATAAAAAAATATCAGATCGATATCAGAAGAGAAATTGAGCTCCAGTCCGCCTAATTTCCCCATCCCAAGAACGACAAGGTTTTGCCTGCGTCCGGTATCATCCACCGACAAACCGAATCTTGGTTTCAATTGATTGATCGAGAATTCATGGGCTTGCTTTATCATTAGGTCAGCTAACAGACTAATTCGGTAGCTGCTGGATGTGACCGGTATTTGATTAGACAGTTCCAGGGTAGCAATAGCCGCACTTTGACACTTACGGAATATACGTAATAGCCGAAGTTGCTGGGCCTCGTCTTCAGCTCCGAATAAATCTGCAAATTGCGAAAAACTCTGTTCAAGTAATTTAACACAGTCGTTGTTATTACTTTGTTGGTGCCATATTAACGTCCGCGCATAGGCAGATGGATACCTAGTCGCGAGAGATTTCACAAATGTGCTTTGCTCCAGGACTTTTTCCACTATCTGGAATAAATCCTCGGGTACAATCGTCTTTAACTCATTAACGGCGAAATTCCAGTCTGTGTTGGGTTGTTTGCTAAAAGCAGTCATAAAACTCGATTTTGTAGGTTATTGTTAAATATGGCTATTTACTACTAGTTGTTGAAGCCTAGACTTGTTTGTCGCTATAGTATATTAACACTTAATATTAATACTGATACCAATCAAATGAAGATTGGCTGAAGAAAGAGAATACTTTAACTAATCAGCAAGCGAGAAGATAAAAGGACATGAGAATGCATATTTTTGAAATGATTGCCATAATTAGCGTCGTTGCTATATTAGCTGGCGTTATCTCTGAATGGATAAAAAAGAAAGGCTCCCCCAAAATAGATTTATCTGATATTGAAAGCAGACTAGATAAACTGGAAGCTTTGGAAGAAAGAGTCAAAGTTCTCGAGACAATTGTCACTGATCAGAAATACAATCTAAATGCCGAGATAAATAAGCTTTAGCGAAACTATCTCAAAAGTGCCACTATATTGAAATCCGGCTCAATCGACCAATCGATAAAAAATCGAAAGATAAAAGTCACATAAACTTGGGCCGCATAGTTACATGATTATGAGGAAAGCAACATGGAAATTTGGGTAACTATTGGTTTACTCCTACTTGCCATATTTTATTTGGTGAGTATTTATAACAAGCTCATTTCTCTAAAGAACAAATACAAAAATGCCTTCGCTCAAATCAATGTGCAACTGACTCGCAGATATGACCTTATTCCAAATTTAGTAGAAACGGCAAAAGGTTATATGAAACACGAAAAGGAAACACTCGAAGCAGTTATCAAAGCTCGTAATACAGCTATTAATGCTTCTAAAAGTGCAGCTCTTAATCCCGGAGATGCCTCAAGTATGAAAGAACTGGCCGCGGCAGAATCTCTGCTCACGGGCTCTCTTGGAAAATTGTTTGCGCTATCAGAAAATTATCCTGATTTAAAAGCGAATAAAACAATGGAAAATCTGATGGATGAGTTATCCAATACAGAAAACAAAATTTCTTTCTCTCGCCAGTCTTTTAATGACAGCGTAATGCAATATAACACGCTAAGAGAGCAGTTCCCGAGTAATATCGTGGCCAATTTTTATGGATTTAGCGCTGCAGAATTATTAAAACTAGAAGAACCCGCCGCAAAAAAAGCAGTTAAAGTGTCATTCAGTTAATTGCTTTAGCGTAAGTTCCAGTTCAAATAAGCGATAAGTGCGAGTTCTTATTAGGCGATATATATAAGGACTCAAAATCACTCACACTTAAAGGTTTAGAGAATAAAAATCCCTGCCCTTGATCGCAATTTAGCGATTTAAGCATATCAACTTCATCTTGAGTCTCTATCCCTTCAGCGATCACCTTCATATTTAGGCTTTTTGATAGTGCAATTATCGTTCGGACAATAGCATAATTACTTTCATTGCAATGAATATTAGTCACAAATGCGCGGTCTATTTTTAACTTAGACAAGGGCATTTGATTCAAATAAGATAATGAAGAATATCCTGTACCAAAATCATCGATTGCGATACTCATGCCAGACTCTCTCAAGGCTTGCATAACTTTCACACATAAACTTTTATCTTCTACCATTACCTCTTCGGTAATTTCGATTTCGACATGACATGGGTCCAGGCTTTCTTCATTGAGTATTGAATTAACTTGTTCGCAAAACCCGGAGGAAAGTAATTGGCTGGGCGAGACATTAATTGCCACTTGCAAATGTGAAGCACCGTTTTTTACCCACTGTGCAGTTTGTTTAATAGCTTGGCGCAAAATCCAATCTCCCATCGCCAGTATTAAACCAGACTCTTCTGCCACTGGAATGAAATCAGCAGGTGAAATAAGACCTTTTTCCGGATGCTGCCAACGTACAAGGGCTTCCATTCCTTCCAACTCACCGCTCGCCAGATTAACCTTGGGTTGATAAACCAAAAATAACTCTTGATCAAAATCAGCCTGCCGTAATTCATGCTCTACCTTTAACCAGTTCTCTTCGCGGTAAGCCAGTTCATGACTAAACTGATTAATTCCATCAATATTGTTTTTCTGAGCATCGTTAAGCGCAGCAGATGCATTTTTCATTAGAATATCAGCATTGTAGCCGTGTTCCGGAAAAGTTGCGCAGCCAACCTGTATTCCAAGAAAAAACTGGCCAAAATTTGTATTAAGTGGTTTTTGGGAAACAGAATCCAATTGCTTTTCCAACCATTTAATCATTTGCTCAAAGCCCATATTTTGTTTAGGCCCCGAAACCAAAATTTCGAACTTGGCGCCGGTAAAGCGATATATCCTGCATACTTCAAACTCCGTTAACAAGCCTGCCAACAAGTTCTGTAAACGCATTACAATTGACTTAATTAGGGCATCGCTTACTGAGTGCCCATGAGTCGTCGTAATCAATTGCAACCTTTTAATACCAACGGAAAATAAATAGAAAGGATAGTCACTTCCCTTTTCGATCATTTTGCTCAAATCATTCTCCAACTTTTTCAAGTTCGGTAAACCTGTTAAAGAGTCATGATAAGCAAGAAACTCCAGTTCTTGGGTAGCTGACTCACGAGTAGTAATATCCTCGACATGAACCATGTGTTGTTGAAGTGCATCAATTCGATTAATCGACAATTCAAAGTAGCGACTTCCTCGTGCAAACTTAACACTAGAAACATTGCTTTGTGCCATGCGCATTTTCTCTATTTCTTGATTGATAGCCAGCACCAGAAATTGTTCTAGATCGTTTTCACAGTTTTCTCGCCACGCCAAATTCTCAAACGCAACGCTTCCGTCGTAACCTATGCAGGCTACAGGATTAGGGTTTTTCTCCACAAATAATGCCAAACGTTGTCTTTCCGCAGACAATTTTGCCTGACGATAAATGTAGTAACCAACAAGAATCGCGAGCAAAATAATCATTATTGAGAAGGCGGAAACCCATACAGACATTTCATCAAGCTGAACCGTTGAGTTTTCTTTAGATTGCTCTATTTGCGCATTGATTTCAGAAGAAAGCTTAAACAGCAAAGGCGTAATAAGCTTGTTTAGTTTCGATATTTCTGCAAGTTCTGCTCGTGACTGGTCCCAATCATGAAATTCTGGGGGAAGGGCATGGTCCAGCTGAGCAGCGTGTTTTTGGATGAGCTCAAACAATTCAGTTACTTCGCCTAATGAGCTATTGGAAGAAAAATACTGGTCCAGCAAGTTAATATTACGTCTTATTTCGATAGCAGTATTCTGCAATAGCGGCATAATGGTTTCGCGTTCATCATAATCCACGCTTGTCGTAGCGTAGAGCTCATACGCGACCCTTTCATATTCAATAATTAGCTTTTTTACTTCGGAGATTTGACTAAGCGCGGGAAGCTGTTTAGTAGTTAAAGTATGACTGACATTTTGAATTGAGTGCCCATTTTGAAAAACCGAAAGGGACACCCATCCTCCTGCTAGCAGGATAGCAAGATAAATAACAACAATATTCAGTCTAAAAAATCGCGGACGAGTGATTTCCAAATAGGGCTCCAGCAAAGAGTTGCATCAATATAAACAGGCTCAGCCCGTTTCAGTAAGTATAGACAAAGATAGATAAGCTGCGCGAAAGTTACATGCTTGAACTTACTATTATAGGTGCGGGCTAACAAACATAGTTTTGATCTGCTTTTCAGTATCGCTAGCCGGATAAATTCGGACTCCCACTTTATAATGCAACACATAGAGGCTGACTCTCCTTGAATCAGCAAAACAGTCGAGCAACTATCAGGGGAATCGAATATTATCTCTAACCAATTCTCTAGGAAGGCTATTTTTAATTTTACCTTTTTTATTGAGGCCGACGCCCAGCCCATGTTTTTGGAAAGTCAGAATGACTTCGCCATCAACAAGTTGCGAATATTGTTTCTGCTCGTCTTCCAATTCAATATTTTGGCCCTGGCAGAACAACGATGCTTGCAATTTATTCAGCTCTACCTTTTGCTGAGTAGCTTTCTCGGCAAAACAACAGACAAATTCATGAGTTGCTCTTATTTTTTTAGGAAAGACATTAGCTATTTTCATTCCTGCGCGGTTTATTTTCAGATAAGAGTCGACTTCCGATAAATGTTCAGGGAATATCCAAATTTCTTTATCTCTTTGTTTTAACTGAAAGCCCATGGGTTCAATATCGACTCCAAAGTGAGTTTTAAAGTGGGACTTAATCAATAACGCGGTCTTGTTGGAAAGTTTCTCAAAGGGTGACGAGTAAACTGCGCGAAGTTCGTCAACACATTCACTGTTTTCTGGTTTGCTAAAACTCGAAATAAAAAAACCTTCGCTATCGAAAACATGTGGAAGAACTAGCAAATACCCTTCCTGAGTCGCTACTTTATCAGCGCCAGTAAATAAATCAGCTAACGAATCAGTTTTTGCATCTGTAGTTTCAACTAAATGATTAGCTACCTGCTGATTTTCTTCCGGGGACAAAGTACAGGTAGAATAAACCAGTTTTCCACCTGGCCTGAGTGCCTTATACGCAGATTCTATTAGTGACTTTTGGATTTCAGCTAAATCTGTTACCCGATTGATATCCCAGTGCTGAAGCGCATTTACATCCTTACGTACTGTCCCCTCGCCTCCGCAAGGGGCATCCAATAGAATGTAGTCAAATTGGCCAGGTATTAACTCACCGATTTTTCGTCCGTCTAAATGAGACATACAGGTATTCAAAATACCGCATCGAACTAAGTTGCTATGCAGCCCTTTGAGTCGACTAGCGGATAACTCGTTAGCCATTACCAAGCCCTTATTATCCAACATAGCCGCCAATTGGGTTGTTTTGGACCCCGGCGCAGCCGCAAAATCTGCGACCAATGGTGCATCCAGCACTTGCCCATTTAACAGAGCTTCGGGCGGGAGCATTGAACTCGCTTCTTGAATATAAAATAGTCCCTGGATGTGTTCCGGTAAATTGCCTAGCGATAATTCGTGATTAGCATTACTTAGATCAACCCAAAAACCGTCCTGGCACCAAGGAATAGATTCAATTTGCCAAACATACTTTTTGGCCATCTCAATAAACTGTTCTCGGCTGAACTTAAGGCGATTAATACGTATGCTTTTTCTTAATGGTCTGCCGCAAAAATCAATAAATTGTTGCTCATCTTGAGCTGACAAAAATGTTGCTCGAGCGTGCTCAAGGTAGTCTGAAGAAATTTTGCCGCCGTTGGCTAGTTGAATATCACTCATTGAGTATACGCAGGTAAATTATTAACAGAGAAACAATCCGGCTATTATAATTGAAAAAGCCCGCAAAAGCGGGCTCGTGTTATATTTGTTTTTTAAATAGCTAACTCCAACCGGCACTTCTTTTCTTACCCCCCAACCTGGACAATATCCACCCAAAAATCATGCCACCAAATAACACAGCAGCCCCGCCAAAAAACGCATCGCGGTTAAAGCCGCTCTCAAATAGCTGTGCTCTTTGCTGGGCTTGCTCGGCTTCATTTTGGGCTTGGGCGAGTTTTTCTTGAAGGTCTTGATTCACACTTTCTAATGGCGCCATTTGGTTTACTTTACTCTGAAGTTCACTAACTTTTTCAGAGTTAACTTTCTTCAATCTCGCAATTTCTCGGTTCGCTTCAACAAGTCTTTGATGCGCCGTCGGCTGACTAACTAAAAACTTCCCATCTATCCAAGTAGTTCTACCCTGTTCATCTCTCACCTCGACAAAACCTGATTCTGCGTTACGTTGTAGAACCTCAAATTTAGTGCCTGGTGCTAACTGATAATGAACTTTGTATTCATTAGTATGGCCGGTGCGTGACCATACTTTAATCTGATCATCGATATACACGGTTTCAGCAACAGCTGAACTGGAAAAAAATAAAAAGGCTAAAAAAGAATTTCGAAAGTTCATGATGGTATTCTTCTGGTTGTTTTTAATCGGTTATAAATCGGTAGATCTAAATAGTAACCGAGAATTCGAGTGAGTAATTACTCTCACGGCAGTTAACTATTTTGGGTTTAAGCGCTGCTATTGTACGAAATCCTGCCGCGTGTTCAAACCTGTTAGAGTACGAAAACCCTACCTAGTTCACGTAAAATCCTGCATCTCTTGACTAATTCGGCCAGAATGAACGAATTTAATGACCAGAATCAGTTCAAATAACTGCAAGTAATGACATTTTCATCTATGGATGTTTAAATAACGCCCTATGCATAATAAAAAGGCTTTAGTGTATGGCAAGCGAACTTGAGCTCAAGCTCGCCGCAACTCAAGAAAAAATAAATAAAATCAGAGAGTTAGAATTTCCAGGCGCAGCAAGTCAGAGTTCATGGCAAACTCAACAACTCGGCAATACCTACTTCGACACACAACACTTTAAACTGCGTGAAGTCGGCATTGGCATGCGTATTCGCCAAATCGGCGAGAAATTGATACAAACCGTGAAATCTTCAGGCAAGGCGATTGGTGGATTGCATCAGCGCAATGAAGATGAAGTTGAACTCTCCGAATACCTACTGGATACAGGTTTAATCACGGAGCCTTATCTCCAAATTTTGGTGGAAGAAGCCAACGAAGAAGACGGCGAGTTCTTACCTTGTTTTAAGACCGACTTTGAGCGCACATCTTGCTATCTGACTTTTTCAGACGATACAAAAATAGAAGTATCTTTAGACGTAGGGAAAATCACTTCTGGAGATAAAAACCAAAATATTTGTGAAGTCGAATTAGAGTTAGTTGAAGGAAGCGCAGAGTATATTTTTGCTATTGGCCGATACTTGATAAAAGAACTTGATCTAACGCTTTACAACGCCAGTAAAGCTCGCCGCGGATATAGCTTGTGCGAGAGAGCGTCTGGGGACAGTTATCGCATGCAGGTTACTGAGTTGGCTCAAGGTGTCGAATCCGAAAAGGCTTTTGAACAGATTTGTTTCGCAGGGCTCAAACACTGGCAATACTTTGAACTTTTCCTGAATCAAGAAGATGCCCACACAGCAGTGCTCGAGATGTATCGTGCATTAATTTACTTGCAGCATATGTACATGGTGTTTGGCGGGCTGATTCCACGTCAGGCTACCCACGATCTGCGCAATAACTGGGGCTGGCTTGCAGAAGCTATGCGACCAATTGTTGACGCAGCCAAGCATAAACGCTATTTAAATCGTTACTTAAAACAAAAAGCGGATTGGGATCTGGTCGGAGAGCAGCAAAAGAAAATTGAAGCCGAAGTTGGCGACGCTATTGAGGAATTTAAGTCTTTACTCTCAACTCAAAGATATAATTTGATGATGCTCAATATGTCGGAATGGCTCTACTTTAAAGAATGGCGCAATTTTATCCCGGAAAAAGAGCAACCTCAGTTAGGTACTCCAATCATCGATTACGCCAAAAAACAACTGGAGCATATGCTGAAAGAGCTAAAGCGTGATTTGGGTCCTAAAGTTGATTTAGAACCGAAAGCCTATTTTAAGCAAATAGCTAAGATTCGTAGAGCGCTTGATACCGGCTTGTTTTTTGGTGGACTGTTTGATTCACAAAAGCGACTTTCCTATCGCCAACCCTGGGTCGACATTCTGGATGGTATCCGGGAACTACAGATGAACGGTTACATCTTCGAGCTGCAGCTAGAAACTCATCAACAAGATGAAACCGAAGAATGGCTCGAAAAACGTAATCGACCGGTTTTAGATGCGATAGAGCAAACTCGTCGTGCCGCATTTAAATCGAACCCGTATTGGAATTGAACGAGTAGTCGAGTTAAGTCGCCGATTATATGACCAAAGGTAAATTTCGTCTTTTCTTCGCAATTGAGTTGTCCCCGGCAGTACAAACTCAATTGCTGGAGTTTCAATCAAGTATCGAGCTAGAGCAGGCCAAGCCTGTTCCCGCAGAAAACTTTCATATCACCTTGAGCTTTTTAGGTGATACAAACGAGAAAAAACTCGAAGCGATTATCGACAACTTTGTTTCTCCTGAAATCTCCCCCTTCATTTTAACAACCCAAGATCTTGTTTATTGGCCTAAGCCAAAAGTAGCTTGTTTATCAGTAGGAGATCCGAAAAATCATTTGGTCAATTGTAAACAGCAGATCGAAAAGCAACTTAATTCGATAGGGCTTCGACATTTTGATAAAAAGCGTTTTTCTCCTCACATAACCCTTTTTAGACAAGCAGAAATGCCTCCTAAGGAAAACTACCAAATTAATGCTAAACTTAAAATTGATCGATTGAGTTTGCTATGTTCTCGCCAAAGTAAAAATGGCGTGTACTATGAATTGGTTGAAGACTGGCCGTTATTCCAAAGTGTTAAACATCAATTGACGGGCAAAAGCTAAGGTAAGCTTTTCTTTGGTAAGTTGGAAGTTGATTTTGAAATTTGGTTTTAGATTATTTTTTCTTTTGAGTTTGCTATTGCTAGCGTCATGCAGCAACAACAGACTTGCTTACTGCCCTCCTCAACCCAGCCTCAAAGGCACAATCAACCAGCAGCAGTTGCTACAAGATCTAAAAATCATCGCCAGTGATCAAATGGAAGGAAGAGAGGCCGGTTCAGTTGGCAGCGCCAAAGCTCAGAAGTACTTGCAAATGCGTTATCGAGCTATTGGTTTAAAACCTCTAAACCGAAATTACCGCTTACCCTTTACCTATTCAAATGGTAAACAGGGCGTCAATATTGGCGGATTCATCTCAGGCCATCAAGTGCCGAAAGATTATATTGTTGTTACCGCTCACTACGACCATCTAGGTAAATCCGGCGGCCGCATTTATAACGGGGCTGACGACAATGCTTCCGGCGTTGCGGCGATGTTAACTTTAGCCGAATATTTCGTGCAAAATCCGCCTGCACACTCAATTATTTTTCTAGCGACTGATGCTGAAGAGTCAGGCTTATTTGGTGCGAAAGCATTTGTTGAAAATCCTCCGCTACCATTAAGCCAGGTAAAATATAATATCAATCTAGATATGGTCGCTCGAGGTGATAATGGCCAGCGTCTATATATGGCAGGAACTCGCCGCAATAAGCAATTACGCCCGCTAGTAGAGCAAGCAGTTTACCAATCAAATGTCTGTTTAAGGACGGGGCATGAAGGTAAGCTAAGACGTCGAGGCGCAAGCTTGGCGACAACTGATTGGGACAACGCGAGTGACCATGCGCCTTTTGCAAAACGCCGGATACCTTACCTATATTTTGGCGTCGACCTGCATCGTGACTACCATAAAACCAGTGACATTTTTGAGCGGGTCGATCCTCTTTTTTACACCGGTGCAGTCGAGACTATTTTAAACATTGTCGCAGCGCTGGATAAAAATAGCAGTAAGCCCGTTTCGCCGCAAACGAACTAAGTCTAGCGGATTCAATCAAGCAACTTTACTCGTCGAAATACCTACCTTTTTCCGCTACGAACCGATATCTACTTTGAACAAACCCCGAGTCAAAAGACTGCGAAGAAATTAATTCTAACTTGATATCTTTTTGAAAGTCGGAAAACAATTCCAGGCCTTTACCGATTAACACCGGGATCTGGGTAACTATGATTTCGTCAAGCATCTCAGCTCGTATAAAAGACTGTAATGTAATTCCGCCGTCAACATAAACATTGCGCATTCCAAGCGTTTGCAGCTCGACTGCGAGCCGCTCCACCGCACCACTAAAAAAGTCTATTTGATACTCTTCCAAATCTTTTGGTGCATCTTTCATAGTACGACTGAGTACAAAAACGCGTTTGTCTTTATAAGGCCATTCAGGAAAGGACGCCACTTTTTCAAACGAGGCTCTTCCCATCAAAACACAATCGACGCTCGCCATAAAGTTGCGGTAGCCATAATCCTCCTTCGAGTCTTTTGGCGCGGCATCATTGAGCCAATCAAGCTTACCATTAGGCCTGGCAATATAACCGTCAAGGCTGGTCGCAATATATCCATAAAATTTAATGTTTATAGTCAATTTCTATTCCTTCACATCAGCAAGTCCAAAATACCGACAGTCTTTCTTACTCAGAAGCCACTCCTTTGCAGAAGCTAAGTTCCTGAAAAAATATTCCCTAACTTTGTTTTTATTTCGCTTTTTTAATTAAATTAAAGAACCAAATAATTAACAAACTAAAACCGATCACACCGGCAATCATCGCCATGATATCACTGCCAGCCCAGCCAGTTCCGATACCGTCTGGCTTTTTACTTTGAATAAATGCTACAGCGGCGATCCCCACACCTAGTAATCCCTCTCCACCAACAAACCCACTTCCTAGCAACACGCCTCTTTCACGACGTTCTTCAAGTTGCTTTTTATCTGAGGTTTTCTTTTCAAAATAATGTCGAATCAATCCACCAATAAATATTGGTGTCATGGTAGCAACAGGTAGATAAACACCAACCGCAAATGGCAATGAAGGGATCTTGACTAACTCACATAAAATGGCAATGCCGGCTCCGATTGCGACTAAGGTCCAAGGTAAGTTCTGATCTAAAACCCCATCTATCACTAATTTCATTAAGGTTGCTTGCGGCGCCGGTAACTCTTGAGATCCAAAACCAAATGTTTCGGCTAATAGGAGAACGGCTAAACACACAAAGGTTGCCGAAGTTAAGACACCGAGTAACTCAGCCATTTGCTGTTTTCTTGGTGTTGCCCCGAGTAAATATCCGCTTTTCAAATCCTGTGACGTGTCCCCAGAAATTGATGCTGCGATTGCGACAACACAGCCAACGATCAAGGTACCGGCTTTACCTGCATTATCGGTCCAACCCATCGCAAGAAATATAGTTGCTGTTCCGAGAAGAGCCGCAATGGTCATACCGCTGGTTGGATTGGAGGTAACACCAACTAGCCCGACAATTCTGGCGGCAACGGTAACAAAGAAAAATGCAAACAAAGCTACACATAATGCTGCGACTAATCGAGTTTCAACGCCGCCGATGGCACCAAATGCATTTGGTACCAAAGTTAAAACGATAATGATGATAGCGACGCCTACCGCGACAACTTTAAGCGGTAAATCATTGCTAGTACGCACGACTGAACCAACCCCGTCGCCAATATGCTTAGCGCCGGCTTTAAAGCTCTCAATCATCACGGGAATGCTGCGAATTAGGGTTATAATTCCCGCAGTGGCCACTGCTCCGGCCCCAATATAACGAACATAACGAGTCCAGATTTGACTGGCCGACATGTCTTTAATCAGGTTTGCCGTTTCGGGAAAAAGAGGGATGGTTCTAGCGTCCCCCCAATATGCAATAGCAGGAATAATGATCAGTGCAGACAAAAGTCCGCCTCCTACCATAATCGCACCTACTCTCGGTCCTAATATATAGCCCACACCAAACAAGGCCGCAGATAAATCTATACCTACGCTAGCTTTCTTGATAAATGGAATTTTTAGGGTGGCATAATCTGGGATTACTTTGATCCATGACGTTAACGTTTTAAACAACGCAGCCACTCCCATACCTACAAATATAAATTTAGCTTTGTTTCCACCGACTTCGTTGGCGACCAGAACTTCAGCGCAAGCAGTACCTTCCGGATAAGGCAATTTGCCGTGTTCTTTTTCAATCAAATATTTGCGCAAAGGTATCATGAACAAAATACCTAGCAAGCCACCACTCATGGCTAAGATGGTCATTTGCAATAAATCAGGAGCCATCCCCCACATGAAAAGAGCGGGTAGTGTAAAAATTACTCCACTGGCAACGGAGCTTGATGCTGATCCTGTTGTTTGAGCAATGTTGGTTTCTAGAATAGTGCTTTTAATGCCGCCCTTCGCTAAAATTTTAAATACCGCTACAGCCATTACTGCAACAGGAATTGAAGTACTGATTGTAAGGCCAGCCCTTAATCCAAGATAAGCATTAGCGGCACCAAAAATAATGCCAAATAAAATCCCTAGGCCAACAGCTTTTATCGTAAATTCTGCAATGTTCTCTTGTGCAGGAACATATGGAGGGTATTTTTCCCCATCTTGTAATTGCACATAAGCTTTAGGATCTAGCCCTTTAGGTTCGCTCAAACTTAGCTCCTTGAATTATTTTAATTTTATTAATAGCTATTAACCCACGGAGAGGGCAAGCTGTCAAATCCTGCCGCTGTGGGCGTAAATTGGTAGGGGCCTAGTCAGATCCTGAGAGTAGTTTCGCTTCCTTACCTACTAGCCCAAGCGACCAATTATTTACGGCGTATTTTAAAATTTCTTGCGGCGTTCCGGACTGCAAATCAGACTCAACCTTTTGCCCTAAGTGAATCAGTGCTTTGACTAGATAACTGCTGGCATCAGATGAGTTTATTGCCGGATACAACTTACTTTTACTAAACTTTTGCCCGCTTTCGTCTATAACCAGAGGCAAGTGATAGTACTCAGGTGTCGGCTTATCAAAACAATGGTATAAGAAGTTCTGCCGAGGAGTAGAGTCTAGAATGTCGGCACCTCGCACCACATGATTCACTTGTTGCTCAATATCATCAACCACTACCGCAAGTTGATAAGCAAACAAACTATCTCGACGAAACAAAATAAAATCTTGCTTATCTGCTTCAGATTCAAATTGACATTGACCAAGAATATGATCGTGGAATAATTCAAATCCGGCCGCAAACTTTGCTCTGATCGCCGTTTCATTCAACTGTGTTAGATCGAACAATTTACTCTGGTTCAAGGCAGAATTTTGAGTACGGCAATAGCCATCATAAATTCCGTTATTTCTTAGCTGAACCTGTTTTCGAGAACAGTGGCACAGGTAAATTTTTCCTTTATAGTGCAGTTCTTCAAGTGCTTTTTGATAAAGCCCATTTCTTTTGCTTTGATAAGTGATCTCTCCGTCCCACTCAAACCCAAATGCTTCCAATGTTTCGATTATTGATTTTGCGGCACCGGGAACTTCTCGAGGAGGATCAATATCTTCCACCCTGATTAGCCATTTACCATTTCTTTGTTTCGCAACAAGATAACTCGCTAAAGCAGCTACTAGAGAACCAAAATGTAAAGGTCCGGAAGGTGTAGGAGCAAATCGTCCAATCCAGTGAGGAGATTCTTGTTGTTCGTTGTCAGTTGAAAGATTCAAACTCAACTCAAGCTACAAAATTTTCGTAGATTACAAACAAAACAAGCGCCCAGAAAGGCGCTTGTAACAATTGTAATTAATTTGCTAAACGCCTATCGATTTAGGTGTTTTTCTTTGATTTCGTCTAGCGTTTTACAGTCAATGCACAAGGTTGCTGTAGGTCGAGCTTCTAGGCGGCGAATACCTATCTCTACGCCACAAGACTCGCAATACCCATAATCTTCATCTTCAATCGAAGCGATAGATTTGCCGATTTTTTTCAATAATTTACGCTCTCTATCACGCGTACGTAATTCGAGACTAAATTCTTCTTCCTGGCTAGCACGGTCAACCGGATCAGGAAAGTTAGCTGCTTCGTCTTTCATATGGCTAACAGTTCGGTCAACTTCTTCCATGAGTTGCTGTTTCCAGGCTTCCAAGATTGCCTTAAAGTGAGCAATCTGGTCTTCATTCATATACTCTTCGCCACGCTTTTCTTTATAAGGAGCGATCCCTAAGGCGCCAAGAGTAGTCGCAGTTGCTGTCTTAGCCGTATTTTTCTTTGGCATTTGCTTCTCCGCCATATTAACTACTTGAAATTAAAGGAGTAATTCCAATTCTCCCCTTGCCATCGCCCTTTTAAACACTGCTAAAAAAGTGACGACTTTTTATTCAGGCGCGGATATATATCATATACACCCGATTAGGACAATGGAAAATTACCTTTTTTTACTTTTTATTCTAAATCTTCAACTACCGAAAAATTAGAGGCCAAAAGTCATATTGGTTGTTTTTTAGACAGCCAATAAGAACTAATTAGACTCTCTGA
>JAPHTP010000097.1 GCA_026196875.1 Kangiellaceae bacterium
ATTTTCTTTTTTTTCTTTTTTTTTATTTTATGAAATGAATTATTCCCGAAACGATCGACACCGCGATATTGAAACTATTTCTGTGGCTGGCTGCCCCAATTTCGTATCCGCCAATCATAATCTGAGGCCGATTGCTACTACTAGCCCAATTTAATGTTTTCGTTTATAGTAGAGAAATTACTGCTCGGACCAGATATCACCTAATTGAACATCTCCCCGGGCGTCGAACAGTTTAGCCAATAGAAGATTAGTTTATGAGCAACCAGGATAACAGTAATACCGGCGATTCAACAGCAAGTGACAATGACCTCCCTAAAAGTAAACGTTCAAAAAAACCATCTTCTATAAGAATCGGACGCAGGTATAGAGCCAATCGACTATCACAAGATTATGATGCCATCGTCATTGGCTCTGGAATTGGCGGATTAACCGCAGCCACGAGTCTGGCTAAAATGGGAAAAAAGATTTTAGTGCTGGAGCAGCATTATACTGCTGGAGGCTTTACTCACGCTTATTCGCGAGAAGGTTATGAATGGGATGTAGGAGTTCACTACATAGGAGATGTGGGCTATCCCACTATGACACGCAAGCTATTCGACTTTGTAAGTGATAAACAACTCAAATGGGCCGCAATGGACCCTACTTATGACAGGATATTTCTCGGGGATGAGCATTTCGATTTAATTGCGGGTAAAAAGGCGTTTGCGCAAGAATTAAAGAAGCATTTTCCAAATGAATCCGCGGCAATAGATAAATACTTACAAATGATTAAGCAAGTAAATGGCGGAATGCGATGGTTTAGTTTGAGTAAGATATTAAGTCCAAGGTTGAATAAGTTACTTTCACCTTTATTAAATCGTTTAATGCCAAATTACTTCAATCAAAACACCTATGACGTTCTTAAAACAATAACCAACAACGAAAAACTGATCGCTGTATTAACTGGGCAATGGGGGGACTGCGGGGTTCCACCTAAGAAAAGCAGCTTTCTTATTCATAGTTTGATCGCAAGACACTATTTGAATGGAGGCTACTACCCGGTTGGGGGGGCTTCAAAAATGGCGGAAACCATCATTCCTCAAATCCAGGCGAGTGGCGGTGAGGTTTTCACCTATGCAACCGTAAGCAATATTTTGTTTGATGAAAAACAGACTAAAGCCATCGGCGTTGAGATGGCTGATGGGACACAGATAACAGCGCCCATAATAATAAGTAATGCTGGCGCTTTTAATACCTTCGAAAAATTGGTGCCCTCTCTCGTCAAGGATAAATTCGGTTACGCACAAGATATAACAAAAATCCAACCCTCTTGCACCAACGTTGGTTTGTTTATCGGTCTGAAAAAAGATGCTGAGAGTTTGGGTCTTCCAAAGACCAATTTCTGGATCTACTTAGATGAGCATCACGATAAAAACATCAAAGAGTTCTTTGATGATCATTCCAAACCCATGCCGGTAATCTATATTTCTTTTCCTTCAGCTAAAGATCCGAGCTTCGCACAACGTTATCCCGGCAGATCTACAATTGAAATTGTAGCACCGGCTAGTTATGAATCTTTTGCTAAATGGAAAGACACTACTTGGGGAAAAAGAGGACAAGACTACGAACAGTTCTCGGAAGAGTTTGCGGATAGAATGCTCGAAGCGCTGTATCAAAAGCTCCCACAACTCCGAGGCCAAATTGACTATTACGAAGCTTCAACGCCGCTTACTACGGAGTTTTTCTGTTTTTACGATAAAGGAGAAATCTACGGTTTGGAGCATGACACTTCTCGATTTGAGCAGGATTGGTTGAGGCCTAAGACAAGAATTCCTGGGTTATGGTTAACAGGTCAAGATATCCTCTCATGTGGCGTCGCCGGTGCCATGATTGCGGGATTTTTAACTGCTGCAAAGATCTTAGGGGTCAGAAAAGGTTACAAGCTGGCTCAAATGGCTCTAGGTGACAACTCCAAACCTTCCGAAGGATGGGTGGTTAACAAAGAATACTGCATGCAAAATCAACCAGAATAATAAGATCGATTTTCATACTTGGTCCAAGTTGCAGTGCTTTTTTAAGCATTGCTTCACTTTTTAGAGTTTTATAGACATGGTATGCTTCACCTAATTCAAATAAGCACAAACAATCAAGTATGGCAAAGCAATGTATCGCATGTAAAAGGGAAATTTCAAAAGGTCAGCAAGAATGTCCTCTTTGCGGAGCCCCACAAAGCTATTTAAAGTTCTACCTGAAAACTATTTCAATTGTTTTAATTATCGCTGCAACCATTATATTTTTTGGACTAAATTTTCATAGCAAATCTAAGCAAAATCTCGCGACTGAAATCAAGCAGAGATTTGAAGCTCAATTAAAAGCGAATAGCGGGCAAATAGAAGATTTAAAATCGAAACTTCATACGACTGAAGCGCAACTTTCAGAAGCTGCACAAGCTATCGAAAAAACACAGTCGCAACAGAGCGCTAATGCCAGTCAAACCAATCAAATGGTTGAGCAACTTAGAGCAAAATTGAATGAAAGCGAAGGTGAAGTAAAGAGACAGTCGGAACGAGCTGGATGGTTAAGTAGAGAAAATGCCAGACTAAAAGACCAAATAAAGCAGCTTGACGAACAAATCTCTTCGCTCACTCAAGTCGCAAATAACACTTCACCCGTCCCTACCCAAGTCGCGGAAGAAAATGACACTAATACTACTTCAGATCCTGCGCTAGCAGATTCAAATACTAGCGAAGAGAATGAGGAAAAGGCAGAAGAAACGCCTCCCTATAAATGATGGGCTTTGGCTAGTAGGAACTCGAGACCAGAAAGAACCCTTACTGTAGCCCGATATCGTATCCCAACATCGCAGCCATACGTCGCAGCCATAAATTAAAGTACCGCCGCTTTTAGATGTTTAGCCTGAGTTGACATTAGATAACGCTAAGCTCTTTGCTTGTTTTCTAACCATCTCGACACGTCTTCCCCACCCTTTTCCAAAGGTTTCCCATGTGTCGAGTGATTGCAAGAATTCAAGTCGAGCATCGCAGAATCGATCAATCAGTTCAATCGGATCAACAGATTCCACTGCGTCTAGCGTATTGGGTCCTATATAGCCGTCCGCATCCGCATTACTAGCCTGTTGCAACCATCTAACACTTCTGCGTACACCGGAGTTTACTGCGGCATCAAAAGCACAATCATCTATGCCTGAAGGCAGCCTGTCTCCCCAAACCTTATCCCAATAGCCTGTTTTATAAATATGGCCTAACTGGTCAAAAGAAATCTCGCGCAAGTCTGACTTAGTCATTTCCTCACCATAAAACTCTCGAAACACTTTAAGGGTAACTCCACGCATAGTCGCTCCTCCGGGGTCTTGGGGATGATCAGCCCACCCTCCTTCGTGCTGCAAAACATTTTCCAACGCATGTTCGAAATTTGCGTCCATGTTGCCTCCTTCCTTAAATGACTAAGTGCAATTATGTGAACTGGAAGAAATAGTTTGGCGTATTAATTGAGCAATTGAAATTATATATCTCAAAATAAAGTCTATTTAAAAGGTGACAGCGAGGAATACAAAATAGGAGCCTCCGTGAAGAGGCTCGAGAAGAGCTACTATATAGAAAATACCCTCTTTTATGACTGAGTTAAGTTGCCATCGTTGTCAATCATAAAGGTTCGGGTTTGCATAGCTGAGACATAGTCAGCTGCAGCTGTATAAGCACTTTGAAAAGTTGATTCTTTATCTGCTTCGTACATATTAACCGTCATACTATCGCTCGAGGCAGTTACCACCGCAACGCCATTCACGTTGGTATTTGCATATGCGATTGAAGGGTTCGCCGACTGCAATAAAATGTCAGCACTTTGAATTAGTTGAGTAATCCCTGGAATGGAAGATAATAAAGGATCATTTGCAGCAGTTGCTGCCAACAAATCTCTAAATACGCCGGACGAAACCGAAGTATTGGTAAATTCATATGTTCCTTGGCCATGATCACTTACAAATGAAGCGTGTATATCTCCGGCCAATAAAACTGAGCCTGGCACATTGCTCAAAGTTTGTTGAATAAGCTCATCTCGCTTACCTCCGAATCCATCCCAATGATCAAGATTCAAATAAAACTTTTGATTAAATGGTGCAGGAACACCCAACGCCGGGTTGGTTAAATCCAAAATCAACGATGTATGAGATACAGAACTTCCAACTACTTTCCACCTAGCCTGAGAAGACAATAGAGTTTGCTGATACCAATTTTCTTGAGCCGCACCATAAGCATCTTGAGTGGAGCCGAATAAAGCATACCGATACCCTGCATATAAATCATAAACATCTTTTACTACGAAATAACGTGAACCAAGCGAACTAAACAACTGTGTCTTACCCATTGTCATGTAAGCAACGCCACGATCTAACGTATCAATGACCTGCTCTGTGATAAGAGGTAATTGCATTTCAGCAGGCACCGCCGCATTGTATTGTGCTAATAACCCGTTTATGGCATCTGCCGCCAGATTTCCGCTGATAGCTTCATTTGCTTTAGCTCCCGCAGATTCTTCACTTAAGCCTTCGCCCATATATGCTTGCGTCAGAGTGCCTGTCAATGCAGGTTTATATGCTGAGAAAGTTTCACTATCAATATTCAGGTAGGCAGTGAAATTCTCGGCGACTGCCTCATAAGGTACACCTATCGCTGCCAGCGCAGTAGTCAACTCAAAGCGACTCATAACAACCGTCCCCGGAAAACCATCTTCCGGAATTAAATGATCGGGGCGATAGGTTCTAAAATCGGTCATTACTAAGTGTAAATTTCTACCAAAGGTAAAATCTCGGTAGATTTTCGTATTTGGATAAAGCTGGCCAGGTAAAACAAATAATGGGGAAGTCCCCTGTGACAAAGTGTCTATTGGCATAAATTCAAAATACGCTTGTTCGGCATTTTGTTTGCGTTGGGTATTTAGCTCCGGCTCGCGGCCAGACGTTATTGTTGAGGTTGCGCCGTGCGAATCATCAGAGAATTCGTGGTCATCCCAGATCGCAATCATAGGGAAGCGCTCATGGATCTGTTGGAGCACCTCATCTGATCGCACGGTCTGATATAGCTGTCGATAATTATCTAAACTCGAAGCTGAGAAATAGCTATTCTCACCTTCTCCAATTTGAATTGCACCAGACTCGTCTCTAAAAGAGACAAGTCGCTCACCGTTTGCACTTTGAAAAGAAGGGTCTCCGGTGGTTTCATAAACGTAATCACCGAGGTGTACGATAAAATCTAAGTCTTCATCTAATAATCTTAAATAGGTGTTGTAGTAACGCCCAACATAGTCCTGACAACTAACATACGCAAATTTAATATCGCGAGTGCTATTTTCGTCCGCTGCGGTTTTTGTTCGTCCTACTCGAGACGAATGAAAAACACTTTCTTTGTCGTAAAGAAATCTGTAGTAGTAAATAGTATCAGAGCTTAAACCTGAGACGCGTAATTTTAAACTTCCATCACTCTCGGGAACACCGCCCATTGAAAATTCAGTTATAACATTCGAAAAACTTGTGTCTGTCGAAACTTGAACTAAAACAGGCAGTACATCTGAGTTCGAAGCAGTATCTTCAATTCGACTCCATAAAACTATGCTATCCGGTTTAGGATCACCTGAAGCCACTGATTGAGGAAAATACTGCGCACCATCGGTAATTGATTCCATTGAGGTTGGCGACGGATTATCCGTAGTGTCAATTCCACACCCAGTAATTCCTACAACTGCAACACTTCCGGCAGCCTGTGCTGACGCTCGAATAAAACTTCTCCGCGTATACTTCTGAGTCATATTTTCCCCTAATATTAAATTTGATTTATTCGTTTGCTCTGTTCAATCAGTGACAGAGTAATTGATCGGACCAGTTATTCTAATCTTAAAAATTCATCCAGGGCAATAAGCTAAATTACATAACGGTGAGAAAAAAATATCCAACATAAGAATTGGCGCCAATAGTCAATAACTTGGCGTTAAATGACAATTATCTAACAGGCTCTTCAACAAAAATGAAATTCATAGTGACAACAACTTTTCAAAAACTTAGTCCTCTAAAATCTGATACTAGAAAAAGCCTTAATCGTCAGTAGAGTCTGCTGTGCTGAGTTTAAACTTTAAAAAAAGATATAAGAACCAGAAGAATTTAAGATAAGAAATATGCCAAATCCAAATTCTTGAAGAGGCTAAACTGAAGTGAGGATTGGTTCAAAAAAGCAGGATTAACTTTTTAGATTAACCCTGCCCGAGAGCATAGAGTTTTATTCTTGAATTTCTCTACGAGTTACTGGATAACCTTGGTGCATCCAGCCAAAAATTCCTTCGTATAACACTGCAGTATTGTCAAAGCCTCTATTTCTGAGTTGCCTTACAATGTGATCCGCAGCAGCTCTAGGGCAGGAACAATAGGCTACAATTTGTATATCTTTGGGTAAGTCTTTCACTGTTTCATCTAGGTCGGCGTAATAAGGTAGAGGGACCGAACCTTGAATATGTGCAGTCTGCCACACAGAGGGGACTCTAGTATCAAGCAAAACCATTTTCTTTTTGGCTTCCAATGCAGCATTCAAGTCCTTCGCATAAACATACATTCCATCCGATAAATCAAACTCTGGATGCTCCCCGTCCGGATTAACGACGTATTCATCGGGTGTAGGTATTTTTCGCAAAACAGGTTTGGTCATTTTCCAACCGCTTGCCCTGCTTCTCAGAAACGCAGTAACATCATCAATTTGTTGTGAGGTCAATTTATTTTCAAAAGCGGGCATAGGGGTGTCTTGGCGCCCGTGTCGTATCGCATAACGGATAACTTCGTCTGTATTATGAGCTAAAGCAGATTGATTACCTAGCGCTGGTCCAGTTACACCTTCTCCATTTTTACCGTGACAAGCCGAACACTCTTTCTGATAGATTTGTTCTCCATTTTTAATATTTCCCACAACAGGTTTTGTTGAAAGTTTAACCCTGCTCGCTCCAGACTTTTCAAATAGCCAATAGGTTAGATTCCAGGTTTCCTCTAAAGTTAAAGGACCACCTACTTCATCCAAATAACCTCCCATCGGGGTTCCTTCTCTTCCATAGGATAAGGGCCTTAACACCGCGTGCGGAATTCCGGACTCAAATAAACTCTTACTGCGTAATGATGGCGCATGGTCATTTACATGGCCTTGCCTATCTTCGCCATGACATAAAGTACAATATTTTTCGTAATTAGCCTCCGCAACTCTCGACTGCTCTTTAGTCAGTTTGCGTGGAGGCCCAAGCGGATCATACTCATATTTCTTAGCAATTAATTCTATCGGCGTAAAAAACATTATCGCTGCGCAAAGCGTGTAAAAAACGTATCTATTTGCCAAACTAGTTTCCCATGTAAAAATTCGAGTTAACATAACATTATTATCAACATTTTATCTTCTTCAGGAAATACCAATTCGTAAATAGATATTTCCTTTACCGTAAGAATGGGTCGTTCTAACTTAGAATCAGATAAAAGTCAGATAAAAATCAGCTTTTTTACCCAAAACTGGAAGGCAAGTAACCGCAACTTAACGATTAAGAAATGTGAACTTGATTTCTGCCGGCCTGTTTAGCTTGATAAAGCGCTTTGTCTGAACGAATCATAGAATATTCTATTGCCACATCGGATTCGGTCACTTCGCTTAAGCCAATACTTACGGTTACATTTTTAATCGTATATTCATTGGTACTAAATTCAGTTTGCTCGATTCGCTCACAAAGACGCTTTGCAATGTCTTGAGCAACCTTAATGTCACAGTCCATTAACATCATGGCGTACTCTTCGCCACCGAGCCTGCCGACAATGTCATATTTACGCATACTCTCGAGCAAAATATCACCAACCGTTTTAATTACTGTGTCTCCCATAAGATGTCCATAAGTATCATTAACATTTTTAAAGTGATCAATGTCCATCATCAGCATAACTGATGTAAAGTTATTTCTCTTATTTCTTAACAGTTCTTTTTGGGCTTGCTCAAGAAAGTGCCTGCGATTAAAGAGGCCGGTTAACCCGTCGGTGGTAGCCAATTCAAACAATTTGTTATTAGCGCTCTTAAGTTCTCGATTAGCTGACCTGCGTAGACTGTTAATTTTTAGCAAAAAGATCGTCATCACGATAAAAAGCATAATGATAAAGGCGTTGGCTTTTAGCCAACTCCGTTGTTCATCAATAGTTTCATCACGGGTTTCTATCATATTCCTTTGCATTGATAACTTATTTTCTTGTTCATCTAAAATACGTTCATTTTGTTCAATATCTATTTGCAATTGTGAAACACTCTTAGCTTTTTGCTGAAGTTCTTGTCTACTTTTTATCAGCAGTTGCTCTTGTCTCTGAATATCCTGATTGTTTTTAGCTACTTCGGCTTTTGAATATTCAATCTCTTTTCTTAAGTTATTCAATTCATTTCTATACTCAGTCAATTTTTGATTGTTTTCTTGAAGTTGGAGCTGAGCAGCGCTTAGTTTTTGAGAATTATTTTTGAGCTCGGAGTTAACTTTTTCTAACTCTTCTTGTTTGTTAGATACATCTTGCAGTAGTTGGGTTAACTTTACTTCTCGCTCTTTCAGTTCTTGACTAAGATCTTGCCGAGTTCCAGCAAAGTCGAGCAGATTTGCAGAAACTGCAAATCCCTTATCAATCAAATTTTCTCGATTAAACTTCAACTTTATACGATCATTGTCAACCAATAAATTGACCATTTGAACGCTCTTTTTTACACGACCTTCAGCCACAATAAGGACATTTTCTGAGTCTCTGTAAAGTTTATTATTGAACGAACGCTTATTATAAGGAACGAATACAATCGAGTATTGACCGGCAATGAAGTCTTCCATATTGAATTCGACGATCGATATGAACTTGCCCCGAATATTGATTTGGTTGCGTTTTTTGAATGCATCGATTAATTCTGAAGAGTTACCAATAACCGCCAGATTAAACTGAGTTAAAGAATCTTCGTTTGGCCAAGTAAGTTGCTTACTTACCTCATAGGTATAGTGGGCTTGAGCTTCGAATAAATTGAGTTCAATTTCTTCTGCCCCTGATGCAGAGCTACCTGCCCCAGCAATAATAAAAAGGCTAAGATAGGCGATATTTTTGTTAATGAAATGAGTCAAGCCCATTTTAATGCTCGTTTAATACTGCAGCTCGATAACCTCTCGATAGTAGTTAGTTTAATACAAATTAGAGATAATATCCTGAAAATCAAGTAGTTATTTATAATCCGCCTGAGTACTTATCGATTGCACAAAATTCATTTTGAACAGTTTGTCACCCTATTTTAGGAAATGGTAATTTATCCCTATCCGGCTAATTTTGTTTCCTATTTCAGAGCTGACAAGCTTCCATTTTTACTAGCTAGCTTCCTACAAACCTTTACCTAGTCTATTGTTTTAAAACAAATTAACTAATTTTTAAACTTTCGCGACTCACCTGGTTTAGCAAAATAGTCGAGACTAGACTTTTCTAAAGTCTGAGGCACTTTAGTCGGTACATGAACACCTATGTTCTTTTTAGAGTTAATTATCTCTGAAATTACAGATATACCTTGGTCGGACAAGCCTAACCAAAAAGGAACAAAAGCGAGATCAGTTGCTATTTTTTGCCAGTGTTGCTTGTGCGTCATATAAAATTCAGGGTTCGAATCTGCATCCCCGAAGTGGGCAACGGTAAAAGATTGTTTTGCACTTACTCGGTATACAATATTCTGCACATCCTTGGTACGCGGCCACCCTGCATGTGGAATGAAAACCGCTTCAACGCCAAATGCATCAAATTTAAATTCAACAGGCTGGTCACCAAATTGAAGCTTAATTGGTATTACCTGGGATGAGACATTTTCAAACCCGTTAATTTCCCTTAATGTCTGTATTGCCTGACTAGGCACAAATAGCCTTGTTTTCGGGAACAACTTTGAATATTTAACGGTATCTTTGGCATCAAAATGATCTCCGTGTATGTGACTTACGAAGATTGCATCAATATCATTGAAGGGCTCGGTACCAGAAAAGATGTTATTCCTCATCTTTTCCGGTACTAGCGTATAACTACCATAGTGGTTATGGAAAAAGGGGTCGAAAAATATCTTGGTTTCTTTACCAACCACCAGTACGCCCTCATTGCCGAGGTAAATCGCTTCAGATTCATGCTCAATGGTCGTTCTTTGCGTGTGTCCGCAAACAGGTAGGTTAATTAAACAGGCAGCCGCAACCAAAAATAACTGAAATAGAGTTTTCATCAAATTTTCCAACCAGTTTATCAATAGTATTCATTCTTGACCGATTTAAATCTAAAAATCAATTGTTCCCAGCGAGTAAATTGTTGAATTCTCTCCATAAACTATCAATTTCATCCTTACCGATTAGTTATTACAGAGTTAGACTCATAAAGACACTGTTAGGATCTTCGCTGTAGCCTGCAAAAGGACCGCAATACTCGAAACCGTATTTCAAATATAACTGCCTAGCCCTTTCGAATCCTTGCATTGAACCCGTTTCAAGGCTGATTCTTGTGTAACCCCTTGACCTAGCTGTAGTTAATAGGTGTTTAACAATATGATTGGCGAAACCTCTTCCTTGATAAGCGCTAGCCACCCGCATAGACTTTATTTCACCATGTTGTGAATTGTGCTCCTTAAGCGCACCACACCCCAATAACTCCTGCTCATCCCACAAAGCCCAAAATGTAATATTCGGCTCTCTTAAAGCCTTGAGATCCAGCGCATGGATACTGCCCGGTGGCGAATGCAAACGCATTTCATCCATGTGCTCCTCTAATAAAGCAAATATTTTTCTGCTAGTTAAATCGTCAATTTTAATAATCATGAGAACCGTTCTTAAACCTCATTAGTTAGGCACCCTGGTGGTGCTATTCATACCTATATTTCACCAAATTAGTTCGTTTTATTCAGAAAATTCAAATTTTCTGAATAAAAATTGTCTGGTTGGAGTACAGGCGTGTAGTAGTCAAGATCAGTGCCAATTTGGGGCTTGGGGTGTGGGGTA
>JAPHTP010000072.1 GCA_026196875.1 Kangiellaceae bacterium
AACTCATCAGCTACGTTCACCGCAATATGGGAATCAGAACCAATAGCGAATTTTCCACCTGATTTTAAATATTCTTCGGTCGGATATATTCCATCGCCGAGATTTGCTTCGGTAGTTGGACAGATTCCGGCGATGGCGCCACTGGCAGCGAGTTCTTGAGTTTCTTTTTCGGTCAGATGGGTCGCGTGAATCAAACACCAGTTCTTATCCACTTCGAAATTTTCTAAGAGCCATTCCACTGGCCTCATCTGGTAATGAGCAAGACAATCTTCAACTTCTTTAAGCTGCTCCGCAATGTGAATGTGTATCGGCGCATTTTTGTCTAGCTTGCGAATAAAAGGAACAATTTCTTTTAGTTGTGATTCACTTACAGCTCTTAATGAGTGAGGCGCTATTCCTAAGCCAACTGTTTCTTGCTGCGAATATTTTTGATGGAGCCGTTCAACTAATGATTGATAATCTTCTAATTGATGAATAAATCGGCTTTGCCCTTCACTGGGTGATTGCTCACCAAAGCCAGCATAAGTGTAAAGTACCGGTAACTGAGTTATAGCGATACCACTCGCATTAGCAGCCTCTATCACTTGCCGAGACATCTCAGCTTGATCGTCATAGAACTTACCGCCAACCTGATGGTGCAAATAGTGAAATTCTGCAACCGAAGTATAACCGGCTTTTAACATCTCTAAGTAAAGGTATCTGGCAACGTTATGGGCATCCTGCGGAGTCATCTTGGCGACAAATCGATACATAATATCTCGCCAACTCCAAAAGCTGTCAGACTGATTACCCCGATATTCTGAAAAACCGGCGAACGCCCGCTGGAACGCGTGAGAGTGACAATTAACCATTCCGGGAATTAAAGCACCATCAATGTGCTCGGCCCCGTCACCTTTACCATCTTGGATAGCTTCAATATAACCATTGCTTATTGAAAGTGTTTTATTGTTCTGCCACTGGTTCCCAACCAAAACCTTTTCAGCGTATAATTTCACTTGCTTTTTACCGTTTAAACTCATCAATATTAGGCGCAACCATAACTAGCCAAGCTTTAAAATTCAAGCTCGAAAAAGCGAGTTCAGAAAAAGAAATTAATTGGTGCGCAAGCTAAACAGAATTCCAGGAATAACCATGTCGCAGATTTATGACTTAATTGTCCACAATATTAACCTTGCAACTCTTTCAGAAAAGTATATCCAAGATGATAATCCATACGGCATTGTTGAAAATGCCGCTATTTGCGTTAAGGACGGTAAAATAGAAAATATTATCGCCAATGTTGAACAGCAATCCGGCGAATTGGAAACTGAAGACGCTATAGATGGTCAAGGTTATTGGATGAGCCCAGGATTAATCGATTGTCATACCCACTTGGTATACGGGGGCAATCGGGCCAATGAGTTTGAAATGCGACTCGAAGGTGCAAGCTATGAAGAGATCGCAAAAGCTGGCGGCGGAATTGTTTCTACCGTTAAAGCAACAAGAGAAACTTCAAAAAAAGAACTGTTTGACCTGGCAGCGAAAAGACTTAGCTATCTAATTGATGAAGGTGTTACGTCAATTGAAATAAAATCAGGCTATGGGCTCGATTTGGAAACTGAACGAAAAATGCTCAAGGTTGCCAAAGATCTAAACGAGTTCTCTCCTGTCGAAGTGAGTAAGACTTTCTTGGGTGCCCATGCAGTACCTACCGAATTTAAAGATCGTGCTGAGGAATACATCGACTTAGTTTGTGAAGAGATGATGCCCCAATTGCACTCAGAAGGACTAATCGACTGTGTAGATGCATTTTGCGAAGGGATCGGTTTTTCGCTAGAACAAACCCAAAAAGTCTTTGAAAAAGCCAAATCGCTAGACTTGCCGGTAAAACTCCATGCCGAGCAGCTATCCGACCTAGGCGGTTCTCGAATGGCGTGTGATTATAATGCCTGGTCTGTCGACCATCTGGAGTTCTTAAATCCTGATGATGTCAGCCGACTCGCCGAGTCTGGCACTGTCGCTACACTCCTCCCTGGCGCATTTTATTTTTTGAGTGAAACTAAACTGCCCCCAATTGATGAACTTAGAAAACAAAACGTCCCCATCGCAATCGCGACCGACTCAAATCCTGGAAGTTCTCCGTGTTTATCATTGTTGTTAATGATGAACATGGCAACCACCTTGTTTAAATTAACCCCGTTAGAGGCTCTGAAAGGAACCACAATCAACGCTGCAAAGGCTTTAAACATCGATTCAAAAGTCGGTAGCATCGAAATAGGAAAGCAAGCAGATCTTGCCATCTGGGATATTGGAGCCCCTGCAGAACTGAGTTATCGAATTGGCGGCAATCCTTGCAAAGGAGTCATCAAAAATGGTGAAGTGATTTTGTCAAAATTTTAGTAACTTTAACCCGATTCAAACGCATTTAGATAATCGCTTTTAGGCTAATTTAAGTCCTTAGCAAACTCACAAAGGAGCTTCATGGGTACAATTTCCAGTGCTTTTTTGTGAGTCCTTTGCACAAAAACTCTTGGTGCCATGCCATCTTTATGGGCTTCCAGCCACCGCGCCGCGCACAAGCACCAGCAGTCCCCAGGTTGTAACCCGTCAAATCCAAATTCAGGCATCGGCGTAGATAAATCGTTTCCCTTAAACCGTGAGTATTCGAGAAATTCTTTGCTCGTTTCTATACACACTGTATGAGAACCGACATCATGCTCATTGGTATTGCAGCAACCATCCCTGAAAAATCCTGTCACCGGGTCAGTACCACAGGGAACCAGAGGTTCATCAAATATATTTAAAGATTCTTCTATTTCAATTTCTGCCATTTCGATCTGTATATTGATTCATTGGAATTGAATGGATTATAGCAATAAGTTGGATTAGCTTATACTCAAACTGAAAGGTCCTCATACAAGCTTAAACGTCGTTGTTATTCATCTTCAAATATCGAACACCAGTCGATGAATTGAAACAACTCTATATGCACTTATGAGGATTTCAACGCCACGTTAAGCGGCTCCTTAATGCTATGTTCTCGCATAAAGGCGCCGCTCATCCCTCTTTTAAGGTTATCCTTGGCGGAGCTGAAACAAGTTATCCATTCCGTAGGTAGAATAAATATCTTGCATAGCCTGTTCGGTAGCTCTGTTGACTTCTTCTATTATTGGATTCAACCCAGTGCCATCTACAACGGTTCTAAAAGGACGGTTTTCCGGTTTTGTTTCGAGTAGATTTAGTATCGCGTCAGCCACCATCTGAGGGTTTGGAGCATCTTCGGCATCATGACTCTGCTCAGTACCCGCCCACATTTGCTCGGGTGCACCGGCATATTCTCCATAGCTTTCAGCAACGGTTCGATCACTAGCCTTTAACAGGTTAGAACCAAAATCAGTTCCAAATCCACCCGGCTGAACAATCAATGATTGAATACCAAACTGTGATAGCTCTACCCGATAATTTTCTGCCAAGCCTTCAATAGCATGTTTAGACGCATTATATGAACCTAGGAATGGCAACACGAATTTACCCAAGATGCTAGAGATCTGAATGAGAGACCCTTTTTGTTGGCTTTTCATGTGAGGCAATATCGCGCGAGTCAATCGTTGGACTCCAAAGACATTAATATCAAAAACTTTTTTAAAGTCATCGATATCAAAACTCTCTTGCCATCCGAGTGTGCCTGCGCCTGCGTTGTTAATTAATACGTCGATTGAACCCGCCTCTTTGATTGCTTGTTCAACACCATTAGAAACGCTTTCATCATTCGTAACGTCGATTTCAACAACTATCATGCCTTTAGCTTTTAATTCGCTAGCGATTGACGCGTTACGACCTTGCGGATCGCGCATCGTGCCAACAACTTTATAACCATTGTCGATTAGCGTGTTGGCAATAAGGTAGCCGAAACCACTGTTTGAGCCAGTAATAAGAACTGTCTGAGTCATAATATAATTTCCTAATTTTTAACTGTGTTCATTCTGAACAACGTGAATAGATTATTTGGTGGCTAAATTGTTTAGCTATCTTATTTATCTAGTAACTTCAGCAATGCCAAAGCCACACCCGTTGATGATTTGTTGTTTTGGCCCGTAACTAATTCGCGGTCGACAACAATATGTGGCTGCCAATCTTTTTTGCTGCGAGAATAATTGCCACCCGCCTGACTCAGAGCGTCTTGAGGCCAATAAAACAGTTCATCACCGCCTAGGTAGTATTGCGTAGCAACCGCTTCTTCTGAGTTGCTGAAAGTGGTCATGTTGTAGCCGCCATATATCCAACCGTTTGTTGGTTCGGCCTTTTGCCCGGCTTTCATTTGCGTTTCAAATTCATCATTGTTAGGCAAGGCAGATAGCAAGGCGACAGGACCATGACACACTAGTCCGGTAGGTTTCGACTCCGCATTAAAGTGGCGTAGGAACTTACCTAGTTGATCGTTCGCGACCAAATCGCCTAAAGGAGCGTGGCCTCCAGGTACAAACACGGCGTCAAAATTTTCGATACCTATCTGTTCAATACGCGAAAAACTCAACACCGGGCTTTTTTCTTTGTTGGTGAGCATAAGCTCATTGAGTAGAGCTTTATGTGTATTGTAGTTTTCTTTGCTCTCGTCCAAAAAGTGGCTAGGTGTATCCGAAACTGGGTCCAAGGTTGGTGCTTGGCCGGTCGGAGAAGCAAATGTTAGCGTATGCCCCGCGTCCATAAAGATTTTGACCGGCTCCATTAATTCGTTTAGATAGAACCCCGTCTTGTAGTCATAACCGCCCTTAAGTTTCATTTGTGAGATATCAGACATGACCACCAGAATATCTTCAGCCATCGTTACAGGGCTGAAAACTACAGTTGCTATAGCAAGAAGTTTTTTGAGCTTCATCATTGTTTCCTCAAAGTTAATTGGATTGCTTGTGATTTGAGAAACAGAATACGCTTCAACTATTCATTAGTGAAATTAATTGGGATAATATAGATATGAGCAAAATTAATGGAGATAAGAAGAGATGTCCACTATTTCAGATATAGAGCTAAGCCAGCTAAGGCTGTTGCAAATTATCTTCGAGACAAGAAACCTGACCCGGGCAGGAGAGCGTGCAGGACTAACACAGTCAGCAGTCAGCCATACACTTAAAAAGCTCCGTCATAGCTTCGATGATTCACTAGTGATTAGACAAGGTAATAAATTGGTGCTAACCCCAAGAGCTGAATTGCTACAAACAGTTTTAAGTCGTTGGTTGAATGATTTTGAAAGAAATATTCTGTTTCAAGAACCATTCGAACCATCGACATCTGATCGCACTTTTTACATTGCAACGAGTGATCTGGTCGAACATATTCTCGCGCCACATTTAATCAAACACCTCAAACCAGTCGCCCCTAATATTCGCCTCATATTCCGAAAGCTGGACAAACGTGGCTTGGCCAGCCAGATAGAAAGCGGTGAAGTAGATTTGTCCATTAGTGTTTTAGAATCGAGTCACCCAAGTTTGATGGTCAGAACGCTCTATCGCGACGATTTTGTCTCTGTAGTAAGAGCAGAGCATCCCTTATCAAAAACGAAAAGCGATGCAAAAGATTTTTGCAAATACCCTCACGTTTTAGCAGGAACGGGGAATGACCACCGCGGAATAGTCGATGATGCCCTAGAAAAAATAGGACTATCCAGATATGTGCAGTACAAAGTCGCCAATTTCTCTAGCGCGCCATATATGGTTGAGTCAAGCGACGCTATTTTTACTGCTCCACGAAAATTTGTGGAGATCATAGCTGACAAATTTGATATTACGGCCTTTGAAACTCCTGTTGAACTTGCACGTTACTCAATGAAAATGTATTGGCATGTGAAAAACAAAGACGACAGAGCGATCAGTTGGCTTCGAGATCAAGTTTTTAAAATCGTTAATGATTAAGATTGAGTGAAGAAATTGAGGACGAATGAAAAAACTCAGGTACTAACGCTCAATTCAAAATGCGCTACCACAGTTATTTTACTAGTTAAATCACGACCTATGCCTAAATATGTTAAACGATAAAAACCTCGCAATAGCGAGGTTTTTATCGTTTCCTATGACTAATTCGTAACTTGCGCGAAAACTAGTGTTGCCACATATAACTCACTTTCGCAAACACTGTTTTATCGTCTTTGGTTAGCGATTGAATATCATCGTTTTCTCGAGCGCTATCGGAGTAACCAAGATATACCAATGATTGTGGGTTAATCTTATAAGAGTAAATCAGTTGAGTGCCAAATCTCTTACTAAGACTATAAACGTCATTTTCATCATCATTATCCTGGTTAGATTCGTATAAAGCTGTGTTACGCTCAATATCAAATGACTGCAAAGTTAATGAGAGACGGCTACGATTACTAAATTGGTAAGCCATCCGAACATCCGCAACACTTGCATTAAACAACTCTCCACCATCAACGTCTAACGACTGAGATGTAATGCTTACTCTGACATTAAAGTGTTTACCAATTTCCCAACGAATATAGGGTTCGAATAATTTCATGTCTCCTAATTGAGAATGGGTAAAATCAATTTGGTCACCAATTCTCATGAAGTTTCCGAAAGTAAAGTTGGACCAAGGTTTAAACTGGAACCACATCATAAAGCTTTGTTCGTCGAAGTATTGTTCATCATAAAATCTTTCTCGATCCACAACGCCAAAGTTAGTTTGAAACTGCAAAGGACCGCGAATGCTAAAATGAATTTCGCTCTCCTCTTCTAACTTTTTGCCCGATTGGTCTTTGGTAATATCCCAGTCGCCAAAGAATCCCCAACGAGTCCATTTACTACCTTCTTTTCCGTACCAAAAATAATCCCCACCTATAATCAGTTTTTCATAGTCCACTTGCCCGATAAAACCAAGGTCCGCGCGAAAATCTTTGCCAAAGTTGTTGTAGTTTGCTCTAAACGAATAGTTCTCCTCATTATGACGATAACTTAATGTATAAGCGGTGTCTGATTGGCTAGCCGCGAACAACTCTTCTCTTTCATCTTGAGTGGTATTTGGATCATCCTCTCCATCAAACCGAATATAATCAGGATTTTCACTATCAGAGTACATTAACTGATAGCTGAGTATGTCCTTTTTAGTGAAGTAGTATCGTCCATCAATAGCGACAACATCGTTTTTGTAATCAGTGGCGGAACGATGAGTCAAAATTACCCCCACGTTGTTTTGTTCACCGAAATCATTCTGGCCACGTACAATAAAAACATCGGATGAAATATCTTGTTCTGTATTTTGATCTTCAAGTACTTCTAAATAAGAACCCAGGCTTGAAGGGATCAAAAAGCCTGTACGTGTATCTGTTGAAGCTATTGCTCCAACCGTATATCCGTTTGTTTTTCCGGTTACTTTAATTCCTGCGTCAGGATCAGCAATATTTCGGGTGTGCACTAGTCGATTCATACTCCGAAAATAGTCGGCCCCCTCAACAAAAAACGGTCTCGCTTCAGGATAATATAAAGAAAAAGTTGTATTAATATCCAGTTGTCCGGCATCCGCCTCTACTTGCGAAAAATCAGGATTAATCGTAGCGTTTAAAACCCAATCTTCAGTCATCGACCATCGAAAATCGATCCCCAACTCAGTCTCATCACTGGATTCCCACTCCGTGGTTGAATCGAGATCACGCTGTTCGTTGTTGACGTAAGTTAAGGTAGGCGTAATATCAAAGTTTGCGCCGGATGCTTTTAGTCTAGGCATACCGGTCATTTTGTTAGCTTGGCAAAGCGAACAATCAAGTGCCCGATCACTTTTTGCATCAGCTAATATCGCACGCGAATCCCGTGGGTAAATTCTTAAAAGCTGGATCCCCCACGTTTGAGTTTCAGCGTCTGAAGGGAACCGTAATGCTCTAAATGGAATAGCCATTTCTACAACATAACCATCCTCAACTACTTGACCGGCACTATCCCAAACCGCATCCCATGAAGAATCTTCATTATGAAGTGTATCGTCTCGGGTTAGATCCCCTTGTGAACCCATCGGATTAACGAAAAATTCAAACCCTCTTCTTTCATCATTAAATGTATCTAAAATCACTCCAACAAAATCATCTTGGAAGATTCGATCTCTATCTCTTATATAAGCGAGTATTTTTTCAGGTTCAGGGTCTTTCGCTCTAAAAGCAAAATATATGTTGTCACCATCCTCCATCATGTAAGCAATGGTTTTAACCGGCGCAGGAGTGCTATCACCGGGATTGGTTTCGTATTTGAGTTCGACTTGATAAGCATCTTTCCACTCTGACTCTCCTAAACTGCCATCTATTTGAGGTTGCTCCGACACGCGCGGTATGGGGTAAGTCACTTTTGCTTCCCCGAACATAGGCGCTATTAACAATACAAATGACCACAGGCATTTTAGATTCATGCTTTTTCCTTTTTTGTTATTAATTGGACTTGAAGCTATAGACGAAATGAAATGGATTTGGGTTTGCCATATTCACATTTAGTTACATTTGAAAAGATATCTAGATGAACCTTTACACAAGGCGTCTTTACATACAGCAATTGACAATTGCCATTTCGATTTTGGTATTTGTTATTAATTTAATTTGTATGTTCTTGGGAAGTACATCTGCAAAAACTGAGAAAATCGTTCATTTATTATCTGTTTCAGATGACAACTTAGATCGACTTCAAAAAAAGAGCCGCTCTTGAAAAGCGGCTCTCTCAAAATGTGTAGGGTCTTGGTTTAAAGATCGTCTACGACTGAATATATTGCGTCGATAACGGAGGAACCCAATTTCATTGAACGCTCCGGTGACCACCCTTGAACAGGTTGAGGAGTATCAGCTGTATCTTTAAACGGCATTTCCAAAGTGATGGAACAACAATCAAAATTCTCTGCAATGTAATTAGTGCATATTGATAGATCTGCTTCTCCGGGCTTATCCAGCGGATATCCATGCTCCATTTGAAAGTCAGGATTAACCGACATTAATGTCTCACCAAATTGTTGGTGTAAATTAGCAAGTTGTTCAGTCCAAGAAGGGATCCCCTCCGCGCCGGCGATAAAGTTATAGGGCAATCCTTCATCTCCGTGAACGTCAAGACAAAAATCTACGCCAATTTTGTGCATTTGCTCACGTAGCAAATAAACCTCAGGGCTTTTCTCCATTGATGGTTCTAACCATTCTCTATTTAAATTCGCGCCTGAAGCATTTGTTCTTAAGTGACCGCGATAACTGCCGTCGGGATTCATATTGGGTACCACATAAAACACAGCTTTATCTAACAGAGTTCTGCTAACAGCATCATCATCATCAAGTAGCCGCTGTAAAAAGCCTTCCATCCACCAGGAAGCCATAGTTTCACCTGGGTGCTGACGAGCGTGAATCCAAATCCGCTTTTTGCCTTGTTCAGGTTTTCCAATTACAAGTTGGTCAAGGTCGCGTCCATCAATGGTTTGGCCTAAAGTTTTGACTCGGACCTTTCCATCACCCATTGCCCAATTAATAACTTGTGAGCATCTTTCCAATGAGTAAGGAGCAAAATACGCATAATATACCGATTCAAATTCAGGCATATGCTCTATAATTAACTCGCCATTTTCATATCTGGTTGGCACACGAAACCAAAACTCATTATCGTAAGAAGCAACTACCTGGTAGTCATCCCACCCTCTTAGGTAAGCCGCACCAGCCGCGTTAGTTAGTCTCATACGGCAATCAATACCTTCTGCACCGGTCAGCCGGAAGTAAAACCACTGGTAAAACTCACTGTTATTATCAACGTTAATGCTGAGTTGGATATCGTCGGGAGATTCACAGGAAACACATGTGATATTGCCACCATCAAATTTACTATTAATATGCATTGCTTATTTTTCACTCAACTAAAGATGCTTTTTAAAACTAGTTCGACATAATAGCAGAATAGAATACCGAAAGTTATGCATAAATATTCATGCATACAAGGAAAATCTGTACAAGAGTATTCTAAAATGTAAATAATCCTCGTAAGTCTTTGATGGAGTGATATTTATTTAAATGATAGAGTACTCATTTAGATAAATATCACTTACCTATGCAGAAAAGTACTAAGCTGGAAATAAACTGAATATCCGGTGTTTTAATTCGTTGAATGTATTGTTAACCAAATATCTAGAGATATAAGAGTAGTTTAGACCCCATGCATCAAATCACAAATTCACCGCGAGATTTGAGTGAAATTCCTCGAATCGCGAATATCAGTTTTCAACCACTAGCCCCCAACTATCCTCTGCTTAGTGCGCTGGAGAGCTTGATATTCTGGCTTATTCCTACTATTGCGCTGTTCGGTATAAAAATATTTAAACCACAGGCAGAAATTCCTCAGCTTGTGTTCTTTGTTTTTCCTGTAATTACAATTTTATCTGTGGTTATCAGCTTTTTAGGGGCGAAGGCTAAAGGCTTCGTATTGCGCGAAAAAGATATACTTTATAAACAAGGATTGTTTTGGCAAAAACAAACTGGAGTGTCTTTTAAAAGAATTCAGCATATCGATATTTCAAATGGACCTATGGAACGGAAGTTCGGGCTTTCAACTATTAAATTCTTTACCGCCGGTGGCGCATTAGCAGATCTGAAAATTTCAGGTTTGACCACTGAAGATGCACAGAAACTAAGAAGTTTTATCTTAGAAAAAATAGGCTTGGTCGAAGATGGCGAGTGAACAGCAAAACATCGCCTTTGAAGCAAGTCAGGGTGATTGGAAACGCCTGTCTCCTATATCTATATTATTCTTTCTTAGCAAGGTAGTTACCCATCTAATTAAAGATGCGCTGCCCGGCTTAGCTCCATTAATTGTAATTATTGCCAACGCCGATAATAAAGTTTGGTTGACCGGATTAATTTTAACCGGCTTAGGTATCTTAATTTTATCAAGCGCTGTCCTTCAGTTTTGGTTTTACCGTTTTAATGTCCAGGAAAACAAAATTCTGATAAATGAAGGCGTATTTAAGAAAAAGCAACGGATTCTAGGGTTCGAGAGAATTCAAAACATTAATATCATCCAGCCTTTCTATTTCAAACTTTTTTCATTGGTCACTTTGCAACTTGAAACTGCAGGGTCTAAAGGTAATGAAGCTGATTTAGCCGGTATCAGCAGAGAACTCGCCGAGGAGATAAAACAAACAGTTTTAACGATTAAATCACAAACTGTAGAAAATGAAGAAACTTTAGACGAACAGCAAGAAGAAGAGACTAACTTATTGGCGATCTGTGATCTAAAGCATCTGATTCAATACGGTGTGACCAGTAATGGAATGTTTTGGTTCTTGGTTTTCATCGCCCCTTTTATGGGTATGCTCGATGAAATACTGGAAAAATGGATAGGCGAAGAAAACATTAAAGCAGTAGTGGAATATCTCGGCGGAGGTGTTCAAGGCGGAATTTTTCTGGCAGTGATTGTTTTTTTAACCCTCATATTCGGAATGCTGCTTTTTTCAATTCTCGGTGCAATTGTTAGATATTACAACTATGAATTAACCTTAAAAGATAACACCCTAAAACGTCATAGCGGTTTCCTTAGTACCCATGAAGAGTCCGCAAAACTCACCAAAATCCAGGCATTTGTAATACAGACAAATTTTGTTGGCAAATGGCTCTCAGTAGAAAATGTTGTGCTAAAACAGGCATCGGGTCAAACTAATCAACAAAGTGCAAAAGCCGGCTTATTCGTTATTCCAACGCGAACCAAAATCCAAAGTAAGGAACTCTTAAATAAGTGCCTAGAATTCGATGATTCATTGTCAAAAGCTGAGTTAATCAGCCGACGATATATTCTAAAAAACTCGCTCATTTGGTCGATTATCCCAATAGGCGTTTGTTCGGTGCTTTACTTTGCACATGAAAGTTATTTGGCACTGCTGCCGATGATATTATCTCCTGTTTTGGCAGCCATTTTTTATCAACGCTGGAAAAACTTCCGTTATCAGATTGGACGAAATTTTGGCGTATTTCGCTCTGGCTTTTTTGGATATAAAAAGATTTACTTTCCATTATTTAAAGCTCAGAGAGTTATAATCTCACAATCCCTGTTGCAAAAGCGCGCAGGACTTGCAAACCTGACAGTTTTTCTTGCTTCAGAAAGAGTATCTATTCCTTATATTCCTATGTCAGTGGCGACAGATTGGTTTGACAGGATTTCTGTGCAGGTAGAGTCAACAAACAAGAATTGGTTTTAACTATGCAATTTTTACCTACAAAATTTATTTTCACTTCTAAAACGACTGCCTCATTAGTTATCGGTTTAATATTTTGTTTAACCAAAGCAGGATATGCTGCAGACAGCAATCTAGAAGCAACTGTCGAAGAAAAGAGAATCGAGAAAGCAGCGAACCATATAAACAAAGTAGTGACCAGGCACGATAACGTCTATAAGGAATTCGCCTCTAGTTTCGAAAGCGCAGATAATTACCATCAGCTAAAGTACAAGACCATAGCTCTTGGCGATAAACTCTGGCAAACAGCCAAAGATTCACTATCTAAAATAAAAGACTTTGATGATCGAGGGCTTTATTGGCAGAGATTGAAAATTAACCGTTACATTCGCGCGAAATCGTCACATCTAAAGCTATCCAAAATCCAACGAGAAGAACTAATTAATTTATTTGAAAAATCTAGCAGGGGTTTAAACGATCTCAGTTTTAAAGCAACCACTCACAAGAAAATAATTTTAACCGGCTTTGATCCCTTCCTCCTTGATCGGAATATTAACCAGAGTAATCCCTCTGGTGTTGTCGCTATGCTTCTTGACGGTATGGTTTTAGAACATAAAGGTATTACTGCAGAAATAAATAGTTTTATGGTACCTGTAAGGTACACGGACTTTGACCAGGGATTTGTTGAAACTTCGCTAGCACCCTACTACATCAAAAATGATATAGACATGATCACCACTGTGAGTATGGGGCGAAAAGATTTTGACTTGGAGCGCTTTCCAGGCAAACGAAGAAGCGCCAGTGCACCCGACAACAACAATTTGTATTCCGGCGGCAGTAAAACCTCACCGATAATTTCAAAATTGGGCTCACGGGAACTATCAGGTAAAGAGTTTGTAGAATTTAGTTTGCCGGTCGAAAAAATGATAGAAGCTCAAGGAAAATATAAAGTGATCGATAACCACCAAGTCTCAACTTTGAAGAAAACTTTTAAACCGGAAAGTTTAACCGAATTAAAGGGCGAAATTGCCGTGTCTGGCTCTGGCGGCGGTTACTTATCGAATGAAATTTCTTACCGAAGTATTCGACTTAAAAACGAACTAAACTCTTCCATACCGACAGGTCATATCCATACACCTAGAATTCAACAGTACGATCCTCAGGCCACCTCAGAAATTACTAAACAAATAATTCAAATGCTAAAGCTGGCGCTAGAGGAAATCTAACGCCTAAAGCTCTGAAAAAATATGCTAAACTTTGCCACCATAAAAAATCTTAGAAACTTAACTATAAAAAGTTCAAAAAATGAACAAAGACAAGCGACAACAAATTTTTGAAATCTTAAGAACTGATAATCCTAATCCAACTACAGAGTTAGAATACTCTACGCCATTCGAACTTTTGATTGCGGTTATTCTCTCAGCTCAAGCTACAGATGTCGGAGTAAATAAGGCGACTCGAAAACTATATCCTGTCGCTAATACGCCAGAATCTATTTATGGCCTTGGTGAAGAAGGCCTTAAAGAATATATCAAAACCATTGGTCTCTTTAATTCCAAAGCAGCCAATGTAATAAAAGCTTGTAAAATGCTTATTGAAAAGCACGACTCAGAGGTCCCTGACACTAGAGAAGAACTCGAAGCACTACCGGGAGTTGGCAGAAAAACGGCCAATGTGGTGCTTAATACGGCATTTAATCAACCGACTATGGCGGTGGATACTCATATATTCAGGGTTTCAAATCGCACCGGGATTGCTAAAGGTAAAGACGTGGTTGAGGTCGAAAAACGCCTGCTAAAATTTGTCCCCAAAGAATTCCTCATGGATGCGCACCACTGGCTTATATTACATGGAAGGTACACTTGCGTTGCGCGCAAACCGAGGTGCGGGTCATGCTTAATAGAGGAATTATGCGAGTTTAAGCAAAAAACCGAGGTTTAATTAGTCTTTTGTTACCCCTAAAAACATTGAATTTTGTAAATTTATGCACATTTTTAACGTAAATACGGCTCTTTTCGTAGCACAAACCTTAACAAATCAACAGCTTATAGGTATACTCGATTAAATTTGTAACACTTTGTGAGAATTTAGCGGAGGTATTTGAAGATGTTAAAAAACAATCTACAGAACTTATTTGCTTCTGCATTGGTCGCCGGCCTAACCTTCTCTTCAGTATCCCCTGTAGATGCAGCAAAGAACAATAAGTATCACGCTATCGACCTGCCAACTTGTGAAGTTAATATTACGGCCGATAACAGCGAAGAACGTGCTAACGTTACTACCTATACTGGAAACGTCACCATCTTGATCGGATTTGCTAGTTTGAAAACAGAAAAAGCGGCAATCATTAAGAAGAAAGATGGTAAATGTCAGTTGATCCCTGACGTTGATTAAGGCTTAACTTGCTAAAACGGAAACAGCTTTAATCCAAATCGCCTCTATTTTACCAATCCGATTAATGCCATTGGTTGATCCATCACTCCTATCGATCAAATTTACACGTCCGAAAGCTAACTCGTTCTATAAGTAATTTTTAACTTGAGCCAAGTCTAGCTCTTTCCATTCCCCTTCAGCCAAATCGCCAATGCTTACGCCTCCAACCGATACACGGTGTAATCTATTTACATGATTGCCAACAGCCGCCAGCATCCGTTTAACTTGGTGGTAACGCCCTTCAGAAATACTCAAAAGGATCTGCTTTTCTGTTAACAAGTCAACCTTCGCGGGCAAAGTTAAATTATCTTCCCCTCGAAGCTTTACTCCGGAAATCAGTTGTTCAACTGCTTGTGCGCTAATAGGCTCAGCCAGATCTACCCGATAGACCTTAAAATTTTCATGCTTTGGAGACGTAACTCGATGGGTCCAGTTTCCATCATTGCTTAAAAGAACTAATCCTGTCGTATCAACATCGAGCCTACCCGCAAAATGGAGATCGCTTGCGTGCTCTTTAGGTAACAGCTTTAAAACAGATGGATGAACCTCATCTTGCGCCGCGCAGATATAGCCGGCAGGCTTATTAATTGCGATGTAGGTAAGTTCACGCTTAACTATCAACTCTTCGTCAAGCTTAACTCTATTTAGGCGGCTCACTTTTTGTTCAGCAGCCTTAGCTAATTCTCCATCGACCGAAATGCGTTTTTGTCTTATGAGTCGCTTTACTTCAGAACGAGAGTAAGTCGTAGACTTTGCCAGGAACTTGTCTAACCGAACTTTTTTTATATCGTCAGGTTTAGTTACTCCCATCGAGAGGCAGCCTCAGCATCACTTTGTTTTGCTTCCACCCAAACCGTTTCATCTCCGTAATGCTCTTTCTTCCAAAAAGTCGCCTTTTGCTTTAAATAATCCATGATAAATTGCGCAGCCTCAAATGCTTCTTTTCTATGCAAACTCGAGACAGCAACAAACACGATTGGGTCACCGGCTTCAAGAAAACCGACTCTATGGACTACTTTTGTATTGTTCAAATGCCAACGCTTTTGGGCTTCTTCAAGGATTTTCGCCAGTTGCGACTCTGTCATTCCGGGGTAGTGCTCTAACGTCATGCCTGTTAGGCCTGACTCTTCATCGGATACTCTTACCGCCCCAGTAAAAGTTACGACCGCCCCGCTTTCACCTTCATTTTTATGAGCTTCAGATAAAAGTGAACTGAGGTCCAGTGGGGATGACTCTATTTGAATTTGATTTGACATAATTGCCCTAATCCCCAACTAACCGCCTGTAACAGGAGGGAAAAAAGCAACTTCGTCCCCCTCTTTGAGTTCGACAGAGAACTCAACCATTTCCTGATTAACCGCTACCTTTAATGAACTTGAAGGATTACCAAAAACTTCCAGCCAATCGGAGCCGTACTGGCCTAGCAGGTTACATAAATCTACGATATGTGAACCTTTAGGAATTTCAACGTCAATTTGTTCAGTATTTAATATTTCTTTGAAGTTGGCGAAAAACAGTACTTTTACTTTGATCATTTGCAAAATCCTTAATCAATCTATTTTTGAGTTCGTTGCCAGTGTCCTGACTTCCCACCCTGCTTTTCTTCAAGCTGAATCGACGAAATTACCATTCCTTTATCAACAGCTTTACACATATCATAAATAGTCAAACAGGCTACTGAAACGGCTGTTAGAGCTTCCATCTCTACCCCAGTTTGGCCGGCAAGTTTGCAAGTCGCATTAATATATATGCGCTTGCTGGTAAGATCTGGATTAAGCTCAACTTTAATAGAAGTTAGCATTAGCGGATGGCAAAGAGGTATCAAATCTGAGGTTTTTTTGGCCGCTTGAATGCCTGCAATTCGAGCGGCGGCTAATACGTCCCCTTTTTTATGTTCTCCATTAACAATCATTTCAATGGTCTGTTGATTCATTTGTACGAATCCAGAGGCGGTTGCTTCACGTTGAGTGTGACTTTTTTCTGTCACATCAACCATTTGGGCTTCGCCTTTTTCATTTAAATGGGTAAAATGCGTCATAATTTTTAATCTTAAAATGGAAATAAATTCAATGGATTTTATCCACGTCACTGTGGCTGCCATTATACGGCGAAATGATCGGTTTTTGTTAGTTAAAGAGAAATCAAGTAGCGGTAACATTGTCTATAATCAACCCGCAGGCCATGTTGAACTCAATGAATCCTTAATTTCCGCTGTTAAAAGGGAGGTAAAAGAGGAAACTGGTCTGTGTTTCGAGCCAACGGCATTATTGGGCACCTACCTGATAAGCCCTGCAGTCAATGGTAAAACTTACTTGCGATTTTGTTTCGTAGGCGACGTGCCGGAAGATCAAGAACCCTCTCCGATGGATCCAGATATAATCGATAATCGCTGGTTTTCCAGTGAAGAGATTGCAAATTTACCTGAGTCGGAACTAAGGAGTGCGCTGGTACTCCAATGCTTGTTAGATTACCAAAAAGGTAAAAGAATTCCATTGGAATCCCTTGTATTTACTGGAGATGAACTCCATTTATTAAGTCAGTGTAGAGACGCTCTAAGCGCCAGTTAGGCAAATTTTAAAACAATGTCAGAATCAGAAGTTAATAGTCGGTCTAAAACGCAAGATAAATCCAATGTGAAGGTTGTTGTCGGCATGTCCGGAGGAGTTGACTCTTCGGTAGCCGCTTATTTGCTAAAACAGCAAGGATACGACGTTACCGGCGTATTTATGAAGAACTGGGAAGAAGACGACACTGATGAATATTGTGCTGCAGCCGAAGATATGGCAGACGCGCGCTCGGTTGCAGAAAAGCTAGATATCCCATTTAAGACAATTAACTTTGCGGCTGAATACTGGGATCGGGTTTTCGAATACTTCTTACAAGAATACAAAGCTGGGCGTACTCCTAACCCAGATATAATGTGCAATAAGGAAATTAAATTTAAGGCCTTCTTAGATTACGCCAAGATCCTTGGCGCCAACTATATTGCCACCGGGCATTACGCGCGAGTAGAACATTCACAAAACGGTTCAAAAATGTTACGTGGCGTTGACGCTAATAAAGACCAAACCTACTTTCTCTACACCCTACAGCAAGAGCAGCTAAATGCCACCCTATTCCCAGTCGGAGAACTTGAGAAAAGCGAAGTTCGAAGAATTGCCGAAGAACAAGGCTTTGTTACCGCAACCAAAAAAGATAGTACCGGCATATGTTTTATCGGAGAAAGAAAGTTTAAGGACTTTTTACAGCAGTATATACCAGCCCAGCCTGGGGATATTGTAGACGACCAAGGCAGCGTCTTAGGTCAACATTCCGGCCTAATGTATCATACTCTTGGCCAAAGGAAAGGTATAGGTATAGGAGGCTTGCCTAATGCTAGCGAAGAGCCTTGGTATACTTTGTCAAAAGATATGGAGCGTAACGTTCTCATCATTGGCCAGGGCCATGACCACCCGTTACTGATGAGTAAAGGCCTGGTTGCCTCGCAACTCCATTGGGTTGCCCCGGATGAGATTGAGAAAAAATTTAAATGCACCGCTAAAAGCCGATATCGCCAAACCGATTTTAACTGTGAGGTTGTCGCATTAGAAGGTGGTAATTGGCAAGTCAATTTTGACCAACCACAAAGGGCGGTGACTCCGGGCCAATCTGTTGTCTTCTATCAAGGCGAGAACTGTCTAGGCGGCGGTATTATTGATGAAATTATTCAATAAGCCTCTTATTTTCTACCGAATTATTATATTACACCATTAAAAGTATTACATGAGTAACCAACAAAACACCATTGACCAATGTATAGCACTTGCGGCGCTTAGCCAATCGGTTCGCTGTGTCCAGAATGTGGCATGGAAGGGACAAACTAATCCGACCGACGCTAAAGCAGTTCTGACTAGTTTGCTCAGCGTCACAGCCTCATCAACAGCTGCAGTCTACGAAGGAAGCTTTGAACTCAGTAGCGGGCTTCGATTGCTCGGGCACCAAATAGATCCGCAGCATAAAGATAAAGACCCTGAGTTTGTTAATCTGGCGATAAATGTCATTACCATTCAACAGCAACTTGTCAGTGATAAGCGTTTATTGAATAGTCTCACCGAACAAATTGACCGACTTTCGCAAGAGTTCAACCGCGAGGCGGTTTACACTCAAGATGACGCTTATGAGGACTTTATAAACCGGTGTTCGGATATATATAAACAGACCCTGTCTAAATTACCTACCCGCATACAAGTCAAGGGAGAACCTCGTCATTTACAGCAATCGGACAATCAAGCACTGGTTAGGGCACTGTTATTGTCAGCGGTAAGAGCCTGCTTTTTATGGCGTCAAAAAGGCGGATCTCGTTGGCATTTTCTATTCAGGAAGAAACTTCTTCTGACTGGGATCAAACACCTCATAAGTAATCCTGTTCGGGCCTGATTAAATACCAACTGTTGAACTTTCATCAAGCGCTATTTCGAAATTATTCTATACTGGTAATGTAATAGGATAAGAAGCGGATTGCTTTATGCCAAATGAGCGACAACAGGATATAAAAGAGGCAGGCCTCAAATCCAGGACAGCTATGGCTTGGCTCAGAGATAATCACCTTCCTGCAGAGCCGATTTGTTATACAATTGCATACGAATATTTATTTACCGATAATGAGAAGTTAAAGCAGTCAATCGACAACTGCGATTTATCCCAGGACAATTATCGCGAAAAGCTAGAAACGATTTATGAGAATGAAATTATAGGCCGCCACTACTCCAACTTGTCCATGTCAGGCGAAAATATCAATCAATACGTTTCTGACGCACTTTCTTTACTAGTACATTCGCAAGAAAATATCGAAGATATTGAAAATACGGTCAGTCAGGTTAAATCTCAATTAACCCAGATCAAATCAGACAAATCGATATCGCCACAAAAGATAGAGGAGCAAGCTGAACATATCACTGAATGTACTAAAGCTATGTCTAAGCAAATTCACGACGCCACCGAAGACCTGCATCAAATCCAAGAAAATTATGTGCGCAAAAAGGAAGTTGCTACCAAGGATGAACTCACTCAAATCCTCGATCCTGCCGGCCTTATCACTACTTTAAAAGAAGCATTCCAACACAAAGAAAACTTGCCTATGTCGGTAATAAGGATCGATATTGACCAGTTTAAGTTATTTAATGATACCAACGGCAAAGTTATGGGTGACGCAGTACTGAAACATTTAGCCAAAGCATTCACAAATCATCTTAAAGGCACTGATATCGTTTCCCGTCAAGAAGAAGATGAATTCACCATAGTTCTACCCGCCACAAATTTGCAAGATGGAGTAAAAGTTGCTGAACAGTTACGTAAGAAAGTCGCAGCAATATCATTAAAAAAGAAAGGGAGTTTAACACCAGTCAAAGTTAGCGTTTCAGCAGGAGCTGCTGAGTTTAATGGCAAAGGCTCATTCGATATGGTTTTTGATAAAGCTAAAAAGGCGCTGCTGCGTTCAAAAGATTTGGGCAGGAACTGCGTCAACTGCGAATCATAAATTTCGGCCAACATATACTCTTATTGAGATTCCACCTGATACTTATTCTAGATACAGCGCTTGAGTGAAGTATTATTCTTGTTATTTCCCGTGCTTGTGACTATATTTCGATTTCTTAGGGATTCAAATTACATATAAATAAAATAATGAAAAATCCTGCTTATTTCTCTTATGCAGTTAAAGCTATATTAGCAACGGCATTTTTGGTTCTTGTTCTTAATTTTGCATGTGCGAATGGCTCTGGCGCAAAGCTTTTAAGTTTATTCGGCTTAGTCGCAGAGCACGAAATAGCAATTCGTTCCAACATCCTTCGAGGCGTCAACTTGATGCAGGGTATTATTAAGGTTGTCGCAGTGGTAGGCGGAGCATGCTTTAGCTGGTTTATTTATAAAGGTGTTAAAGCAGGCAGTATTAACTACCCAACATAAAAAATTCTAATGTTAATAGAGCGAGAAGCTGAAAATAAAAAAGGAACCGAAGTTCCTTTTTTATTTATTACCAATTTAACTTTAATTGACTATTAGCTTATCTGTTTTCAATTGAAACCCATTCTTTATCTTCTGGACCGGTATAGTTGGCGCTTGGTCGAATAATCTTACCGTCTACACGCTGTTCCATAATATGCGCCGCCCAGCCAGTGATTCGCGACATAACGAAGATAGGCGTAAACATGGAAGTAGGAATTCCCATTTTATTGTAAGAAACCGCTGAAAACCAATCGAGGTTAGGGAACATTTTCTTTTCGTTCCACATAACTGTTTCCAAGCGCTCTGCGATGTTGAATAAATTCATATCACCTTGGGTATCGGAAAGTTCTTTTGCAACCTTTTTAATGACTTCATTTCTAGGATCAGAAACAGTGTAAACTGGATGACCAAAACCGATAACAATTTCTTTACGAGAAATACGCTCTTTAATGTCCCCTTCTGCTTCATCAGGATCGGCATATCGCTTTTGAATATCTAGCGCTACTTCATTCGCTCCGCCATGCTTCGGCCCACGTAATGCGCCAATTGCACCACTTACCGCAGAATACATATCAGAGCCTGTTCCAGCAATAACACGACTGGTAAAAGTTGATGCGTTGAATTCATGCTCGGCGTATAAGATCAACGATGTGTGCATTGCTCTTTCCCACTGCTCACTAGGTTTTTCACCATGAAGCAAGGTAAGGAAATGAGCGCCGATTGAATCATCATCAGTTTCCACGTCAATTGATTTGCCGTTATGGCTGTAGTGGTACCAGTAAAGTAACATCGAGCCAAAAGAAGCGAGTAATCTATCGGCAATATCTCGTGCATCTGCTGGAGCCTGCTCGTCTTTTTCTGGTAAAACGGTTCCAAGCACCGAACAACCCGTTCTTAACACGTCCATTGGATGAGCTGCCGCCGGGATCGCTTCCAGCACATCCATAACCGGAGTCGGCAAGCCTCTTAAGCTCTTGAGTTTCTTCTTGTATGCTACAAGCTCTGCTTTTGAAGGCAGGCGTCCATGAATTAGCAAGTGGGCAATTTCTTCAAACTCTGCCGTTTCTGCAAAATCAAGAATATCGTAACCTCGATAAGCTAAGTCATTTCCGCTACGACCAACAGTACACAACTCGGTATTGCCTGCAGCTACTCCAGAAAGGGCAACTGATTTTTTTGGCTTAGGTAATTTTGATTCACTCATGGTCACTTCTCCTTATTCCTCTTCTTGTTTTTGACTGGCAAATAACTGATCCAGCTTTTGCTCATATTCATGATAATTTAAATAACTATATAGCTCCTCACGTGTTTGCATAATCTCAACCACATTTCTTTGATGACCATCTTCGATCAAGGCTTTATAGAATGTTTCAGCGCCTTTGTTCATAGCCCGATACGCCCCGCAACAGTAAAGCACGATATCAACGCCAACCTCAGCCAATTCGGGTGTAGAGAATAAGGGAGTAGCACCAAACTCTGTAATATTGGCTAGGATTGGTACGTCTACGGCTTTACGAAACTCCGCATACTGTTCAAGCTTATTCATTGCCTCAGGGAAAATCATATCCGCGCCAGCTTCAATACATGCATTAGCTCTGTCAATTGCAGATTGCATTCCCTCTACAGCTAAGGCATCAGTACGTGCCATAATCACAAAAGAATCATCGGTTCTTGCGTCAACGGCGGATTTAACACGGTCTATCATTTCTTGTTGGGAAACAATTTCCTTGCCGGGACGATGCCCACAGCGCTTTGCAGCAACTTGATCTTCAATATGACAGCCGGCGGCGCCAAACTTGGTTAAAGAACGAATTGTTCGCGCAATGTTAAAGGCTCCACCAAAACCAGTATCCGCATCGACCATTAATGGCAAATCGCACACATCGGTGATCCGACGTACGTCTGTTAGTACGTCGTCAATTGTACTAATGCCGAGATCTGGCATTCCCAAGGAATTGGCGGCTACTCCGCCTCCCGAAAGATAAATCGCTTTATGGCCAGATTGCTTTGCCATATGAGCAGTAAAAGCGTTAATTGTTCCCACCAATTGCAACGGTTTATTTTCCGCTACAACCTGGCGAAACTTAGCGCCCGGAGTTAAGTTTCCGTTCATAGGTTGCTCTCTCTTTATTGATTGTCTGGACTAAATTGGTAGTTACTAGCTAACTACTTATTATTTCGTCATTATTTAGTTATTTTTATTCACTATTTTAGATGATTGATTTCTTTCAAAAACCAATCAACTAAAATAGTCTTTACCTCTTACCAATCCATTCAATTAGGTGTTTTTTGATCAAACTGCTTTCGATAAATCGACTCTCGATAAATCTAAGCCCATCTAATTAAACTACGGATTTTCAAAGTAATCTATCCGACCTTGGTATGATAGCTATGAAGAAACTAGTCTAAGCAATTAATCTCGTAGACCGTCTTTAAATAAGCGATCCGCCAAAGTCCAGTTCTCCCGCCGTCTCTCTACCATTTCTCTAACTACTCTCGCCCCAACTATTGGGGATCCTGGATTTTTGCTTTCCAAATAGCAGGTCCGGATTTATGTACAGAATCGCCTTGTGTATCTACCGCTACGGTAACCGGCATATCCTGAACTTCAAATTCATAGATTGCTTCCATTCCTAATTCTTCAAAAGCCACAACCTTTGACTGCTTGATAGCTTTGGAAACTAAATAAGCAGCTCCACCGACTGCCATTAGATAAACTGATTTGTTGCGTTTAATTGAATCTAAAGCGGTATCGCCCCTTTCTGCCTTACCGATCATACCCATTAGACCCATACCGCCTTCGGTTTTAGGATTGAGCATCATATCTGAATACTTGTCCATACGAGTTGAGGTCGTCGGTCCGGCGGGACCAACTACTTCATCGCCAACAGGATCGACAGGTCCAACGTAGTAAATAAATCGATTTTCAAAGTCTACGCCCTCGGGCAAACCTTGACCGCTTTCAATAAGATCTTTAATTTTCTTATGCGCAGCATCTCTACCAGTTAATATTTTCCCGGAAAGTAATAAAGTATCACCCGGCTGCCATGTTTCTATTTCTTGTTGAGTTATTCCATCAAGGTTTACTGACTTTATATTGTCAGATTTTTCTTGAGTTATTTCTGGCCAATCGCTCAAGCTCGGCGCTTCAACAAAACTAGGCCCCGAGCCATCCAATACAAAATGCGCATGACGAGTTGCAGCACAATTAGGAATCATAGCAACAGGTAATGAAGCCGCATGCGTTGGGCAGTCATTAATTTTAATATCAAGTACAGTCGTCAAGCCGCCTAACCCCTGTGCGCCAATCCCCAATTGATTAACCTTTTCGTATAACTCCAACCTTAATTTTTCAACTGGTGTTTCAGCGCCATTTTCAATCAACTCATGAATATCAATAGGATCCATAAGCGATTCCTTTGCCATAACCATCGCTTTTTCGGCTGTTCCACCAATACCCAGTCCTAACATGCCTGGAGGACACCAACCAGCCCCCATAGTGGGAACGGTTTTAAGTACCCAATCAACAATTGAATCATTTGGGTTTAGCATGACAAATTTTGATTTATTTTCTGAACCACCGCCTTTAGCTGCAACAGTAACATCGACTTTATTACCAGGAATCATCTCAACGTGAACAACAGCAGGTGTATTATCTTTAGTGTTAACTCGGGGCCCTACAGGATTTTTAACAATAGATGCGCGTAACGGATTATCCTGATTCTGATACGCCCTTCTTACTCCCTCATCAACCAATTCTTGAACAGTTAAATCACTGTCCCACTTTACTTCCATACCTATTTTGACGAATGCGGTAACGATACCTGTGTCCTGGCAAATTGGACGTTTTCCTTCGGCACACATGCGTGAGTTAATTAACATTTGAGCCATTGCGTCTTTTGCTGCAGGGTTTTGTTCTTTTTGATACGCAGAATAAAGAGAATCGATAAAATCTTTAGGATGGTAATAAGAAATATACTGTAGTGCGCCTTCAACACTATCAATAAAGTCGGATTTTTTTATAACTGTCATTTAATTAGGATCTCCCGGTATGACTCTAACAACCACTCCCCTAAAACAGACCTTAATTAACTAGACTATTGAAATAACTGGTCTGTCCAGTTGTTTGATTTGAGACGATACACCAAAATGAATGAAAAGTGCAAGAGCTAAGCACATTATGTTATTTGTTCGGTTTCTTTAAATATCCGAGATTTGCTATTTTAGATAAATCTTCTCTGTTTTAGATAAACCGAATAACTCGCGCTTTCGCAAAGAATAGATTACAGGTGTTCTTCCTTGTAATTAAAGTTGGCCCTATTATAGTCTAAGCCGTGCCTATATTCAGCCCTGAATAGCATTAAAATATAGATCTATTGATCAAAATCCACGTATCTATAGAGAAGATTTATAGAGCCCTAAAACGAAAAAAGCCAGTCCTAAGACTGGCTTTTAAAGATGGCGTCCCCTAGGGGGTTCGAACCCCTGTTACCGCCGTGAAAGGGCGGGGTCCTAGGCCACTAGACGAAGGGGACTGGACTTTGAATTCGTTTTACCTGAATCTAATCAAAACCAAGTAAAACTGGTGGAGCTAAGCGGGATCGAACCGCTGACCTCTACACTGCCAGTGTAGCGCTCTCCCAGCTGAGCTATAGCCCCGAATTCGGCGGGAATTCTAAGGGCATACTTGAGATGTGTCAACAGGTTTATGCGATTTTTAATTTTTAATGACCGATTGCACACCACATGAACAATCCAGCCCTAGATTCGATCAATTTTTATACTAAGCAAGTGTATCCTAAAAGTTTTAGACGACTAGTTAATTGAGATCTGACTTTACTTGAAATACGTTGCGATTAAGATCAGAATGACGAACAAAATTAATACAGGAATAAGACCGATGAAAATTAAACGAATATTACCGGCCTTTCTATTTTTGGGACTAACTTCTACGGTGTTAGCAGATCAGAAAGGCTTCACCGTCGATGATTTAGTTAACCTTGAAAGGATCAGTAGCGCAAGCATTTCTCCTGATGATAAAAATGTTGTCTATGTTGTTCGTAAGACGGATATGCAAAATAATCGAGGTAGAACCGATATTTGGGTATCCCCTACTCATGGTGGCAAAGCTAAACAACTAACTTCTGACTTAGCCTCTGACCACTCTCCAAAATGGTCGAAAGACTCAAAACAAATATATTTTCTTTCTTCTCGCTCTGGCAGCTCACAAATATGGCGTGTAGGACTTAATGGAAATAAACCTATTCAAGTCACCGATTTATCTGTGGATGTTACTAGTTTCAAAATTTCTTCAAATAACGAACAAGTTGTTTTCTCATCTCGCGTTTATCCAGAGTGCAAAAATTTCCAATGCACCGTAACAAAAGACAAGTTGGAAAAAGAAAAACAAACAAGCGGCGTCGTGTACGACAAAATGTTTGTTAGACATTGGGATCATTGGATTGACGGTAGACAATCTCAATTATTCCTAATTAATTTAGCCTACGAAAAAGTTAGCGACTCAGCAAAGATAATTCCGATTTCCAAATCTGTAAACGCTAATGTACCTTCTGATCCATTTGGGGGTGATGAAGAATATGAACTTTCGCTGGACGGCGGTACAGTGTATTTTGCCGCTCGAATACAGGATGCGATGGAACCGACTTCAACTAACTTCGATATTTATCAGGTTACGGTGGATAGCCCATCTAAAGCAAAAAACCTGACCAAATCAAATAAAGCTTGGGATACAAATCCAGTAGTTAGTAATGACGGAACTAAGCTGGCTTACTTGGCAATGAAGCGTCCAGGTTTTGAAGCTGACAAATTTGACGTGGTCATTCGAGATCTAAAAACGGGCAAATCCAAACGAGTGACGGAAGATTGGGATCGCTCATTTGGTAGCATTCATTTTTCAAAAGACGATCAGTCGATCTATCTGAAAGGAAACCATTTAGGCACAAAAGCCCTCTGGAAATACGATTTAAAAACCGGCAACAAAACGTTATTTAATAAAGATGGCGCTATAGTTGGAGCATCTATAGGGCAAAACAAAGTTATTTTTGCTAAAGATTCGCTTAAAAGTCCGGTGCAATTGTATTCCTCAGATCTAGATGGTTCTAATCAAAAACAACTTACCTTTAATAACAAAGAAAAATTAGCAAAGGTTAAGTTCGGCGAATACGAGCAGTTTAAGTTTAAGGGCTGGAACGATGAGATTGTGCACGGTTATGTTGTAAAGCCTTGGAACTTCAAGAAAGGTAAAAAGTACCCGTTAGCTTTTCTGATCCATGGAGGCCCGCAAGGTAGCTTTGGCGATCATTTTCACTACCGCTGGAATCCACAAACCTATGCTGGACAAGGATTCGTCTCAGTGATGATCGATTTTCATGGCTCAACTGGTTACGGTCAAGATTTCACTGACTCCATTACTCAAAATTGGGGAAGCAAACCTTTTGAAGATCTTCAGAAAGGCCTCGCCTTTGCACTTAAGAAATACGATTTTATTGACGGCGACAATACATGTGCGCTAGGTGCTTCTTATGGCGGTTACATGATTAACTGGATCGCTGGAAATTGGCCCGATCGATTTAAGTGCCTGGTCAATCATGATGGCGTTTTTGATAATCGCATGATGTATTACGCAACAGAAGAGCTTTGGTTTGTTGAATGGGAAAATGGCGGACCTTACTTTAAGGCTAAAGAAAATCACGAACGATATAACCCGGTTAATTTTGTTAATAATTGGAAAACACCAATGCTAGTCGTGCAGGGTGAATTGGATTATAGAATTCCTGTTACCCAATCATTAGCAACCTTCACTGCACTTCAACGCAAAGGAATTAAGAGCAAATTACTCTACTTCCCCGACGAAAATCACTGGGTCTTAAAACCAGCTAATAGTGTGCAGTGGCACAATGAAGTAAATAAGTGGCTGCATGAATTCTTGGATACAAAAAAATAGAGAAGAAAGATATGCTCAAACAAAACTGAAAAACAAATAGAGCCAAAAGTCAGTCATGCTGGCTTTTGGCAAGATGCTTCCCTAAAAGAGGAGGAGAACCGGGAAGCAATAACAACCGTTCAAAATAAACTAAGCTAGAAGTCAGAGAGTTTTACAGTAACCGAACTTCGTCAAAAAGCTCTCTAGAAACTAACTCCTAGAATTAACTACTAAAAATAATCTCTTTTAGTGAATCGAAGCATGGCCTCCGTACAAACGATAACCAGCCTTTACAATTTGGCTTTCTAAAACGTCACTGTTTTCGCAAAACTTTTCGGTGTTACTTGGTAAATGAAGTTCACCGCAACATGCACAAGCTTTAACTTTCATTCGACCTTTATGAAAAGTAGCCCACTGATGTTTAGTCTTAACCATAATGCTTTCCTCTACTGAAATTTTGGCATACTGAATTCCGATCTTTACAACTGCTCTCTAAAGACGGTTCCGTGTAAAACTCAAGAAACATTTTCTTCAAATTTCACATAAAAGCATAGATTAGTATTCTTAAAATCACCTGGTCGAAAAGAGTAAAATAATGTGAGAAATGTCTCAAAACCTGTAGGAAATTATCCATAAATTCGATTTTGAAATTAAAAGATTCTCGCCTTGAAATAATTTAATATGAAAATATACCTAATTTCGCTTAATTAGAATTAAAACAACCCATTTAAGCCGAAATTAGAATAAATTAAGGAATTAAGTTTAAGAGATTTTTAATTACCGTTCATTATTTGAGAGGTAGCTATTTATTCGATTTCTTGAAACCTGGAAATTTCAGCTAAAAAAGTTTCTTCATCGATGACTTTTATACCAAGCTCATTTGCCTTAGTCAGCTTAGAGCCAGCGGCCTCTCCTGCCACCACCACCGAAGTTTTTTTAGAAACGCTGCCGCTTATTTTGGCCCCGAGCTTTTGTAACATTTGCTTCGCTTCGGTTCTTTTGAGCTGTATCAAAGTTCCAGTTAAAACCCAAGTTTGATTAAGCAATGGCTGTTGGTCTTCGGAAAGTATCTCAATTTCAGGCCAATTGACTCCCCCCTCAAGCAGCTGATTAATTACCTCAAGATTCTGTTGGTTCTTAAAAAACGCTACAATATGATGTGCGACTACTTCTCCAATGTCCTTTACCGATTCTAAGGAATCTTGAGTAGCATCAATCAAGGTATCAATAGTCAAATAATGGTGGGCTAAGTTTGAGGCAGTAACCTCCCCGACTTCGCGAATTCCCAGGCTGTAAATAAACTTTGCTAACGTGGTCGTCTTACTTTTTTCAATCGCTTGTATCACGTTTTCGGCAGACTTGTCCGCCATTCGCTCTAACTTAGCTAGTTGCTCTTTCTCCAGTTTGAAAATGTCAGCTACATTTTCAATCAGCCCTTCGTCACATAGCATTTCAACAAGTTTGTCACCCAATCCTTCTATATCAAATGCTTTGCGAGATGCAAAGTGCTTTATTGATTCTTTACGCTGGGCATCGCAAAACAGTCCTCCTGTGCAGCGGTATATCGCCTGATCTTCTTCCCGTTCAACTTCAGAGCTACATACCGGACACTGTTTAGGAATTTCTATATCACCAGCCTCCTCGGGTCTTCTTTCCATTATGACGGAAACAACTTGTGGGATCACATCTCCAGCCCTTCGTATCACAACGGTATCGCCAACTTTTACCCCGAGCCTGTCGATTTCATCCATGTTATGCAAAGTTGCATTGGATACCGTTACACCGCCAACAAAAACAGGCTCTAAACGTGCCACAGGCGTAATTGCGCCTGTGCGACCCACTTGAAAATCAACTGCTTCAAGCTTGGTTAATTCTTCTTGTGCTGGAAATTTATGCGCAATGGCCCATCGGGGAGCCTTTGAAACAAACCCCAATTCAGACTGTTGTGCAATTTCATCAACTTTATAGACTACACCGTCTATTTCATATGGAAGAGATTCCCGCCTAGCCAAAATGTCTTGGTAAAACGACTCACACCCCGACTGCCCTTGTACCCGCAGTATTTCTGGACAAACCGGTAATCCCCACTCCTTTAGTTTCATTAAGCGATGGAAATGGCTGGAGGCAAGTTCAACTCCTTGTGCCGTACCTAAAGCATAAAAATACACAGAAAGTGAACGTTTGGCGGTAATTGACGGATCAAGTTGTCTTAGACTTCCAGCCGCAGCATTGCGCGGATTGGCAAATACTTTCTCGCCTTTTTCGATAGCTTCCTGATTAATATTGTCGAAAGTCTGTTTAGACATAAATACTTCGCCACGTACATCTAACAAACCTGGGTGATTTCCTCTTAACTTAAGCGGGATGCTTTTAATCGTCCGAATATTTTGGGTAACATCTTCACCAATATTACCGTCACCACGGGTAGCAGCGCGCTCGAGCTTGCCATCACGATATAAGATACTAATTGCCAATCCGTCAAGTTTTGGTTCGCAGGTGAAACTTCGTTCGGCTTGTTCACCGATACGATTAGCAATGCGCTGATTAAACCCTGATAACTCTTCTTCAGAAAAAACATTATCCAAAGACAACATAGGTGTTAAGTGGGTAATCGAATCAAAAGCAGAATCAGCTTTACCAGATACCTTTTGTGTCGGAGATTCAGACGTGATCAATTCCGGATACTTTTCTTCAATCGACTGAAGTTCACGCATCAAACGGTCATATTCAGCATCTGGAACACTAGGATTATCTAGAACATAATACTGGTAGTTATATTCTTCTATTCTTGTTCTAAGGGTATCAATTTGCCGTTGAATCTCAGACATCCGAAAAAGTTCCTTGAAATCAATTAGTGTCGATAAAGAGAATTTAACTCCGCTTAACGTACAACTATTTTAGACTGGCTTTAGCAACGTATTCGCGAATTTGATCCAACTGGTGTTGGTGAGTTTGCTCGGTATAAACACTTTTTGACCCATCCAAAATCTGGCCACCCAACTCTTGTTTGAGCATTTTCATAGTCTTTACCATGCCTTCATAAGCAACAACAGGATCTTTTGGCCCGGGTAACATCATAAAAAACGCAAACGCCGGAGTCTCAAAAACTTCGATATTAGTTAACTCGAAAATTCCGGGTTTTACCGCATTGGCTACACTATACATCACCGGACCAGGCTTTCCTGACGCGCCGGAGTGTCTATGGAAAATTCCCATTTCTCCATGGCGCAAACCTTGCGATAACAATAAGGGCATAAAATCCCTTCCTTTGAAAGCTTCTCCCTCTTTTGCCTTTAAAATAAGCGAACATACCATTTCAGGCTCAGAGAAACCATCGAGGGACATCTGATTTCCGCTTGAGGATACTTTGTCGGTAACCTCTGATTCAGGCTCCGGTTCAGCAATAACATCCGATTCTTGAGGCAACTCTATATCTTCTTGCTCTCCGTCAAAAGTCGTTGGAGAAGTACCACCATCTCCTTCAGAAATCACTGGGTCATCGCCGACTTTTCTAACGTTACCTACTCCGTTTATATCAAAACCAGCAGAATCTATTTGATCGGCTGATTGGCGCATTTGGCTTATCAGCCTTTGTTTATCCTTATTTACTTTTTTACGTCGATTAAAGTCATATACGATAAATCCTATGATTCCGAGTCCGACTATGATTAATGCGATTCGTAATTGCCAATCCATAAATCTTAATTTAATTTCCTTATTGAGTGATAAGTTGCGCTGCTTCGTCTACATCAACAGCGACCAGTCGAGACGCTCCAGGCTCTTGCATGGTAACCCCTGCTAGCGCAGTTGCCATTTCCATGGACACCTTATTGTGGGTGATGTAGATGAACTGAAGAGTTTCAGACATTTCCTTAACCAATTTACAAAAGCGCCCTACGTTAGCGTCATCCAGGGGCGCATCTACTTCGTCCAGCATACAGAAAGGTGCTGGATTCAATCTAAAGATAGAGAACACTAAGGATAAAGCAGTTAGCGCTTTCTCTCCACCTGACAATAAATGTATGGTGCTGTTACGTTTGCCTGGAGGTCTCGCCATTACCGCTACGCCAGTGTCCAGTAGGTCTTCGCCTGTCAATTCAAGATAGGCATGACCGCCTCCGAATACTTTAGGGAAAAGCTCTTTCATGCCAGCATTTACTTTATCAAATGTTTCTTTAAAGCGCGTACGAGTCTCTTTATCTATTTTCTTAATTACACCTTCAAGCGTAGTCAAAGACTCTTCAAGGTCTTCAAACTGAGCATCAAGATAAATTTTACGCTCTGATTGTTGCTCATGTTCCTCTATTGCCGCAAGATTTATAGCACCTAGACGCTGGATTCTTCCGGCGACAGTTTCGATTCGTTTCTGCCACTCATCTTCAGAGGCATCTTCTTCCATGTTTGCTAAAATCTGTTCGATATCAAGCTCTTCGCCAGACAGACTCTCAGCTTGGTTTTTTTGCATGGTTGTGTTTTCTGACCATTGCATTTTTAGGCGCTCTAATCTGCTACGCACTGTTTGAGCCGATTGTTCGGCTTCATGTCGTTGTTTTTCAAATGTACGAATAAGCTTATCAACTTCTTCCAGCGCTTCACGTGCTTTGGCTAATTCCTGCTCAGACTCCAAACGTTTTTCCAACGCCGCTTCAAGCTCAATCTGCAGATCATCGTCTGGAGATTCGACTGTACCTAAATTTTCTTCGATAGATAATTTGCGAGTTTGCAGTTCAGCAATTTGCGAATGCATACGCTGGTTTGTTGACTGAACTGAACTGATTTCTGATTTGACATTGGCAACCATCAGCTCATATTTATGCGCCAGATCCTTAGCGCTATGTACTTGATTTCTTGCTTGTTCAAGTGCGTTTCGTTTATCTTCTCTAAAACGCGTTAATGACTCTTTCTTTTCTAGATCATCCGCCATTGCATCAACTAGCTTTTCCAAACTAGCCCGGCTTTGTGCAATTAGCTGTTCATCAGTTTCCAACTGATGCTTCAAATCTGCATGTTCTTTGGTTAAGGATTCCTTGCGTTTGGCAACTTGTTCCATTTTCGCTTGATGAGAGCCAACTTTTGCGCGCAGTTCACTATAGCGTTTATTTGTCGCACTCAACTGACGTTGCTTTTCTTCCCAATTTGCTTCCAGATCTTTTAATTTGTCTCTTTCGCTATCAGCAAGTTCAGAAAGATCTTCATACTTCGCTTCTAAAGTTTCTAACTCCAGTTGCAGCTGCTCGATTTCTTTTTCTCTTTCGAGAACGCTGGATTCATCCATTTCGCTTTTAGAAATACGCGCCCAGTTCTTAGCTATCCAGAAACCATCTTTAGTGATGATTGACTGAACTTCATTTAAACTACTTCTTTTGTTAAGAGCCTCTTCTACTGATTCAGATGTAATCACATTGTTCAATAGAGGAGCAACACTTCCAGCATTAGCTACTTTGCTTAACAAACTTTGCGAGTCAACTTGCAAATCTGAGGTTGCAGATTCATCAACAAGAATAAGCTTTCCTTCTGAAAGTTTCTCGAAATCACTGAGCAAATCGCCAAATCCATTAACTTCAACTGCTTCCAAGTGGTCACCAAGAACAATTTCTACGGCCTTCTCCCAGCCACCGTCCACTCGTAAATTCTGGGCGAGCTTTTTATTATTGTTAAGTTGCTTTTGGGCTAACCAAGAATCGACTTCCGCACTGTCTGCGCCTAATGCAGCCTTCTGCAATGCAGTCAGTGAAATATGTTTACTTTGCGTTTGCTGAAGCTCATGTCTGCATTTATCTAAATCGGACTGACGATCACGTCGAGACTCCCTTAAATCCGAAATCTCTTCTAGCATATTATCGACGGCCTCAGATAAGACTTCGGTCTCCTCCTCAGCTTTGCTCAACTCTACCGAAGCTTCTAGCATACTCTCTTCAATTGGTTCAGCATTGATTTGCGCCAGCTCAGCATCATTGCTTTCGATCCTTTTCGCCAGTCGCTCGATGACTCGTTCGAAATGCTGAATTCGAGTTCGTTCAACTTCCATTTTTTGGCTGTTTTCAGAACTTTCTTTATTATATTCGTCCCACTTTTGCTCCCAATCGAGCATTGAAGATTCAATTTCGGCCAAGGCATCTTGCGCTTGCTCTACCGTACTTTGGTGCAACTCCAACTCAGGCTCAGCTTCCAATAATCGAGCTTGGAGATCTTCAATCTGAACTTCATCCTCAGACATTTGCTCCATCATCTGTTTAAGCGAACCAGATACTTGACTTAAGTCCTCATTCAGCTGACTGCGACGTTCTTTCTTGTGGGCAATTCCTTGCTCTAACCTAGCAATATCAGCCCCAACGCCATAGAATCGCCCTTGCGCTTGATTGAATTGCTCAGTTAACTCAATATGTTGTTCACGAGTTTGTTCAATTTGATTGTCTGCATGCCGCTGGTCAGCCACTCGCGCTTCAAGCTCAGTATCCAGCTTATTGATTTCGTTAGTCAGGTTTTCAGCTTGACCATGGAACTTTCGCCACTTCAAAGCCGAGAGCTCACTTTTTAGCTGTCTCTCTTGTTGTTTGAAATCCTTATATTTTGTCGCAGCATTAGCCTGGCGTTGCAAATGAGCCAACTGTTTGCCGAGTTCTTCTCTAATATCTGACAACCGTTCCATATTTTCACGAGTATGGCGAATACGGTTCTCTGTTTCACGACGTCTTTCTTTATACTTGGAGATGCCCGCGGCTTCTTCTAAAAATACTCTTAGTTCCTGTGGTTTGGACTCGATTAAGCGGGAAATCATTCCCTGCTCAATGATCGCATAGCTTCTTGGGCCAAGACCCGTGCCTAAAAATATATCGGTAATATCTTTTCTACGGCATTTCGTGCCGTTAAGGTAATAACTGGCTTGCCCCTCTCGAGTTACACTCCGCCGAATTGAGACCTCTGAGTAGTTAGCATACTCCCCGGTCAAGGTACCATCTGAATTATCGAAGACTAACTCGATACTTGCTTGGCCCACCGGCTTACGAGCTGTAGAGCCGTTAAAGATAACATCAGTCATCGAATCCCCGCGTAAATGCTTGGCAGAAGATTCCCCCATTACCCAGCGAACCGCATCGATTAAGTTTGACTTTCCACAACCATTAGGCCCAACAATTGCCGTTAAATTCTCTGGAAAAGGTACGCTAGTAGGGTCAACGAATGACTTAAAGCCGGCCAGTTTTATTTGTTTTAAACGCATTCCTGATTTCTTATATGATATCTTTTATGTATATTTTTTGACTTGTTATACTAATTTCCACTCTCACCCGCCCTATCATTCAAGGAGCTTACTAATGGGAGTGGTTAAGCCTGAATTATTGAGCCGTTTATCTCCTTCAAGAGACCCGTCTATTTGTTTACATTTTTACGGTGGCTATATCGAACGCATTAGTTTAAATTATTTCCTCAATAAAACACATAAAAAATCGAATGATTTAGGGCTTAATTTGTAAATATGCAAAACAATGCTTTTAGTGGTGCTCATTATTTGAGCAAAGGATTTAATCTTATCAGAAAACCGGGAATTAGAATTTATGTTCTTATCCCATTGCTAATCAACTTAGTACTGCTGAGTGCAGCAACAATATACGCTTTCAACCAAATAGACTCCTGGTATGAAAGCTTGCGTCAAAGCGAGTATTCGTGGGTCCAGTGGTCGGTAGAGAATCTTAGTTGGTTAATTTGGCCACTCATTGTAATTAGCGTTTTACTGGTTGTTTTCTTCCTATTTGCGTTCATAGCTAATTGGATTGCAGCCCCGTTTAATGGATTATTAGCAGAGGCCGTTGAAGTTCATCTCAGCGGTGATGATTACCGAGGACAAGCTTTTAGCTGGTCTCTATTCGTTAAAGATATACCGAGACTCTTTGCCAGAGAATGGCGTAAGTTACTTTACTTTTTACCTAGGGCTATCGGTTGTTTGCTTTTATTTTTACTCACCTTTTGGAACCCCTTCTTTTTCCTTGCGCCAGTAGTTTGGTTTATTTTTAATTCCTGGATGGCAGCCATTCAATACATCGATTATCCTATGGACAACCACCGGATCCCATTTAATCAAATGCTGCAAGAAATTAAGCTACGAAAGTCTGGCTCTATGGGATTTGGAGCCATGGTGATGCTGTTAACCATGATTCCTATACTAAACATTTTAGTAATGCCCGCTGCGGTTGCTGGGGCAACAAACCTTTGGTTTGATCATTTTAGAGAATAATTCGACAAATGGAGCTGCTTTAGAAACAAAAGTTGCTTTGGATCCAGAAGCTACCTTAAAAACATTAGTCAGTTAGCTTTAAATGGTCAATTGAAGGCTGAGGATGTTCTTCAGGCTCTTTCTCGGGTAAAATTCTTTCACCAGCTGCGGCAAGCGACAGCTCACTCGTATCGACGTCTCGCTTTTCGTATACCTTTGGCGGCAAAATTTGTGCACCAACTTCCGCTACAGTCAAATTATCAGAGTTCTCAGCTTCTGAACTTCCAGCTTCACTAGAATTTTCTGCGGTTGAGACAGCAACATTTGCAGTACTAGGAGCAGTTGCCGCGGGAGCATCGCTAGACGGCGCATTTGTCTGCGTTTGAGGGGCAGCTTGTCTTTCCGTTGCCGCACTTTCGACTTCCTGGCTTTCTACTTCCTGAATAAGAGCAAGTGCACCTGCATTTTTTAATGCCGACTGGTACTTCATTGCACCCGCATAATCTAAGTCTTTTCTGATAACCACTTCTTGGCCACCAAATAGACGTTCGATGGCTTGCTCATTTGATTTGAACAGTTTAGCCAAATTCTGTTTTACTTGGGTCAAATCTTGGGATTTTACGATTTGACCTCGAAAAACAACATTAAATTTGCCATCTATCATCTTGATTTTCCAGGAATTACAATTGTGTCTAAAATCATTATAGAAAAATTAACGCCCAATTTCACCTATCCTAAAAGCACAAAATCTCATAAAATTGAACTGTTACAGAAGTAAACTAATAATTAGGCTATGCAAAACTCTGACGATATCAATGATTTTCTTGCTGAAATGGGTGATGTAAACCAACTCAAGCAAGATAAAATTGCAAAAACCCATAAAAAGACTCCAACTACCAATCCAATTTACCGGCAAAAAATGGCAGCGTCTTTTGGACGTAAAGACCGCAATTTTTTAACTGACGGAGAGGTGGAACCGGTAGAACCGCTCGAAGTTTTGAGTTTTAAATTGGACGGAATTCAACCAGGCGTGTTTAAAAAGCTTAGGCAAGGAAAATACGGTTTCGACTTCCATTTGGACCTTCACCGTAAAACGGTAGCCGAAGCACGCCACGAGGTATATGAACTATTGCGTACTGCAGGTAGTTTTAATCGACGAGTACTACTGATAACTCACGGAAAGGGCATTCAAAGCAATCCACCAGCCAGACTAAAAAGCTATGTAAATCATTGGCTTAAGCAGGTAGACCTAGTATTGGCTTTTCACTCAGCCCAACCCCAACATGGTGGCACAGGTTCTGTTTATGTTCTGCTCAAAAAACCAGAGCAAGAGAATCGCATTAACCAGACCAAATATGATTAACGGCTAATGATTAGTAGTCTATAATCAACAACTTGAACTTGAGACTCTTTAATTGTCTTTGTCTTTTTTCTTAAGAGTTTTATTGAGTTCTTCTTTGGAGAGGCTGTCTTCCACTTGGAACTTTAAATCTCCCATACGTATCTCTTCATAGTTAGCCACGTCTGGTTTTCTTTCACTTACATGAACTTCACCATTTTCATCAACCCAACGATACATGACTTGATCGGCATATCCCCCCATCGGCAATCGACCTTCCTTTATCTTGCCTCCTTTAAAAATGGTACCGACGTCAGTTAAAAATGAACCAACCGTGCCTTCAGTTTTATATTTGTGTACAGCCAAACTCATTTGACCGAAGTCTCGACCACCAAACATTTGCAAGCCAACGATGATTAAAGCGAAGGCGATTAAAACAATAAAAAGCTTTTTCAACATGCCTAATCCTAAGGGTTATGACAAAAAGGACTTTTAGATAATACTACCTATAGATAACGCCTTCAACGCAACTAAGTGGCTGAAGTTACATTTAAGCACCTATTCAAGCTAAACCATCACATATGGTTCAGCGCTGAATTAGGCGACTTAAAAATAGGAAGATCGCTAGAAAATTAGATAGGTAAGTTCAAAAAACTAAAGCCGTTTTAATCGAGTACCAGTCTCTCGCACATAGTAAGGTTGTTTAGGCGGCACATCAAACTCGAAGAACATTGTTGCCCGATGGGCTATTTTTTGACCATCTTTAACTGCTGGTTGGTATTTCCACCGGCGTAACTTTGACTTAATCTCTTTTACAAATAACCGCGAATCCGCAGTTTTGAACTCCATGTCAACGACTTTGCCTTCTTCATTAATTACAAAGTCAACTTTAACACTGCCGCTAAGCTTTTGGTAATAGGCTTCCGCTGGATACACTGGATAAGGCGTATTTAGCGCCCGAGGCTCTACAAAACGCTCCTCTCGCCGCGAGTTATGTAACAATAGTTTAAGTTTATTTTCTTCATCATCAGCAACTAAATCTTTAATCTTAGCAACCTTATTTACTGCCGCGTCTGGTTTGATTTGGCCCTTAGTGTTTTGGTTAACTGTTGAAGCTCTCTTATCAAGCTTGGCAACTTTCAATTTGTCATTTTTTTTGCCTTGAGCTTCACTTGTCGGCTGCGAAGATCTGGTTAAGCTAGCAACCTTTTTCGCAGAATCTATATTGCTGCCAGTGTCAGCTGCATGCCTAGCAGAACTAACTGCTTTTATATTACTTGAGTTCGAAGTCTTAAGCGTATTTTTAGTTCGATCTTCCCTCAATGAAGAAGTTGATGAAGCTTTGTGTGTCGCTGAAAACTTTGGCTGCTGAACTTCCGCCGCGTCTTGTTGGGCACTACTATTATTAGTGGCTATTTCTTTCGGCACTTTATTCGATTTAACAGGCTCTAATGACGCAGTATTTTTATTAGTAGGGCTAGGAGAGTCATCTCTAAGTCTCTTGTCATTTGCAGAGCTAACGATTAATGAATCCCTAGCAGGCTTAACTACAGGGGTTGCGTCCGATGTGTCAACGTAACCGATAAGACTACCTGCCTCTATTGGCGACTGATTACCAGATAACACGACACTCGAAGACGGAAAGTTTACCTGTGAAAGCCCGTTAGTCGCAGCAATCGCTGTAAAACTAAACACTATCGCAGTAATTAACATTAGTAAGCTATTTATCGAAGGTAAATGCCTGTTTTCGCTTGATACTATTCTAAAAATACGTTTTTTAAGATGACCATCCGAAGCAGCAACCGCCATCAATGAATAATTTCCTTGCTTAAGTTCAGCAGTATTCAAAAGTGCTTTAGCTAAGCTTAGGCGGTTAGACTGATTGTCCCCGAGGGCCGCTAAAGCCATGGAGTCGCAAATAAACTCTCTTTCTTCACGTACTATCTTATTTATCCAGTAAACGCACGGGTGATAGAAAAATATGACTTGAATAAAGCCTTGCATAAGATTCACGGCAAAATCAAAGCGCTTAACATGCGCTAACTCATGGGCAATAACCAACGCCAGCTGTTGGCGCTCTAATCCAACGGCTATTGCTATTGGCAGCAAAATAGTTGGTTTTAACCATCCGATAACAACTGGGACTTTAACGATATTAGATTTTAGTACCTTGACAGGCCGAGTTACCGCCAACTTTTCCAATAGGTTATCAGCAATTTCTTGAATTTCGTGAGATACTGGTCTTACCCCTACTCTGGTCATGGTGTAGGTTTTCTGTATATCCCAACACAACTTAGCTAGCGCAATAAATACGCCGATAAACCAAAGCAAAACAACATCTAACTCGCTTAAACCAAACTGCCAGTCATCTGAGCCGGCGGTTGATTGGACAAAGGTGCTCTCTGCAACAACAGGACTAATAAGTTGAGTGATAGCTGATGACTCAACTACCTTCGCCAGGGTTACAGGCTCGTGAAAATCTGAGACAAGAGAATACGTAATAAATGGAGCTGCGCAGCAACTAATTAGAGCCGCAACGGACAAACTGTATCTTAACCGATATCTGTTTTGCGGGATAAAATATAGAGCTATTCTTAATGAACAAGCAATAATCAACGCTTGCCAGCTGAAATGCAATAAGCTCAAAGCCAAGCTTTCAATAACTTGAGCATCAATTAATTGCAAGAAAATGTCCATCTGCCGCTAATCCCAGGAATATAGTCTTGTTATGATTTTTTTTCTAATTCATTCAATATAGCTCGTATTTCAGCTATTTCTTTTTTCGATGTTTTGCCGTTAAGAGCACTAACGAGCATTTGTGAAGTAGAGCCACCAAAAACCCTTGATACCATGTCTCTCACCATTTCCCCCTGGGTTTCACCTTTGCCGATGTTAGCCGAGTATATGTGTGCCCTAGAAGATTCGTCCCTAGCTAACAGCCCCTTATCAAACATTATTTGCATAATCTTCAAAACAGTGGTGTAGCCAGTCTTATGGTGCTGAGACAAAACCTCATGAACTTCCCGTACAGTGGCTTGTTGTCTACGCCAGAGCACTTGGAGTACTTGTAATTCAGCCTGTGTAGGCTTTAAGTTTGTCGTCATTATTTTCCCCCGAATTAATTACGACCCCGATCCTAACTACGATACTTTTCGCAGTAGAGCCCAAAATATCTCTGAATGAGCCAAAGATCAATAAATTCAATAACAAAACGTAAAAATTCAATATATTTTAAGTTTCTAAATAAGGGGGAATTTAACCAAGGAATCAAAAATGCTCGCTAGTGGATTTAATCGAACATGTTCTGCCAAACAATATAATCAGAGTGTTCAGCCTCAACGAGTTCAAATCCTGCTAAATAGCGGTTATTTGAAATCTCTTCTAACCACTTCACCTCTCCGGTCAACAAAAACTTATAACCGCCTGATTCAAAATTGACTAGCAACTCAAGAATAGAATTAACAATGAATGGGTATTCAGAGCTTATTTTTAATCCTCGTTTTGAAATATCCTGGGTTGTACACTCTAGCAGTACATTATCCTGACCCTGTTCGTCGGAAGCAGAAAGAATCTCAATGAAGATTTTCTCTTCGCGACCATGCCTCTCATCTCTTCTTTGCTCGTCTGTGCCCATATGTGTAATTCAGTTTAGAAAAAGTTCGCCTCAAACATCCCATTGTCGATAATAAATATGCTTCCATCTATTTAGCCAGTATAGGGTCAAATACTTGATTTTGCGAGAAATTCACTAGGCCGCATGAAACTTTCACCACTCCGCCTAAAGGACCTAGAGAGTAACAGCCCAGATCTACTTCGAGCTAAGTTTTTTGTCGGCAATGTAATCATCTACCAATTCTGCTAAAACATCTAAGGGGACCGCACCATTTTTGAGAATTACGTCGTGGAACTCTGCTAAAGAAAAAGCACTTCCGAGCTCGTCCTTAACTTTTGCCCTTAGCTCTAATATTTTCATCATACCTACTTTGTAGGCACATGCTTGACCCGGCATTACGATATATCTTTCGATTTCCGATTGGACATCGCTTTCTGCCATGCCTGTGTTTGCCATCATGTATTCAATGGCTTGTTCTCGAGTCCATCTTTTCGAATGAATTCCTGTATCAACCACTAATCGGACAGCACGGAACAACTCCGCCTGCAAGCGGCCAATGTTGTCGTACGAATCAGCTAAAAAGCCTAGTTCCCAAGCCACTCTTTCGGCGTAAAGAGCCCATCCTTCTACATATGCGGTAAATGGGGCGAATCTTCTGAATAAAGGCAATCCTTCTAATTCTTGCGCGATAGCAATCTGAAAATGGTGACCGGGAATTGCTTCATGGTACGCCAGAGTTTTCATTGAATACTTCGGTGTAGCCTTAATGTCATATAAATTTGCGTAAAAAATACCTGGCCTGGAACCATCCATTGCAGGTCCATTGTAATAAGCTCCAGGGCTTGTCTTCTCTCTGAATTCAGGGATGCGCTTTACATCTACTGCAGCTTTAGGTCTAATATCAAAAGCCTTACCCAGGTTCTGCTCTATGTTGGCAATTATCGACTTGTAATCATCAAGGATCTGTTGGCGCCCTTCTTCAGAATCTTCATAATAAAACTTTTCTTGAGAGGCTAACTCGTGCATAGCGCGGCTGAAGCCCAGACTAGTGTCAAAACCTTCTGTTTGAAGAATTGTCAGAATCTCTTGTTGAATTCTCGCAACTTCTTGCAATCCAACGTTGTGAATATAATCCGGAGTATAGTCAGTACTGGTAAATAGTTTTAACGCTAATCTGTAAGCCTCATCACCACCTGGTAGTTTCCAAAAACCGTCTCTGTCATCCGCTTTGTCTGACAAGCTTAAAAAGTGCTCAATCATTTCTTGATAAGCTGGATATACCTCATCCTTAATGGTCGATGTTACTTCGTTTAACAAAGCATCTTTTTGTTGAGCGTTAATACCTTCTACAGATTCAATTTTTTCTAAAAATGAATGATGCAAAATATTTTCTTCGGGTTTGGTCTCAATGAAATTTGTCATTTCATCTATTACACGAAGAGTAACAAATTTTGGAGGTATTATTTTATTTCTGGTTCTGAGTTCAATACCACGCAGACTCTGCTGAAATTTAGTCGGCAACTTTTTAAGTCTTTCGATATAGTACTCAGCATCTTGTAAGTCATTAATTTGGTGCTGAGACTCCATAAAAGTAGGAAAACTATTTTGAATACCAAAGAGTTGATTCACAGGGTAATTATGGTAACGGAATGGTTTAGCCTCTTCCGCAAACTCAAACAAGTATAAAGCAATACGTTTGGAGAGTTTTTCCTCTTCATTTAAGTCGCTATCATTGTACGACTTTAGTACCTCATGCTCCTCCTGAATTAACTTAAAAAACTCGTCCATAGCTTCAGGACTAGCATCGTCCAACTCAGCATTGTGCCCATCTATACCAACTGACTCAAGAAAATGGAGTGAGGTCAAAGTTTCCGGGCTATCGAGAGCTATTTTCAGGGCAAATCGATTAAAAAAATTGTTTATAAATACTGGACGCCCATACCATTCATTTGTGGTAAATAAGCTGAGCGGTATGACAACCAGGAGTAAAAATAACGATAAAAAAATAACGATAAAACGTCGCACCCTACAAGCTCCTTTCTAATCTTTTCTTTTATAAATTTTAGGTACCATCCAATGATAGACATTTGGAAAAAGTCTTCTTATTTGGTAACCAAATTTGGGGAGCCCATTGGCAATTATGATTTCTTTTTTATTGCCTTCAAGTTTTTTCAAAAGTGTAGAGACAAACCTCTCAACCGGCATACCATTTTCGATTTCAGAATCTAACTTTGCGTATTCAGTCATATCTCCCTTTAACGCGTTGTAGCTCAAATTAGTTCTTACAAAGCCGGGACACACATTTACAATATCGACTCCATATTCGGCGACTTCAGCCCGTAAGCAATCCATAAAACCAATCAACGCATGTTTGGCACCACAATATGCGCTGCGCATAGACACGCCTAATTTACCAGCAATGCTGGAGATATTGACTACCCTACCCTGTCCTCTTTGAACCAATCTGGGCATCAGGGATTTTGTTAGTGCGATTGTGCCGAAGTAATCAACCTGCATGATTTTTTTATCAACCTCCAAGCTGGTTTCGCAGGCCAAACCACGCTGACTGATCCCGCCGTTATTAATCAAAACATCTATCTTCTCATTAAGATCCCACGCGCGAGCGGCGATCTGATCGCTTATTTCTGTATCACAAAGGTCAAATGCTAAGACAGCATGATCGTCGGGCCTAGTTAAAACTTGTCGAACCTTCTCTAAGCTTTCCATCGACCTAGAAGACATTATTAGTCGTGCTCCGAGGCGGTCTAATTCGATACACAGTTGTTTACCAATCCCCGAAGATGCACCAGTAACCCAAACAACCTTTTCTTTATAATTCAATTTGTTAACTCATTTATTCAGCCAGATTGTGGGGCAAGTATATAAGCTAGTTAGCCAAAGACTCAACCGTGCTAGATTGATTAACTGTAACAAAGCGTATTAATTAGTGTTACAAAACAGAAAGCCTTCAGCTTTTCCTTAACAGCTTCAAAATATGGTTAAACGATATAGTCTTTTCTTATAAAAAAACACCTTTAAATAAATCTCATTTTGAAATTAGAAATCACTTGAGAAAATAGCCGTAACTTGTTAATTTCAAAGAGCTCAAACTAAAAAAACACGATAAGTCAAGAATTCGTGAACTAATTCACAATTAGTTCTATCTCTTTTGTTAATATCTTTGGCCCACGATGTATAAAGTAGTAAGGCTTTATTCTCGTATTGGAGGGATTTATGAAGTGGTACACCTTGAATAATGGACGTTTGTGTTTAGGAACCGAAAAGCAACAATTTGCGAATTTCCATGTTGCAACCGAAGTAGTACTCACTGAAAGACTCGACCAACCATTACTTCCCGAGCATGTTGAGTTAATCGGCTCTTTTCCAGAAGATTGGTACCGAGACGAAAACATCGATGGGAAGATAAATAATACCGCGAAACATTTTTTTGGTTTATCAAAATCCAAACCGGAAAACGCTTTCGCCTGACTCTACAAGTTATTTTGGGATAAAAAATGCAAGATAAGAATAATGAGATTTTTGTAGAGCAAGGAACGCCTCATAAAGCAGAAGTAGCTAACCGTTCAAATGATGATTTTCATGAAGAAAATCTAACAGCTGCTCTTGAAGTTCTACAACAACAAGCAACTACATACAAAGATGCGGGCTTAACTCAGATTTCAAACTGGCTGGAATAATTATTTAGCGCACCCTCATTAGTCGGTTACAAAGTTTTCTAAATATTATTTATCAATTAAAGCGATATTTTTTCCTTTGTTAACCAAGTGAGCCAAGGCTTCTTTGTAATACCCTTCAATCGCCTGACGTCTTATTTTAAGTGTCGGCGTTATAAACTCATTTTGAGTATTCCACTCAGTAGTACTTATTCCAATACAGGCAAGTTTTTCGTGTTTTTCAAGCGTTTTGTTGAGCTTTTCTAACAACTCCTCTGCCAATTTGAATTTCGAGGTTCGCCATTGCTGGGCGGTTTCCAATGCCATACTGATCACTGCAACGGGCTGGCTTAACTCACTTCCAAATACACACACTTGTTCAACTCCAAATGAATCGGCAACACTTGACTCAATTGGAACTGGTGATACATATTTTCCTTTCGATGTTTTAAAAATATCCTTGACCCTACCAGTTATAAAAATAAACCCTTGCTGATCTTTAAATCCTAAATCACCCGTTCGAATCCAGTCATCCTGTAAAACAGCAGCAGTGAGCTCTTCGTTGCGATAGTAACCAACCATTGCTGACGGTGTTTTTATAAGAATTTCGCCATTATCTGCAAAACTTACTTCACATCCACTCACAGGCTTGCCCACGCTACCAATCTTGCGATATGAAGGCGTGCTAGCAGTTGCTAAACCAAGAGTTTCACTCATGCCATAAACTTCGCATATATTAATGCCTAACGACTCATACCAACTAATTGTTTCTTGCGAAAGTGCTGCCGCACCGCTTAAGCATAACCAAGCATTCGACAGTCCCAGTTTATTAACGATTAACCGTTTTAGAAAGTTTCCGATTAGTGGAGCTGCCAATAATTTTTGGGTTATCTTAGGGCCGCCAAATTTTTGCTCTATAGTCATCTTAAACTTAGCCCAGATACGCGGAACACCGAAGAAAACTGTAGGCTTAGCGCTACGTAAATTATCAGCAAAAGTATCGAGATTCTCTACAAAATGTACCGAGCAACCAAAGTAAATAGCTCCCATTTCAACTGCAATTCTTTCGGCAACATGGGCAAGCGGAAGATATGAGAAAAACTTCTCATTTGGGCTAAGCGAAAGCGTGTTTGCAATGCAATCAAAAGCGAGAGAAAACGCATTAAAATTTGTCATTACACCTTTAGGTTTTCCCGTAGTACCAGAGGTATATACAATTGTGGCAATGTCTACAGGCGATATTTGTAGATTCCATTCCCGCCCATTTTCCTGCGCTAGCTGGGAAACGACAATTTGCTCCCAGCTCTGTTCCCAACTCTCAGTCAGATCCCGCTCATTAAAAATTTCAATTACTTCAAAAGACTGAAACAACTCATCAAACTGTTGTTCAGGCGAGAGCTTTCCCCTAAATACTAGCTTCACATCAGCATGTGCTAGGATCTGCTCTATTGTACTTCGCCCCGCGGTCGGGTAGATGGGTACGCTAACATGCCCCGCTGCCATTATCGCTAAATCAGCCAGAATCCAACGGTCACAGTTATTAGAATAAATGGCTATTTTTGTTCCGCATGGAAATCTTTCTAAGTACTTAGCCATCTTAAAGACTTCAACTGACGCTTCGGCCCATGTATAGGTTCTGTAATCTCGACCAAAGGGCTGCAAAAGGAAAGGTTTACTGGGGGTCTCCAATGCCCAGTGTTTTAACATGGATATAGGAGAGCGGAATTCTTCGGTTAGTAAGTGAGACAAAAAACTAAACTCGCTAATCTGCGTTATTGAACAATTCTTTAATCCTAATTAATTCTTACTTTATTTGTCCAGCAAATACAATTAGTTAAGCCGTTTTTAAAAAACTTGGGGAATAAAAAAACGCCTTTTCGGCGCTTTTTTACGATAGCAAAGCTGAGCATTAATTATACAGCTTGAACAACCTCAGCTAACTCACCGCTTTGGTGCATTTCTAACATTATGTCGCAGCCGCCGATTAGCTCGCCATTTACCCATAGTTGAGGGAAAGTCGGCCAATTAGCGTATTGTGGTAACTCCGCTCGAATATCAGGATTTTGTAAAATATCGACGTAAGCAAATTCTTTTCCACATGACATAAGCGCCTGAGATGCTTGCGCTGAAAATCCACACATAGGCGTCTCAGGAGAGCCTTTCATATACAAAATGATTTTATTCTCTTCGATTTGTTGCTTAATTTTATCAACGGTTTCCATTGTTAAACCTCTGTAAATGGTAAATCTGGTATCTGTGCTAATTTTACCTACAAACTGAATTCAAAACTACGCTTAATCGATATTCAAAGCCTGATATAAATCAAGCTATTAAACTGATAGTAAAATTCTATATATAAGTGTGAATTATTGAGTAATTCTTTGTACCAAATAGAGAAAAGGATCTAAAATACCCATCCTTAACCTAACCAACAAAACATGTAGGAGCTAACATGTCTTTTGAACTACCAGCACTTCCTTATGCCAAGGACGCGCTTGCGCCGACAATTTCGGAAGAAACTATCGATTTTCACTATGGTAAACATCACAATACTTACGTTGTTAATCTAAACAATTTAGTTGCAGATACTGACTTTGCGTCCATGTCTCTTGAAGAAATCATTCAGAAATCTGATGGTGGAATCTTCAACAACGCCGCTCAAATTTGGAACCACACTTTCTATTGGAATTGCTTAACCCCGAATTCGACCTCTCCTTCGGCAGAACTTTCCGATGCGATCAATGCAGCTTTTGGCTCGATCGACGAACTTAAGAGCAAATTTAACACATCAGCTGCGACGAACTTCGGTTCAGGTTGGACTTGGTTAGTTAAAAACGCCGATGGCGGACTCGAAATCGTTAACACTAGCAACGCGGGTTGCCCTCTTACCGAAAACTACACCCCGCTTTTGACTATTGATGTGTGGGAGCATGCTTATTACATTGACTATCGCAATGCTCGCCCTAAGTACCTAGATTCAATTTGGAACATCATCAATTGGGACTTTGTTTCAGCTAACTTTGCTGGATAATTATCTAGTCTGATTTGATTGATATTTGAGCGGAGCTCTGAAGAAAATTCACTGCTCCGCTTAAAAAGCTTATAGGCTTAATCTTCCCGTTGATATATTCAAACTAGTCCTTCCCATTCATGTCAGTCTTTTTGTAAAGATAAAATCTCAAGGTTATTTAGGCAATTTCTTACGTTTGCTTGAGAAGTTAGACACTTTTAAACCCTGCTTACCAATATTAACATTCTTGTCGTATCTCAATTCACTGACACGGATGTCTTATGAAAAACAAACTCTATATTACAGTAGCGTTGATTGCGTATTGCCAGATGGCTTTATCTCAACCCATATACGTTTCCAAAGATGAGCATGGCAACTTTGTATACTCAGATGCACGCCCTCTTGAAGGCCAATATGAGTCAAGCCCCCTCTCAAATGTACAAACTACCCAATGGGTTAAAACCCCAAAAATAAAAAGTAAGCACAAAATTCAGCAAAATCGCAAATCATCGGGCCAGAAAAGTAGGTTTGAAGAACGAAGAAAGACCTGTAAACAGTTAAAAAAGCAGCTAGATAAAATTGAATTTCGTTTATCTAAGAGAAATAAGGCTGCAGCATTTAACAACCTGAAGGAAAAATTGGGTACGAAAAGGAAAACGTATCGTAAATCATGTACATAGTATTGCTTGGTTTTTGGCTACCCGTTTTTTCGCTACATGATTTTAGTTACCTGATTTTTAATTGTATGACTTATAGCTGCTTGGCTTATAATAACCGTCAATTCCGACTAACCGTCTAAATTGCCGTTTTGAACTCGATAACTTCAACAACAAAAGATGAACTCCTGGATTGGAAAAACTCGTTAATTAGTAGTAATTATCGGGGGGTCCTGCTGTGTTCAGAAAATACCCTAGACCACTTGAAGACCCAACTTAAGCGTCTCCAACCAGACAATCTGCTTGATTGCGAAGGATTAAACCAACAGCAAGCTCAGCAAATTCTAGGCAAGGAATTTGATTATGTTATTTTTTATCTAGATATTACTAGCTCTAGTTCATCTAGTTTCGACGTAAATTTGTTTTGTTCTGTTTGCGGCTCGCTGTCTGGTGGCGGCATACTCGTTGTTGTTTACCCCAACTCCATTAGTAGTTCAATTGGGGCTTCAGAGCCCGCCCCAATAAAAACAATAGAATCACTCCTCGAGGCAGAGGAACTACCCTTCCTATTTAAACGCTTTATTCAATTTATCAATGCCGAAAATTCAGTACGCGTCTATTTGGGAGAAATAATAAATGAACAGTGGCTAAATTTGAAACAACCTGGTCCTCACAACCCAAACGCTATCGAGGAACAAATCAGAGTCACCGAAAATATTAAAAAGGTTACGACAGGCCACTCTCGACGACCATTAGTTTTGACTTCAGATCGCGGACGCGGTAAATCCTCTGCGATGGGAATTGCTGCGGCCGAAATTATTTCGCAATCAGCGAAAAAAGTTGCAGTAGTAGCACCATCTATCAATAATCTTAACTCCTTTTTTTTCCATGCGGAAAGAAAACTACGAACAAGCAACTCTCTAGCAAAGAAATTTAAAACCAGGTTAGTATCGAAATCTGGAGGCGAAGTTAAATTTATCACCGCGAGCAACCTTGCTCAAAATGACTCACAACAAAAACGAGAGTTTGACACAGTTATGATTGATGAGGCAGCCGCAATACCGGTCTCGCTTCTAGATCAAATAAACCAAAAGTTCAATCGCATCGTTTACGCTACAACTTGTCATGGTTATGAAGGCAATGGCCAAGGTTTTGAAATAAGGTTCAAACAAAAACTAGTGTCACTACGCCCACAAACTAGATTTGAGACTCTGATAGAACCATTTCGCTGGGCCCTGGGAGATCCATTAGAAAAAGCCCTATCTTCTACTTTTTTATTTGATAAGGATATAGAAACTCTCAATTTATCCACTCCGCTAAAAACGATTTCTACTGATAAGTCAATTTGCCAGTTTAAAGTCTATTCAAAGCAAAGGCTGAAACAAAATGGGCAACTGCTAGGTTCGATATTTTCACTGCTCGTTAACGCACACTACCAAACGAGACCAGCGGACCTACAAAATATTTTGCTCAATACTAATATGTCGATTTGTGGCTTAGAAATAGAAGACCAACTAATCGCGGTCGCATTGCTGAACAATGAAGGCGACTTAAACCCGGACGAAATTTGTAATATTTATAACAGAAAGAACCAGTCAAATGCTCATTTGTTACCTCAATCGCTGATTGCCAATTACGGTATCCAACAATCGGGAACGTTGCGTTTTTTAAGGGTAATGAGAATTGCCGTACACCCTGAGCTCAAGCGACAAGGGATCGGCTCAAGACTTCTATATGAGATTTCAAATGAATATGCCGAAAAAGTAGATATCGTAGGAACTAGTTTTGCAGCCAGTCAAGATGTGGTTTCCTTTTGGTGTAAAAACGAATTTGCTCCGGTACGTATTGGTTCCGCAAAAGACTCGTCTACCGGTGAACTTTCAATCGAGTTTCTAATGCCTCTTAATCGGAGAGGCAAAAACCTCGTCGATCAAATTACTCGTCGATTTAGCTCTGTTTTTCAATTTAACTTTCCAGCCTACTCCAAATTCCTACACATCTCCTCACTTCGTAAAATATTTCTGCGAACACCTGTTTTGAAAGAGATGTTAAGTGAAGATGAGAGAAGCGAGTTAAGACAGTTCAGCAAAGGTCAGCGTGCATTAAATGTAGTTGGCGACTTACTAACCAGATGGATTCTAGCTGATAAACAAACAATCGATGGCCAATTAGCATCAAAAGAGTTTGAGGTGCTACTTTTTACTTGCTTGTCGAGATTGCCGCCAAGTCAATTAGCAGAAGAATTAAATCTCTCGGGTAAGAAGCAAGTTCTGATACAATTGCGCGAAATATGCGAAAAAGCCCTAGACGCGAATACTAGCCAGTAAGTAATAGCGGGAATAATAATTGTTAATAGTATAAGAGTTGTTTATGAGTTTAAGAGTCGAGTTAGTTACAGTTACTCCGTTTCAACAGAATTGTTCAGTCATTTGGTGTGATGAAACCATGCAGGGTGCAGTCATCGACCCTGGAGGTGATATTGAGAAAATTACTTCGGTAATAGGTAAGTATCAGATAAATGTTAAACAAGTACTGCTAACCCACGGCCATCTTGATCATGCCGGTGGCGCAGCTAGTCTCTCTGAAATTCTACGGGTTCCTATAGTTGGCCCACATCAGGAAGACAACTTTTGGCTTGAAGGCATGGAGAAACAAGCAGAGAATTATGGTTTTCCGGGCGTAAGAGTTTGTTACCCTAGCCAATGGTTGAACGATGGGGAAACAGTTTCAGTAGGAAACCAAAATCTCGCAGTGTTTCACTGCCCCGGCCATACGCCCGGACACGTTATATTTCACCATAAAGAGTCTCAACTGGCTTTTGTTGGTGACGTGTTGTTTAAAGGTAGTATTGGTAGAACTGACTTCCCACGAGGGGATTTTGATACATTAATTAAATCGATTACCAGCAAACTATGGCCATTGGGCGAAGAAACGCGATTTGTATCAGGCCATGGCCCCATTTCTGATTTTGGCAGCGAGAGGCGGAATAATCCGTTTGTTAGTGACACGGCTTTGTCTAATTGATAACTTCAGATTTGATAGCTTCAAAATCTCTGATTTATAAGTGGTGTTATCTTAATAACACCACTTATTAGAGCTAATCAATCGTTAATTAAAACGAGTAAACCACCGTAAATGAACTAACGGTTTCGGTATCTTCATTTCCGATCGGTACTTCAGACTGATGTTTTGCAGAATAAGAAACTTTAAGTGCAAGATTTTCTACTATCTCCGCAGACAGAGACGATTCAGATTTGGTTACGTCGTTGTCTTCACCAAGCTCTACGGATAGCTTCTGCTCAAAATTAGCGGTTTTGCTAATTTGCCATTTATAAAGCCCGGCTATACGTGAAATTGTCTCACTATTGGTAACGCTCAACACTTCTTCGTTGACACCAACGGTGCTTGGGTCATCTGGTTGATAACTGGTTTTGCTCTCACGAGTACCAAAACCTAGCTCTGCATCCAAACTATGATCGTCATTTTTAATAAACGAGTAACCGCCACCAAAAGCTACTGAAGACTGGTAATCAAAACCTGAGTCCTGGGTATCATCATAATCCAGTATTCCAAATGCATAGGCCTTGTCGCTATATTTGTAGTCCGATTTTACCTGTGCGTTAAGTTTTCGAGCATCTGTTTGAACATTGTTAATTTTGTCGTCAGAAGAGCTCGATTGTGTCGCCAGGTAACCTCCGTGGCGCCATTTTTCGATTTCATAATTAAGCGAGAAACGACCATTCAAAGAATCGGTCTCTTTATTACCGGAAACCGCCACGTATCCAAATTCGATACTAGCTTCCCATTTGGCTTCACAGGTTCCGTCTACTTCACAATCGGCACTCGATTCTTCACCAGTAGTACCTGGTTTTCCCATGAAAAAGCCATCTGCTAACAGAGAGGGTGAACTAAAAAGAGCTGCTGCTACAAAAATGATCTTTAAGTCTTTCATTACAAATGTATCTCAAAAATAAAATTATCTGGAACGCGTGAATAATAGCAGCTCAGAAACAAAATAAAAATTAATTTTGAGAATTATAGGTTATCTCATCATGAACCGGCTAAATAGACTAGTATTGCCAAGCATAAGAGAATTTAACGAAGAGCGTTTTGGCGTTTTTGGTCAATTCAAAATCGATGCTAGAGGTTTCCGCAAAATCAGAATACCCCAGATAAACAAGAGTAAATGGGTTTACTTGATATGAATAAAGAAGTTGACTCCCGAGAGTTTCGTAAGAACTGGACGGCTGCTGGATAAAGTCAATATCACGATACTGTAAGGTGAGCCGAAGCTGTTGCTTATCATCAAACCTAAAAGTCGTTTTGAGATTGGTTAGATTAACCTGGTAAAAAGCTCCACTTGATAAGTCTAGCTCTTGGTTTATCCACTCTAAATTGGCATCAACACGATTACTGACTTGAACGTCCAACTGACTAATAATTGTCTGAGATTCGCCAGGAAGTGTCAGCGTGTAATAGATGGCGTCAGCTTTGTTGATAAGAAACTCCAGGGAAGCATTTGAAAACGGTTGTAACTCCAACCAAATCTCCTTAGAGTCTCGAGAAAATGATTGGCCATTAAAATTCTCAAGTTTGTCTCGAAATTCTAAGCCGATGGAAGACTCCCACAGTCCTTCTATTTGAAAAAATAAATCCGAAACCTCATCAATATTACTTCCTTCTATTTCGTTTGTTTCGTATACGCGTCCAAGAATAGAAAAGGTGTTCCACCAACTAGAATCAGAGTACCAAAACCGTTTCGCTCCCAATATCGCTCTTTGCCAATTACTGACGCTAATAAAACCGCTATCTGCTCGAAAATCCGTTCCAAATTGATGATAGGTGAAGTCATAGATCCAGTCTTTGTCCGCATGAGTGTAAGCGAAAGAATATGCACTATCGGCCATTTCTTCTTTAAGCAATCGAGGCGACTCATCATCGACGAGGTCATTGAACTCCTCCACAAGGTGTAATGGGTATTTTGCTTCAGATCTAAAGGCCTGAAATTTTATAGAATCAGAATTACCAAACCATATCTTTCCATCTACACCAACTAAACGATTAGAGTATTGATCAGCTTCTCTATCGGTATAGGTTATGCCAAGATGACTTTTTTGCTCTAGATCGTACTTATAACGAAACATCGTGTTTTGGCTTTTCACATTTGGCTGCGTTACAAGATAGGAGCCTCTGCTATAAGGTACGAGAAAATCAGTATTCTTATCTTCAAGTAACATTGCGCCAACATTGTGTTGATTCTGGGTACTGGTAATTTTCATACCGACTTTTGGCTCAGAAAAAATCCGGGTGTATATGAACCTGCTCCAATGTTTAAAGTATTCAGTTCCATCCATAAAAAACGGCCGTTTTTCATCAAGAGAGAGGACACTCAAAGAGTTGACATCCAACTGCAACGCGTCAGCCTCTACTTGACTAAAATCAGGATTAATCGTTGCATTGAAAAAGGTATTCTGGTTAATGCCCCATCTAAAATCCAGGCTACCGCGTTCTTCTAGCTCGCCTTTTTGCCACTGACCAGTAAGTTCATCATTTAAAATATCTGTTCTTTTTAGGGTAACAGAGGGAATTAATGTTACATTGCTGTTACTTTGATGAGCTTTAAAACCAACAACTTTTTTAAATTGGCAAACGTCGCATTGCTGGTTTTTAGATTTAGATTGACTTGAAAATTGGTGAAGTACGTCCCGAGGCCACAAACGCACCAGCTCAATCCCCCAAGATTTCAGCCCTTCTTGCGACGAGATTCTTAAGGAATCTAGAGGTATTTTAATTTCGACATCGTAGCCATTATCATGGATTTTGGCTTTTGAATACCATATGGAATCCCAGCCTGTATCTTCATTGTCTGATGAATCATCCAATACACTATCAGCTTGTATGCCAAGGGGTGTTACAAAGTACTGATAGGCTATTCGACCACTGTTTAGCGGATCCAACTTAACGCCGACAACATCAGAATTCCAAATCTTATCTCTTTCAGAATGAAAAGCTCGGATTTCTTTTGGATTAACGTCAAAGGCCCGAAATGCAATATAGAGGTCGGTACCGTTTTCGAATACGTACGCTGTAGTCTTTTGTTTTGCTCGAGTATTAATACTTGGGGATGTTTCTGTATCCAGCTCAATAGTTAACGCCTGCTGCCACACAGCATCATCGACTATGCCATCTATTGATAACTCCGCCTCGATCAGCGGAACCTCTCCAAGCATTTGACTTTGCAATTGCTTAGATTGAGCTGGTTTTAAACAGAAAATATAAACTACTACAACTAGCAATAGTTTAAAATAATGTTTCATTTCTTATGATTATTCTATTTAATGGAATCAGTTTTTAAGAAATTAAACTGAATGACCTGGTTCCCAAAAGTTGGACATATCAAGTTAGCAAAAAGTGAAAATTTTGCAATGGGTTTTTGAGCTAGCGTTTAAATAAAACCAAATAAATACTAAAATGAGATACGTCTATTATGACTAATTTTCGAGCAATTATGCCCTAGGCCTCGAGCATCAGATATTCCGAAATTGTTTGCATGTCTAGGTCAAATTCATCGGCGCATACTCCCTTCTCAATTTGCTCCTCTGCAGAATGGGATAGATCAATGATACGTGTTTCAGTAAAAGTGTTTTGGGTCAGAGAGAAAAACGATTTTACGTGAGGTTTTGTCGGCTGTTCTAGGTTTTTCGCTTCCACAATCGCTAATCGTTCAGTGGAGAGCTTAACTAGTGAGCCAACAGGATAAACGCCCAAACACTTGATGAATTGATCGACTAGACTCTTGTCAAGGTGGTTTTCCTGAGCCAGTTCACGCAAGATCGCGAAAGCCCTAATGTGTGGAATTCCAGCCTTGTATACTCTATCTGCCGTTAGCGCATCAAAAATATCACAAATGGAAATCATCCTGTCATAAGTAGTAAGGTCAGCTTCCTTTAACCCTAAGGGATAACCTTTGCCATTAAGTTTCTCGTGATGATTGGCTACAACTTGTTTGGTGATAGCCGAGAGCTCTTTAGTTTCATTAACTATTTCTTTAGAAAATACCGCGTGTTTCTTTATTTCTTCAAATTCGCTCTCGGTTAATTTACCTGGTTTATTCAGGATTTTATCCGGTACTTTTACTTTTCCGACATCATGTAAGAACGCACCTATAGCTAATTGCTGAGTCAGGTTTCGCTCGAACCCCAGGTAACCGGCAAAAATTGTCATCAAAATCGACACCGAGACCGAATGTTCTAATAAATATTCATCTTTAATTCTTATATTTAGTACGCATGCGAGTGCATCTGAGTTTTCGAAAATAATATCTATGGACTGGTCAACAAACTCTTTAACAGGCTTAGTATCTACAGGTTGATTCTGCTTGATGCTCTTGAGAACATTTGCCTGAACATTTTTTGCTTCATCATAAACTTCTTTGGCAAGTGTTAATCTCTCAGAGAATTGTTTAGTGTTGAGTAACCTTTTAGTTGTTGCTGTTCGTTTGTTTGCGGCGTTATGCTCAGATGGCTTTTTTTGCGGTTTTTCTTCTTTGATTTGTGATTGGGCAAGATTCTCTATAGTTTCCGCACTTAGCTCCCGCTGACTCAGCTTCTTACTCGTATCAACCTTCACCCTTTGAACACCCTGGTGGATAAGATATTCGATAGCGTGAAAATCCCTTACCCAACCGGGGTTCTTTATTTTGAAGTGGCCAGTTTGCTTTACTATATCTACAACGTAGGATCCAACCGCAACCTGAGAGATATCTTTTTCAATAATCATTACAATAAAACGCCTAATTATCTGCGTAAAATGACACGAAAAAGACTATGATTTGATAAATACCACTGCAATCTTCTTTCGGTCCGCAGAAATAGCTAACCTAGAAATTTGGTTTAATTTAAAACTAGACAAGTTTTCAATAGTTTTCCATTCATTAGCCCCAGGCTGCGACACCTTTAGTTGCTCTGAATTTGAAGAGATGACTCTTTTACTATCAAGCCATACATAATCTTGCGCGTTTGCAGGTAGAAAACCAAAAGCTCGGGTAGAGTAAAAGTCAGATGTTCTCAGCTGATGGCGTGAATTTAATTCTACCGTATAACTAATTCTCTTTTGTCCGGGGACGGTTTGCAAACAGCGACCAATATTTTTGTCAATCACCTTGTGTGATTTGTAAGGAAACTGGCTAACAACTAATTGGTGCGGATTTCCTAACTCAAACATAGCGATGTTCTTGCCTAGCCAAACGTAATAGCCGACAGGCTCAATAGAATCGAACATTAATTTAGGCGCATTACTCGACAATTCCTGTGAGGAAGTGTCTGAAAACTCCCACAACCGTTGCTTACCGTCTTTTTCGACCCTTACGACTGATATTGAACCATTTTGAAACGGAATTGGTTTAGCTGAATACTCACTTTCTTGAGTTTTAGTTACTTTATTGACTTTTGATGTATTGAAAGACCACTGCCAGATGTCAGCATTACTGCCCTCAACACGGGTAAAATAAATTTTACTCCCGTCTTGAGAGAATTGGGGTTGGTTGTCATATCCGGGACTTGCTGCAATCAATTGCGGATTAGCTATGGTCAGTCGTCCTTTTTGCTCATCCAAATCAAAGACTACGATATCATGGTTGGGCAGCGCCGGTGCTTGGGCATTTGTAAAACAACTAAAACAAATCCCAAAAGCTAGCAATAGAATGTTGTTATTTTTTTTAATATACGACAGCACCTTGTTACTCCTTATTTTCGATGCACGTGATAAATATTCAGCCAGTCACCAGCTCTTTTGTTACCTATCGCTTTGGTTAACTGCCCTTTTTGGGGATAAAAAACAAACTCACTCGTTTCTTGTTCAGCGTAGTGCTTAACTTTTTCAGAAACCACAATATCACCAGCTTCCGCCATGGCTTCTAATCTCGCCGCCATACTAACAGCACTACCTTCCAAATCAGATTGATTGGTCACTTCGTTATGTACTATGCTGACTTGCCCTAAATCAATTCCAATCCGCAATTCATATTCTGCAGCCATTAATACGTCCCTTATCATGCAAGCACATTCAACTGCGGCTTTAGCGCTACGAAAAGTCGCTCGTAAAGAATCTCCTTCCATATTAGGATAGCTGGCTTTCCATCTTTGTAGGATTGGTTTAAGTAACCCTCTGAACAAAGATAGCTTTTCGGAAACAACACCTTCGCTCCATTGGGTGAAATCCTTTAAATCGATAAAAATAACCGAAAAGTTTCTAACTTGATCAATTTCATGCTCCGCCGCTAACTCAAGCAAGCGAGGCCAGAACTGCTCCTTGATACCTGCCACAGCCTCTTTCAATTTCTTTTGCATATTGCGATCAGATCGTAAGGCAAGCTGAGCATACTGAATTCTACTAGCCTCCTCTTTGAGAGATATTTCTAACTCGTTTAGAGAGTAATTTCCGGATTCCTCGACCACCAAACACACCATTGCCCCGCCAGCAATGTCTTTTACTGATTTAAGCCTCAGTGCAACGCCCCAGTGGCAAGCTTGCAAGTGTTCTATCAGTATAGGTAAAGTCGCAATTTCGTTGGCGGTTAAACGAAAGTCATATTTCAACTCAATAACTAATGACTCAGCATATATTCGTTCGAATTCATTGGCCTGATATTCCGTTTTGAGAGTCCCATCTCTATCCCAACACGCTGCCAAGCAAATGATGTTTCTGATATCCCACCCGATTGTCTCGGCATTAAAGAGTTTGGCATTGGTAATATTTGCCCGATTTAGCTTAGAACCGGATAAATCACAATCCCTAAAATCACATCCCTTTAAAATTGCCCCGTCGAAATTAAGCTTCTTAAGGCTCATACTTGAGAAATCGACATTTGAAAGGTTACTTCCTTTAAACTGCGTATCCTTGATTTCAGCATTGTTCAACAGGCAATCAGACAGGTTTGCCCCATTTAAAATAGCTTTTGATAGGTTAGCACCGCGCAGATCGACTCTTTTCAGGCTAGCGTTAGTCATATCTTTACCCGCCAAATTCTGCTCTCTTAAGTCACAGAGGTCGAGGGTAATTCCGATTAGATTGAAACTTTGTAAGTCAACTTTAGTAAGTTCTGAATTAATAATCGACGTGTCGTCAATAACCGCAGTTAGCAAATTAACTTCTTTAAAATTGCACTTCTTAAATTCCGCAGATGTAAGATTGCTTGCTATCAACTTGGCGGACTCAAAGTCACACCCATCAAAGCTTGAGTGGCTTAGATCGGCTGAAATCAGGTTAGTATTACGAAAGTAGCAACCATCAAAATAGCAACCCACTAAATGGACATTTGAAAAATCGAGACCAGAGAAGTCAAGATCCTTAAATTCAAGATCTTCAATTACGATCTCACGTTTGCCGTGAGAATCTCTCCAACGTTGCCAGTTTTCTGGTTTAGTAAAAAAGCCGGGATCCGTTAAAACCTGGCTCATTGTGCATTCCAGTCTTGCATGTTTTTTCCAACCCGTTAATCGCTTTATTATTTGCGCGGTTATTATTCGATTGTAATTTTAATTAGCTCATTCGGCATTTTAAGTATGCATCCTAGGCTAATTCTTCGATTTTAATCGAATCTTGGCCTAGATACCATGCTGATTGTCGAAATTAATCCAGAGACTTCAACCACCTATACAGTTTTCGAGCCCAATCAACACAATTAGGATATTGAGTTTATTCTTTCGTTAGTTATGATAAAAACAGTTTGAGACCATCGAATATAGGATCGTAAAAAACTTATGTCACATCCATTTGAAGAATTCAGAGAAAAGCGCCAACAAGGAAATGAAAGGCTTTTAGACACCAAAAATTTGGTTACAAAGCGCTTTGTTTCTCTAGATAAACAAGCATACAGTGATGGTGCCTTACCAGCGGAAACTAAAGAGTTAATGGCTTTAACTGCATCAATGGTTTTAAGATGTAATGATTGTATCGACTATCACTTGGAAACAACGGTAAAGCTAGGATTTAACCGCGAGCAAATCGACGAAGCTATTGGTATAGCAATGCTCGTAGGCGGCTCTATAGTAATCCCGCACGCTCGCCATGCAGCTCAGAGCTTGGACTTTCTGTTTGCCGAAAAATCCAAGTTTGACAAAAGCAACGAAGATGAATAATTATTTAAACAGCTGCTCTCGTAATTCAGCAATCTGATCTCGGTATTTAGCCGCTAGTTCAAACTCAAGATTTTTAGCGGCTTCCAGCATCGCTTTTTCGAGTCTAGCTATTGATTTTCCAGCGTCGTTAGCTGTCTCAACAGAGTATTTTGCAGATGGTTCTGCAGTTTTTCTTTTTGATTTCTTAGATTCTTTGTCCCTACCGGACTGCATAATGTCACTAATTTTCTTAGACACACCTTTAGGTGTAATTCCGTTTTCAACATTAAAATCGTGTTGGATTTGACGACGGCGGTTGGTCTCTCCAATTGCTCTTTCCATTGAGCCAGTGATTCTATCGGCATATAAGATGGCTTTCCCAGATAAGTTTCTTGCTGCGCGGCCAATAGTCTGAATTAGTGAACGTTCTGAGCGTAAAAACCCTTCTTTGTCAGAATCCAGGATAGCCACTAACGAGACTTCAGGCATATCTAATCCTTCTCGTAAGAGATTAATTCCCACTAGCGCATCAAACTCTCCTTTACGCAGATCTCGGATAATTTCCATGCGTTCCACGGTATCTATATCGGAGTGTAAATACCTAACTCTGGTCCCATGTTCATTTAGGTACTCAGTAAGATCTTCAGCCATACGTTTAGTTAGTGTAGTAACCAATACCCTTTCACTTTTAGCTGCTCTTTCGGTAATTTCCGAAAGTAAATCGTCAACTTGGGTAGCAACAGGCCTAACTTCAACTTCGGGATCGAGTAAACCAGTTGGTCTCACTACCTGTTCAACTATTGCACCAGAGTGCTCTTTTTCGTAGTTGGCAGGTGTGGCAGAGACAAAAATTGTTTGAGGGGCCAATTTCTCGAACTCTTCAAACTTTAGCGGTCTGTTATCTAACGCTGATGGAAGTCTGAATCCATACTCCACCAAAGTCTCCTTACGCGAGCGATCGCCTTTATACATTGCACCTATTTGAGACACCATGACATGTGACTCATCAATAACCAATAATGCGTCCGCCGGTAAATAATCTAACAAGGTTGGCGGATGTTCGCCGGGGTTTCTTCCTGATAAAAACCGCGAATAGTTTTCGATACCGGAGCAATATCCCAGTTCTTGCATCATTTCGATATCAAACCGAACTCTTTGCTCTAATCGCTGGTGCTCAATCAATTTATTATTTTCTTTAAGGTGTATTAAACGATCAGCAAGTTCAACCTTTATCTTTTCAATAGCATCCAACAAAGTTTGTCGGGCTGTTACGTAATGAGATTTTGGATAAATAGTTACCCGAGATAATTTTTTAATTACTTCACCTGTAAGCGGATCAAAACTACTCAGAGAATCTACTTCGTCATCAAACAATTCGATTCTTATCGCATACCGGTCTGACTCTGCAGGAAAAATATCGATAACATCCCCTCTTACCCTATAAGTTGCCCGCTGCAACTCCATATCATTACGCGTAAATTGTAGTTCAGCTAACTTTCTTAAAATTGTTCGCTGATCGACGGTGTCACCTGGCTTTAGATGCATAACCATTGAGTGAAATTGCTTAGGATCCCCCAGACCGTATATAGCAGATACCGATGCGACTATTATGGCATCCCTGCGTTCTAGTAATGCTCTGGTCGCTGAAAGTCTCATTTGTTCTATATGGTCATTAATAGATGCATCTTTCTCAATAAAAGTATCGCTGCTAGGTACATATGCTTCCGGCTGATAATAGTCATAATAGGACACAAAATACTCAACCGCGTTATTGGGGAAAAACTCTTTCATCTCTCCATAAAGCTGCGCTGCAAGGGTTTTGTTCGGTGCAAGCACGATTGTTGGCCGGCCTGTCTGTTGAACCACATTTGCTACTGTGAATGTTTTCCCAGAACCGGTAACACCAAGCAAAGTCTGGTGAGACAAGCCATCAGATAAACCCTCGATGAGTTGCTGAATTGCTTTTGGTTGGTCTCCGGCGGGCTTAAACGCGGAGTTAAGTGCAAATTTATCGACCATAGACTCTAATTTGGTTGTTAAAACATGAATATGTATTACAAGTGGATGCCTATTTTAGCGGAAACTGGGTCATTACAATAGAGATGGAACGACATCAACTTTACTAAACTGACTAGTTTTCGATCGCCTTGAACAGAATTTGAACGAAAAAACCGCTTATTTACAAAGATTTTAGTTTTTTTAATATTCACAGTTGACCGCTAAGAAAATCTTCATTATTATTGCGCTCGCTCTCAAGGAGAGACATTCTTCCCCCTTAGCTCAGTTGGTTAGAGCGACGGACTGTTAATCCGCAGGTCCCCCGTTCGAGTCGGGGAGGGGGAGCCAAATAGTCAAATGAAGACATTTCGAAAAAAGCCGCTACTAGCGGCTTTTTTTGTATTAGAGCTTTTTTGTACTAATAAACCAGCTGTTCTTGCCTATAAAAGCTAGTAAACCTGCGTATAATAATCTCCTTTCTCTTACAGCGAAACTAATTAAAATAATCAAATGAAACAGCAATTAACTAGCCTCGGTAAATTCATCGGTTTAAATCTAGATTTCAAACCCAGAGAATTTATTCTAATAGGTATCATTGCTTTAGTTGCGACAATAATTATGCTGTTAGGTGACCAGGCTATCCACCTCCTTAGATACCAGCACAAGGAGGTTTCCGAAGGCGAACTGTGGCGACTTGTTACTGCCAATTTTACCCACAGCGGATGGAATCATTGGTTGTTGAACTTTACTGGTTTAGTATTAATCGACTATTTATTTCAACCGGTTATCAGTCAATCTCAAAGAACCAGATTGCTAGTTTTTTGTATAGTTTTAAATACCGTATTCTTGCATTTGTTTATGCAGTTGAGCTGGTATGTCGGTTTATCGGGGGCTTTACATGGATATTTAATCGGTGGTGCCCTTCTCTCTTGGTCAAAAGCTAAAATGATGAACACTGTCATAGTCACTGTGGTAACTATCAAGCTGGTAGCTGAACTTGGCTGGGAGATTAACCGGAGCACCGCGGAATTCATAGGCGCAAATGTCGTAGAAGAGGCTCACTTGGCAGGCAGTGTTGCGGCGCTAATATATGCACTCATATTCTATATTGGCCAAAAAATAAAAAAAGGCGCCTAAAGGCGCCTTTTCACTAATTAAGTTCAGTTAATTAAGTTCCGTTTACTTCAGAATGATTCGTTTCTCATTCTTAGCAATTGTCGCTACACCGATCCCTTTAACCGAAGCCAGCTCTTCAATTTTGTTAAACTTTCCATGCTTGCGTCGATAATCAACGATAGCCTCAGCTTTTTTCATTCCAACTCCGGTTAACGCGCTCGCAATTTCCTTTGCTCCAGCAGTGTTAACATTAATACGCTGTTGTTTAACAACTTTCGCAGAATTGGCTTTCGCGTTCACTTTAGCTTCAACGGCCATTGAATTAAAAGAAAGACCGACCAACGCAACTAAAACAAATACTAACTTCTTCATTCTTCACTCCTTGAAATGATATTACTTTTTTGTGTGCCTCACTGGCGATTTAGAATGTATCGTAACTTAAGATTCGTTTCTAGTGGATTGCAATAGATTCAGATATTTCGCACAAACTTTTCAGCGGATCGGCGGCCTGCGTAATCGGCCGGCCAATAACTAAATAACTAGAACCAGCTTTCAAGGCTTTTTCAGGGGTCATAATTCGAGATTGATCCCCCTGCTCACTACCGATAGGTCGAATGCCAGGTGTTACTAAATTAAAATCCTCACCTAATTCAGTACGTAACTCTGATGCCTCCTGAGCAGAACAAACCACCCCATCAAGTCCCGAATCTTTTGCCATTTTGGCAAAGTGAATAACTTGCTGCTTGATATCCCTTTGGTAACCAATACCTAAAAACTGTTGCTCATCCATACTCGTTAAAATTGTGACGCCCGTTAAAAGCGGTCTTTCAGAACCATAACTCGCTAAGGCATCTGCAGCAGCTCCCATCATTTTAGCTCCGCCGCTGGCGTGCACGTTAACCATCCATACGCCGAGTTCAGCGGCTGCTTTGCAAGCTTTTGCGACGGTATTAGGGATATCATGAAACTTAAGGTCAAGAAAAACGGGAAAGCCCTTTGCTGTTAAGGATTTGACCCAATCAGGACCAAACAAAGTGAACATTTCTTTGCCGACTTTTAACTTGCAAAGTGAAGGATCTAATTTATCAACTAGCGCTTCAGCTTTTTGAATATTATCAAAATCAAGAGCGACAATAATTTTTGAATCATTATTAACTGGCATAAACTGACTACTCCCCTTCTATGCCTTGAATTGGTTTTACACTGCCCCAGGTTTTGCAGCCCGGACATTGCCAAAAAAGAGACTTGGAATCGAACCCACAGTGATTACAGTGATATACAGGCTTATTCTGTAACAGCTTTGACACCACACCTTTAAGCATTTCTAAACTCGGTCTCGCATTTTCACTGGCATGTTTTAAGTGCAAGTCAATGAGCTTTAACAAGCCTTTAATAGACGGATGTTCCACCATTTGCCGGGCAATGAAATCAGCCGCAGCTTTGTCTCCATCGTTAGTTTGAATTTCTTCTGCATAGGATAGCAGTGTAGATGCCCCAGCCCCTGCTTCAATTGCAGACTGCATGAAGCCGATAAATCCTTTTTTATCATTCAAATGGCTAAAACAGGCCCTAACATTGTCTATCGCCTCCGGTAACAGCTCAACATCTTGTCGAACTAGCTCACGATAGGATTTTATCGATTGCTTATAGCGACCATTAGAGAAGTGAATATTTCCACTGATAAGCATTGCCCTTACACAATACGGATCAACTTGTAGCGCTTTTTTAACTTGATGACTAGCTTCGCGAAAAGACTGAGCATACAAAGCTTTTTCAGCCAATTCACAATAGAAATGAGCAATTTCATTTTTGATTTCAGGCACATTGTTGAGCTGGATTTTTTCTGAAATCTGGATAGCATTTTGCCAATCTTTAGTCTGCTGATAGATTTGAAGTAGCTGCTTTAAACTCTGTTGCTTATGCGTCTGGTCATGTAGCAATTCTTTAAAAATATTCTCGGCGCGATCCAGCAACCCCGCGGCCATATAATCGTATCCCAACTCCATTAATGACATTTTGCGATGAGCCGCTGACAGAGAAGGTCTAGCAATAAGATTCTGGTGCAGTCTAATCGCGCGATCTACCTCACCTCTTTTTCGATAAAGATTGCCAAGAGCTAAATGGGTTTCTACCGTTTCTGAATCTACTTCCAAAACGCTGACAAAAGCATCTATGGCTTTATCATCCTGCTCATTGAGCAAGTAGTTAAGGCCAGAAAAATATTTCTGGGAAAGCTCTGTAGAGCCTATCTCGTTAGACTGTTTTGGTGCCTTTTTGCCCTTTAAATACCCTAACAACCATGCTATGGGTAGCAAAACAACAAAGACTATTAGAATTTCGTTCATTTTAATTCAAATTCCCTGAATTAATACTCACCTTTAACCGGCAAGGCTCTTAAACTGTTTAGTTCCTTTTGATGTTTATCCAATTTATTTTGCGCCTGCTTCAATTTAATTTTTGTCGCCATTAAACTACCAAATAGTGAGGCTACACCTAGCAGAAAGCCTGCAACCAAGCATAACACCATCACCCAATTAAGCTGCCACTCGGTTTTACCGGCAAAGTAATTTATGGCTACCAGTGAATCGTTCTGTGCAAAAAAAAGCGCAGAAGTAACAAACAACAGCAGAAAAAGAATTGTAATAATAAAATTTCGCAAACTTAATCCTCACTCAAATACCTGCGTATTCTATCCCAGATTGGACCAGTACTAAAACCCATTAATTGCGAGTTTAACTGGCTTTGCTAATCGTTAATGTAAGATGGGTACTTTTTGGGCAGAAAAAAAGCACATCATTTTGAGATATGCTTTTTTCAGTTTCGAATTATAAGATTGGTAGATTATTCGTCTTGCATGCCATCGTTAACGCGATCGCGCAATTCTTTTCCAGGCTTAAAGTGTGGAACATACTTCCCTTCCAATTCTACCGACTGTCCAGTTTTTGGGTTTCTTCCAACACGAGGTGCCCGATAGTGCAAAGAAAAACTGCCAAAGCCCCGGATTTCGATCCGCTCGCCCTTGGCCAACGATTGAGCCATATGTTCTAAAATGCACTTTACTACCAACTCAACATCTTTAAGCGATAACTGGGACTGTCTTGCAGCCAATCTCTCAATTAACTCGGATTTTGTCATCAACCCTTCCTTTGCGTAAAAGACTATTATTTCAATGACTTATACAATAGACAATTTATAACTAAAAAGCAAAAAAAAATGCCCAAAATCAATAGATTAAGGGCATTTTCTCTAAATTTTAGAGCTTATTTAGAAGCGAATAATAATTAGTCGCGATCCATTTGCTCTTTTAACAAATCACCTAAAGTCGCAGGAGCTGACGATTCTTTGTCTTTGCTGAACTCAGCAACTGCTTCTGCTTCTTCTTGTTTGTGCTTAGCTTTGATAGACAAAGTAATCACTCGGTTCTTTTTGTCAACTGCAGTAAATTTAGCTTCAACATCGTCGCCAACTGCGTAGTGCTTACCAGCGTCATCAACACGCTCATCGCTGATTTCTGAAGCACGTAAGTAACCTTCAACATTGTCAGCTAAAGCAACCTTAACGCCGCGAGCTTCAACTTCAATTGCCTTACCAGTTACCATAGAACCTTTCGCATGCTCTGCTAAGAATTGCGCGAATGGGTCAGAATCAACTTGCTTGATACCAAGTGAGATACGCTCTCTTTCTGCATCAACAGAAAGAACAACGGCTTCAACTTCGTCGCCCTTCTTGTAGTCACGTACAGCTTCTTCGCCAGTAGCAGTCCAAGAAATGTCTGATAAGTGAACAAGACCATCAATTCCGCCGTCAAGGCCGATAAAGATACCAAAGTCAGTGATAGATTTGATTTTACCGGTAACCTTGTCATTCTTGTTGAACTTGCTAGCAAACTCAGTCCAAGGATTTGGTACACATTGCTTAAGGCCAAGAGAAATACGACGACGCTCTTCGTCGATATCAAGAACCATAACTTCAACTTCGTCGCCCAAGTTAACAACTTTGCTTGGGTGGATGTTTTTGTTAGTCCAATCCATTTCAGAAACGTGAACAAGACCTTCAACGCCTTCTTCAATTTCAACGAAACACCCGTAGTCAGTAAGGTTAGTAACACGACCGAACAAACGCGCACCTTCTGGGTAACGACGGTTTAAGTCAGCCCATGGATCTTCACCTAATTGCTTCATACCTAATGACACGCGTGAACGCTCACGGTCATACTTAAGTACTTTAACATCGATTTCGTCGCCAACTTGAACAACTTCAGAAGGATGCTTAACACGCTTCCAAGCCATATCTGTGATATGAAGAAGACCATCAACACCGCCAAGGTCAACGAACGCACCGTAGTCAGTAAGATTTTTAACGATACCCTTAACCTGAGCACCTTCTTCAAGACGCGCAAGTAATTCTTCACGCTCAGCTGAACTCTCAGCTTCGATAACGCTACGACGCGAAACAACAACGTTGTTACGCTTTTGGTCCAACTTGATTACTTTAAACTCAAGCTCTTTACCTTCAAGATGAGTTGTGTCGCGAACTGGGCGCACATCTACCAAAGAACCTGGTAGGAAAGCGCGTACATTCTTAACTTCAACAGTGAAACCACCTTTAACTTTACCAGTAATAATACCGATAACACTTTCGTTAGCTTCACAAGCTTTTTCAAGCTCTAACCAAGTTTCAAAACGCTTGGCTTTTTCGCGCGATAGTTGAGTCGCGCCGTAACCGTCTTCAAGAGAATCCAAAGCAACATCAACTTCATCGCCAATGTTTACTTCAACTTCACCTTGCTCATTGATGAATTGAGACAATGCAATAACGCCTTCTGATTTAAGGCCTGCATTTACAACAACGGTTTCATTATCAATTGCAACCACAGTGCCTTTAACAATAGCACCAGGACGCATTTCGATTTCATTTAAACTCTGTTCAAACAGTTCTGCGAAATTTTCGCTCATCTTAAGTTACCTAAATGGACGTAGTAGGTTCACTACGCTTGTGTTTAAAACTCCGAATAACATCCAGTTATTCCGGGATTATTAATCAATGGTCCGCAAATCCTTTAGCAGTCCGAATAAAAATACCATTTGAGAGATCTCTGAAATAAAGAATGTAAGGATCTCTAAAATCTCAAGGAACTAATTAACCGATAAAATGACTAATTAAAAGTACTTAGTCAGGATTAACGTCCTTAAAGCTTTTAGCAGCAAAATCAAGCACTTGAGTAAGTACTTCTGAGATAGTCAGTTGCGAGCTATCAACAACAAAAGCGCCTTCCGCGGGTACCAATGGTGCCACGGAACGCGTTTGGTCACGCTCATCGCGTGCTTTGATGCTATCTAAAAGCGCGCGCATATTAGCACTCACGCCCTTATTTTTCAACTGTTTATAGCGTCTTTCAGCGCGACATTCTGCGCTGGCAGTAAGAAAAATTTTAACTGGAGCATCTGGAAAAACGATGGTCCCCATATCTCGGCCATCAGCAACTAATCCAGGTTCTTGATAAAAGTCCCTTTGGCGGGCAAGTAACGCCTCTCGAACCGAAGGAATTACAGCCACTTTTGAAGCTGCTTGACCTGCTTCGTCGGTGCGGATGACCGAGGCGAGATTTTCACCTTCCAGCACGGGTTCTATTTCACCATTTTTCCTATTGATAACGAATTGTACGTCCAGGTTTCTAGCTAGCTGCGCCACCTGCTCTTCGTCAGAGACATCAATAGAATGGCGCTGTGCTGCCAAACCTAGAACTCGATATAAAGCACCACTGTCAAGCATATGCCAACCGAGCTTGTCAGCAACCATCTGGCTAATAGTCCCTTTTCCAGATCCAGATGGCCCATCAATAGTGATTATTTTATTGTGATTCATAAATGTTAAATTTTTATCGGTCAGATTTGGTTAACCGTGAGTTCGCTTAAATTCCTGCATAAACTCAGTTAGTGCAATAACGCCTTCAATAGGCATAGAATTATATGCGCTAGCTCTCATTCCGCCTACGCTGCGATGACCTTTGAGACCAGATAAGCCGTTTTCTTCAGCTAACTTAAGGAATTTAGCGTTTAGTGAATCATCCTTTAATATAAAAGGTATATTCATTAAAGAACGACAAGAAACTTCGATGGGATTGGTATAAAAATCATCTTGATCGATACACCCGTATAGCTTTTCAGCTCTTTCGAGTGCACGTTTATTCATTTCTTTAACGCCACCGTTCTCTAGCAACCACTCAAATACCAAACTTGCTAAATACCAAGTGTATGTGGGTGGAGTGTTAACCATTGAACCTTGTGCGGACTGAACTGAATAGTTAAAGACTTTAGGAACATGACTAAAATCCATTTGTTCCATTAGCGACTTTTTAATGATAACAATTGTCATCCCCGCAGGACCGATATTCTTTTGCGCCCCCGCGTATATCATATCGTAATCATTAACGTTAATTTCTTCTGACAAAATGCAGGACGACATATCGGCGATTATTGGCCCAGTACTCTTTGGTAGCCAGTTATAGCGTATCCCTTCGATCGTTTCGTTCGGAGTAAAATGTGTGTATGAAGGATTTTCCGTGCGATTCCATTCAGACTCAGACACCAATGACCGAATTCCATCCATTCCAATATGCATCGCATCAATCAGGTTTACGCTGCCATATCGAGCTGCTTCCTGGCTTGCTTTTCCAGACCACATACCATTTTGAATATATTCAGCTTCTTTTCCTTCGCCCAAAAGACACATTGGAATGTTGGCAAATTGGAGCGAGGCCCCGCCATGCATAAATAAAACAGCATGCTCATCGCCAATTCCCATTAAAGATCTGAGATCTGATTCAGCCTTGTTAGCGAGTTCTTGGTATTGCGACGAACGATGGCTGATTTCCATTACCGATACGCCCGTCCCCTTCCAGTTAAGGAATTCTCGTTGGGCTTGTTCCATAACAGGAACCGGCAGGGCTGCCGGCCCTGCACAGAAATTATAAACAGGATTACTCATCAGATGCTTCTTGGTCTGTATCTTGATCTTTTGATTCATTTGAGGAGTCAACAGTGTCGGCAGACTCAGTAGCTTCACCTTCGGTTTGACTAGACCCCTCTGCTTCGGAAGAACCTTCGGACTCTTCGGCTTCGTCATCGGTTTCCAGTTCATCTATTCGCTGTAAACCAACTAAAGTTTCCCCGTCTTGAAGTCGTATTAGGCGCACACCCTGGGTGTTTCTACCCATAGTTCGAATTTCATCAACTCGAGTTCGAACAAGCGTTCCGCCTTTACTGATCAACATAATCTCGTCGCCGTCAGCAACACGTACTGCGCTGATAGCCTTACCATTTCTTTCACTTAAGGTAATAGAGATAACACCTTGTCCACCACGGCCTCTTACCGGGTGCTCAGTCATACAAGTTCTCTTACCATACCCATTTTCTGTCACTGTAAGGATCTGGCTGTCATTATCTGCACGCACCAACGCGATAACTCTTTGTTCCTCGCCAATCCGCATACCACGAACCCCACGAGCAGTACGTCCCATCTGGCGAACATTTTCTTCATGGAACCGAATAACTTTACCTGCATCGCTAAATAACATGAGATGATCGCTTCCATCAGTTACTACAGTTCCGATTAAATCATCACCTTCGTCAAGGCGTAACGCGATGATTCCATTTGAACGAGGACGCGAGAAAGCTTCGAGTGAAGTTTTCTTAACCGTGCCATTGGCGGTTGCCATAAATACGTAATGGTCTTCATCAAACTCTTTAACATTAAGAATCGATGTAATTCTTTCTCCTTCTTGAAGCGGCAATATATTAACTATTGGCTTGCCCTGAGAACCTCGGCTTGCAAGTGGAAGTTCAAATGTTCGCAACCAGTAGACCTTACCAATACTAGAGAAACAGAGAATCGTAGCATGTGTCGAAACAACAAGTAGTCTTTCAATGAAATCTTCATCTTTCATCTTAGTAGCGGACTTACCTTTACCACCCCGACGTTGTGCTTCATAGGAAGAAAGCGGTTGATATTTCACGTAGCCCTGGTGAGATAGTGTTACTACTACATCTTCTTCAGGGATCAAATCCTCTATTAATAGATCCGCTGAACTATTAGTAATCTCGGTGCGTCTTTCATCTCCAAAGTTATCCTGAACTTCAATGAGTTCTTCACGAATAACTTCCATAAGCCTCTCAGTACTGCCGAGAATTGCTAATAACTCACTAATAAGTGCGATTAAATCTTTGTAATCATTTATGATTTTCTCGTGTTCAAGACCTGTTAACTTGTGCAATCGCAAATCAAGAATTGCTTGGGCTTGAACTGGAGAAAGGTGATACAAACCATCTTTTAAGCCATATTGCTCTTCAAGATCATCAGGACGACAAGCGTCAGCTCCAGCACCTTCCAACATACTTAACACAGCACTCGCATCCCAACCTTTGGCTACTAGCTGCTCTTTGGCTACAGCGGGAGTTGGTGCTTTTTTGATCAGCTCAATTATTTCGTCGATGTTTGCTAATGCAATTGCTAACCCTTCAAGAACGTGGGCTTTTTCTCTCGCCTTGCGCAAATCAAACACCGTACGACGAGTCACTACTTCACGACGATGACGGATGAATGCTTCAAGCATTTCCTTTAAGGTGAATAACTTTGGTTGACCATTTTCGAGTGCAACCATGTTAATACCAAATACGGTTTGCATCTGCGATTGAGCGTAGAGGTTATTCATAATAACTTCAGAGTTCTCACCACGGCGAAGCTCAATCACCATACGCATACCGTCTTTATCAGATTCGTCCCTCAGTCCCGTGATCCCGTCAATTTTCTTTTCTTTAACTAGCTCTGCAATTTTTTCGATAAGTCGAGCTTTATTGACCTGATAAGGAAGTTCTGTAACGACGATGCTCTCTTTACCATTTTTATCATCGGTCTCGATATGATGACGTGCTCTGATGTAAATACGCCCACGACCCGTTGTATAGGCTTGAATGATTCCAGCTCGGCCATTGATAATCCCTTGAGTAGGAAAGTCAGGGCCCGGTATATGTTCCATCAATCCGGCAACATCGATTTCTGGCTCATCCATCACAGCCAAACAAGCGTTGATAACTTCAGTGAGATTATGTGGAGCAATATTGGTCGCCATGCCAACCGCAATACCGGCGGAGCCGTTAACCAATAAGCTAGGAACTCGAGTTGGAAGAACAGTTGGCTCAGTTTCAGAACCATCATAGTTTTCAGCCCAGTCGACGGTTTCTTTTTCTAAGTCGGATAAGAGTTGATGCGCCATCTTGTCCATTCGGACTTCGGTATAACGCATTGCTGCTGGAGAATCGCCGTCAACTGAACCAAAGTTACCTTGACCGTCGACCAACATATAACGAAGTGAAAATGGCTGAGCCATACGCACGATAGTGTCGTAAACAGCAGTATCACCATGCGGGTGGTATTTACCTATTACATCCCCAACAACACGAGCAGATTTTTTGTATGCCTTGTTATAGTCATTGCCCAGTTCATTCATAGCGTATAAAACACGACGATGAACCGGCTTTAAACCATCTCGGACATCGGGCAAAGCACGCCCAACGATAACGCTCATTGCGTAATCTAAATATGAAACTTTTAGTTCGTCTTCAATGTTGATTGGCAGGACTTCTTTAGCAAACTCACCCATAAACTACCATCATTCCTTATCTTATTGATTTTATTAGCTTTATTAACCAATTAAAGATATATTCAAAGTGGTTAAAAAACACTCAATTTTAGGGCGCAGGATACGCGCCACGAAGCGGCTGATTGTATCACAATTTTAGCCGTGAATGGGGAGTTTATTTGGCCTATTTTAAGTAGGTTATAGTGCTATTTTAGCTAGGGGCAGCAAGCCCCCTGGTGATGCTCGCTGGACATGAAGTTAGCGGATATAAGAATCTTGAAATTAATTAATAAAACGGCCTTATTAAATAAGAAAACTGGTAATTACTCTTTTGGCTGTACTACAACTTGATTACGTCCTCGTCGCTTGGCCAAATACATTGCCTCATCTGCTTGAGCAACCAAATCCTTTAGCTCATATCCAGTTCCTTGAGTATTTGCAATTCCAAAGCTTGCACTTACGTTAAAGTCAAAACCTGAATCACTAGTGTCGATTTCAGTTATTCGAAGTCTACACTCCTCAGCGACCTTAACTGCCTGGTCGATTTCACAACCCGGGAGTAAAATTGCGAATTCTTCACCGCCAACACGACCAATAATATCAATTTTTCTTATGTTTAAGTTGCAGACGTTTGCAGCTTCTTTTAGTACAAAATCCCCTGCAGGGTGGCCATAGGAATCATTAATTTTCTTAAAGTGATCTAAGTCGAATAGTATCAAACTCACTTCTCTGTCTGATTTGACCATCAGATTAAGAGCAGCTTCAGCACTTTGAGTAAAGTGTGCCCTATTACAAATTCCGGTCAAACTGTCATACTCAGCTAAATACTTAAGCTTCCGTTGTGCTTTACGAATATAAACGGTCCAGGCGACTAAGAGAGTTACGCAGACAACGAGTAAACCAATAACCCAACGGTTGTACATAGCGGTTTCTTCAGATAGTTCCTTCTCCAACTTCAAAATCTGATTCTGCTTGTTAAGCGAGTCTATTTTGGCATCTTTTTCAGCAGATTGTCGTTTAGCGGACTCGACAGCCAGTTGGCGGCCATTAATTTCTTCAAAATGCTTCTTTTCGGCATCAAAATATGATTTTAAATAACTAATCGCTTCGCCCAACTGATTATTTTGCAAGGAAATTTTATGCAAAATATTGTAAGCATTTGCAATAGGCTTAATATCTTTTACTACTTTCTCCAACTCAATCGTAAGTAGAGCATATCTTTTAGAGTCTTGATGATTATTCTGAGTAAAGTAGGCGCTAGATAAAAGAGAGTAAAACTCAATAATTAATAATTGGTAATTAGTTTGCTCAACAGTACTAATATTATCTTTCAACAACTCTAGCGCCTTAATCGAATCGCCATTCTCAAGGTAGTAATGCGCCAGATGGGCTCGAATAACATTGGATAAAATGATTTCCTTAGTTGCATCGCATGCTTCAATTGCTTCTTTAATATGTGAAATAGACTCAATCTCTTGATTCAATCTAAGTTGCGATTTGAAATACAAACCTCTGGCCAAACACAAGTTTCTTCCATCCTGGCTCTCATTTAAGACATTTTTTACAAAGTCTAAAGTAACCGAATGATATTCAATTTCATCGTAAAAAATTGCGACGGCAATTAATCCTTGATGCCTGATATTTGGATCGGAAATTGACTCTCTATGTTTATCTATATATGAAATGTACTTAAGGCCATCAGCCCACTCGCGTTTAAACGCAGTTACATTCACAAGCGATAGAGCTGTACGGTATTTCAGCACTGTATCCCTGGTATTATCAAACACGTGCCGGTAGTTCTTTTCGGCAGCGTTTAAATCACCTTTTAGAGCTTTTTCATAACCTTTTAAATATAGAAAGTAGTACTTCTCGAGAATCGATAATGAATCAAATTCCGACTCTAACCCAGACAAAATTTGAACAAATTTCGCTCCATCAGCAGACTTAAGCTTGTCCGCTAACTCTAGGCGAGCTTTAGCCGTTGGAGGTTCTTGCGCTAAAATTGAACAGCAGAAAACTATGCTAGTAATTACCAGCAAATATTTTAAAGCCTTCATAGATTGAGATTTCCCTATATTCTCCTAGAAACTGACAGCTCCTAGCTGACTTTTTTCTTCGGATTCATCCTCTTTTTCTTTCTCATCATTTGAATTGTCATCTTCTTCCTCTTTTGCCGGAACTAAGAAACAAATGATTTTATGTTGATCTTCCATGAGGCCTTCTAGTGCACCTTGATCCCTATTAAGAATCGCCTCAATTTCAATATTAGATAATCCGCTTTCCTTCGCAATTTTGTCAACATAAAATTCGGTATCGCCAAAATCAGGAAAACAAGCAAGGTTTTCTAATACATCTAGTAATTTGTTCATTTTATGATTCCTTGAAGCAAGCATTTTAGATAATTCCCAGATGATACGTTAAAATCACTAAAAATCAAAGAGTTAGTTCATTTCAAGCGATTTTCGACCGATTTATTGATTTCGAGCTCTCTCGCAGGTGGAATTACCAGCGTAGAGTGACCGTTCAACTCCAACTTAGTGATATCTTTTAATGCCACAGTTTCGATACGTTTGCTGTTCACCGGCAGTGTCTGCGCTTCATAGACTATGACCTGGTGATCAAGTGGGTACCACTTACTTAGTAACTCTACAAGGATGGAAAGATTATCAAGGTTTGAAGAATTTTTGGTAAAGGAGAGATCGCCCGCTACGCTAATCTGCCAAAGTATCAAATAAGCACTACTATCAACTTGGCGTGAATAGATCATAAACTGGGTTGCTTCATACTGCTGACACCCGAATTTGCCTGGATCGATCCCTAAATCAGCATATAAGCAATCTTCAGCTGAAATTCCGGGCTCCATTTTTGCGTAAATTCCATCCTGCCTGAGTTCCTCAATTGCTTTGTGAGCTACCAGCGCAAACACTCCAGGATGCCCGTAAAGAGCCAAGCATACATTTTTGCCTATTTTTACTTCCTCAACTATTGCAACAACCATTTGAGAATAGGTTTTATTTCTTGAAAACGACTCAGAATAAAAATGCTGCAAATTCCTTACATCACTATTCATCTCCCTTATCCAAGCTTCCGTCAAGTGACTCGTTACCGACATAAAAACCACGTCAGCCTTTTCGATATACTGACGTGAAATTGGGGTAATGTGTGCCCCCATCATAATCCCAGTACCAACGCAAACTAGGGAACCTTTGTTATTTGAATTCAATGAGCTTTCCTTACCAGAATTGCCAGTTTTCTTTTAAAATTGTTCCTTTTAATACACCATCTGCAGTTTCATCTTCAAAATTGACACCGATTGAAATACACCCTATGTATGCAGCTTTATTTGCCTTAGCAATTTTAAATTTTATCTCTATTAATTCAGTATTGCTAAATAAATGATTGAGAAGAATTATTGCAGTCTCTCTTCCCGCGCCTTTTGCAAATTGTTTGGAAAGAAACAAAAAACCTACTTCCGCTTGTTTTGCATTAGGTGCATAGCTGGCACCTATAAATCCGAATTTATCTATCGAGTTCATATAGCGAACAGAAAAGTAGTTTTCTTTCTTTGAATTGAGCACCCTGTGGAAGTTTACGGTAATTTGAGGCTCGGAAAACTCTCCTACAAACCTTGAACTCCTCGGGCAGGTAAAAATTGCTCGATACAACTCATAATCGCCCGCTCCAACCTTTTCAAATACATAATTTTGTTGAGGTGGAATATTGATTAAATCACTACTCAACTCTTAGCCTTAGCGAATTTCATATCCCCAAACTCATTCTCAAACCGAGCAAAAATCACATAGTAACCCGACATCAAAGGTAATCCCAAAATAGATTGATCAGGCCAACCTGGAAGCTGAGAAATAATTTTAAATGAAACTTGCCCGTGCAGGGGAGCATTAGTCTGCCAGTAATCTTGAGGTCGACAAATTAAACTAACCTCATCTTCTTCGCTATCAGCTGAAGCTTCAAAAATAAATTCTATATTTGGCCATTCTCCTAAATCAACTTGATTGATATCAATACCTTCCTCTTTATATTCAAATGACAAAAATGGCTCTAAAATCTTTTTGAACTTCGGATCGATTTTCTCAAAGCAGTCGACAATATAGTTAAAAACGACATTGTCTAGTACTATTCCAGTAGCCCCAGTGTCCATGAACGCGTTTGAACCATACTTTTTCAGCTTATCTCCTTCTAAAAGCGGTGCATCAAAAGCGGCAAAACCGTCTACTTTGACTTTAACTAATCTGACATTGTAGTAAACGTCATCAATAACTTTAATGCGAGTAAACTCTCCTTCATAAAGATCTTTGTCTTCCTCTCCGCCTCCCAATATAAACAGCCCCTGATTCAGGGCATCTTGTTTTAGTTGTTCTTTTGACAAGTCAGGTTGCGCATGGTGAATACTTGATCGATGAGTAACAAACGAAAATTTATTCGCAGAAACACCGTGTCGTTCTAGCTGGGTAAAATAAGGCTTTAACTCACTTTTTGGATAGTTTTTAACCAACTTTCTAAAGTCGTTGACCGTTTGCTTTTCAATTTGTGTATTTGTCCAGGGATAAGTAACTTGAGGATCTATTTTCTGCTGCTGCAAATAGTTTTTCAAACAAAACGCATCATTCAATTCATAGAATGCTAAGCCTAGTATCCCATCCGCCTCCGCAAACATACCTTGCTGAAATTCAGCCGCGATAGAAACGTAAGCATTATCGAGAAGCATTTTGCCATCATGAGTGAGCATATCAACACCTGTTTGCACCACAGGTCCATACCAGCCCCCCATTCCATACCGCACATACTGTGCATAGGTTGTGGGCTGCAACTCCCTATCTACTTGAGCTTCATAGGCCGATTTAGTAACAACCAACGTGCTGCTTCCAGTATCTAAAACTAGTTCGGCGGTATCAGTTTCGCTTCCAAAACTAACCGTTACCGAAAAGCCACCTCTCGCATAGACGTTGGTGATAGGCATCCTTAAGGTTTTTCGACTCGAATCCATTTTTCCACACCTTTTTAAGCAATCTTTATTAAGTTAACTTTCATTTCAATCAGCTCTACCCTGCTAATTGTCATAGGTCATGATTTTTACTTTAGCGCTTTACCAAAAGCAGGTAAAATATCAGCCACTTAGCGTAGGTGCAACTTTCTTAAGTGAATTCGATGGACAACAATTCTGAATTACCTCAAGTTGATCAAATAATAACCGCAGATTGGTTAATACCAATGACCGAAGAAGATCTTTGGCTGGACGATTTCGGAATTGCCATCAAAGGAAAGAAAATAGTTGATCTTGTAGCTAAAGATAAGGTGGCTGAAAAATATCCTGAAGTTAAACACCTTCATCTTGAAGGGCAGGTATTAATGCCAGGATTTATAAATAGCCACTGTCATGCCGCAATGAACTTACTTCGTGGGCTTTCTGATGATTTGCCTTTGATGGAATGGCTGGAAAAAGCGATCTGGCCTGTCGAAGCTAAATTTGTCGACGACAATTTCGTCTATCAAGGCACACAGCACGCAATTGCCGAAATGCTTCTTTCAGGCACGACTTGTTTCCAAGATATGTATTTTATGCCCAACCAGGCGGCCAAAGCGGTACAAGACTCAGGCATAAGAGCTTCTATCGGAATGGTAATTGTAGAATTCCAAACGGCTTGGGCGCAAAACGCACAAGACTGTATCGATAAAGGGCTAGAAGTCTTTGATCAGTTTAAACATAGCAGCGCAATTTGCTTTAATTTCGCACCACACGCTCCATATACGGTCGCCAAAGAGACACTTGAGAAAGTCAGCATGCTCTCAAATGAGCTCAATGTTCCAGTTCAAATCCACGTCCACGAAACAGAATTTGAAGTAGAATCATTTATTAAAGAGCATGGCATACGCCCTCTCACTCGACTGAAAGAAATTGGATTGCTTTCCCCTTTGTTAAACGCGGTGCATATGACCCAACTTAACGAAGGTGAAATTGACTGGTTGGCCGAGTCTGGTAGCCACGTCATCCATTGCCCCCAATCTAATATGAAACTGGCAAGTGGCGTTTGCCCTACTCTGCAATTAATGCAAGCCGGTGTTAATTTGGCAATTGGTACTGACGGCGCAGCGAGCAACAACGATCTAGATATGATTGATGAACTCAGATCGGCTTCACTTTTATCTAAACTGGATTATTTAGACCCCACTTCAATGACGGCGTATCAGTCACTCTATGCAGCAACTATGGGTGGCGCCAAAGCGCTCGGTCTACAAGATAAAATAGGATCACTCGAGAAAGGTAAAAGAGCTGACTTTATCGCGATTGATTTAAATCGCATTGAAACCCAGCCCGTTTATAATCCTGTATCTCAAATCGCTTATGCTAGCTCTAGGGATCAAGTTAGCAACGTGTGGGTTAATGGCAAACAACTACTGAAAAACCGCCAACTGACTACCCTTAATTCGGAATTAATATTAAGCAATACGCAACAATGGCGAAAAAAAATTAGACCTATCGACTAATTTTTCATTCTCCAAATTTAAGGTCTAAATATGAGCGCAACTCAAAACGTTGACAACGCAGAAATTAAAAAATTTGCAGACTTGGCTTCCCGTTGGTGGGACAAAGAAAGTGAGTTTAAACCCTTACATGAAATCAACCCGCTACGGTTGAGTTATATAGAAAAACACGGTGGAGGCTTGGCCAGCAAAAAGATAATTGATGTTGGCTGCGGCGGTGGAATTTTAAGTGATTCTATGGCTGACAGAGGCGCAGTAGTAACCGGAATAGATATGGGAGAAGCGCCACTTTCTGTCGCTAAACTTCATCAACTGGAATCTGGTCAAAAAGTTGATTACCTAAAGTCAACAGTAGAAGCAATGGCAGAAAAACATGCCGGTGAATTCGACATAGTTACCTGTATGGAGATGATGGAACATGTACCCGATCCCAGTTCGGTTGTGGCAGCATGCGCCAAGCTAGTAAAGCCCGGCGGGAGTGTGTTTTTCTCAACTATAAATCGTAATCCCAAGGCCTATTTATTTGCTATTGTAGGCGCTGAATATATTTTGAATATGTTGCCTAAAGGAACTCATCAATACGATAAATTTATTAAGCCGTCAGAACTGGCGCATTGGACTCGAGCGGCCAATTTAGAACTCAGAGATATGATTGGACTGCATTACAATCCATTAACTCAAATATATAAACTAGATAAAGGTGTCGACGTCAACTATATGGTGCATACGGTCAAGCAATAAGCGCTAACCAAATTATTGGGAAATAAAGATGATAAAAGCAGTTCTTTTTGACCTCGACGGTACACTATTAGATACAGCCAAAGATCTTGGCAACGCGTTAAATCATGTACTCGAAACCAACGGTAAAAATGCGCTGGATTTTTCAATCAGCCGTCCATATGTTTCCGGCGGCACACCTGCTTTAATCAATCTTGGCTTTGGCATTAAATCCGGTGAGGCAAAATTTGAACCTCTAAAAGAAGCCTTTCTTGCTTTTTATCGAGACAACCTCTGCCAATATACAAAACCTTTCGCTGGCATTAACAGGGCACTTGAAGAAATTGAAACTAGAAAACTTAAATGGGGTATTGTCACCAACAAGCCTGGTTATTTAACTGATCCGCTACTCAAAGAATTGAAGTTTGATTCTCGTAGTAGCGTAACGATCAGCGGTGATACATTTCAACAAAGGAAGCCCGATCCCTATCCATTACTACAAGCGGCAAAGGTAATCGAAACTTTACCCGAGCATGTAGTCTACGTTGGCGATGATGAAAGAGACATCGTCGCTGCAAAAGCGGCAGGAATGGTATCAGTATCTGTCGGCTGGGGATATCCTGGAGGGCAAGATCCTAAATCATGGCATGCCGATTATCATATTGAACATAGTGAACAATTATTAGACTTTGTTATTTCATTATGAATTTTATAAAGCTCTAAACGACTACAGTTTATTTTCTAAGCTACTCCACAATATATTAAACTTTACTCCCGTCCCGTCCGATAAATTTTCTGCTTTCACTCTTGCACCATGAAATTCTGAAATAAGTTTGACTACATAAAGGCCAAGACCGAGATTGGCGCCTTCTTTGGTCTTGTTTTCGCGAATCGATACCAGTGACTGAAAAATCCTCTTCAGGTTTTTCTTAGGAATGGTTGGCCCTTTATTTACTACTGAAAGTTCCAACTTTTTATCATACTGTCTAAGACTGACCGAAATTATGGAGCCGGTATCACTAAAGTCCATTGCATTGGAAATAAGTTTATCAAGCATTTCTGCGATAAGATCGGCGGAAATACTTTTACGGTAAGAGTCTAGATTTGATTCAAAGGTAAACTTGTAGCTCGAAAATGAACTTTGAAAACCATCAACCAGAATTTTAAGCATTGCCACCAGGTCGATTTCTTCAAGTTCTGCTGACTGCATAGCCTGCTTAATTCCAGTTGCTCGTCGCATCCTGGAAATAATTTCGCCCAATCGTTCAACCCCCTCTATCGCCCTCGCAATTGTCATTTGTTGATCTTTTTCACTCGTCAATAACAAATTATCAAGTGAGCTACGAACAATTGCTATCGGCGTTCTCAATTCATGAGAAAGTCTAGAAGCAAGCTTTTCTAAGTAGTCATTATAATCATAGAGTTTGTTGCCCATATGTAAAAAAGCATTGGAAAGTTCATCAATTTCATCGCCTTCTTTTTCCTCTAATTCCAGCGGAGAGTTCATCCTGCCTTGCTCATCCACAACGCGATTTATTTGCTTTTTAAGCCGGCCAATACGCAAGCTAACCCGCGATACATACCAAATTAAGATCAAAAGAATAAAACTCACTATGATGCCACTGAAATAGACCATTCGAGCAAGCGTTTTCTGCTGCAGCAGTTGGACATTTGCAACATTTTCTTCGATGAAAACCACTCCTAAAATGTCTGAGTTAGTCCTAATTGGAGCGCCGGCAGAAATAACTGAATGCTTACCCTGCTCGACATTTTCCAAAACAGAAGTAGACTGTCCTTTGAGTGCATTATAGATTACTGTGGAATCCAGCCTCATTTGGCTGGCTCGCTTATCAACAAGTTGTGAAGCTTGACTACTCAACAACCAATTGATAAGCGGGTTAGAATCTGGCTGCGGTGCAAGTTTGCGTAGATTATCTTTGCGGGCAAGAGCCCGCCCATCACGATCCAAGATCCAAAGTCTTTGTCCGGGCGATACAGGTAAATTATTCACAAATTGACTTATTGACTTCGAAGGCCATACCACTGGGCTTAATTCAAACTGGTGCGTAGCAACGACATTTTTTACTTTGAGCTGAGATTTCTGATCAACGTCGTAATGAATAAAATTCAGTTGCTTTGGCTTTATTCCTCTTGGGAATTTTAATTCAAGATTAAAACCATTTGGTGTTTCATTCCATACTGCAGAAAATCGCCAGTCAATTTTAGCTTGTTCGTCAATTAGTTTTTTTACAGGGATTTTACCAGGTGCCCGTGGCTTAATATAAATTCGCTGAAGTTGATCTTGCTGGTCGAAAAAATTGACGACTATTTGGTCTGATTGATATTCGTCAGTTTGGACGTCCGGGTAGACAACCTTTTCATCATAAACGATTGCGGACAACATCAATGACTCTTCGCTATCGCCGAGCAGAATTTCCAACCTGTCCTTTGAAGCGGCAGTATTATTCAATCGAAAAGATTTGCGAAACTTCTGCAAATCAAACCACTCGTCAAAATGCCCGTCAAGCACGACCTGTTGATCAAGTGGAAATACAAATAAATCAGCGGCAATAAAATCGCTCGACGGTGGAAGGTAACTATCCTCAAACCAGTCTTTGTTCTGCCCAAGCTGCTGACTGACCAAATTGCTGGTAAGCATCAAGTTTTGCTTTAAATTTTCTACCAATGCCTTTTCTACTTCTTTAAGTACAAATACCGCGGAAACGGGGATCAGTAAAACCAGCAGCAAAATTGAAATAAACTTGGCTTTTAGTGGCCAACGTGTAGGAATTAACTGCATCTAATTTTTATCGTTTAAGTTAAAGCGTGTTCAAGCCGCTTATTTTCTAGGCTTTCCAACGATAGCCCATACCATAAACAGTTTCAATTTGGTCAAACTCACTGTCCATAGCAACGAACTTTTTGCGTAGTCGTTTAATATGAGAAGTTACCGTACTGTCATCCACTATTGCCTTGGCAGCCTCCATTAGTTGATCTCTATTTTTGACGTGGCCCGGTCGTTTAACTAAAGCATGCAGGATCCAAAATTCAGTTAAGGTAATTTCAATTGGCTGATTATTCCAACTTGCGGTAAAACGATTGGTATCAACGAGCAGCTTACCAATTTCGATAATATCTTCAGGTTGATCAGCATTACTTTTAAGCGCGTCAATGCGGCGAAACAATGCCGAAATTCTTACCAATACCTGGGTTAGACTAATATCTTTGGTTAAGTAATCGTCAGCTCCTAAACGTAAACCGGAAATTGCGTCAAACTCACTATCTAGTGCGGTTAGAAAGATAATGGGGAGAGTCGCAGATTGTGCCCGCAGATAGCGGCAAAGTTCAAAACCACCTTCGGGGTCTTCATTTAAACCTATATCTAAAATAGCCAAGTCAGGTAATCTAGTTTCAAACGCCTGTAATGCGTCTTTTTTATTGGAATAAGCCAAAACCTCATACCCTTGCTTCTTTAAAGAAGAAGCATAGTTTTCTCTGATTGCTTGTTCATCTTCTACTAATGCTATTCTTTTTGCCATTTTCTATTCTCTTTGTATTACTGATTCAGCTTTCAAAGTTAACCAGTGGGTTAACAGCAGTTAATCTGATTTTAATATTACCCTACTCACCCTATAAAAACAGTAACTTAGCCCAAATGCCATGATTCCGCCACATTCTGACTGAAACATTCCCTTTTCGTTCCATTTACCCGCCCAATTAGCTTGTTTTAATGAAATCATCCAAAGCGGGAAGCCAGAAACGGTTTAAAGCAACCAACCTTTCTCGCTCACCTTTGGATAAACACTGACCATTTATGGGAACTCTCGCGCAACAGTTTTACGGGATTCAGTTTAACAAGCATGAGAGGTTGACCAAGGAAGGTCTTTTACCAAAAGGAACTGTCAGCGTTGATACCAAAGTAAAAGCGAAGAAAGTAGCAAAGAATTTTTAACTATTTAATTATTTAAACACAGAGGAAATCACCATGAAAAAGTTAGTCGTTATCTCAACTCTAGTAGCAACAGCTTTATTAAACACTACCCCAGCACAGGCCGAAGCCAGCAAAGAAGAAAATGTTGGGTTTGCCTCAGGAGCAGTAGTTGGCGCTGCAGTAGGTGGTCCAATCGGTTTCATTGTAGGTTCAGTAACAGGTGTTCTGTTAGGCGAGCAAGTAAATAAGGCAAACGAACTAGACACAGTTAAACAAGAACTCGTTGAGTCCAATGCAAAAAGCAAACAACTACAACAGGAAATCGCCATGATTCAAGAAAACATCGAATTCGAGCAGAGCTCAGGGATAGACGCTGAGTGGATGACTGAAGGATTAACAATGAATGTTATGTTCACTACTAACTCTTCAGATCTTTCAGATGCAGACGTAGCAGCTATTAGCAGACTATCGCGAGTATTAAAAGAATTTCCAGAGTTAAACATTCGCTTAGATGGATACTCTGACCCACGCGGCAGCAAAGCAGATAACCTGATTCTCTCTCAAAGGCGCGCAGAGTCAGTTAAGCAAGCATTTAAAAAGTTTGGTATTTCTCCCGCTAGAGTTGTTATCAATGCTCATGGTGAAATGACTGTCGCTGCGACTAACCTTGACTTAGACGCCTATGCCATGGCGAGAAAGGTAAGCGTTAATTTCTCTACCCAACCAGCTGACCGGGTAGCCCAAAACTAAGCCAGGCTTAACTAATCACGATTAATTAATTCAGATAAACCCACATTCCCAACCTCCACCCACTTAGCGCACTGCAGTTTAGTGCGCTTTTTTTGTGTCCGGAATTCAGGCCTTCTCATTCAAGGCTTTTTATTCGAATTACCGATTAAAAAGCCCTCATTCAATTACAAAAAATTATTACGATTGATTGCAACTAAGCAAATAAGCTAGAGTCAAATAAACTGCTTACTAAACAAGCGATTAGGGTAACTTCTTAAAGCAGTGTATAAAAGTCAACCTGTCACTTTCATTGATTGATATAGCAGATATACACAAACTATTTCTAAACTATTTGCAAAATAGTTCGATAAGGAGATATTCCTTTAATTGTAAGCAAGCCAAAATTATAGGGTTCAGGTAATTGATATCTTACGAAAACAGGTAATAACAACATAAGGTAAAGTGACGAAATATGCAGTTCAGTCGGACTAGTTTGCAACGCGTGTTCCTGGGTTTAACCATTGCTCTGATGTCGGCAGTATTTGCAGTTAGATTACAAGCTTCGACCAGCCAATTAACGCAGCAGAAGCCAACCAAACAAACTGAAAACCAGACGCAAGCGCAAAAAACAGCTCAACTAGCTCTTTTTAAACAAGCTGAACAAGCAATACGCAATAAGCAATTTTCTAAATTCCTGGAAGTAAGAGAAAACTTAAAAACACATCCGCTTATAGACTATCTTGAGCGCGACTATTTAATTTCTGATCTTTCTTTGGCTAACCGGGAAAAAATCGAACAATTTCTGGCCCAAAATGGACATTTGCCAGTCAGCCGCAAACTCAGATATAAGTGGTTACACTGGCTGGGAAAACATAATCACGCTTCCCTTTTCTTACGCCACTATCAGAATTTTGGTTCTAAAAGCTTGAACTGCCATCAGCTCTATTTTCGCCTAAGGACCAGCGAAAATAAAAATGACATTTACCCGCAAATCGAGAAGATATGGCTAAGCCCTACTTCGCTTCCAAAATCTTGTGACAAACTGATTTTACTCTGGAAGAAGCATAATGGGCTAAATGATGATCTGATCTGGCAGCGGTTGTTATTGAGCCAAAAAGCGCGAAACCGCTCTTTATCCAAGTATTTGGCTAGTCAGCTTTCGGCAAGCTCTCAGCCTGCAGCCAAGCTATTAACGACAATTGCGACTCAGCCTAAGAAGCTATTCAAGACCAAATTAAAAGTACCGCTGACGACGAAAGCCAATCAGATTATAAGATTCGGTTTAAACAAGCTAGCATGGAGTGAACCTCAAGAGGCGATAAAAGTTTGGCAGCATTTAGCAGATAAGTATCAGTATGTAGATACCAATCATTCACTAAGGCGGGCTATTTCGCTGAGCTTGGCTATCGATAAAGAGCCCGAAGCGATGGATTGGCTGAATAGCAATTTAGACAAGCATGATGAATCAATTAATCAGTGGATGCTATCCACCGCCATTTCCAAAGGAGACTGGTCTTTAGTAGAAAAGCTCTCTACCAATCTAATTGATATAGAGTCCGAAACAAATAAATGGATTTACTGGCGTGCAGTAGCCCAAACTCAATTGGGCCTATTGAATGAAGCGCAACAACTATTTAGCTCAATCGCCGATCAGCGAAATTATTACGGTTTTTTAGCCGCTCGCCAGCTAAAGCAGCAAGCCAAAATGCAATACACCCCCATCAATTTCACCGAAGACCAACTTCTTATGTTAGTCCAACATCCCGCCGCAATTAGGGCAAAGACATTTTATGAAATGCAACGCATGACGGATGCAAGACGTGAGTGGAATTACTTGGTTTCCCAAACACCGACTAAAGACCAGATCAAATTAGCAGCAATTGCTCATAGTTGGAATTGGCAGCACCAAGCCATCCTTGCATTTGCCCGCAGCAAACAAATCAACGATGTCGCTAAGCGCTTTCCGCTTGAGCACTTATCCCAATTCCAGTCACATAGCAGTAAACACAATATACCTTTAAGTTGGGCCTACGCGGTAACTCGCCAGGAAAGTGCATTTAAGGCCGATGCCATCTCAAGTGCCGGCGCCCGAGGACTAATGCAACTCACCCCAGCGACAGCCAAGCAAGTTGCCAAATCGGCAAAAGGATATCGACGTGTAAGTCAGTTACTGAAGGCCGATACAAACATAGCTTTGGGTACTGCCCATTTAAGCCAAGTATACAAGAGCTTCGATTATCACCCTGTACTCGCGACTGCTGCTTACAATGCAGGTAAGCATAAAGTAAAAAAATGGTTAAAAACGACGACAACCCAGGATTCAATTCAATGGATAGAGCAGATCCCTTACAAAGAAACCCGGGAATACGTCAAAAACGTCCTGACATATCAATTAATCTACGCCCGATTAACAAATTCCAACGACAGCTTTATCGCCAAACTCGATAAAATGCCAATTAAGCAAGCAGCCAATACTTCCCAAATAAAGTTAAGCAAATAAAACTGTCTTGTTTTTGTTGTTCTTGACCTATTTTACCCCACCAATATGCTAATAAATGGACGATAAATTTAGGAAGAAATAAGAATTAATGCCAACATTTTAAATGTCCGTCTTAAATATAAAAACAATCTAAAACTCGCAATTTAACTAACAAAACAGTCCTTTAAAAATCGCTCATTTTGAACGATGATTAGGGGGAAAACCCCTTACAAATTAATATGTTTTAGACCTAAAAACAGGAAACCGCTCGTTTAGATCCTTGACAATGATTCCTAGCAATATGGTTCCCTGGCAATACGGTTTTGGTCAAACTACGTCAAGGAGAGTAATTATGATGTCAGGCCAAATATCAGCCGAAATTGGACACTGGTATCGTCCAATATCCCAGGATGAATTATTCGAAGTCGTCGCAATTGACTATGACGAGCAGAGTATTGAAATCCAGTACTTTGACGGTGCAATAGAAGAGCTGGAGTTTAGTGGTTGGAAAACGCTGATCCCGGTTGAGACAGCTCCACCTGAAGATTGGACTGGTCCATTCGAGATCGACCGGCAGGATCCTGCGTTTAATGAATATGCAATAAATGAAGCCCTAATGTCACTCGAACAGAATTTGGGTTAATTTATTTCAGCATAGTAGGCTTCCAGCCTATAGGAACGACTTTAGTTGCGATAATCCTCTCAGCACTTACCATCGCAATGCAGTTGGCTACTCTGTGTTTCTACAAAAATGGTAACCAACCCTATGACGTTTTCCCATTTCTTGAAGGCTTGACGAGATCTCACTTTTCAATATCCTCATTAATTGTAGTCTCTCCCTCTAGCTCCCCAAGTAGGGAGAGATGACACAATTCCTACATTGATAAAAAGTACACTCACAATAATACCGATTACATTTTTTGAACTATGACTCTCCATATCCTAGTCCATACCCTAGCACTAGCAGAGACAGCTCAGGTCTAACCTTAGAATACTCCCTAAAAGGCGGCATGCCGGTTATCGCCATGGAGCCCCAATTATTCGGGCAAAATGAAACATTTACGCTTTCCGGCATACAAAAAGGCTCGATCTCTAATATTCCCATGGTAGAATAGCGCCCAAATTTAGCCTACTAAATGCTGAGAGTTCGAATGTCTGAAACCCAAAAGCCTGAATCAAACACACCTTCACTAAGCTATAAAGATGCTGGAGTAGATATTGAAGCTGGTAACGCTCTAGTTGATCGTATTAAAAGTGTTGCGAAAGCCACTCGCCGACCTGAAGTTGTATCAGGCCTTGGTGGATTTGGAGCTATGTTTGAACTACCTAAGGGTTACCAAGAACCGGTCCTAGTTTCAGGAACCGATGGCGTTGGCACCAAATTACGTTTAGCCATTGATGCCGGTATCCATGACAAAGTCGGCATTGATCTGGTTGCCATGTGCGTTAATGATTTGATTGTTCAGGGCGCCGAACCTTTATTCTTCTTAGATTATTACGCCACCGGCAAACTTGATGTTGATACTGCTGCTAGCGTCGTGACAGGTATTGGAGAAGGCTGTAGCCAAGCTAACTGCGCTCTAATTGGTGGAGAAACGGCAGAGATGCCAGGCATGTACGAAGGCGAGGACTACGATCTGGCCGGCTTTTGCGTAGGCATTGTGGAAAAGTCTAAAGTCATCGACGGGACTCGCGTTGCTACCGGTGACCAATTGATTGGGCTCAAGTCTAGCGGTCCACACTCAAATGGGTATTCACTTATCCGTAAAATCATTGAAGTCAGCGGTGCAGATTTATCGCAAGACTTCGGCGGAAAATCTCTAGCAGAAACACTACTCGAGCCAACTCGAATTTACGTGAAGCCGTTACTTGAGCTTATTAAACAAGTTGAAGTTAAAGCTTTGTCTCACATTACCGGCGGTGGTTTATTAGAGAATATTCCTCGGGTTCTTCCACAAGACGCATGTGCTGAAATAGCTCAAAATAGCTGGCAAATACCGGAAATATTTAATTGGTTGCAAACTAATGGCAACGTAGAACAAATGGAAATGTATCGTACCTTCAATTGCGGTGTCGGTATGGTAATAGTTGTTAGCCAAGAAAACCTAGAAAAGGCGATCAATATCTTAAATGAGCTCGGTGAAGATGCATGGCATTTAGGTGAAATCGTTGAGTCAAAAGATAATAGCCAAGTTTCATTTCGCTAATTTTATTTAGTTTATTAGTAAAATAAGTGAAGGGTGTGTTGTGAGCAGTAAGAAAGTAGTTATTCTAATTTCCGGAAGTGGGTCAAACCTCCAAGCTTTCATCGATAAGCAAAATCGAGGAGAGCTCGGTGGACAAGTCACTACAGTTATCAGTAATAAAGCCGACGCTTATGGACTAGTCCGTGCACAAAATGCGGGAATAGAAGCCATCGCCTTAGAACACACCGACTTTGGCTCGCGTGAAGCTTTTGATCTGGCTTTAGCTGAAAAAATTGAAACCCTCAACCCAGACCTTATTATCTTGGCTGGTTTTATGCGAATTTTGACAAGCCAGTTCGTTGAGCGTTTTAAAGGTAAGCTTCTCAATATTCACCCTTCTCTTTTACCTAAATATCCCGGACTACACACTCACCGGCGCGCATTAGAAAATAAAGACGAATTTCACGGAACTAGTGTACACTTTGTAACAGAAGAGCTAGATGGCGGCCCAATCATTGCTCAATCTCGATTAAGCTTAAATTCAGCTAGCAATGAGCAAACTGTAATGCAAGATGTGCAGCGTCTAGAGCATCAACTTTACCCAGAAGTTGCCAGCTGGTTCTTAAACGGACGATTAGTCATGGAAAAAGAAGGCGTAAATTTTGACGGACAAAAATTACGATCGCCAATCATTTATGGCGAAGATCAAAGCTAGTCTATTCAACTCAAAAGTTAAACCTGGTTTGGCAGCTCTGCTGCTAATCACGGGTATTAATTCATCTTCGATAACGGCCAATTCATTAGAAAAAACGCCCCAAGAAACTAAAGTAGAAAAGCCTCTCGAAGAAAACAAGCCGGCTAGTAACCAGTCTCAAAACCAAGAAGTTGTTGAGAAAACAGTCGATACTTTAGAGCTCAATGCTGCCGAGCCCAACACTACCGATTCAAATACTGCAGATTCCCAACAGGAAGATACCGATGACCAAACTTCCGCTAATGAAAACTCCGTAAGCTCGCAACCCGATTCAACCAACTCCAATTCCGACGATTCAGTTTCCCAAATTCCTGACTCCATCCCCTCTTCTCATATCATCGATTTGAATCAATGGCGCTTTTTACACCAATACTCTGCCTCCTACGACGTAATTTCAGATGGTGATCGACTCGGCCGAGCTTCAAGAACTTTGATAAAAGACGATAAAGGATGGAAGCTCGAAATATCCACCAAGCTAAAAAAGTGGCTTTTGACTTTACGTAGTAACGAGTTTTCGCGCTTTAGAATTGTTGACAATCAGCTTAAAACAGATGAGTTCTACACATCAACCAAAGTTAGCTTTAAGGATCCCCGAATCATTCAACAGCACTTTGACTGGGAAAAACAATTAGAGCAGGGAAGCAGAAACAAAAGAAAATGGGAGCTACCGCTGGAGAACCTGCTTTATGATCGCATGTCGCATTTTGTAAAATTAAGAGCAGACTTGTTGTCAGACACAAAAGACTTTAAATATATGGTTAGCTATAAAGGTAGTAGAAAGTCATATGTATATGTTGCCAATGGCAATGAAGTATTAAAAACCCCGATGGGGAATATTGAAACTATCCGATTTGACCGTGTGTCTGGCGACGACAGTAGTTTTTCAATTTGGTTAAGTCCAGACTACAATTTTTTTCCAATTAAAATTGCCCAAATTGAACAGGACAAACCGGATGTTACCTTAGCTTTGACAAAGCTGGAATTTGTGCAAGATCCAACCATTTCTGAATAGTCTTTTAACTCTGTTAGACTATTCTTCTTTGTGAGCTTTTATTAAGACGGTTACTTTTTCTTTTAAGCTACGCATTCCTGCTTTTTCGCCAAACTCAATGGCCTCTTCCAAGCTCTTACCTTCATTCAACGCATGACTTAAAGCGAACATAGCACCTACCCTATTGCCACTGGCGCAGTGCACGAATGTTTTACCTTGTTGCTTACTCATAATTTCGGCAAACAATTTAGCGTTCTCAATAGTCACACCTGCTTTTCCTATAATTTGCAAGTTAACATAGTTCAATCCTTTAGATTCTACTTCAACTTTCTCATCAAATTTGTAAAACTCATCTTCACCTCTTAAATTGATGATGTTCTTTACGCCTAGTTGTCGAAGCTGCTCAATTTGTTTCGAAGTTGGCTGGCCGCCAGTAATCAGTTCATCGCTCACAAACCTAACATTTTTTATTTTCAACTCTGATGGTTCAATGGCGTACCCAGATAGTGTTGTCACAGCTGCTAAAATTAGCAACAATTTGGTTACCGATTTCATACTAAAATGAACTCCCGTTTGTTCGAATACGATTTAACTAAACAAGTCTTATGGAGACTTATCATTCTTTCCAATTAATCTCTGATTCATTTTTTAAGCTTATAGACTCTTCTTGCTCGGAAAACTCAATCACTAGCTCACCAGATTTTACTAGTTCGATTGTTTTAGCCACCCAGTCTTCCAGCTGAACTTCTTGCTCAACTTCCGACAAATTAGCTATCACGTATTCCTTACACAAATTCTCTAGCGCTTCAGCTGAGATCTCTCTGTAGTCTACTAACATTTGTTAAGCCCTATTTTTCCCAATAGTTATTTCACTGATTAGATATCTTGTCTCGCTACGAGTCAAACGAAACTATTATGTCACGCAATTCGAACTGGTCAAATTCAATTTTCCTAGTAACACCATAGTAGCTATTTATGCAGATTTAATACGATTAATCTATAGCGACAAATATTGTGCTAATCAGCCAGGATTGAACTAAGATTAATTTGAATAAATCGCAATTATGTGGGATGTAAATAAATGCCGAAAATTCTCATTGCAGACGACTCGACCAGTATGCGCCAAATGGTTAATTTCACTCTTAAAACAGCAGGTCACGAGGTTGTGGAGGCGAAAGATGGCGAAGAGGCACTTGATATAGCTTCAAATAATCAGTTTGATTTAATTATTTCAGATATAAACATGCCCAGGATGAATGGCATAGAACTAACCAGTAAGCTGCGCACTAGCTCTAATTATCGCTTTACGCCTATTTTATTGCTCACCACAGAATCAAGCACCGACAAAAAGGGTGAAGGTAAAGCTGCAGGCGCAACTGGTTGGATAGTAAAACCTTTTAAGCCGGACGCCCTTATACAGACAATAGATAAAGTAATGCGGTGAAGGTTATATTTCACCAGAATGTCATCAGATACTGGATACTGGCTTCTCATCCCCTCTACTGCCAAATCAAAAAAAAAGGCCACCATGCAGGTGACCTTTAATATTTAGCTTATATTTGGCGCGCCATGAGCGATTCGAACGCCCGACCCTCAGGTTCGAAGCCTGATGCTCTATCCAGCTGAGCTAATGGCGCATAATAGATTTTACTGGCGCTTAATCTATCCTAATGAACCTTAAGACTCAAGTGATTTTCATATTTATTTATGCTCTACAAGGTTATTGATTATCTATTGTTCAATTTCACTTTCACTGCGCGTTTGCTGCTAGTCTTAGTACGTGATTTAAGAGATAATTATTGTCTCAGCATTGCAAAATGACCTAACATGGATCTCAGCCAGCAACATCTTATAGAAATAAAAAAAGAACTGCAGAGTTGCGCACTCAAATGTGGCTTCCAGGATCTCCGCATTAGCGACATTCAAACCAAAGGATATTTCGAACGCTTTACTCAATGGGTAAAAGAAGGCAAGCATGGTAATATGTCCTTTCTAGAACGTAACCAAAACTTACGCCAATTTCCTAATGAGTTACACCCAGACACCTGTAGAATATTGACGGTCAGACTAAACTATTTACCCCCTAACGCTAAATTTAATACTCCATTGTCAGATCCCGCAAAGGCCAACGTTTCACGATACGCATTGGGAAAAGACTACCACAAACTATTCAGAAAGCGTCTAAATCATCTTATCAGTTGTGCCCAGGAAAAAATCAACAATTTGGGTACATTAAAATTTAGGGTATTTGTAGACAGCGCACCAGTGCTAGAAACTGCGTTTGCAGAAAAGTCAGGTGTTGGCTGGAAAGGAAAGCACACCTTAATAATCAACGAGAATGCCGGATCATGGTTTTTTCTGGGCGAAATTTTTATAAATTTACCATTGCCTATTGATGCTCCGGTAGAAGCCAAGTGTGGAAATTGCAACGCCTGTATTTCTTTGTGCCCAACTGACGCCATTATCGAAGACAAGCAAGTCGACGCACGAAAGTGTATTTCCTACTTAACAATCGAAAATAAAGGTGAAATTCCTGTTGAACTCAGAGACAAAATTGGAAATAGAATTTATGGCTGTGACGACTGTCAATTAGCTTGTCCCTGGAATCGGTTTTCACAGGTTTCCCAGTCCAACGACTTTCTGCCTAAGCACCGACTCGATAATATCGATCTAATCGAACTATGGTCCTGGAATGAACAGGAATTTCTTAAGAACTTTGAAGGAAGTCCAATTCGTAGAATTGGCTTTCAAAGTTGGTTGAGAAATTTAGCGGTTGCGATTGGAAATTCAAATTTAGGGATTAGCGTAATAGAACACTTAGAACAGAAAAAAACACTTGCTAATTCGCTAGTTAATGAGCATATAGACTGGGCGATCAACAAAATTCAAAAAAATCCTAAATCGGATCGCTCAGACTTAAAACTTAATTCTAAAACGAAGAAGCTTATCAACTGCGTTGAAACTATGCTTCCTAGAGATGCTTAAGGCCGAAAAATGCCGGCCTTAGCAAGATACTAGAGTTCCTAAATTGCCGTTTTATTGTAGAGCCATATCGACTAATTCAGCATACCAATTACCAGTTTCTCTTTCTTTGCTCTCAGCAATAATAACTGCATTAGAAAGAAGCTCTATTGCGCCAGGCTGATTCCCTTGCGCTTTAGATTCAACAAATTTGTGATGAAATACTTGCTCGGGGTTTTGTAAATAGTCGCCTAATTTCTGGCCGAGCATTTCGGCAAGTGCGGAAGCAAGTTCATCCATAATTTTAATGTCTGATGGAAGATCGGCCCTGACATAAGGTTGATGAAACTCTCCCTTTTGATATTCGTTTATAGACTCCCCTGAATACTCACCATCTTTAACAAAATTATCGGTGAGTAAAATTTTACCACTGGCAGGCTCAATTATTCTAAATGCTACTTCAGCAATAGCTTGCTTTCTAATATGTTGCACAGTTAAAACCACATCTTCCATTTTGGGCGACTCGTGATATTGAGTTGGCGCTTCACCTCTTTCCCGTTTAGCCCATTTTTTATATTCTTCAGTCTCAACACGATTGACACCTGTACGAACATTTATTGAACGTTGACCGTTATTAACATTGCTTTCTATCGCCGCTTGCAAAATTTCACCGTCAATTTGCAATGCTAGTCCCTGATAACCACTGCCACCTTGGCCATTGGTTTCAGTTACAATAAGCACTTCATTGCCAAGCTTATCGAAAAGAATTTTTTCCAGTTTACTCCCGACTCTTCTTCCAACGGAAGTAACTACTGAGTCAGCTGATTGTACTTCCTTGAATTCTGCTACAGATAACTTGGTCATTGCGCGATTTTTGACCTCGTCACTTAACTTTAAGTAATCAGCCTTTAACCCAGGATAGTTAGGATCGAATTCGTTAATCACCCTTAACAGTGCTTGGCGCTTACCAATACCACTTTGAGCATTTTTTGCTCGGGTCATTACTAAATCCAAGAAACGTTTTTCCTGGATAAATCCCTTTTGAGCAATTCCCAATTTCTCTTGAATAGTTCGACCTTTAATCAAGTGATAATAGGCATCTTTTAAATTTCCTTTTTGATATTCTTTTTGCGCTGCTCCGGCAAAATAGTTTGCAAGTAATTGTATATTGCTGCCCATTGATTTTTTAATCTGTAAAAAAATAGGTTCATCGGCAACGTTAATTAAAGACTGATAGGCTGATTCTGGCTTACCATTTTCTAGCGCGAAACGGAAATCCTTATCAAACAATCCCGCTTGGGACTGAGAAAGCATTGACTCAAACTGAACATTGCCTTGATCTAACGCTAAACCGCTTTTTGCAGATCGCATTGCAGTACTGTATAGACGCTTATTCAAGGCATCGTTACCTTGGTACAGATATTGTTTTACTGCTTTGTCATATTCATTTTTAAATTGAGTATATTCGGCCTGGCCTTCTCCTGCATATTTTGCAGCTTGTTTTATCGCTAAAACATATCCGACGGTGTCATTTTTCTTTGCCTCAGCATCGGCCATAGCAGCACTAATAGTTGAATCTGCATTCTTAATTCTATTTTGCAACTGAGAATTAATGCGTGCGTAGTCAGTAGCCGACCAATTTTGCATAGGCTCAATGGATTTTTGTGCATCTAACAATTCTGCACGTGTTACAGGATTTTCCGATTGATTTTCTCTGTTAAGTAATTCATTGACTAACTTTGCTTTCCCAGCAACTAAAAGATCAGCAATCTTCGACTGTAACGCAATGGCTTCTTTCTTGGAACTGCCTCGACTTTCAGTAACAAAGCCTGACGCTTTGTCGTATAAACTTTGCAAAGTACCACTTTGTTGGGCTGAATCGATTTCTGCTTGAGAAATAAGTGCCTTGTTACCGCCGCCACACGCAATAAAGCCAGTGAGGCACAGCGCAAATAAAATTGAATTTGTTTTATTATTCTTAAACTTTAAACTTTTCATTTCCAAACCTTGCATCAATATGAGGTAAACTGGTTACATAATTAAATCATGCCAAAAACAGGCGGCTCTTCTTTTTTCTTTTCTTCCGTAGTTTGGTCTTTTTCCGCGCCCTGCTCTTCTAGCTTATCTTCTTCGGTATTTTCCGGAGATGTAGTTTCTGGCTTAGCGTCTGATTGTTTATCGTTTGCTTGCTGTTCTGCTTCAGTAACTATCGAAGTATCAATTGGATTTTCAGAATCAGAACCTTCTGCTTCCTGACTTAAGCTGTCTTGTTCGATTCCGCCTTGGCCCTCATCAAGTAGAATGCCGTTGTTGGCCTCAATCTGGGGTTCGACTTCGATAATATCTTCTACAGCTTGAGCAAACGATGCAAGCTGTTGGTGTTGCGGGTCAAAAGCCTTGAGTTGCTCCAACCATTCACTAGCTTGTGATTTTCTTGCTGCAGAGACCTGCTCTGTTAAGCCTTCAATTATAGTTTGCTCGATTCGCTGAATCCCTTGTTTAGCGTCATCATTTCTATCATCGATTTCCAGCATTGCCCGGTATTTTTCTAGCGCATTGTTGGCAACCGGCAAGCTCAATAATCCTTGCTGCTCTAGTAATTGTGCCGAACTTAGCATACCGTTTAGTTGCATTTGAATGAGAGGGTCAGCCAATTTTTCCTGACGCGCTTCTTCTTCTCGCTTTTTCTGTTCTGCTATGGCAGCTAACCTTTGTCTTTCTTTTTGTTGTTCTTTATATGTTTTTTCTGCAGCAGCTATTTTTTGACGCAATGCGACTTTTCGACTTTCGTCATCAGAGAGTCCATTAAACCTTTCCAGCATAGAACGCGCTTTAGAAAAAGTATTCTGTTTAATTGCAACCTCGATTAACTGCGAATATTTTTGCGCAACATTTTGTTTACCTTCTATCGCACTTTGATTGTCAGGTTCCAATCCAAGGACTTTGTCATACCAGAAAATAGCATTGTCTTTCGCCGGAGATGAGAGTCTATTTTCTGAAACTGCAACAGAAGCATTTGACAACCACTCATTGAGCTGTTTTCTAGTCTGAGCCATTTCATTTTCTTTAGATTCATACTCAAGTTTTAAAGAGTCAATTTTTTCTCGCGTTGCTCCCAACAAGGCATAATCTGGTTTTTCGAACTCAACCAACTGAACCCATTGCTCAGCTTCATCAAATCGATTGGACTCAGCCAGTGTGGTCGCTTCGGTTAAACTCGCACTCAGGATGTTTTGATAAATCAATTGAGCGTTTTTGTTATTGGCATCAATGGTATTAACTGTCGCAATTAGTTTTAGCGCTTGCTTAATATCTTCAACTTTCTGAGGTAAAAACTGAACTAGAGAATCTGCTTGTTGCAGCAATTCTTCAACCGTGGGTGTCCCGCTATCTTTTTCCGGCAGGGAGTCTATCTGCTGTGGTTGAGTATTAGTTTGTTTAGGAAGAGGAATGTCTGCAGTCTGCTGAGTTGTTTCTTTTCCTTTACCACTTATATCTTGATACCAAGTCGTCACTTGAGGCAACCAGCGCTCCTTAGTAAAGAAACCACCAACGCCAATAAGCACGACCAAAATTAGGCTAACGATTCCTGATACACCACTTTTCTCTTCTTCCTGAAGAAACTGGCGATGGTCCGAATGTAAATCATCAAACGCATCCATATGTTCTTCAGTTTCTTTTTGTTTTTGGGTTTCCTCGGGTCTCTCTTTTATTTTCTTTACCGATTCAAAAACTCGAGTTGCTTCGCCCTGTCTACCGGTTTGTTTGAACTCAAGAATAGATGCTGCGAGCTCTTCACCTGTTTGAAATCTCTTTTGAGGATCCTTGGCGAGCAATAAATCCAACAGCCATTGGAAATGTTTCAGTCTGGCAGAAAGTTGGGGTAAAGGTTTTGTCACATGTTTAATGCAAACCGCAACGGAATCTTCACCAGTGTAAGGCACTCCCTTAGTAAACATTTCATAGAGAATAATACCAAGACTATATAGATCAGAACGGCCATCAACAGTTTTTCCTCGGCACTGCTCCGGACTCATATACTCCGGGGTACCTATCAATTTACCTGTTTGGGTCATTTGAGTTGAAGAATTAGATGCTTTAGCGATTCCGAAGTCAGTTAATAAGGGTTCGCCATCATCATTAAATAGAATATTTTCAGATTTAACGTCTCGATGGATATACCCTTTTTCGTGGGCAAAATGGAGTGCTTTTGCAACTGTGGCGATAATCTGCAAGGATTCGCGAGCCTTCATGCCAGCAGCAATTTTCGATTTTAAATCGCCGCCACGTAGATACTCCATAGCTAAATAATAAAAGTTACCACTCTCGCCAACGTCATATACGGTAACGATACTTTTGTGAGAAAGTTTAGCGACAATTTTCGCTTCACGAATAAATCGCTCACCGAAAGTAGGATCCGCGGCTAAAGCAGGCGACATAACCTTGAGCGCGACTTCACGGTCAAAGCCCTTTTGGATGGCCAGATATACCGTTGCTTGCCCCCCAACACCTAAGGTCTTAACAATTTTATATCCTGGAATTTCGATTGCGCTCACACAGTTTTCCCGATTAGTTGTTTAATAATTGTTATTTTTTGCGCCTTCGCCCTATGATTTCCCTTTGACTTTTGTATTTCATTCTATGAGTTTTGTATTTCCCTTTCTAGTTCCTTTTATATTCCACTAATTATTCATAGGATTACGAAGAAATATTATTATTCGTTATTATAATCAAAAACTTACCCCAAGAATCTTATCAAATACATTAACTGGAGTGAACTAACTTATTTGTGATTAGTGAGTTTAGTCCAAAAACTGTGAATTCGCCCTTACGCATTATAGTCCTTAAAATACTGTTCCAAAAACCAGATATCTCTGACTCTAATAAAATGACGAGAAATTGACTCTCATAAAAGTAAATAACGTTAAAACGAGAAATTGGTCACAAATTAAGCTAAACTAGGTAATAGATCTTGAGTCAAAGCAAGGGAGATAGCTATGCGCACACGATCTGGTGAAGCAGTCAGACCCTGGTTTAGAACCGACCGTTATTACCACACCAATGAAGGGTGGTGGTTTTTAACTCGTGAAAAAACTGAAGAAGGGCCTTACGATTCTCAGTTGGAAGCAGCAAATGAACTGGCGCTTTATATTCGCAAAGTAAGTGACTTGGGCAACTATCCAACGAACTGAAAATAGGTAAATTTTTCCATCAATCAGATTGATAGATTGGCATATAAAAATATTCGCTTCCGTTAATCTGAAGATTGGGATAGTTTATTAATGACCCTCGCGGCAGCAATCATGCCAAAAGTTGCTGTCACAGTTACGCTCGCGCCTATCCCACCACTACAATCTAGCTTTACACTTCCGTCGGTAAACTGTTTTTGTTGGCACACTTCTCCTTCAGGCGTCGGAAATACTAACTGCTCAGTAGAGTAAACACATTCTATCCCAAATTTACGTTTTGGATTTTTACTAAAGTTAAATTTACGGCGCAGCTCACTCCGTACTTTAGCCGCCAGTGGATCTTGAGTAGTACGCGATAAGTCAGCGGTAGTTATTTTGAGCGGATCGCTCTGACCACCAGCCCCTCCAACTGTAATCACTTTGATCTTATTTCTTTTACAATAAGCAATTAAGGCAACCTTGGCAGCTACGCTATCAATTGCATCTACCACGTAGTCAGGATTATCCGATAACAATTCAGCCTGATTAGATTCGTTAATAAAATCAGCAACAGCAGTAACCTTGCAGCAAGGATTGATTGCACGAATGCGCTCTGCCATTGCTTCAACTTTCATCTTGCCAATATTATCTTTGTAGGCATGAATTTGGCGATTAGTATTAGTAACGCATATATCATCCAGGTCAATTAGCTTAATATGGCCTATTGCAGTGCGGGCTAAAGCTTCGGCAACCCAACTGCCCACACCACCAATACCAATCACGGTAACTTTGGCTTCGGTTAACTTTTTTTCCGCTGTTACGCCGTAAAGTCGACGTGTTCCACCGAACCTAGGATCTTGCTCCTGTTGCATTATTTACTACACCATATTAACTGGAGGCCGCATTATACACCGACAAAACTCACCAAGCCGAAAAATCTCTTCAAATTTTTAAAATCATCAAACTGAAAACAAAGGCAAGTTTTATCAAATTGCCACTTGACCCGACTCATCTGACCAGTTAAATTTAACGCAATAAATCAAATGGAGTTTTCCTATGCCTAAATATATTGCGCCTGTCGAAGATATGCAGTTTATTCTGCACGACTGTCTCAACATCACAGATCATTACCAAAATATCGGATACGAAGATGCCGCCGACACATCCCTGGTTAACGCTATTATTGAAGAAGCCGCTAAATTTTCGTCTGAAGTCATTTCGCCATTAAACTACCCAGGTGATTTGGAAGGATGTCGACTAGAAAATGGTCAAGTGACAACGCCAAAGGGATTTAAAGAGGCTTATCAGCAATATTGTGAAGCTGGCTGGAGTTCGCTTGCGTGTCCTGCAGAATTTGAAGGCCAAGGGCTCCCCCATTCCTTGTCGGTTGTTACCGAAGAAATGAATTCTTCAGCTAATACTTCCTGGAGTATGTACCCGGGTCTGACCCATGGCTCAATCAGTGCACTCCATCACCATGGCAGCGACGATTTGAAAAACACCTACTTGCCCAAGCTTATCAGTGGCGAATGGACAGGAACAATGTGTTTAACTGAAGCACATTGTGGTTCAGATTTAGGCATGCTGAAATCCAAAGCAATCCCGCAAGAAGACGGCAGCTATTCCATTACTGGCACCAAAATATTTATCTCTGCCGGTGAGCATGATATGTCTTCTAATATAATCCATTTAGTTTTAGCACGATTACCCGATGCACCTGAAGGCAGTGGCGGTATTTCTCTCTTTTTAGTGCCAAAAATTTTGGACACTGCTAACAGCACTATTCACACGGATAACAATGTTGTATGTAGCGCGATTGAACACAAAATGGGCATTAAGGCTTCTGCTACTTGTGTGGTTAATTTTGAAGACTCAAAAGGTTATTTGATTGGCGAAGCAAACAAGGGTTTAGCTTGTATGTTTACCATGATGAATGTGGCTAGACTAGCAACGAGCGTACAAGGTTATGCGCTTGCCGAATTGTCACTGCAAGCTTCATTGGATTACGCTAAAGACCGCATTCAAATGCGTGCACTAAGCGGACCTAAAGCTCCAGAAAAAGCTGCCGATCCAATTATCGTTCACCCGGATGTACGTAGAATGCTGTTCACTCAAAAAGCCTTTGTTGAGGGTAGTCGAGGACTGGCTTATTACGTTGCCACTTTAGTGGATAAGGTCCATGCGGGTAAAGACGAAGACGGCCAACATGATAAACGTTTGGGACTGCTCACCCCTATTTGTAAAACCTTTATGACCGAGATTGGATTCGAATCGACTAATCACGCTGTACAAACATATGGCGGACATGGTTTCATTTGCGAGTCTGAAGTTGAGCAACAAGTTCGTGATGCGCGAATTGCAATGATTTATGAAGGCACAAGCGGTATCCAGGCATTAGACTTTTTGGGGCGCAAAGTTTTGCGTGATAAAGGCGAAACATTAGTTAGTTGGATTGGTGAAATCAAATCACTTGCAGGCCAAGTTGACGACAGTTTAAAACCCGCCGCCACTCAATTAGCTGGAAGATGCGATGAGTGGTTACAACTAACTCAACAAGTCGCTGGCAATGCGATGAAAAACCCGGATGAGATTGGTGCAGCAGCATTTGATTTCTTAATGTACTCGGGTTATCTAAGTGTTGCGCATGTTTTACTACAGCAAGCGAACACAGCACTTACCAGTGAGCGCAGTAAAGATTTTATTCAAGCGAAGCAAGAGACTGTTCGTTTTTACTTTAGCCGGATGTTGCCAAGAATCGATACACATAAGCAACTTGCCATCGCCGGCGAAGACACTTTGGGCTGCGTTGAGTTTGGTTGGGAATAGCAGTCAATCTGATCTCTATTCAGAATTATCTAATCGTTAAAAAAGGAGGCACATAGCCTCCTTTTTCATTTGTTCGTTACGCAAATCCCTTTTAAAAGTTAAATAAGCTACCATTCAAAAGAATCTCCCAGTCGAAGGTTTTGGCTTACTTGTTCTTGAAGTTTTGTGAATACACCAGCTTGTTCAGCATAATTTTGCCAACCGCCGACAACCTCCGCAATTTGATCGACAATATCATTAGCCTCACGAAAATTATTAATTAGAGTAGCAACAACCATCAGATCTTCACGATTAAAATTATCGCGCTTTCCGTTGAGTGAAAGCTGATGGCTATTCACCCAAGGAGAACCAGGTTTGTAACTATAGGCGACGTCAAATGCAGGCGATAATCGCCATTGACTTTTTTCATCGTTTAACAGAAAACCAAAATTTTTGGTGTGGTCATCATGATTGCGAGCGATGATATTGAACACCATTCTTCGAAAAATTTGGATCGCGTCTTTTCTGGGCAAACGTAGCTGACGAGCAACTGCAAACAACTGTTCGTAACTGTAGGTTCCCGGTTTTTTGTAATCGGCATGATCGAGGGCACAAAGCGAAATGTAGTGGCGTTTTTTATTGCCTTCACGGTCAAATCTTTTTGTTAAAAAGTGCGCTCGTTTCCCTTCAATTAAAAGTTCGCTTGGCATCATATTGATCTCAGCATCTTTTGCCATCAAGTAATAAGCATATTCCATCCTCCCATAGCCTTGTGGATCACCGAAAGTTTCACTATCGGTTTTGTGTTCCTCTACACCGTCTAGTTTTAACAAGTAATGTTCAAATCCAGACATAGCATCCACTTGACCAGAGCGAATTTCACTACGCTCTTGATTAACAGCGACAACAGCTTTGGCTCTTGCTCCTCCGGCAGAAGTCCCCACTTGAAGGATGGCATTCATTGAGTCACTGTTGTCTTTTTCCTCAACTAGCTTTTCATTTAATCTGGTGCGTTCGTCTAAAACTCTTTGCGCCAAATGAACTAATGAATCTAGCTGCAGTGGTTCATTATCCACTTTGTTGTTGCGCATTGCCGGTGCAAATTCAAGCGCCCCCATTCCGCGAGAACCAGTGTATAACAATCTTTCGACTGGAGAAAAAGAAGAAGGATCACGCCCCTGACGTGCAAGCCACGCATTAATTACGGCGTTTCCGAAGTCATCCGGTAACACGTCAGCAAACACTGCGGGAAGTCCACGGTAAGTCGAATTAGCCAGTTCTGCGTAACGATATTTTTGTGGCGCGAGCGGCATCCTTACCGGTGCTATTTCAATTCCTTTTTCTCGCCACTCTGGCGCATACTCGAAGGTACTTAATCCGGAATCAGGTTCATAAACTAATGCCCCAACTAGGTGCCCCCAAAGTCGAATTTCAGCCAGATTTTCCATTACCAATCCAACTCTTGTTCGTCTTGTGAAGCTTTTGTTGTGTTCTTACTCGCCCTCTTACGCACTTTACCTTTGAGCTTCAGTTGCTCCATTGGGCTGAATACAGATTCGGGGATTAAATTCTCAAGTGAGGCAACTTGGCCAAGCACTCTTAAGACTGCGATGAAATTAACCAACTTCCCTTCACCAACCTCAAGCTTCCGGTAACTAATGCGCGATAAGCCTACTTCATCAGCAACTTCTTGTTGTGTAAGGTTTTTTTCGAGCCTTCGTTGCTCTATTCGATGACCTAATTCAGTAGCAATGGCCTGATCAGTCATTTGCTCAAAATTCATTTTTCACGAACCATATAATGTTAACTTTTAATATCATTAGAACTAAAATTCAGACCTTTTGTATACTTTTATATACATAAATATGTATCTATTCATAAATCTCAGTCTAGCAGAAAGACTTATAATGTCAACATATCTTACCTTTATCAAAATAAAACCCAAATAATGATAACTTTTATATACATAAATATAAAAACACCTCTGTATCTTGATAGAACAAAAACTAAATGGAATTAGTATCCCCTCTTACTTTGGTAAAGGGCTAAGGAAAAGAATAAAACTCCTAATTTCAGGTGTTGGCTAGATCGAAAAGTAGAATTAAGCGACCTTACATACTACTCAGCATGAAATTCGATAACCTTAAAAATTTCCTGTTTCCGCAAATTACTAAAGCCATCTATTCATTAGAGCGCTAGATAACCCCTTCTACATTCTAATCTTGATTAAATCTCCCTCTGCAACAAAGATCGTTCATTCCTTCAAATTAAACAAAAAATTTTTAAGCATAACCTGATTTTTGTCCTTTCAAAAAGAAGGTACTAGATTTTTTGAAAAAGACTAACTGTAACTATTTTTGCTGTTTTACTCCAAAAGTCTGAATTGAAATGTTATTGAATAAACTTCTTCAAATCATCTCAATCAGCGCTAAAGAATTAATGTAATTTTGTTAAATTAATTAAACAGCAAATATCTCCTTGCGAATAACGAAAAAGCAGCTAGCTTTTTTTTGTCTTTGAATTATCTGTAGCTAAGTTCATAGAAAATAATCTCATTTTCTCAGAATTAAAAACTTAAGAAGAGGTAGGACATTTATTAATCTAATTAGAAAAAATAGAGGACCTTATAAAAATGAAAAGCATAAGATATTATCTGACCTTACTATTCGCTTGTATCTGCTTTAGCGCACAAGCCGATGCGCCACTTTCTTTTAGCCAACCGAATGAGTTAAACCAAATACAAGAACATGTAATGCCTTCTCAAGATAATGAAAGGCTAAGAGAACGAGATGTGCGAGCTCGTTCTCTTAACGATGACGCTCCGGTTTTGCGTTATGCAGAACCGATTCAAGTTTCTATTGTTCCTAAAAGTTGGCAGACAGTGCAACAAACAAGAAATAATACTAGCGTTGAGATGTCGGTATGGAGAACACAAATAAAATCGCCTGGTGCATTGTCACTGAACTTTGGATTTACCAAATACATTATGCCTGAAGGAGGTTCGCTGCATATTTATACGCCGGACCGCTCTCAAAGGATCCGCCCTTTTACTGCAGAAGATAATGATGTGCATGAGCAGCTTTGGACTCCGATGATTAAAGGAGACACTATCATTATTGAAGTGAATGTCCCCACAGATAAAAGAGATCAATTAAAACTGAACTTAACTTCCGTTAACCACGGATATTTGGGCGCAAGTTTAAGCGACATTATCGACATTATGTCCGGCTCATGTAATGTGGATGTTATTTGTAGCGAAGGCGATGGCTGGCGCGATCAAATTCGATCAGCAGCAGCGATCAGTACCGGCGGTTCCGGTTTCTGTTCTGGTGGTGCTTTAAATAACACCTCCAATGACGGCCGAGGTTTTTTCCTTACCGCTTATCACTGCGGAATTACTTCAAGCAACGCACCTTCGTTAGTTACCTATTGGAACTTCGAGAACAGCTACTGTCGTGATCCAGGTAGCAGCGATAGTGGTAGCGCCGGTGATGGAACGCTTACACAATTTAATACTGGGGCGATCTTTCGTGCGGCCTACTCTCCTTCTGATATGACCTTGGTTGAATTGGACGACCCATTTGATCCAGCCCACAATGTTTACCTAGCAGGTTGGAACGCAGGCAATACTGCTTCTTCATCTGCCGTTGCTATCCACCATCCATCTGTTGATGAAAAGCGCATTAGTTTTGAAAACGATGCCACAGCAATCACATCTTACGGTGGTAGCTCCAGTCCAGGTGACAGCACCCATATTAGAGTTATCGATTGGGATCTAGGGACCACTGAACCAGGTTCATCTGGTTCCCATTTATTCGATCAAAATAAACGCGTAATCGGCCAGCTTCATGGTGGTGGCGCAGCTTGTGGCAATAATTCATCGGATTGGTATGGTTGGTTAAACTCTTCCTGGAGTGGCGGAGGCACCAACAGCACTCGTTTAAGCAATTGGTTGGATCCAAACAGTACGGGTCAAATCGCGATTGATGGCATGAATGCAACAGGTGCTGGTAGTAACTTATCTCCAACAGCAAACGCCAATGGTCCATATTCAGACTTTGTAAATAATACGATTAACTTTAGCAGCGCTGGTTCGAACGATCCTGATGGTTCAATCGTTAGTTACTTATGGAATTTTGGTGATGGTTCAGCAACAAGCGGCACGGCTAACCCAACCCATGCTTATACAGTTGCCGGAAATTACAATGTGTCCTTAACAGTAACAGACAATGAAGGTGCTACTGGTGTTGCAAATACCACGGCAACCATTACTGTAGAAGGTGATGGCGAGCTTACTCCAGGTGTTGCACAAACAGGATTAAGTGGTGACCAAGGTACCGAACTCAGATTTTATATGGACGTACCTGCCAATGCGGTCAACTTAACTTTTGACACCAGTGGCGGAACCGGTGATGCTGATCTCTATGTGAGGTTTGGCAGCGAGCCTACAACCAGTGATTGGGACTGTCGTCCTTACTCTTCAAGTGGAACGGAAAACTGTAGTTTCAACTCACCGCAAGAAGGTCGCTATTATGTGATGGTTCGTGCTTATGGCAATATCTCTGGTTACCAATTAGTTGGAAACTATTCGATCAACAACGGCCAAACGGATAGCTTCGAAGATCTCAACGTTTCTGCCAGTCGAGGCGAGTGGAAACATTATACGCTAGAAGTCACCGCTGAAATGACATCCTTAACGGCTAATACCAGCGGCGGTACCGGTGATTCCGATCTATACGTTCGTTTTGGTACTCAACCAACTACCGGTAATTGGGATTGTCGTCCTTACACCGCAGGCAATACTGAGGAGTGTTCGTTTAACAATCCACAAGTGGGTACTTGGTATATCAGTGTTAGAGCGTATCGTGCTTATAGTGGTGTTGATATTTCTGGGATTGCGCAATAGCATAATTAATAAATAGAGGAAATTGAAAGAGAAGTATTTAGAAAACAAAAAGGGCTGTTTCGACAGCCCTTTCTACAAAACTCCGTTTACTCAAGGAATTCACATCGGCAAACGACCTCAAAATCAAAGATTTATTCTCCGTTGCTTTTTTTTGTGTTACCAATCAGAAACTACTTAAGTTTAATATTAAAATCTTTCGCCAAACTTACTAGGTATCCCATTGCGGCCTTTTGATCGTTTCCATCCTTGAAGCGGCCAACAGTGTCACCCAAGTATTGCTTCGCCAACCAATAGCCTTTTTCACCGGCAATATAAAACCACGCGAACGACTTCACGTAATCTTGTTGTAAACGATGAGTAATGGCTAAATAAAACATTGCGAGGACTCTCCCCTCTCGAGCTTCGCGTTCTAACGCGCTAATGGTCTCGTCAACCACTTGTTTTCTTCTCGATTTTTCATCTGCTGGGGTTTCATCTCGAACAATGAGGACATCATTCATGTAGTTGTACATAAAAGTCGCAACGCCGTCTCCGCTATCCACATAAGAAATAAGCCTTTTCTCACTCATCTTGGTTTCTCTTGTGCTAAGGCCAGTATTCTTTTTAAACGCAATGACATTCAAACGCTTCCACATAAATCCAGCGTATGGATGGCCTTTTTTGACAAGTTTTCGATAGATGTTTTCAGACTTGGTTGATTTAAAATTAAAATCGATCGCTTTTCCAAGTGGCGCTGGCTCTACGCAGGTCGGACAAATACCACAATTATGGCAGTACTCATGAAAATGGTACCTGTTGTACACATTGGCGAGGTTAAATTGCTTTACAATGTCTTCGCTTTCTAGTGCGTCAGATAATTCTTTTGCTGCGTCAGAATAGTTTCCAGAATATAGCGCCTTAACATACTGATCATCTTGCCTATCCAGCTCCTGCCAAGACATTAACTCTTCACTAGAAACGTTAAACGAAAGGATTAAACCAAATAGCAAAAATAAGTTTATGTACTTCATCATTTCCCTCACTGATTGTAATTATTGTTTTTAGTCGTATTTGTTGTTTTAAGTTGTAGTTCTCGTTTTTAATTATAACCATTGCGATAGAGGGGACAAGCCCTGAGAACTTACTCTCTTTATTGTAACTCTTTGAGATATTATTAGCATCATCATGCAGTAAGAGAGTAGTTAAAGGTTTAGTCCATTATCTTGTATGCCTTTCTACTAAAACAGTTTCTAATTGTTCGACTTCTCGAACGTCAACTCTCGATGTTGAATATCCCGTTTGTTCACACTCTACTAAATAGAGTTTGCCTGGTTTGGCGTCAATTTTTACGTTGTACATTTTTTTTGATTTACTGAAGCCGTTTATGATTTCGCAACCAACTCGCACAAGATATGGTCCTGGTGTGACACGTGGATGATCACCAGCGGTATTGTTCCAAATACTATACAACTCAACTGGATTTTGTTGCTCTTCTGGTAAAGATAAATCGGTGATTGCCAGAATCCATGTAAAAAGTTTTGAGAATGAATCTTCTTCAAACTTTTGCTCTTTTCCGAATGCAGCTCGAATGACGGAGGTTTCGTCGGGGGTTGAAACTCCGTTTCGGGTTAGATTACGTTCGGATGTTGAAGAAGCGCATGAAGAAAGCGACATTACTACACTTAGGACTATTATTATTTTATTCATCAGTTAACGTTTTTTGATTAGAAAAGTCTGGTTCTGTAGATTAAAAGTTACTTCATGTACAGCTTCTTTTTTGTTAGTTAAGATCTATATTTTTACTCAACTCGCTATACTACATAACTCGACAGTTAGACTGAATATTAATCAAGCTCCCTACCTCATTACTCCTGAAGACCATTCCCTTATAAGTCTCAACACGAATTTATTATGAAAAAGGACAGAAGTGACCAGCGATTTAAGTTAGCATAAGAAATTTCTTAAAACGACGTCGACTTCAAAGTAAAATACTCTGCCCACGTTGATTCCATAACGTCTCCTAACCTAGACCCTCTTTGATTCTAATCAGTACAGGTAAATCACATTCCAGTAAAGCATCATAAAGCTCATCCTTAGGTTCTACTTCATCGCTTAGTCTATGTGTTCTATTTGCGAATTCGTTAATTACCTCTATTCCCTTAGATTCTCCTAAATAAACAAGACCAATTGCAGCTCGTAAAACATTATCTCCGTCATCTCCACTCAGAGCATCCAACAAGTGACTATGAGCAATTGAAACACCTGCTCTGGCTAGCCATTGCAATTCTATAGTATCGCTACCAGCAATGCTCAATGTAAAATCTAGAACTTTGCGCTCAGAATACTTCAGTATGAGCACTTTTAGTTCCTCTATTTCACCTTTTAGCTGTTCACAACGATACTCTCTAGGAACATTAGAAATAACATCAGCTAAGCCCTGATAAACTTCGAGCAATTCATTTTTCAATTCATTCACCATAACAGCATACCTTACCTATTGCCTCCAAAAAGGATAAAAACTATTGACTTTTGCAGCACTACTTCCGTCTGTAAATATTTGCAGTTTAACTCCATTGTAGTCTCCCAACCATTTTTGAGAGTAGCTGTTAGCTCCTTTTAGGTTTGACGGGTTTGAAAGAATAGAATTTGTAGCAGAAACAATGTCTGAGTCACTCCAAGAAGAAGGCATTATAGTTTTTACCCCCCGAATTTTGTTTCCAGCATCGTTATAACCAAATGAGTTTTTACCAAGTGAGTTCTTTTTGAACGCTTCATAAGGTAACTGTAACTTTTTGACACCATTCGGCAGTTCCATAACCAGTATTTCGTCTAAATTGGTGTTTCTTTCATTAAAGGTCGTTACTTTCGTTAGCTTGTAATTCACTCCATTTTCTGCATTCTTTTTTAGAAAATATTCGAAGGACTCTTGAGTATGCATTCCACCATCAATCTTGAACTTACCGTCTACAGTAACAAAATCTCCTTCCTTAACATGCCTCCATGCGCCACTGTTCCACTTTTCACCAATGTGACTATCAATTTGTTTGCGAGTTAATGATTTATTAGAAACTATTCTCGAAAAATCATCAACTTTACTACTTACCCATGCCCCCTGCTCAACAAGCATCGCCTTTCGAGCATAAAAAGCATCAGCTAATTGTATATCTAAAGTGATTGCCTCATCAAATGCTCTCATGCTAGTGGTTAAATGAGCCTTTAAAGCAGCATTAGCTGCCGCGCTCTCTCCTCTAAGGCCCCAATAAGCCGTTTCGACCTTTCTTCCAACCGATGACAACAGTCCGCCTAGAGGTTGAAGCGCTTTAAGTAGCACCAGATCACCTGCGGCCATTAAAATACCATCTTGAAGACTTTCCGCAGCTTGATAATGCCAAGGCTTTTGCTCGAAGAACTTTCTTCGTTGCTCCTCATAGAATCGACTCGCCGCTTCACTTTCCTTAGTTATGGCCTTCAATTGCGGTCCTTCTGTCATCCTCCGTACTTCTTCTTGAGCAGCTGTAATTTCTTCTTGATAAATGTCATCCATAAAGGTTTCTATGAAATACAATTGATCATGAGATAACTCTTCTCTAGAAACGAAAGGTTTTCTGCCCTGTTTTTCCATGTAATAGACAGCCTTAGCCAACTGCAAGTCTATTTCTTGTAGTCCCATCGGATTATCACGGGTACTATCCTGGTAGTCATAGGGAAGTTCTACATATTCTGGCACAGACGATTCAGGTGTATTTGCAGTCTGAACATTCTTAGGCTTTTTAACAACAGGCTTCTCAATCGGTTTATCCGGCCCTTCTAAATTACCAGCGCCTTTCTCTTTCAATGCATCTTTACCCGCTTGTTCAATACTTGAACTGGTTTTATCAAACAACCTATTCATGTCCCTATTAATTGCGGAGGTATCAACTTGAATTTTTGGCAGTAACTTCTCTTGCTCTTTTCTAATCCTTTCCTGTTCTTGTATTAATCTCTCCTGCTCTTTTCGCATTTGGTCTTTTTGGTTTTCCTCAATGGAATTTTTGATCGAGTTAGCTAACGCGCCACCGAAAGCGTTGGCCACAACCATTCGTCCATCCCATTTAGCATTTTCATCACCAATGATTTTACCAATGCCATATTCCATTGCGCTCGAGCCAACTTTTGTAAAGAAATCTTGAGTGAATTGCCCTGTGTCCCAATGCTTAACAAAACTTTCCCAAGAAAAACTTGGTGCAGGTGTTGGGACGGATGCACTAGGCGCAGGAGAGACATCCGCAGTCGCGGTTTCACTCCATTTCCATTCATTGGTAATGCCTTCCATAATGCCAGCAGTGGCAACAGAGGCGACAAGGCCTTTCAAACCGAAACCGGATACATCATTACCCGCCAGTCTGTTTAATGAATAGTTGGTTGCATAGGTCGCGGTAGCGCTCCACATAGCCCCACCGACACCACCAAAATTGGTGGCCCCACCAACTGCGGATGAAGCCGCTGCAATCGCCGTTCTTTCCCAGTCATAATCAAAGGCTCGATCAAGTGGATTAATCAGCTCACCAATATTGTCTGCTTCAAATGGGTTAAAGAATGCACCCAAGTCAAATCTATTGTTAAATATCGCAGACGCTGTTTGGCCAGCTGCATCGCCAACTGCTGCACCAATCGCTGCTCCGGCTAATTTACCAACATGCGGTCCCGCATAGATTGACACAACTACCGTCACCACAACTTGAATGATTGCAGTTAACGCGCCACACTTTTCTTCCGGTGGAGGCGGTGCAATAGGAATTGGCGACGTATCACCAATAATTTCACCGGCGTTATACGGCTTAAAGGTGTCAGCGTTATTGTGATTTAAAATTTCTTGGCTAATCGTCAGCGTTTGTCCTGCCACTAACTGACTGCTATCACTAACACCATTGGTATCCGCCACGACATACCACAAGCTTTCATCACCATAAACCCGCTGCGCAATAGACTGCAGCGTATCCCCTTCATTAACCACATATTGGCCCGGTGTAGTGCTTGGATATTTATCCGAAATCGGCGTGTAGTTGTAATCAAATTCAACACCACTAATGCTGCCAATACTGGCCACCGATTTTCCACTGGTGTAAAAATAGCTCTGCTTCTTTGAACCTTCAGTTCGCTGTAAGGTCATCCCTTGGCGATCAGTTTCAAAAATGCGCGTTACATTTTTCGTTTCATCGTCTCTGTCTTGTACAACCACTTGGCTTAAATTGCCTTTGTAGTCGTAAGAGTAAGTCGTCGTCCCATCTTTAAATCCAGACAATGAACTACTGGCAATCTCGGTATTTCGAACATAACCATCAAACGTTCGATAATTGATTGTGTAATCTGTAGTGTAGTGAGTCGAACCATTACTATGGTAAGCATACGCTTTATACGAAGTTAAATTGCCAGCGGCATCAAAACCACCAACATAATCAACCCGCGATGCAATCTTGTTATCCTTATCGTAATTACGCTGCGCAGTTATACGATCATCCTTAAGATAAACAAAGGTCGTATAACCATCGTAAGTAGTTTTAAATAGATTTGAGAACTGGTAATTCTTAGTTAAACCAGTAGTTGTTGGCCACACTTCTTTATAGTTCGTTTCATGAGTAACACGGCCCCACAAATCAACGGTGCGGTTACTCAAAGTACGCCAATCGCCATACTGTATTTTATCGCCAAAAGTCATTGACCCGGAGCGTTCAATGATCGCCTGCGCTTCTCGACTGGTTAAATGCCCTAAGTCGTTATAGACATATCGCTCTCGACGCGTCGTGTCCCAATACTGATTCCCAAGAAAGTCTGGTCCTTCCCAAACAGGAACAGTATATTTAGTCTTATAGGTAGTCGCGTAAGTCCGCTGACCGACATAATCATATTCGAGCGAAATACCCTGCGAGCCGATTTCAATCTTGCCATTAACTAACTCACCTTTAGAAATCGTAATGCGATTTTCTAAATCGTAGGTATACCAATGTTCCCGATTAAAAGTGGTATCAGAGCTGGCAGCTTCATAGCTCAGCTTAACCGCCCTTTTATTGCCATACTCATCATAAAGATTTTCCACTTTGTGCAAGTTAACATCTGAGGCACTATTTTGCGGTGACTTCACTTTTTCCATTCTGCCTAGCGAATCATATTGAGTAAATGTTTCTCGCGTGAAGTTACGGTTGGAAACCACCTTCTGTTGTGTTGAACCATTGAACACGGGCCCAGACAGTGACTGAAGCCCTGTCTCTGGTTCCAATTTTCTAGGGTCAAAAATCGGATCACCATCGTTTCCACCGACAGTGATTGTGTCGGCATAACTTAAGCGATTCTCCGTTTTCTCCCAAACTTTTTGGCCTGCCACATTATAGGCAAAACTATCGGTTTGAATATTGCTGTAATAGTCATCGCTGCGGTCGGTGTATAACGGTCCTGTTCCTTTAGTGCCTCTGGTGCGATGGTCAGCGATAGATTTGAGCATGCCATTTTCATAGTAATCATAGCTACGATATTCGGTGTAAGTACCGGTATTGGTGTAGTCTTCTCGATACATTTTCCCCATGCTATCGTAATTGTAAATGGTTTTTCTGCCTGCTAAGTTGGTGTAATCGAGCATTCGACCAAAGTAATCAAAGCTCCAGATTAAACTTTTGTTTAGACCATCAGTTTCTTTAGTTTTTCGACCTTGATCATCGTATTCAAAAGTCTTCTCAACCCCAGAGGCGTTACGCGTATAAATCATTTGATTACGCGAATTGTATTTCATTAAATTCGCTAAGTTCGCGCTAGTCTCGGTGCCTTTGTAGTCTGCAATACGCATTCCCGCGTCATCATAGGCATAGCTTAATACAGTGACATCTGTAAGGTTAGTCGTACTATTGCCTGACTTGTAAACACCGTTGCTCCCAATTCTTAAAATACCTTTCGCAACTAACTGTCCGTTTAAATCATAACTTTCAGTATTCACATAACCCAGGGCATTTTTGGTTGCTACTCGATTGCCATGTGCATCATAAGCAAACTCCGTTCGATAGCCATGGGCATCAATCGAAGCTGTAATTTTTCCAGATGCATCGTACTCGAATCGACGCAATTGCTGCGAGTCACTATTGAGTCCCTTACGCTCACCGATACGGTTTCCGGCCTTATCATAAAAATGTAATACCGTTGAATCATGAGTACCACTAGTGCCATTGTCTTTCCAGTAAGTGGTAACCGGCTTTGATTCTTGAATAAGCTGGTTGGCTTTGTTGTAAACAAACTCTGACATCAACGCTTGTTGCGCGCTGAATGATAAGTTCGAATCTATCGGCTTCTCAGTACTCTTTACCACATTACCCCAACGGTCAAACTCCTGTAGCAAAATCGGAGTCGACAAGCTCATCACACTACTATCAACACTATTATTTTGCGCAGTAAATTGTGGTAGTTCTTGACGGGTTGCTTGTCCTTTTAAATCATAAATGATGTAGGTACTTCGATTGCTATCATCAGTGGTGATTAAATTATTATTTTTGTCTCTATTGGTAGTATTCGCCGCAACCAACTCGTGAGTTTGCAAACCTCGTAAATCATAGCCAAAAGTTTTGCTCACGCCACCATCAGCGTTGCTGGTAGTTAAGTTACCCACCTTGTCATAAATGTAGGAGGCATAGTTGGTACCGTTCAATCCTTTCGATTGAATTTCACCAAACGCATTGTAAGACACTTGCTCTTTGGCATAGTTAACACCATCGTCTTTTAAGTACCAAGTTTCGATGCGCTGTCCATTGGCGTCGTACTCATAGCTGGTTTCGATTTTACGTTGACTACTTTGCGCTTCATCAACCACTGTTTGCCACTCGTAAATATCTTCAAAGCGAATGTCTCCGTCTCGAACTTCTATAATTCGTTGCCCGACTTTTACTCGGACTTGTTTATAGAAGATCTGCTCTACGGTTTGCGTTTGGCTTTTAACTTGTCCTCTTTCATCATAGGTATAGAAGACCTGATTACCCAGTGCATCAGTTGTCTTGAGTTTGTTACCATGGCGATCAAAAAGAATAGTGGTTCTAATGTCGCCGCCATCCGCACTCGAATTACCGCTAGAGCGAACAGTTTCAACTTGATTACCTAAATAGTCGTAGCCCATGGTCGTGGTAGGACTTACCGAAACTCGACCGCTGTCTGTGAACGGATCGTAAGTGCCGGCTTTCTTGACATCACGCGCCGCCTCTTGAACAGTTTTTACTCTGCCCAATTTATCGTAGGTGGTACGTGTTACCTGGCCCAGGCCATTGGTACTTGTTTCCACCTGTCCCAATGCATCATAGGTGGTGCTGGTTGTGACATCGTGACCCGAATTAAACATCAAATTTTGTTTATGATCGTATTGACCAATTTCAACACTTTCTTGAATGATTGCGGTTTGTCGGTTCAATTCATCATATTCAAAACGTGTAGTTCGATCTGCCGTAGTCACGGCAGGTTTGTTCACATCTGCTTCCGTCCAATTCTTGAGTAACTTCGCCGCGTACTCAATTTTCTTTTCAAGGTTGCCAAACTCATCATAATTAAATGCAGTGATATAACCGAGCTCATCAACCGTTGCTCTTACTTGGCCTAAATCATTGTAATAAGTATAAGTATGTGCCCATTCGGTTTGATTAACTCGCACACTTTGCTTGGTCACTTGACCCAGTGCGTTATATTCATACTGAGTTTCTGGTGATTCTGCTTTTGAGTAAGCCGACTTATTGGTTGAATTAAAACCAACAACCGTCGATTGCTTCACAGAAATTTGTTGTCCACGATCATTGTATGACGTGGTTACACTGCGATCATCTTGGCTTGAATTAACCCGCGATGAAACATCGCTACTGTTTATTTGCGTACCGAGATTTCCTAGATCGATCATCTCCGTTAAAGTTAACGCCGTTGCATATCGCGTAAGATGTCTAACTTGTCCATTAGAGTTATATTGATAACGGGTAACAAATCCTCTGGCATCCACTTCATATTCAACCAGATGTTTGGCATTGTAAGTTTTAAAACTCTTGCCGCCTATCTCATTCGTGTTGACCACCGCTAAGCCAAAACTATTATATTCGGTGGTATTCGTATTCTGGGCTCCCTTGTTTTCAATCGCAGTTCCCGCCGCGTTCAACTTCCCTTGATCGGAGTAAGTCGTGGTAATTTGATGGCCGCGATTATTGTACGAATAATTGGTGGTACGCGCTTGTGCGGTATCAGCGGCTTCAGTAATAGAAAGTACATTACCAAAAGCATCATAGGTAAAGCGTTTAATAATTTCCTGCGAAGAAGATGAACCCACCACCTCAACTTTGGGTGTTATTTCTTCAAGCAAGTTGCCACGTTTATCATATTGGTAATTCCAAACGTAACCCTTCTTGTTTTCTAATGAAGTACGATTACCGAATGCATCATAAGTATATTTTTCAGTGTAATTTTTTGCATCGGTAGTACTAGAAAGATAATTGCGTTTATCGTAGGCAAACTTAGTTTCTTGACCCGCGCTATGGGTCGCAAAGTAACTCGCCAGCGCTTGTTCTGTTAAAGCTGTCGATGAAGTAATCGCAGTTTCAAAGCGCTCAGTTTTTACGACATTACCAAATCCATCATACTGGTTTTCCGTAGTGTAACCAGATGCGTCAATACCGAAACGGATCTGTCCTGCGTTGCTGTATACCAATCGAGTTTTAGTAATCGAAGCACTTGAAGATGCCCAAGCTTCCAATGCGCTTATTGAAATATCCGCGCTGGTATAATAGGTCTCAAATTGGATCCCTTTTACCAATTGTCCATTCGAGTTGTATTGGTTTTCAGTGACGCTACCTTCGGGATCGATCGTAAAACGGATCTGCCCTCGCTCGTCATATACATTTTTCGATTCACTAAACAATGTTTGGACTTTAGCCCAGCTTTCCATTGCCGATAATCCTTTACCACCAGAATACGTATTGTTGTACTTTTTGCTGACAATAACGTTGCCTAAAGCATCGTATTTGTTCTCAGTGATGTAATCTTCTGTATCAATGGTAAAACGAACGCGTCCTAAGTCATCGTATGCAAACTCAGTGACATGAGACTTGTTATAAATTGGTGTTTCGATTGTCTCGTAATGTCCGGGCACACCATTAAATGGCATGACCCAAATTTGTTTAGTTTCGATCCGCAAAGGCGCTGCAATCCAAGCCACAATCTCTGCTTCTGTGGTTTTATCAGTAGGAACAGCAGTCTCGTAACGTTTAGTAGCAGTGACTTGTCCGAAAGCGTTGTAGATGTTTTCTGATAAGAAACCCTCTGTATCGATTGAGAAACGGACCTGACCCAAATCGTTATAGAGGTATTGGGTACGAGTTGTTTCAGCAATCTCCGCTGTCCCGGTGAGATATGCATTCGTCACCCGATCGCCCATATGCATCATGGTCACATCTGCTTGATACTTG
>JAPHTP010000055.1 GCA_026196875.1 Kangiellaceae bacterium
AAACGATCTGTATTCGAATATGGCGCTGATAACCGTTTTTCTTCTAGAGAAACTCCGCTTAGATTAACTAGCGATATGGCTTCTGTTGTTAACTTTGAAGGAGAGTTTTCACATTTTCCCAGCTACTTAGCTATCGATTATAATGCAGCCTTAAACGCATGGTTTCCAAATGGCATACCACAGCCAATTACAACATTCGGTGTAAATTCTGCAGGTGAAATCGATTATCACTCTGACTGGTCCGTGAGACAAAGTGGTCAAGTTTGGGAAGATGTTTTATCTGGCTATTTCGTAGCCAATATCGATACCGAAATTAACGACGTTCCGCTAACCGGTAACTTTGGTGTGAGAGTTATCTCAACCGATCAGTCTTCAACTAAATTAGTAGATGTTGGTGGCGATGAAACTCTTGGCGCTCAGTACATTACCGATGAAGCCGGATTGGTCAGTGATCGATTTGCACCTAGCGTTGAGGGGATAAAATATACTGATGTTCTGCCGCAGTTAAATCTCAATTTCCGAATTACAGATAATAGCCAAATCCGTTTTTCTGGTGCACGCGTAATGGCAAGAACCCAGATCAACAGGTTGATTGCAGACTTTAATATTCGTTATGACGAAGATGATGGTGAAGCACACGTTAACAGCACTAATAGTCCGCTGCTTAAACCATTTCTGGCGGATCAGTATGACCTTTCTTACGAGTACTATTTTGATGATACGGATGGAGCGATTGTTTTTGCCGTGTTCCGAAAGGATCTCAAGAGTTTTGTACAAGAGTTTACCGATAACAATCCTGACTTCGACGCGCTTGGCATAAACATTCCCGATTACGTACCTGGACTTGAACCTGATAATCCAGATAGCGAACCACCGGTTCTAGCAGTACCTGGTTCGTTCACTACCGCAGTCAATAATGCGAATGGTGGCTCCTTTACCGGATACGAAATTGCTTACACTCAAATTTTTAGTAACTTACCTGACATGTGGTCCGGTTTAGGTGTGAGCATGAGTTACGCTCATACGGATAGTGATATTGACGCTATCGTAGGACTAACTACAACAGATTTAGGCGGGCCGACTGTACGTACAACATTTCCTGGATTGTCAAAAGAAGTGCTTAACGCTGCCATTTTTTGGGATTACGAGGGCTTTGATACTCGTTTAAATGTAAGGCATAGAACCAGCTTTGTTTCGTCCCAATTCGCGGTGGACGAACAACAAGCCTACTTTGATGACGAGACCGTTTTAGATTATCAAGCATCATATCGCTTTAACGAGAATATGAGTGTCTTGTTTCAAGCAACCAACTTAACCGATGAACCGACCAAAAGTTACTTTGGCCAACCTTCTCAAACCGGCACCATTCAATTTTTTGGACGCCAGTTTTTCCTAGGTTTTAATTACAAAATGTAACGCCGGTTTTAGACAATTTCATCGGTTATAAAAAATATAAATGGAGCTAACACTATGTTTAGTAATTCGAAAATAAAATCATATTTGGTTGCATTGGCGATATCTTTAACTTTTATTGGATGTGGCGGCGATCAGGTTGAAACCGGTGCGCAGCTATTAACCTGTAGCGCACCACAAGTTGTCAGCAGTGATGGAAATTCATGTGTTGATCCGGAGCCAATTCAATGCCCCGCACCTCTAGTGCCAAATGAGTTTAATGATGGCTGCGTGGTTGGAGCCGATCCAAATGCGCCGCTTCCTTCAGTTTTTCCAACAGAAAATCAAGCTATCTTGTATTACAACCGTGCTAATAGAGGGGCGACCAATGAGGCTAGTGATCCTTCTTACGATGGTTATGTTCTGCATACATGGAATAACGAAGAATGTGATTCATATGCCGAGCCCTTTAATGCTTCAGTTTGGGGAAGTGAGCACGTTTTTAACGGCATCGACCCTAATTATGGTGCTTATTGGATTTTAGAGCTAAAAGAGGGCCATGACGATTGCGCGAACTTTATCATTCATATCGGAACTGATGACGCCGGAAAAGAAATGGGCGGCGGTGATAAGCAAATGAATTTAGTTCAAGACGATCCTGATTTTGTTCGCATGAACTGGACTATTTCCGGCTACCCCGATCCTTTGGAGTACCCGATTACAGATTTAGGCCCGCAACCATTAAATATTGAAGGTTATGCTGCACATTGGATTGATGCATCAACACTTGTTTGGGACTTAGAGGATTTCGAAGTTGAACAACTTACGCAAGTCAGATTACACCATTCGGCAACAGCCGGAATTGAAGCAGATGAGAACGATAACTTAAATGGAACTGCGGTTGATCTAACCGTTGGAACACAAAGTGATTCCGTTCAAGCCACATCACCTCCAACTGCTAGCTGGGAAGCTTTTATAAATCAATTAGAAGCTGAAGATATTAAAAATATCCTTAAGAATGAAATTGTAATCGCCGCATATGACGCCGAAGGCAAGGCATTCAAGGCAACACGCGTGCAGACGGCTAAAGTGTTAGATGCTTTATATACGGCGGCCGAAAATGATGCGGACGAAGCAAGTTTAGGCGTTGTGTACTCTGCTGATGCCATTGATGTTTCTGTTTGGGCTCCAACGGCTCAAGATGTGAAACTAAAAGTTTATGACGCTGCAAAAAATCTAGTTTCAACTAACGACATGTCTGAAAGTTCTGCTACTGGTATTTGGAGTTACGCTGGAGACACTGCTTTAGACAGACAATATTATCGTTTTGAACTCTCTATTTATCATCCACAAAACGATGCAATTGAAACTATCGAAACTACCGATCCTTATTCCGTTGGCCTTTCAACAAATGGATTGTATAGTCAGTTTGTTAATTTAACGGACGAAGATTTAAAACCGACAGGTTGGGATTCGCATACGATCCCGACCGTTGCTGACCCGGAGGATGCTGTTATTTACGAAGGTCATGTTCGTGACTTTAGCGCCCGCGACGACAGTACTTCACAAGCAAACCGCGGAAAATATCTAGCATTTACCGAATCTACTAGTGCGCCGGTGAATCACTTAGCTGACTTGGTTGCCAGCGGTTTAACTCATTTCCATATGCTCCCGGTAAACGATATTGCAAGTATTAACGAAGACCCTGCAATGATTGTTGACATCACTAACACGGTAGCCGATTTATGTGTGGTTAATGCTGACGCGCCTGTATGCGGAGAAGAGTCCGATTCAGCAACATTGCTTTCGGTATTACAAAGCTACGCGCCTTATTCTGAAGACGCTCAGGCTTTAGTGAATGCCATGCGTGGATATGACTCATTCAACTGGGGCTATGACCCCAAACATTTTAATGTACCTGATGGAATCTATGCTTCCAACTCTGATGGAGTGGCAAGAATAATTGAAATGCGAGCCATGAACCAGGCATTACATGAACTAGGTTTAAGGGTCGTATTAGATGTAGTTTACAATCATACAAATTCGGCAGGACTTTGGGATAATTCAGTATTTGATAAAGTTGTTCCAGGGTATTATCACCGACGCGACTTAACCACCGGTTCCGTTCAGCAATCGACTTGTTGTAATGACACTGCGCTAGAACATCGAATGATGGATAAGTTTATGGTCGATTCGTTATTACTTTGGACCGAGCAATATAAATTTGATGGTTTCCGCTTTGATATTATGAGCCACGGTTCGGTTGAGCAAATGCTTAGTGCTCGCACCGCCGTACAAGCAATCGATCCTGATAACTATTTTTATGGAGAAGGTTGGTACCGCGATGATGGTCGTGAAAATCAAGCCAATCAAAACAATCTAGCTGGAACGGAGATAGCGACATTTAACGACCGAATTCGTGAAGGTATTCGAAGCGCTGCGCTTTTCCAAACAGATGGAAGTATGCAGGAGCAGGATGTAGTTAAATTAGGTATGGCTGGAACGCTCGCCAATTATGTTCTGGAAAGTTCTGGTGGTACGGCAAGTACCGGCGATAGTTTTTCTCGCCCAGCTTACGCTCTAGACCCGGCAGATGTGGTTAACTATGTTTCAAAACACGATGACAATACGCTCTGGGATCAATTGCAGTATAGCTTGCCGTTCAGTATGTCACTTGAAGATAGAGTTCGTTCACAGAATATTGCACTAGCCATTCCTTTGATGAGCCAGGGCATTCCTTTCCTTCAACTTGGCGGTGATATGATCCGCTCAAAGTCTATGGATAGAAATACTTATGACGCAGGCGATTGGTTCAACTATGTCGACTTTACTATGGGAACCAATAACTGGAATGTTGGTTTACCATTGGCGCAAGACAATAGCAATTGGGATCAGATTAATAGCCTGTCATCCAATCCTTTAGCAGCTACTTCAATGTCGGATATTCAATTTGCTAACGCCGTATTTAAAGAATTTTTGAATATTCGTAGTGGTAGCAAACTATTTAGACTAACGAGCGAGGCGGACATCCTTGCACGTGTAGGCTTCCATAACCTTGGGGCACGTCAACAGCAGGGCCTGATAGTGATGAGTATTGATGACGGTGTCGATTTACCAGACCTAGATCCCGCTAACGACGCGATCGTTGTTGTCGTAAATGGAACTGATTCCGAGCAATCTCATACTGTGCCAACTGCTGCTGGATTTACCTTGCACCCAACATTAATTTCTTCTGTCGACGCAAGAGTAAGCGGAGCATCATTTAATGAAGGTGTTAATGAAGGAACATTTACCGTACCAGCTAAAACTATGGCTGTGTTTGTCAAGGCACAAGGCGCAGAGCAGGGAACAGGCTTGTCTGCTTATGCAACTTCAGGTGCTCCGGATGTTGTACCATATGGCGATACAACTGTTTATTTACGCGGCGATATGAACGGTTGGTCGACTGATGATGCTTTCGAATATAAAGGCGATGGAGTATATGCAATTGCGGTTGCATTAACTGGCGGCACAACTTACAACTTTAAGTTTGCTTCGGAAGATTGGTCTACTGTTAATTATGGAGCGCAATCTGCCGGCGAAGTTGTAGTAACTGAAGGTGAAGATAAAACGCTAGCTCAAACCAACGACAATTTACAATTCACGCCATCAATTGATGCAACCTACTACTTCGAAGTATTTGCTGGCGATGCTACTGCACCGGTGCTTAATGTAGTTAATGAAGAGCCATATCCTGGAACCACGGTATATCTTCGCGGAGAAATGAGTAGCTGGGGAACGTCAATGCCATTCACTTATGATGGTGGACGCATTTATACGGTTGTGGCTACACTCACTGCTGGTTCATACAGCTTTAAAGTGGCATCGGAAGATTGGAGTACAGTTAACTTTGGTGCTGAAAGTGCGAGCGAAGCGACTGTCGAACTCGGCGTTGAAGAACCGTTATTCGAAACGAACGACAACCTTAGTATTACTATCCCAAGTGATGGCAACTATATCTTTATTTTTGATATGACCAACCTGGAACCAAAGCTCCGAGTGTTTAACCAGGATTTCTTTGGTGCAACTGCAGTATATTTAAGAGGTAGCTTAAACGGATGGGGGACTGACGACCAGTTTGCCTATAACGGAGACGGTACCTATTCATTTGACAAAGCTCTAACCGCAGGTAGTTACGAGTTCAAAGTAGCAAGTGAAGACTGGTCGACGGTTAACTTCGGCGCGGAAAACAGTGAAAGTGCCGCGGTAGAGTTAAATGTGGCGGAAGCATTGTTCGTCACCAACGATAACTTAACTATCGATATTCCTACTGATGGCAGTTACCGTTTTACTGTGTCAGGCCCGGACGGCTCAGCACCTTTTATAACTGTAACGCAACTACCGTAAAGTTTAGTGTCGCACCGGGCTATTGGGTAGGCCCGGTTTTCGATAGCCGCTCAGATTTTTCTGGGCGGCTTATCGAGTTTTCATCTGCTTCCTTCCCCTTGGGAGAAGAAAGGACTATTTTGCAAGTTATTCAATAAAACTAACAAAGGAAATATTCTTTGAATTCCGAACGGAAAATTTCAATCAGCTTGTTGGCTTTTCTTTTTCTCTATGTATGCGATTCATTAGCTAATACGCTTCAAACTAATTCAACTGAATTAGGCAAAAGTGCAGCCTTAAGAATAGACCCCCCATTTTGGTGGTCCGGTATGCAGTCTAACAAGTTACAGCTTTTGGTCCATGGTAAAAATATTAATAAATTCTCAGAGGTCACTATCGAGTCCATCACGGGGAACTCAAAGTCAAATAGTACCTCTGTCAAAGTTGAATCAGTACGGAAAACAG
>JAPHTP010000187.1 GCA_026196875.1 Kangiellaceae bacterium
AATGGTATTTTCTACCGCGGTTTCACCAGTGTTGATGGGGTGGGTGTTTGATATGGGAGTACCCTATCCTGAAATGATGATGCTCTTAATTGGATATTTGGTACTCGCGATGCTGCTAGTTTTGATGGTTTTAAAACGGTTAACAAAATTCTAGCTTTGTAACAGAGCGCCTTCTGGAAAAATAGCGACTGAATGTCCCATAATGTGTTGTTCATCTTCTATTTGCCAGGACTTAGTTACTACCATCGATCCGTCAGAGTTAATATCTTCAACAACAAATACCTCGCCAATAAATGATTTAAGATCTTTTAGTTCATCTTCTGGCAGATGCTCCAAGATCCGCTCATCAATTGAAACGACTTTAATCTTGTCGCCTATCTTAACCGAATTCCTATGAGCATCCAGCGACTTAACTATTCTAGCTTTTTGTTCTAGCCTATAATTTTCGATAAAGTTTCCAATGTTTGCTACAACACCATCAATAAGTACTTCTTGAGCCTGCAAACTCCCCCAAGCAATATGGTGTGTCATTGACAAATTAGGAACATCAGTTTGAAGCAGCGGATGATCATTAGGAGGCGGTTCTTGCTCGAGAACATCAACGATAGCATGAGCAACTTGCCCAGACTTAAGCGCTTCGGCTAATGCGTTAGAGTTTACAATCGGCCCGCGCGCGGTATTAATAAAAATACACCCCCGATTCATTTGAGCAAAAATATTTTTATCAAATAAGCCGTAGTTATCTTCCGTTAATGGACAATGCAAACTAATCACATCTGATTGTTGCAGCATGCTTTCAAACGAGATGCGACCTTCGCGAATGCTTTTTTCCCGAGGTCTTTCAGAAATTAAAACGTCCATACCGAAGGCCAAAGCCACTTGAGCAACTGATTTGCCCAAATTTCCATACCCTAATATGCCAAGTTTTTTTCCATTTAGCTCATTAATTGGAAAGTCAATTTGGCAAAATTTTGGGCTTTGTTGCCAGGGTTTATCCGTGTTATTTTTTAGATATGAAGGAACATTACTGACAGCATTTAAAAGATAGGTGAATACATGCTGTGTGACTGAATGAGTTGAATAGCCGGAGACATTTTTAACAACGATATTATGTTTTTTTGCTGCAACCAAATCGACATTATTCATCCCGGTCGCAGTGATGCAAATGAGCTTTAGGTTGGGAAGTTTTTCCATTAAAGCTGAATCAATAACAACTTTGTTGGTAATGATTATGTCGGCGTTTTCAACCTTCTCAAAAATTTCGCGAGATGACGTTAAATCGTATTCAACCAATTCTGACACTTGAGCCTTAATTGCTTCAAGGCTGATCGAAGTATCGATTGTGGCACGATCGAGAAACACAGCTTTCATTTTTGTTAATAAACCACTAAACGTTTTGGCGCGAGCATTAGTTGATCATCAACTTCGGCCATGCCGAGAAATTTATCCTCTTCATCATAAACACGGATCAAATCTCCTTCTTCCAAATCAGGGTAATTTAATGCTTGTCCTTGGCAGAAGTAATGTGCGCTATCCAAGTCCAGTACCGCTTCATTGTAATCCATCAATGGACTATCTATTGGCAGAAGGTATTCATCCAAGCTTAAACCTTCCTCGCGATCTGTTTTAAGTTGTTCGATAGTCACCATGTCATCAGCAGGATAGTCAGCGACAAAGGTCCGTCGTAATTCAGTGACGTGTGCGCCGCAGCCTAACACTTGGCCAAGATCATCAACAATATTTCGAATATAAGTCCCTTTACTACATTCAATATCAAGTTCAACCAAATCATCTTCAAAACGAATCAACTCAAGATGATATACAGTAATATCTCTGGCTTCGCGTTCAACTTCAATACCTTGCCTAGCCAATTTATATAGTGGTTGGCCATTATGTTTTAATGCCGAAAACATTGAGGGTACTTGCTGAGTATCCCCTCTAAATCCATCAAGCGCGTTAAGTAATTCTTTTTTGGAAACATTAACAGGTTTAGTTTCTGTAACTTCGCCAGTCGCATCGCAACTGTCTGTACGCTCACCAAGCTTAGCTACTACGCGATAGCCTTTATCAGAATTTAATAAGAATTGAGAAAACTTGGTTGCTTCACCGAAACAAATTGGCAACATTCCGGTAGCCAGCGGATCAAGTGCTCCCGTGTGCCCTGCCTTGGCTGCAAAAAACAAGTGTTTAACTTCCTGGAGGGCTTTATTTGAACTGATATCTATCGGCTTATCCAATAAAAGGATGCCATTGACCTTACGCCCTCGATTGCGACGTCTACCCATACTAACTCTCTATAAAACTCTACTCATGCTTACCAGAATTCTGGTCGTCTGTTTTTGTGTCTGAATCTACTTCTTCATCTTTCTCACGCGCTTTATTGATGAGCGCCGATAATTCGCTGCCACGAGAGATCGACTTATCAAATTCAAATTTTATTTGCGGTATTACACGCAACTTCATGCGCTTACCAATTAAGCTGCGGATAAATCCGTCAGCATTATTCAGAACGCCTAATGCAGTTTTGATCGATTTTTCATCTTCTTCAATTCCGAGAAACGTGACAAAAACAGTCGCATAGTAAAGATCTCTTGAAATATCCACAGCAGAAACGGTGACCATTCCAACACGTGGATCTTTAATTTCCATCTGTATGATTTGTGCTAACTCACGCTGCAATTGTTCAGCAACACGGTCAGTACGATTAAATTCTCTTGCCATAAATCTAAATATTAACTCTATAAAAATAATTTCTAAAAACGCAAAAACAGGCATGAATGCCTGTCTTTGCTAAATGAAATAAATAGAAAGTGCTTATAAAGTGCGCGCGACTTCAACGATTTCGAAGACTTCGATTTGGTCTCCCACTTTAACATCGTTGTAGTTCTTAACACCGATACCACATTCCATTCCATTACGTACTTCATTAGCATCATCTTTAAATCGACGTAATGACTCCAACTCTCCTTCGTAAATAACAACGTTATCACGAAGAACACGAATTGGATTGTTTCGTTTAACAATACCTTCAATCACCATACACCCGGCAATTGCACCAAGCTTAGGAGACTTAAATACGTCACGAACTTCTGCAAGCCCTATGATTTCTTGACGTCTTTCAGGTGAAAGCATACCAGACATTGCCGCTTTTACTTCGTCAATCACATCATAAATAACGCTGTAGTAGCGAAGATCAACACCTTCTCTTTCCACTGCTTTTCTTGCTGTTGCATCAGCACGAACGTTAAACCCGATAACAATCGCGTTTGAAGCAGACGCTAAAGTAATATCCGTTTCAGTAATTGCACCAACACCAGATGAAATAACATTGACTTGAATCTCATCAGTAGCTAAATCAAGTAATGAACCTTGCAATGCTTCAGTTGAACCTTGCACATCCGCCTTAACAATAACGTTAAGCGCTAGCTTCTCATCTGCTCCCATATTAGAGAACATATTTTCAAGCTTAGCTTTTTGCTGCTTAGCCATTTGCATTTCTTTGTATTTGCCCTGACGGAAATTAGCTACTTCACGTGCTTTTCTCTCGTCTGCAACTACAGAAATTTCATCACCTGCTTCAGGTACACCGGATAAGCCAAGTACTTCAACAGGAATGGAAGGCCCGGCACTTTTAACAGGTTTTCCATTTTCATCATTAAGCGCTCTGACGCGGCCATAGTGGAAACCGGCCAGCAAAATATCACCAACATTGAGTTCGCCAGATTGAACCAACACCGATGCCACAACACCACGTCCTTTATCTAGGCGAGCTTCAATAACGATACCTTTCGCAGGACCAGTATCAATAGCTTTAAGCTCCTGCATTTCGGCAATAATAGAAATATTTTCTAATAAATCTTCTACACCCTCACCGGTTTTAGCTGAAACATGAACGAAAGGAGTATCACCGCCCCAATCTTCTGGAATCACATCATGTTGTGACAATTCATTCTTAACTCTATCAGGGTCAGCTTCTTCTTTATCAATTTTGTTGACCGCTATAATCAATTGTACGCCAGCCGCTTTAGCGTGCTGAATCGCTTCTTTTGTTTGTGGCATTACACCGTCATCCGCGGCAACAACTAGCACAACAATATCCGTTGCGTTTGCACCACGCGCACGCATTTGAGTAAACGCTGCATGTCCAGGAGTATCAAGGAATGTAATCATACCGCGGTCAGTACTTACACTATATGCACCAATATGTTGGGTAATCCCGCCGGCTTCGCCATCAGCGACTTTACTACTACGAATGTAATCAAGTAATGAAGTTTTACCGTGGTCAACGTGCCCCATTATGGTAACAACAGGAGCCCTATTGGCTTCATCGCCAATATTCTCACTTGCTTCAAGCAATTCGATTTCAGCAGCATTTTCGGCTAACAGCACAACCTCATAACCCATTTCTTCTGCAACTAATTGCGCAGTCTCCTGATCAATGGTCTGATTAATCGTAGCCATCGAACCTAGGCCCATCATGGCTTTAATCACCTCGGTTGCTTTGACACTCATTTTCTGAGCCAAATCACCTACAGTAATTGATTCTGGAATCGAGACCGGTTGCTTAGCAACTGCTTGAGTTGGCTTCTTAAAACCGTGTTTCATAGATTTTGGTGCAACCATAGGTTTTCTTTCTTCGGATAATCTCTTTTCGTCTCTAAATTTACGATGTACCGGGCGCTTAAATTCTGACAGCATATCAACCGCGTTAGAAGTTGAATCTTCACGAGATTTCTTTTTCTTCTTACGCTTTTTGCGACCACGCTCTTTAGTTTGGTCTTCGCCCTCTGGGGCGGCAGTAGTAACTGGAGCGCGTCCGGTAAACTTCTTCGGTGCAGCAGCTGCAGCTACTTTAGCTTTCTCTTGCTCAGCAGCCGCTTTTACCACAGCCTCAGCTGCCTTAGCAGCTGTTTCAGCAGCTTCTTTAGCCACTCTTTCAGCTTCTTTCTGAGCTTCAGCCGCAATTTGAGCTTCCGCCATACTTCGAGTTTCTGCTTCAGCTTGAGCCAAAGCATCGGCTTGCGCCTTCGCCACAGCTGCAGCTTCTGCGTCCGCCTTGGCTTTTTCTTCAGCAGCCTTAACTGCCGCCGCATGTTCCTCGGCGCTAATCACGGGCGCTTCTTCTGTAGCAGGAACTTGAGTTGCTTCCTCTTCCAGCGTAGCTGGTACAGTTTCAACTACAGCATCTTCTGCTTCAGCTCTTTTTACATAAGTTCTTTTCTTGCGAACTTCAACATTCACTGTTTTCGCTTTTCCGCCAGCGCCAGACATTTTAAGTGAGCTTTTGGTAGTTCGTTTAAGCGTGATTTTCTTTGGTCCGAGTGCATCGCTTGCGGACTCTCCATGACTTTTCTTTAAAAAGGCCAGCAGAGTCTGTTTTTGCTCATCAGATACAACGTCGTCAGGCCCCGAAAGCTCTACTCCAGCATCCTTCATCTGCTCGAGTAGTTTTTCTATCGGAGTTCCGACTATCTTGGCAAGTTTTTCAACTGTCACGTCAGACATATATTTCCCCCAGTGCTATCACTGTAATTCCGCAAAGGCCTATATTCAAATTAATCGTAACTATTAGCTTTGTTCAACCCAGTTTTCGACTACTAGATATTTTAAAGCTTACGCTCTATCGCTCAACAAACTCTAGCTGAAAAACTATTCTTCGTTAAACCATGGAGCACGCGCAGTCATAATTAGCTCTGCAGCACGTTTTTCATCTAGTTCTTCAATATCTACCAAATCGTCAACCGACTGTTCAGCTAGATCTTCCATTGTCGAAATACCACGACTAGCAAGAACAAAAGCTAAATGACGGTCCATGCCTTCCATGTTCAATAGATCTTCTGCTGGCTCACTGCCTTCCAACTTTTCTTCAGAAGCAATAGCCTTAGTCAGTAATGCATCTTTAGCACGCGCCTTTAATGCATCAACTAAATCTTCGTCAAACCCTTCAATATCCATCATTTCTGATTGAGGTACATAAGCCACTTCCTCAACAGTAGTAAATCCTTCCTGAGCGAGAACTTCTGCTAGATCTTCATCTACGTCCAACTCGCTAATAAAGAGATCGATTAGCCCTTTATTTTCTTCTTTGCTCTTCTCTTCAGCTTCTTCAAGCGTCATTACATTTAAAGTCCAACCAGTTAACTGGCTGGCTAAACGTACATTTTGACCGCTACGACCAATCGCCTGAGCAAGTTGATCTTCAGCAACCGCAATGTCCATTGTCTGTCTGTCTTCATCAACAATGATAGACGCTACCTCTGCAGGCGCCATCGCATTAATAACAAATTGTGCAGGATTGTCATCGAATAGAACAATATCAATTCTTTCACCCGCCAATTCGCCAGAAACAGCTTGAACACGAGAACCACGCATACCAACACATGCGCCAACCGGATCAATGCGTTTATCATTGGTTTTTACGGCAATTTTCGCACGCGAACCAGGGTCACGAGCAGCACCTTTAAGTTCAATGACTTCTTCTGCAATTTCAGGAACTTCGATTCTAAATAATTCGATCAGCATTTCTGAATTGGCACGGCTTACAAATAATTGAGGTCCACGTACTTCAGGCTTAATTGCATATAATAAGCCCCTAACACGATCCCCAGCCCGTACCGCCTCTCTTGGCATCATTTCTTCTTTTGGGATAATAGCTTCAGCATTATTGCCTAAATCAAGAATGATTGAGTCGCGATTGGTCTTTTTAACCACCCCAGTTATCAACTCACCCACACGAGATTCAAATGCTTCTAAAACTTTAGCTCTTTCAGCTTCACGAACTTTCTGAACAATAACCTGCTTAGCTGTTTGTGCCGCAATTCGGCCAAACGCAATAGATTCAATTTGTTCTTCGATAAACTCATCAGCCTGAATCTCAGGACTATCAATCTGTGCAGCTTCAAGCGTAATTTCGGCTAATGGGTTTTCGAGAGTTCCTTCTTCTGGCTCAACAACTTTCCAACGACGGAAAGTATCGTAATCACCTGTTTCACGATCAATAGCAACACGAACATCAATATCGACGCCCTGTTTTTTCTTGGTTGCTGTTGCGATTGCAGCTTCTAACGCCTGAAAAATAATTTCAGCTTCAACGTCTTTCTCGTTTGACACTGCGTCAACTACCAACAAAATTTCTTTGTTACTCATAACTCTATTAGCCTCAAAACAAAAACTTCTTCCCGTATAGCTAGATTAGGTAGCTAGGTTGATTAATTAAAACTCAGCAACTAAATGAGCACCGTCAACATCGCCAAAGTCAATCTCAAAAGTCTCATTGTCAACATTAACTATCAACAACTCATCTTCAACTGCGGAAAGCTCACCTTTAAATTTACGTCTGCCATTAACACCAACATGGCAGCGAAGATTAACTTTGCTTCCAACAAATTTTTTAAAATGTTCCAATGTGAACAATGGTCGTTCTAGACCGGGTGAAGAAACCTCAAGCGTATACTGACTCGCTATAGGATCCTCAACCTCTAAAACGCCACTGGCTTGATGACTAACGCTAGCACAATCATCAACATTTATGCCATTTTCATGGTCAATATAGATCCTCAAGATCGAGTGTTTTCCTTGTGGAATATACTCAACCCCTAAGAATTCATACCCTAAAGCTTCAGCAGCAGGCCTTAACATATCTGTCAACTGGTCAACTTTAGCCATTAAATCAAGCCTCTATAATATTACTTTGTGTAACTTTTTGAGTAATAAAGAATTTCATATCCTACTCAAATACAAATTCCACAAACAAAAAATGGGCACATAAGGCCCATTCCTAAATACTGCTGGAGACCACCTTACTTATAAGGATGGCACCTTATTGTTACTAGTAGATACTTAATATCGGATACAGATAAGCCAAGTTTATACTTAATCTATCCGAGCCATAATTAGGTAAATACTCGTCTAACTAAAAAGCCCCATAAAGGGGCTTCTTAGTTAAAAGAAATTTGGTAGCGGGGGCCGGATTTGAACCAACGACCTTCGGGTTATGAGCCCGACGAGCTACCAGACTGCTCCACCCCGCATCAACGTGGACGGAATTCTAACTAAAGCTTGCCCCAATAACAAGTATTAATATACAGAGATTCACATTATTTTATAACAGACTATTGAATGGATAAATATTAATCAACGGCGAATGCTCAAATTTTTAACAACAAGGCTCTTGAACGCTGGTTTAGCTATCTAAATAGTGTCCAAATAGCACAATAAACCGCCAACCTACGGAATTAACGAGGATTTTCGGTTATTCTATGGCCTAAACAAGTAACAATTTGCTACGGAACTCTGCAGTGAAAAAAATTGGTCTACTTTTAGCGGTCAGCATTTTTACCCAAATAACTTTTGCTTCCTCCAGCAATACCAGCCTTATTAAGCAAACAGGGTTTCGGCAGTATTCTACTGAACAGGGATTAAGTCAGAATACAATCACCCATATATTCCAAGACAGCAAAGAATTTATATGGCTCGCAACAGCTGCAGGATTAAATAAACTCAATGGAAAATCCATCGAACTGATCAAAGGTCCGGACAATGTATTTGCCAGCAACAATATTATTCAGATCTGGCAAGATTCCGAGCAATCTATGTGGGTTTCAACTTTTGAAGGATTAGTTAAATTAGATAATGACTTACAGCAAGGTGATATATATAAACTGCCGGCAGCCTCAAAGTACCGATTTGAAAAGAACTTCGCAGTTAACATGTTCGAGATTTCAAGCGGGGTATTTTGGGTGGCTTCTTGGGAAGGCGTCTTCAAATTGTCCGTCAAAGGTCGAGAGATCCAAACATACCCTTCAATGGACTTGCTAAGAGAAGATAAGGTATACGTTCGCCAAGCGTTAAAACAAGGAAACCTGATCTGGCTGGAAACTAACAAGGGTATTTATCGATTCAACACTGTTGATAACACACTACTAAAAGTAAAAATATCGCCTCAGATCGACAATGCTATTATCGAAAAGCTTTTTCTGATTAATCAATCACAAATGCTCGTAATGACCCGACATTCTTTGCATATGGTCGAACTGGACTCTCCGTCACCAGAATCCACGCTAATTTATCAATCCAATCAAGCATTTTCAGACATCGTAAGATTCGAAGATCGAATATTTGTATCAATAAGTGATCAACTGCATCAATTTAATCCTTCAGATAAATCTCTAACTCATCTATTCTCTTTATCAGAGCTTTTACCTAAATATACCAGTTATCAAATCAATGAGTTATTCATAGATATTAACCAAAAACTTTGGATTGGCACTGATAGCCAGGGAGCTTACTTATGGGATCCCAATAGCTTAACTTTTCAATCAATTATCTCTAAGACTCGTAAACCCGAACTTAAATTGGAAAATAATACAGTTTGGACTTTTGTCGAGGACGAAAACGAAAACTACTGGATAGGTACGGACGCTGGCTTAAGTTACTTATCTATTAAATCTGCGACCTTAAGCAATTATTTGGGCCTGGACCATGAAGGTATTAATGACGCCCAATCTCGAATTTTTTCGATAATAGAAGAAGACCAAAAACTCTGGTTAGCCACCGCTGATGGATTATTACTGTTTGACCCAGTTGAAGATTCTGTGGAGGTATTTAAACCGGCTTCGCTACTCAATCAACAAATAGATTTTTTCATTTACGATATGACGGAAACCCCTGATGGTGCAATATGGCTTGCTACCGATATGGGGCCAAAGCGCTTTTTAAAGAACTTACAAATTTTTGACAATGATCATCCTTTAATCAATCAAGAAAAAGAAAACATTAGTTCTTTTATACAATACCAAGACGATCATCTTTGGCTAGGTTTTGAAAATCGATTGCTTTCATTTGATGTTAAGACGGGAGAAATTCAAACTAATTTCGAAATTAGTCATCGTAGCAAGAGTACTGAGCTCTTCTTGACAGATTTTTATCTTGAAGGTTCAACCTTATGGACATCTTTTAGCGGTGAAGGAATTTACGTCACAGACTCGAATACATCTCAAGTAATTAAGCATTTGACTCCTCGGACAGGGTTTGTAGATGGAATTGTTTATTCTTTAATCCCAAGAGGCGAACACCTGTGGGCAAGTACGCATAGTGGACTGGTTAGGATTAACAGAAATGACTTTAGCTTTCGTGTTTTTAGCTTCTACGACGGGCTTCCCAGTAATGAGTTTAACGAAGGTGCCAGCTATGTAAATAGTGATGGAGAACTCATGTTTGGTGGAACCAATGGAATATTATTTTTCGCCCCTAAAGAAGTAGTCAGCCAAATAAGAATTAAGAAACCAATCATCACTCAAGTAAGATTACAGGATAAACTCCTAAAAGTTGATAATCGAGATTGGTCGAATAGATCGCTCAAATTATTAGAAGGCGAGTCTTTAATTCAAATAAAGCTTTCAGTTTTAGATTACCTCACTCCTCAAAAGTGGAAGTTTGAATATTGGCTTGATGGCAGTTCATCGGTAGCTCCGCGAAAAATAGAAGGCGATGAAATTACATTGGCCCAACTTGCAGCAGGAGATTATCAACTACATGTAAGAGCCTATTTCCCCGGCGAGGACTTATACTCTGAAGCGACAACTCTTAGATTTACTATAGAGTCTCCGATTTGGACATCCCCAGCAGCCAGTCAAATCTCATACGCTCTATTAGTAATTTTACTCGCTTGCTTTTTTTGGTGGTACTCCAGGAAAAAACGACAAGTAGAATCTCTGGCTAATTCGATTACGGAAAAGCAACAAAAGCTAGATTTATTTCTGGTCGACAATCGCCGTGGCATTTGGGAGTGGGCAACTAACGATGGCACTTTAGTAAACTCGAAAATAACAATCACCTTGACGGAACAAGAAAAAGTAGAGCTGGCAATTGATCAATATATTTCCAATATCCATCCCGATGACATTTCAACCATTCGCCAAGCGTGGGAGAATTTTCTACAATCTGGTAACGGCGATTTCGATGAAGTATACCGTGTATTCTTTTTCGAAATTTGGGTCTGGACCAAAGTTTACGGAAAGGTAACTGAGTATGATAATCGAGGACTACCAGCTAAAGCAGCAGGAACCTGGCTGGATATCAGTGATGACAAAAAATCAATGGAGAAGCTCAAACTTTACAAACACGCAATTCAAAGTACCCAAGATGTCGTCATTATAGCTGATGGCAATCTAAAAATACTCTCTGTCAACGGTGCATACGCTTTAATGACAGGATTTCTTCCAGATGATCTAGTTGGAAGAAACTTGCTAAAAGTTGGTAAAGAAAAACTCTCCTATCAGCTGGTGAAAAATCTGAATCGCATGCTAACTCAAAATAATTCTTGGCAAGGTGAATTAAATATGCCAAGAAAAAATGGAACGAGTTATCCTGTAAAAGTCTCCATTGACGTCATAGAAGGTGAGTCAGAGAAACAAAGCTACATAATAGTTGCCAGTGATATAAGTGATATTAGTAAGAAGACAGATTCACAAATAGAACAACTCTATAGAGACGCTACAACTGGATTGCCCAACAAAGTTCTTGCACACGACCGCTTAGCTCACGCCATAGAACACGCGCGAACAATAAACTCTACGGTAACAGTTACATCCGTTGCAATCGACGATTTCGATTTCTTAAATCAAAATTTGGATGAAAAAAGCATCAATCAAATTTTACGCCAAGTTACCCGAAGAATAAGTCGTGAATTGGCCGATGATGATACGCTTGCATATTATAGTAAAAACCGCTTTCTAATAATTTTTGAGTCAAGTTCAGGACTCGATGACGAAGTTTTTCGTTTGCATAAAATGCTCAGTCAATGCGCCTCCTCTCAGCACTCAAGTTCGTCTGGAGTACCCATCTCAATCAGCTTAGGGGTTGCCTCATTTCCAGCTGATGCGACGAACGTTGAAAAGTTGATTGACCGTTCTCATCAAGCCCTGAAATCAGCATTCAATCAAGGCAAACAAAGCATTTGTTACTTTAACAAAAATGAGAATAAACAGGCCTCCGACAAGCTCTCAATGAAAAGTGCACTTGAGTTTGCGCTGGAAAATAACCAATTATTTTTAGTTTACCAGCCTAAAATTGAGCTTACGACTTTGAAACCTGTTGGATTTGAAGTTCTTGTTCGATGGAGGACCGCAGATGGAAATATTATTTACCCTTCTCAGTTTTTAGACATAGCAGAACAAAGTGGATTAATCGTCCCGCTCACTCAATGGCTACTTCACCAAGCTTTTAGGACTTTACGACAATGGAAACAGGAAGGGTTCAATATAGCCTTTGCCGTCAATTTAATTCCTAGGCACTGTCATCAAGTAGGCAGCCCAGAACATCTAACGCGACTGTTTAAGGAATACGAATTGGTCGCAGACGATGTACACGTAGAAATCAATGAGGCGAACCTGTTAGATGTAACTCACTCCACCTACGACTTTATCGAGAAACTTTCACAAGCAGGAGTAAACGTAACACTTGACGATTTTGGAAAATGGCAGTTGCCATTTAATAGAATTAAATCCTTACCTATTTATGCTGCTAAAATAGAACGCAATTACGTTCGAAGCATTGGCAAGGATGAAAGTAATCACGCGATTTTGCAAACAATGTCTTTCTTGCTTGATAAAGTTGGGATAAAAACGACCGCCAAAGGGATTGAAAACGAAGAGCAAATAAAAGAGTTAAAACGGATTGGGTGTGTCTACGGCCAAGGCTATTATTTTTCAGATCCGTTAACTGAGAGCCAAGCTAGGAGATATTTATTGGACGGTAACTTTTAAAATCACATGGGCAAGTAGTAAAAAGCGGCGATAAATCGCCGCTTCATTAGTACTTCAATAAAATTCCGTTATTAAAGTTTAACTTTAACTCGGAAGTAGCCGAATCGTCCTTGTGCATGGTGGACACCAGGATCGTAGCCATTTAGATCACAAGAAGTACACGCCGGTGGATCTTCATCTAACAAGTTTTGGATACCGACACTCCAAATAGTATCTCTGCCGAATGCTTCAGTCTCATAAGTAAACTGAACGTCATGGGTCATTACGTCGTCTAACACATTCATTGAGTTACTATTATCATTGAAGTCAGGAATTGAGCAAAGCCCTTGGTTAGTCAAGCTGTCGGTAGGATGTCCATCTAAGAAATCAGAGCAAGATTCTAACAGCTCGTCAACCCAATGCATTGTCCAGGAGGCTGACATATTGCCCATTCTCCATGATGCAATTAAGTCATATTTCCACTCTGGAATTCCGCGATCAGGAACACTGCCGAACTCCATTCCAACCAAATTCGCGCCACCGTTCTCGATATACTCATCAATGATTGTATTACGCCAGATGAAGCTGAACTTTCCATACTCACTTTCAGGCATCGCATAAGTAATAGTAAAGTCGTACCCACTGGTTTCAATTGTCCCAATATTCACAAGAGCATTATTGAACCCGTTGATCGCGCCAACACCGCCACGAGAGATCCCTGTACATGCAGAAGAGTCACCTGCAACACATGCATCTAATTGAGTTTGTGGATCAATAGACTGGATTGCATTGTCAATTTCATGCTCGTAGAAATTTAAGCTAAATGTTAACGAATCAGCCCACGAGTCAGCCCAACTTGCATCATAAACCATGCCAAACGTCATAGATTCTGAAGTCTCCGCCTGCAGGTTTTGATTACCACCAGTATTCACCCCAACTTGGCTAGCATTGATATCTAGGAAAGCCGGATAGCTGATATTAGACCAAATCGCGGTACAAGCATTTTCAACCGCGGTGTTTTGCGGATCGCCAGAGTCGCCATAGTCACACGGATCAGTTAATGTCACATCTGAACGAGAACCGGTAGCGAACAACTCAGCAATACTTGGTGCGCGGAATCCGTCGGCGGAAGTTGCCCGAATTAACAAGTCATCAGTTGGACGCCACAAAATTCCAAACTTGCCAGTAGTTTCACTGCCAGATGTATCATAGTCTGAGCTTCTGACTGCAAAAGTCGCAGTAAGCTCTTTCGCCATTGATGCGTCCGCAATCAACGGGATGTTAGCTTCCAGAAAATACTCATCAACGGTTACTTCACCTGAAGTTGGAGAAGCAGGGATCCCCATTGTTTCACCATTTGAAGCAATTGGATCAGGCTCGAAGCTTCCACTTTCGACTCGATGCTCTACACCAGCAGCAAAACTTAGGGCTCCAGCGGGAAGTTCTGTTATATCACCGGAAATGTTTGCCGAGAAAGTTTGTAAACTGATTTTGCTAAAGTCATGCTGTACGAAAGAAATGTAATCGAGCATTTCTTGAGTAATGCTACCTACACCAAAAATATCCAGAGGAACACAAAGAGGATCGGCGTTACACGCAGCAACCGGTCCAAGTGCAAGCGAAATTCTTCTGGCATTTAATGCGCCGTGTTTTATCTGACTTGCCTGGTTTTCAGACCATGACCAATTTGCATCCCAATAATAGGCATTGTCACCAGTATCGATTACCCCATCTAGACCAACACCAAAATGATAAGTGTCTACGTCTTGAAAATATTCACGGGGACCGGCTTCAATCGGACGACGACCTGCAAAAATAAAATTGCTTGAATCTAAAGTTGCACCAAAAGGGTTATACGGATTGGTAACATCAATCACGACATTATCAGCATAGGCATTCCCTGTTCCAGCATCAGGTCCAATAAACATTGGCTCTGGTGCGGCCTGGTTTTTAGATTCCCTAGAGTTGTACATCGCACGGTAGTTGAAATTTGTGTCTGACGTTAACTCATAAGTACCTTGGGCGAAAATGTTTGTGGTTGAGTTTGGTGTTACATAGAGATTGAACTGAGCGTAGTTAAACCGATCAGCATTGCTCCATGCATGAAAGTCGGCGTAACTATCTGCAGCCCCATCAGCGGTGATATTACAGAAAGTTTCATCGCCAGCAGCATCGTAGCTACAAATACTTCCCGTGGTAGCAGTTTGGTCACCGGGAAGTGAGAATAAAAATCTACCGCCTGGTGTAGCAGAGCTACCATGTCTTCCCATACCGCCAGGTTTTGGCGTACTAGCAAGCGACCTGTCTGCTGCACTAACTTCTTCTTGATCTTTATGGCTTAAGCTTAAGAAAAAACTGTGTTTATCACTGGTTGAGCCGAACGACATTTCCACAGAAGTTGTTTCGCCGTCGCCTTCGCCATATTGTCCGCCGTAAAAACTAATTTCTGCGCCGTCAAAATCTTTTCGCGTAATAATATTGACAACACCGGCAATAGCGTCAGAGCCATATATTGATGACGCACCATCCTCTAAAATCTCAACCCTTTCAATAACCGAGACTGGAATTGTGTTTAGATCGACAGCTCTTCCTAAACCGGAAGCAGAAGAGTTATTCACCCATCTTTTACCATCAACCAAAACCAAAGTTCGTTTTGAGCTTAAGTTCCTTAAATCTACTTCAGCAGATCCGGCACCAACACCGCCACCATCTGACGGCATACCGAAGTTACCACTTGAATTGTATCGCGAGTTAAGAGCAGATCCTGCTGCGGGTAATCTTTGTAAAAGATCCGCAATACTGGTCATCCCGCTTTTATCTATATCTTCACGAGTTAAAGTTAAAATCGGTGCGACACCTTCAGTTTGAACCTGACGAATGCGAGAACCGGTAACGATAACTTTGTTTTCTTCTTGCGCGCTTTCTTCCTCAGCTGCCCAGGTTGGTGCCGCAACTAAACTACAAGTAGAGGCAACCAATATAGAGAGGGTAGAACGCCGATAAGATGTTCTAGTTGTCATAGAGTTGTATCCCTTATCTTATTGTTTGTTATTAGATCGCCAAGGGCATGAATAACCGGTGATGCCCTCAAGCACTAACGGAATTCTAAAATCAGCATGATTGTTTGAATTTATATTTTATTTTTCAACAATCAAATAATAGACATCCGGCTCTCAAAATACCTTTAATCCCCAAAAAACAAAAGGCAAACCTGAGCATTTATCTCAACATGAGACTGGATAGCTTGGAATTACTGGGACAACGACTGTCAGTCGTTTTTGGGCGCCGGCATTTGATACAAATTTACGTCGCGCTGTGGGAAAGGAATTTGTATATTGTGTTCATTAAATAAATTGTAAATAGCTTCATTCAGCTTATCCGAAACCTGGCCTCGTAAGACAGGCTCTGCAACCCAACACAGTAATTCAAAATTAAGTGCCGAGTCACCAAAAGTTCTAAAACGAACTCTCGGCGCTGGATTTGCTTCAACAGTACTGATTTGTTTTGCTGCTTCCAGTAAAACTTTTCTTACTTCAGCAACATCGCTGCCGTAAGCAACCCCAATTTGGATCCTGAGCCGATATTTTGGGTGTGGACCAGCGGTCTCATTAATAACTTTAGTATTTCCCATAATTGCATTTGGAATAGTAATCTCAACATCAGATCGCGTTAAGATCCGAGTACTTCGAATGCCAATATGAGTGACCATTCCACGCTCGCCACTATCCAATACAATGTAGTCACCGATTTTATAAGGTGAATCCGCAAGGATAAAAACCCCCGCAAACAAATTGGCCAAAGTGTCTTTAGCTGCAAAGCTAAGTGCCAAACCTAAAATACCGGCAGAAGCGACCCACGCAGTCACGTCAATATCCCAAGCGACAAACATAAAGTATATACCGGCGCCATAGAATAAAATGATTGCTAAATTATCGAACAAAGGGAGCGTGTGACGCTGCACCATCTTTACTTGCGCATCATCTCGGCTTAAGTGCTTCAAAACATAGCGAGCAAAGCGAACAACAAAACTTACCCAAAAAACAATAGCAACGCTGAGCAAAATGGATTCTAGAACTGAAATATTTTCAGCTAGCAATTGAGAACGAACAAAAGCTAAATAAATGCCAATTAACAATATTGAAATACTGACTGGTTTTTTCAATAATCCAAATAGGTGATCGTCAATTGGATTGTCAGTCCGCCCTGCGCCATGTAACTGCAATCGATTAAGAATTTTTTTAGCAATCCAAGAAACAAAAGACGCCACTAAAAGAATTAGCGCAGCCTGCACCAACAAGTTGTCAGATATTAATGGTAAGTACTGTTGGATTAAAGATTTTAACCATTCCATAGTATCTAATTTAACCTGCTATCTGAAAAGCTTGCAAACAGTATTGATAAATATTGTCGGGCATCAGTCCAAAAATAACCAATAAAATACAGTTAACACTCACTGCAATTTTCAATGAACGACTTGAAGTAATAGCCGGCGAATCTGCACTTTCAGCAAAGAACATTTCTTTTATTACTTTGAGATAGTAGAAAAGCCCGACGACTGAGAAAGCAATAGCGATAACAGCTTCCAAAACGTAGCCATTAATGACGAGATGACGAAAAATCTCTAACTTGGGCCAAAACCCAATAAAAGGCGGAATTCCAGCTAGTGACACCATCACTATCGAAAACATTAGCCCATACCAAGGATGGTAACGTCCCAACCCTCGAAGGTCAGTAATTTTCTGATACTCGTGATTTTCCGAGCTCATAAAAATAACGATGCCAAACCCCGCCAATGTCATAAGCGCATACACAATAATATAATACATTGCCGCGGAATAGCTCGCCGCGGTCCCAGGAACAATACCTAGTAAAAAATATCCGATATGGGCAATCGCCGAGTAGGCCAACAATCGCTTTAAATTGCTCTGAGAAACAGCAATAACATTTCCAAAAGCGACCGATAAGAGAGCAACAATTAACAACATTGTTGACCATTCTGAAACAGATTGTCCAAATGCTTCAACCAATAATCTGACAGTCATACCAAACGCCGCAACTTTAGGAACGCTGGCGATAAATGCCGTAATGGAACTTGGCGAACCATGATAAATATCCGGCAACCACATATGAAACGGCACCGCCCCAAATTTGAAGGCGAGGCCAATTACGATAAATACCAATCCGAATTTTCCAATTAAACCAAAAGGAGTTTCTTGGTAGTGATTGGCAACTTCGGTAATGATCAGGCTACCGCTTGCTCCATAGATAAGAGAAATACCGTAAAGCAGGAAACCAGATGCTAACCCACCCATTACGAAATATTTAACTGCGGACTCTGAAGCTAACTTAGAATCTCGTTGCAATGCCACTAAAGCGTAAAGCGACAGTGACAATAACTCTAACCCCAAATAAACAGTTAGAAAACTGTTTGCGGACACCATCACCATCATGCCTAAGATCGAAAACAAAGTAAGCATATAGTATTCACCACGCATTAAATTTCGGTGGCTTATAAACGGCCGAGCATAAAATAGGGCGATAAAAGAAATAGCGTAAATAGAGAGTTTTAAAATACCAGATAAATGATCGTTAACCCAATGACCGCTGAACGCGATAACTCTTTCTTGTGAAAGTTGGTTGAAGTCAATAATAAATAAAACAAGCAAAGTAATTTGAGTTAAAGCAAAGGTAAGCATCCTTTCCTTATCTCTTTGATAGAGATCAACTATCATGATCACGCATATGGCGACCAATAAAAATATCTCTGACGTAATAAAAGCAAGATTCATTGAGTCAGTCATTAGGAACACATACCTTCAGGCGATAGTTTAGAAACTAAATTACAATCGATTAAATGCTCAACGCTAGGTTGCATAAGCTCAAGCATTGGAGCTGGATAAAAACCAAATCCAAGCACCATTACGGCAAGCACGATCATCACGATATACTCTCGGGAACGTAAGTCTTGCAATGAGGCGACTTTTTCATTTGCCACATCACCAAACATGACTCTTTTGAACATCCACAGTGTGTAAGCAGCGGCAAAAATCAGCGTCGTCCCTGCCAACGCCGCAATCCAGAAATTCACTTGAAGGCTTGCGATAATCACTAAGAACTCGCCAACAAATCCGGATGTCCCAGGCAAACCAGCATTTGCCATCGCAAATAACATAAAGAACATAGCAAACTTTGGCATAGTGTTGACCACACCACCATAGTCAGAAATATCACGGCTGTGCATTCGGTCATATAACACACCGATACATAAGAACAATGCGCCGGAAATAAAACCGTGCGAGATCATTTGTACGAGCGCCCCCTGGATCCCCATGATGGCCGCGTCGATATGCTTACCGGAAACTAAAGAGAAACTGATAAACAACCCGAGAGTTACAAATCCCATATGTGCGATTGAGGAATAAGCAATTAACTTTTTCATGTCCTTCTGGGCAAGCGCTACAAAACCTATATAAACCACGGCAATCAAAGATAAAACGATAATCACATCGGCCATTGCCATTGATGCATCCGGAACGATAGGCAACATAAACCTTACGAATCCGTAAGTCCCCATTTTTAACATGATTGCGGCTAGGATTACTGATCCCCCTGTCGGCGCTTCAACATGTGCATCGGGTAACCAAGTGTGAACTGGCCACATCGGAACTTTTACTGCAAATGAAATTAAAAAAGCGAAGAAAAGTAATTTTTGAACTTCAAGATCCGGCAGCACTAATTGGTGCATTGCAAAGATGTCGAAGCTATCGGCCTGCCTGCCCAAATAGATAAGCGCGATAAGTAAAAATACCGAGCCGAAAAATGTATAGATGAAGAACTTTAAAGTCGCATAAATCCGATTTGCTCCGCCCCAAATACCAATGATTAAAAACATGGGCACTAGCATCGCTTCCCAGAAAACATAAAACAAAATCGAATCGGTCGCTGCAAACACCCCATTCATCAAGCCACACATAATTAAGAAGCCAGCCAGATAATGAGACGAGCGCATCTTAACGTTGTTCCAACTCGCAATAACAACAATTAATGTCATCAATGAAGTTAATACGATTAACGGTAATGAAAATCCATCGACGCCTAAACTGTAACGAATATTTAAACTCTCAATCCAAGGAGTGTCTTCTACAAACTGCAAGAAATAGCGTGACGAATCAAACGCGGTAACAGCCCAAGCGCTCAGTAAAAATGTAGCTCCGGCGATGAGTAGAGACAACCACTGAGAAATATTTCGATGCTTTTGCCCTGGCCCGAACAACACCAATAACGCGCCGAAAACCGGAAGCCAAATCAGCAAACTTAAAATGGGTAGTTTTTCGATCATTCTTTTACTTAAACCCTTAAAATAATGTTATTGGTCTTATTTATCCCGCAAGCGCGCGCCAATACATCCAACCTAAAAACGCTAGTAAGCCAATTACCATCACAAGCACGTAATGATATAAATATCCGCTCTGAATTTTTCTTACTTGACCGGAGATTGCGCCAATCGTTTTAGCGCTACCGTTAACTATCCAGCCATCAATTAGTCCGGCATCAATCCAGCGCCAAAAGCGTTTCCCTAAACCAACGCCGCCCGCTGAAATATAGTCGATATAAATTTTGTCGAAGTAGTAGTGATTTTTTAAAACGCTGTTGATAACAGAAAGTCGATTGTAAAGTGTTTCTCGCCACTCAGGTTTCCAAACAGTGAAAACAAAGGCTGTAACTAAACCACCCATCGCAAGCAAAAACGGAAGGGTTAGGAACCCGTGTAGTGTAAGTCCTAATTGAGAGCTATAAGGCTCTACCAAAGGCTTCAGCACATCATGGTTTTCACTAACATAAATTGCATCGCCAAAGAAACTCCCATCGATCACATTTGGAGCAATAATCCACCCACTAATCAACGAAGGAACAGCCAGAAGAATTAGTGGAATTAATACGACCAACGAGGATTCTTTAACGTGGGATTTAGTATGTTCATCCATGCGGGGCTTCGTATGAAAAACCAAGAAGAACATTCTGAAAGAATAAAGTGCAGTAAAAAATACCCCAGCGAGAACTGCAAAATATGCGTAATCGGCTGCAGCTAAATTCGAATTGCCAGTTGCTAATATAATCGCTTCTTTAGAAAAGAAGCCCGAAAAACCAGGAAAGCCAATTAGAGCCAAAGAACCAATTAAGCAAGTTGCGTAAGTCCATGGCATCATCTTTCCAAGGCCACCCATCTTACGAATATCCTGTTCATGATGCATCGCAATGATGACGGCACCTGCTCCAAGGAATAGTAGAGCTTTAAAGAAAGCGTGAGTAACAAGGTGGAAAATCGCCACTGAATAAGCAGAAGCTCCTAGCGCAACAACCATATATCCCAATTGAGAAAGCGTTGAGTAAGCAACAACACGCTTAATATCATTTTGAATGACACCGAGGAATCCCATAAATAATGCTGTGGTAGCACCAATCACTAACACCACATTTAGTGCAACTTCCGAAAGCTCAAATAATGGCGACATTCTCGCCACCATAAATACACCGGCGGTTACCATGGTGGCAGCATGGATTAAGGCTGAAATTGGGGTTGGGCCCTCCATTGAATCTGGTAGCCAAACGTGTAACGGGACCTGAGCAGATTTTCCCATTGCGCCAATAAACAAGCAGATACAAACAAAGGTAATTCCTGACCAGGCAATCTCTTCGCTAATAGGAATTTGAATATCGTTAAAACCTTTAGCGACTTGCTCAAATACCGGCGCGTAATCTAGTGTCCCAAAAATCATGTACACACCCGCTATGCCAAGCAAAAATCCAAAGTCACCAACACGGTTCACTAAGAAAGCTTTTAAGTTGGCGAAAATAGCTGTTTCTTTCTTGTACCAGAAACCGATTAAAAGATACGAGACCAAACCAACAGCTTCCCAACCAAAGAATAGTTGTAAAAAGTTATTCGACATTACCAGCGTTAACATGGCGAATGTAAATAAAGAAATATAAGAGAAAAATCTTGAATATCCTGGATCGTCTTTCATATAACCAATGGTATAGACATGAACCATCAAGGATACAAAAGTAACCACAGCCATCATGGTTGACGTTAATGGGTCAATCAGAAATCCAACTTGAAGATTTAAACCGCCTAACTGAGCCCAAGAATAGAGAGTGACATTTAATGATTGAAGCCCACCAAAAGCGAATCCAAGTGCGATATTAATTGCTAAGGCACAGGAAACTGCAACCGCCCCAATAGTAATTCGGTGTGACCAAGCTCTTCCAATTAGATTTCCAGCCAACCCAGCAACAATCGCAGCGGCGAGTGGAAGTAGAACGATAGCGAGCAGTTGATTTAGCATAATTATTCGCCTTGGCTATCCTTTTAATTGATTAAGTTGTTCAACATCAATTGTCGCCCTGTTTCTAAACAGCACGACAATAATAGCTAATCCAATAGCGGCCTCTGCCGCTGCAACTGTTAATATAAAGAAGACAAAAACCTGGCCTGCTATATCATCAAGGAAATGCGCGAAAGCGATAAAATTGGTGTTAACCGCTAACAGCATAAGCTCGATGCACATTAATAATGTAATGACATTCTTACGATTGATAATGATTCCAGCAACGCTAATTGCGAATAGAATGGCACTTAATAATAAATAATCAGAAAGGCCTATCATGATTTAGCCTCCTCTTGTTCAGCCACTTCAGGTTGCGCACTCTCAACTGGGTCAACCTTTAATATCTTCAAACGATTTCTTTTGTTTGCTTCAAGCTGTTTACTAACAACTTGTGCTTTTCGATTTCTTCTGCCGCGGAAACTTAATGAAATAGCCGCGACAATTGCCACCAATAAAATTACTGCAGCGATTTCAAAGGCAATAAAATACTCGGTATAAAGAACTCTTCCAAGAGCTTTAATGTTTGAGTAATCTGCAGCTTTAGCGGCAGGTGCAGCGTAATTTTCTGCCGAAAACTCACCACTGGTGATAAAGCTGTATAGCACTGCAAAAAACGCAGCGGCTATCACTATGGCTATTGGGAGCTTCTTAACAAATCCCTGCCTTAACGCAGCGTAATCTACGTCAAGCATCATTACCACGAAGAGTAGTAGCACCATCACAGCACCGACATAGACAACGATCAAACTAATCGCTAAGAACTCGGCCTCAAGCAGAAGCCAAATAGCTGAGGCAGAGGCAAAAGTCAGCACTAAAAAGAGCGCTGCTTTTACAGAGTTTTTACTGCTAATTACCATCAAGGCGGCAAAAATCAGCCATGCAGCAAAACTATAAAAAACGATTACTTGAAAGCTCATTCGTTATTCTCAATTCAATTAATTCTTTTAGCTTGTAATTCTTAACTTTGTTCTATCTATATTTAGCGTCAACTTCTCGATCCGCCGCAATTTGATCTTCATGTTGATGTCCCATTTCCAACAGCATGTCTTTGGTCATTATGTGTAAGCCACGCTCTTCAAAGTGATAGTCAAATACCCGCGTCTCTACAATTGAATCAACAGGGCACGACTCCTCACAAAATCCACAAAAAATACATTTAAACAAATCGATCTCGTATTTAGTGGTTCTACGGGTACCATCATCTTCTCTTGGGCCCGCTTCAATAGTGATTGCAGCAGCAGGACATACCGCTTCGCATAATTTGCATGCGATGCACCTTTCCTCGCCGTTAGGATATGTTCTTAAAGCATGTAGTCCTCTGAAACGTGGCGACTGTGGCGTTTTTTCTTCCGGGTATTGAACCGTAATTTTCTTACGGAACATATTCCCCCAAGTCACGCTCATTCCTTTGAGCAATTCAACTAGCAGAAAACTGTTAATGTACTGTTTAAACTTTTTCATCAGTAGTTTTACTCAGTCCTGATTAATTAAATGGCCAAACACCAGCCTTTATCCAAATGGCGACAACGGGTAACCAAACTAGAGTTACCGGAATAAATATTTTCCAACCTAAGCGCATAACTTGGTCGTATCTGAATCTTGGGAACGTCGCGCGTATCCACAATAAACCAAATAGGAAAACAAATGCTTTCATTAACAACCAAATAGTGCCTGGAACCCAAGCTGTTAGATTATCTAACCACTCAATTCCTTCAAAAGGCGATAACCAACCGCCAAAAAACATTATCGCGGTTAAGAAAGAGATCAAAATCATATTGGCGTATTCTGCGAGGAAGAATAGCGAAAATGCCATCCCACCATATTCGACATGAAAGCCAGCTACGATTTCCGACTCGCCTTCCGCCATATCAAAAGGTGCACGATTAGTTTCAGCTACACCAGAAATCCAATAGACGACTAATAACGGAAAGAGTGGAATCCAAAACCAGTTAGATATTCCACCGGCTTGCGCCATAACAATTTCACCGAGGTTCATACTTTGTGCGCACATTAAAACACCGACCAAAGCAAACCCCATCGCCAATTCATAAGAAACAATTTGTGCCGCACTTCGCATAGCGCCTAAAAAAGCATATTTAGAGTTTGATGCCCACCCCGCAATAATAACGCCATACACGGCGATCGAGGTCATAGCCAGAATATAAAGAAGACCGGCGTTAACATCAGCTAACACCATACCTGCATCAAAAGGCACCACAGCCCAAGCAGCGAACGCCGGACCAATGAATAAAACAGGCGCGATAACAAACAAAGTTTTATTAGCTCCACGCGGAACAATAATTTCTTTCATTATCAGTTTTACGGTATCAGCAATAGGCTGTAGCCAACCTTTCGGGCCAACTCGATTTGGTCCCAACCGCAACTGCATATAACCAATAAACTTTCGTTCCGCATAAGTAGTGTAAGCCACGGCTAAAATAACCGGTAATAAAATTGCTACGATTTTTAGCACAATCCAGAAAAGCGTTTCAGCCCACAACCAAAGGTCAATACCCATCACGTCATTTGATATCATTTCTGAACCATTCATCGTGTTTTCACCCTGGAAATACTGATGGGATGTGTCGAAGCTTTTGGTGTTTGTTGTAGCGCTTTTGCCCTTCTCACCATTGGATCAACCATATAAAGTCCCAGCGATTCTCTGGTCGTTTCTTGTTCGCTGACTACCATTAATGGCGGAGGAACTTTACGTGCGATTCTTGCGTCACCAACAGCCTCAAATTTTTCTCTTAGCTCTTCAATAACTTGAGTTGAAGACTCATAATCAAATCCATTTAGCTCCAGTAAATTTGCCAATACTCGAAGTACTTTCCAACCAGGTCGAGCTTCACCAGGCGCTTTTACAGCAGCAGCAAATGACTGCCACTTACCTTCTACGTTAATGTAAGTTCCTGAAGTTTCATAACATCCTGCGATTGGTAACATGACATCAGCGTATTCAGAAACTCTGCCATCAGCAAATGGCGTTAGCGCGATTACGCAATCAGCCCTTTTGAGATTTTCTAAAGCTTGTTCAGCCCAAACACTTTCAACGTCTGGTTCACAATTAATTAGCATGTAACCTTTCATGCCATCTTGAATCATTTGCTTAGCATTTTTGCCTTCATCCGACTTCCCGCCGGCGGCAGATTGACACGGGACAGCCCCCGCAATTTTATTGCCTGCGGCATTGCATCCTTGGGTCATATAGCCCCAATCGGAATTAGTTACTGTAGCAAGAGCTTCAGCGAGCCAATTAACTACCTCAGCCTGAGGATGTTCTTGCACATAAACTCCCATTAAAATACAAGATGCTTCACCGTCAATTAAGTTTTGAGCAATCTGTTGGTGTTCTTCATTTGAATCGATGCCTGCAAGCCACTCCTTTGCCTCAGCATTTAACACGTCAGGCTTAAGTTTATCTGCTTCAATTAAAACTGATGCAAATTCCTGTGCCAGCATATTTGATTTGGGTTGCAGTTCTTGGGATAAACGGAAATTGTACTCTCCATCAAATGGATTTATCGCCATAACATTTCCATATCCCGTCGACTTTCTCACTCGGAGAGCGGTTAAAGGTTGTTCGTGCCTTAAGTCAGCCCCCACCAGCAATGTCGCATCCATACGATCAAGACTTTCCATCGCAAAATTCATACCTGATCTAACGCTGCCTCTTCCATCTCCAGAAAAATCCCTTCTGCGAATTCGAAAGTCGATGTTGTTGCAACCCGATTCACGCAACAGTTTTTGGGTTAAATAACTTTCTTCAGTAGTTATATTGTTGCCGACTAAAACACCGAAATCATCACCGTTAGAGCCGCCGATAATTCTTTTTATTTCACTAGCAACTAGATTTAGTGCCGTTTGCCAGTCAGTTTCTTGCCACACGCCATCTTTCTTGATTCTAGGTTTCAACAATCGGTCACCTTCCGAAAGCGCTTGATAGGAAAAACGATCTCTATCGGAAAGCCAAACTTCATTAATCAATTCATTTTCTTTAGGTACTACACGGATGATTTCTCCGCGGCGGTGATGCACAAAAACGTTCGATCCTAAGCAATCATGTGCAGCGATTGATGACGACTGACGCAACTCCCAAGCCCTAGCTTTAAACCTGGATGGCTTAGCAGTCAACGCTCCAACAGGGCAAAGATCAATAATATTGCCTGAAACTTCCGACTCGATTGAATGAGCAATATAAGTTCCAATTTCCATGTGTTCACCGCGACCGGTCGCGCCCATTTCTCTAATGCCGACAACTTCCTGGCCAAATCGAACACAACGTGTACAGTGAATACAGCGGGTCATATCAGTCGCAATCAGCGGGCCAATATCTTTGTCTTGTACGACTCGTTTACCCTCAGTAAAACGGCTAACATCTTCACCATAACCCACCGATAAATCTTGCAGTTCACACTCACCGCCCTGATCGCAAACCGGACAATCTAAAGGGTGATTGATTAACAAGAATTCCATTACCGACTTTTGCGCTTCTACCGCTTTATTTGACGAAGTACTAATCACCATTCCTTCAGCGACAGGGGTTGCGCACGCCGGTACCGCTTTAGGTAAGTTCCCAACTTCCACCATACACATACGGCAGTTAGCCGCCACCGACAGTTTTTTGTGATAACAAAAACGTGGAATATAGATATCGGCTTTATCTGCAACTTCAATGATCATCGAGCCTACTTCGGCTTCGAGTTCTTGACCATCTATTTCAATATGAACCTTTCCCATAATGCTTTTATCGTTACCTTAGTAAGTCCACCTGAAAAGCCGACTAGCCTTTAGCCAGACTGCGTTTATTCTCAATCATGTATTCAAATTCATGGCGGAAATGTTTTAGAAATCCTTGTACGGGCATAGCGGCAGCGTCGCCTAAAGCACAAATAGTTCTCCCCATGATATTTCCAGCAACGCGATCTAAATTATCTAAATCTTCAGCACGACCGTCGCCTTTTAAAATGCGATGGATAACTCTCGACATCCAGCCAGTCCCTTCGCGGCACGGCGAGCACTGGCCACAAGATTCCTCGTAATAAAAATGGGCGGTAACAGCAGCTAACTCAACAATACAAGTTGTTTCATCGAGCACCATTACAGCTCCTGAACCAAGCATAGACCCAGCTTTGCCGATCGAATCATAATCCATGGTTAGCTCCATCATCATGTCAGCCGGCAAAATTGGCGACGACGAACCACCAGGAATAACTGCTTTTAATTTTTTACCACCTAATACGCCGCCGGCCATTTCCAAAAGTTCAGCGAATGGTGTTCCCATATTGAT
>JAPHTP010000147.1 GCA_026196875.1 Kangiellaceae bacterium
TACTGGCACGAAAGTGCTTGAGTAAGTTTGAAACAGACTCGAGGTTTTCAACCGCTAGCAGCATGACGGTCGGTTCTATTGGTTGACTTGTTAGTTGCATTTCGGCTTCAGTGATAATTCCTAGCGTACCTTCGCTACCAATAAAGAGATGTCGCAAGTCGTAGCCTGTCGCGTTCTTTATTAAACCATTATTAAGTTTTAACACTTCACCATTTGCCGTAACTACAGTTAAACCGACAACCCAATCGCGAGTTAAACCGTATTTTAGAACTTTTATACCACCGGCATTTGTAGCGATATTACCGCCGATTTGACTGGAACCCGCTGAAGCAAAATCCACAGGATAATATAGACTCTGGTCCTCGGCGAAATTTTGTAATTGCTCCGTAATTACACCGGCACCGCACACTACAGTTCTATCTACAGGATTAAAGTCAGATATTTGGTTTAATCGCTCAAGCGAAATGACGAGTTCTTGATTCGTCGCCGTAGCGCCGCCGCTTAAACCTGTCCGGCCACCAGACGGGACGAGTGCTATTTTGTTGCGCTTGCAGTAGTTAACAAGGGCGGCGACTTCTTCAGTATTAGCTGGGCGTGCGACGGCAATTGGATCTGGAGAATAGAGTCTACTCCAATCTTGTCCATAAGACTCTAGATCACTCGCTTGTTGAGAAACATAATTTTCACCGATTATAGCGGCAATATCTTTGACCAAATCAGACATAATATAATCCAGTAACTTACTTAATCTTTACCTAATTTATAGACTCATTTAACTTAACGGTTTTCTTAATTAAATGTAAAAGTTAGTCTAGTTGTGCTTTTAAAACTAGTTTGTGTTTCACCGATTGCATCATTAGCGGAGAAGCTAACCCATTAACCCAATCTTGGTGCCCGGATCGATAAAAAGGGCTCAATGGATGTCCAGATTGTCCCCCTGGCATTTGCATAATCGCATTCTCCTCAAATCCTGGTGAGACAACCATTCTTTGGGAAGCGCCAAAAGAGCGACCCTGTACAAGGGGCATATCGCGATCTCCCGATAATTCGTCGGCAGGCATATCCAGCCAAAAACTGAGCGCAGGGACTGCAGAGCTTAGAGGATGCTTGATCCGGGCGGTATTGTGACGACCCCAGCGCAGATCTTCAAGCTTCTTTTCGCTATTAATCAAAGGTTTTAGTTCTTTCATCAGTTGAGCCGTATAAAAGCCGGACCAAGTCTGGTTTTCTTCTGGTAACAATTCTTTGGGCTGTGCTTGAATTATTTCCCATAAAAGATACTCGTATTGTGGTGTATATCGGTGGTAACTGGCGGGCTCCTCTGATATCTCCTGTTGAAAAGACTGATAAATGGGGTTCAATAGTGCATTAGCAACATTTATCCTAAAGCGTTTTACTAGCCAGTAACCTATGTCATCTTTGTCTGCGAAACCAGACCAGTTTTCAATTTGAGTTAATGCTCTTTTTATCAGAGGGTCTTCGGCCTTGACATTAGTCAGCAGAATTTTTCTCCAGCGAGAAAGAAACACTGCCTTGTTATCCAATTGAATTTTGAACAGGTCATTTTCGCTCGCGATAGAAACTTGATTTAGATTGTCCTCAATTTGTTTGGCGCGCGCTCCAAGTGCCAGCCCGTCATCTCCGATTTTCGTGTAGTCTAAGCCCGAGGCTACACGGGCATTCGCAGTCCAAATATAATTATTTTCCGGGTTAATTATTGTTGGGTAATTATTTGCATCCAGGCGCGTCAATTTTTGAGTATTAGTCTGGCCGCTTTTTTGTGGAAAGCTAGATGCTTCAAAGTCTTTGTTAAGTATTGGACCGGCTATGGTCCAACCTAGATTGCCCTGAGAGTCAACTGCCACAAAGTTTTGCGCTGGGATCGACGAACGCGTCGCCACAGCGATAGCTTGTTCAACGTTTTGCGCCTGCTCAAGTCCAAGGAGGTTTAAATTCACGGCTTCTGAATGGTGAGCCACCCAGCGATAAGCAAACATCTTATCATCGTGTTCTACTACGGGGCCCCAAACGGTAGTTTTAAAAGCGAATTCCTCTGTTTTGCCGCCAGCTATTGCTAGAACCTTTTTCTCTGTCGCAAAATTTCTATAGCCTTCGGGGGTTAAGTATTTCTCGCCGCTGTTATCCAGTTCTAACGCTATCAAATCAGCCCAATTGCCCTGCGAGTTTGTAAAAGACCACGCGATATTGGTGTTACTTCCGGCGATCATTAATGGCGTACCGGGTAAAGTTAATCCGTAAAGAGCAATCGATTGATCATTGAGTTGATATTTAAATTGAGCGCGAAACCATGTATTCGGAACCCTAATTCCCAAGTGCATGTCACCTGCTAACATAGCAGACTTGTGAGTGCTAAGTTGACCGGATACAGCCCAGTTATTACTTCCTAAAGGCTGGGCTTCTTCTTGTTCTACTGTTTTCTTTTCCGATTGATTTACTTGCTCGCTTTTTGAGCGCAATAATTCAACGATGAGTTGTGTCGGGAAAGGGCTTTTTGGTGCATAAGATGAATTGTCTATTGCGGAGTCCCATTCGGTTCCTTTTGGGAGCAAAATCTCGACTAACTCGGTCGGGACGCTATTTTTAATTAACCCTCTTAGATATTCACGCTGACCGTCCCTTGACTGTAAAGTTAAATACATTGAGAAAACGACCAATATAGAATCCTCCATTTTCCATGGGCGAGGGGACTCTCTCAGAAGTAAGTATTCGAAAGGACTTTCTAGCAGTTGATTTAGTCCTTGATTAACACCTTGGGTATATCTGTCCAGTAGTTTGCGGTGAGAAGGAGGGAGTTGTTTTAGGAGCCATTTCGCTCGTTGCCTAAATTGGTGTATTGCGACTGACCTATCGTATTCCAGCGCTTTATTCCCAAATAAAGCCGAGAGCTCTCCTGCCGCGCTTCTTCTAGCTAAGTCCATTTGAAAAAAGCGTTCTTGGGCGTGAATAAATCCGAGAGAAAAAGCCACATCAGTTCGGTTTGCGGCGTTTATTTCGACGATGCCTTGTTGATCCCTAAAAATTGTGACATTAGAGCTAATCTGCTTAGTAGAATACTCGCCGTCAAGTAAGGCTAGGCTGGATTGTAAGGCGTAGTACAGGTAACCGGTTAATACTACAACCAAAGATAGAACAGATAACAATAGAGTTTTGAACGAAAATCTCTTTGTTTTTTTGAATAGCTTGCGTTTCGTAACTTTCATTTGTTGTTAGAATTAGTGCACAAAACAAGAGCAGATTGTAGCAGAATAAGGTGAATAGAAAAATGAGAAAACTAGCCGGATTGGTAATATTATTACTACTAAGTGCATGCGCCGAGCCACTTCCACAAGACAAGTCGCAATATGCGGGTCTTTGGCAAAGCGATAAAGTATCTTTACTAATCGAGAGTGATGGTTATGTTTCTTACAAAAGAGAGTCAGGCAATACCAAAGTATCAATAAATGGACCAATAAAAAGCTTTAATGGTGATGATTTCTCAGTTGGAGTGGCATTTTTGACAACAGAATTCAAGGTATCGAAACCACCTCATCTGGTAGACGGACGCTGGGAAATGGTAGTCGATGGGATACGGTTGATTAGGTTTGAATCTTAATACATGCCAGAATCAAACAAATATCGGAGCAGAATCAACTAGTCGCCGGTCATA
>JAPHTP010000107.1 GCA_026196875.1 Kangiellaceae bacterium
ATCCATTCTGTCGATGGTGAAATTGAAGAGTTGCTGAGAAATCTCTCAGATCCTAGAGTATCAGAGAAGCTAGTAGCAACAATGATAGATGAATCAATCGAAATAAGAGTAGAGGTCGAAAGCCAAAATCAAACCTACGTCAAAAGTGAGCTTCGGGATTTTAAGGATGAAAGTGTAGAAAATCAGCTGTTTTACGTGAAATATAATTCGGAAATTGAAGATGTAGAGATTTATCACAGAGGAGAGCATATTCTTTCCACCCCATTTAAATTGGAAAGGAGTGACTATGCGCTAGATATTGAGCTGGTTATTTTCTTCTTCGGTCAGGGAAAAAACTCGAAATCAATTTCAGCATTAAATAGGAGGATTCATGATGACGCTCTTTATCCGCTCGTATATGTGAACAATAATTTATTTAACAACACTCTAGTGTTTGATCCGGAACTACTCCGAAAAAAACGTACTGACGAAACTTTACCTCAGATGATAGGAAGAGTCTGTATTTTCAGTCAAAGTCAAGAGTTGGATTTCAATTCAGACCGTACCAATTTTGTTGAGAATCGATTTACTAAAAGTTTAGAGTCTGACCTTAAAAAACTTAACACGCTTATTCAAATGAAAGGTGCAGAATTGAAAAAAAGATTAAAGGAGGAGTCGAGTAAAAATGTTGTGCCAGTTGGTCCCGCGGTTCCAAGGGAAGGTTCAAAAAAAGATAAGGAAAAAGTAGCATCGATCTCGATAGATAATAGTATCCCAACAACTTATTATATTCCTTCTGGACAGATAGACTTAGATAGCTTCATCTTTCTAGTGAAGAATAGTTTAGGGGAAGAAGTTAAAAAATACGAAGTTGATATTGAGATCGATGGTTGTAGTTCAAGTAGTCGAGTATTGGCATCGGTTGCGTCGGAATGTGAGAAAAGCATCCGTTTCAGTTATATAGATAAGCGAACGGGATATGTCAGTAAAGAGGTGCAATTATTGTTTAAGCAAAAAAGAGCGACTATTACTGGGAAGCTGCAAGAAAAGTCTCTTTTTACTATTCCTACCAATAGTAATTATTGTATTGTTTTGGAAACAGTTGCCGACATTATTTATGCTATCGATAAAGCATATTCTTCACGAGATAAAGAACTTTACCTACCGCTAATTGCATGTTCCATAAGATCGATTTTTGAGATTTCAGCGGATAAGGTTAAGAAAGTGCGAAGGTCTTGGATAAAAATGCTAGACAAAAGCAAGCTTGTTTCGAATGTGAAGAGAGAAGTGAAGGACTCGCTTTTTAAGGACGTCGCACTTATCATCATTCTGTTGAAGAAAAATCAGAAATTGCTTACTGAAATTGCATATGCTACTAAGATAAGTTTTTCTACACTTAATAACCTCTTAGACTTAGTAGATTTCCGGCGAGCGGTTAAAGCCTCACATATTGCTGCGCACCAGTCTACAAGATATTTGTCAAAGCCGAAAATTGAAGAAAGTGCCGACGTGTGCGGAAGATTCGCGGTCATTTGTGATGTTCTTATAAATCTTGAAGATGATACTGTATCTTCAATTTCTATATCAAGTGTAGACGAATCCGATCTAAATAGATATCTGGGTTAGAGCACTAGAAACCGTTCACACAATCACTATTGCAGTCGTAATGAGGGTTATATAAAAGCGAAGTAGTTGTAGTTTTGTAAATGAAATTATGAAAGTCAATAGGGTTAGAGAATTTCGAAACTTGAATCACTAACTTCTATTTTGATAGAAATGGAAATTAGTTGCCTATACATACCTCTTTGATTTCAATTGTACAATAGAGAAATACATGTAAAACCAGAACAGCATTAAGGAGGCAGAACATCAAAAGTACTCTCTCAAAAAAGTGGAAAGGAGTTAAGATATGGGCGAAAAGCTTATCCTTCAATGGTGAAATCAAGTCTTATATAGGGGAAGTGAAACTGCCTTCTAACCTTAAACCTTCAGGTTTCCCTATCAATCCGATAATAAAGCTATATACGTTAGGACCCGAACATAAAAATACTACTAATGGTATTGGTATCGAATCGAACATTGGTAGAGGTACATCAATTTCATTGGATATAGAGGAGGCCAAGAATTTAAAGAAATTATTAGAAGTTGGGATTGATGCTGTCAGTCGGAACCAAAATGGGTAGAGTACTTGAAAGTGAATTGATTTTCTTTATCTAAGTTCTCTAGATGAACAAAGAAATATTACTTATCTCTCCTTTGCTCTAACCCCAAACAACCTACTTTCTATTTTTACTTGTTATATTTTTCTGTCAAAGCATTCCTCTGAGCTTCCTTATATCGCCTAATATTCTCATTTACATCATCTGTTATTTCAAACTTTACATTTGTTGGTGGAACACCTGGGAACTCATCAGATCTTGTAGGGGTGACAGGTAAATACTGAAGAATCAAATAGGCATTCAAAATAAATATTAAAACAATAATGATTTCATAATCCCCAATTTTTAGTATATTGGGTAAAACTAAGAGAATAAATAAATTCAATGAGTTTGCTAGACGAGAGGTTACTGAATCTTCGAAGTTTTTATCACAATTAATGCATCTAAGATGTGTAACTAAATTAAAAAATCTTCTTTCAAGACTTTTTGTTCGGCAACTAGGGCAAAGTCGTTTCATATTATGAGTTAATTCCAAAAATAACAGTTATTTTATGTAGCAAATCCATCATAGAATCTTTTGGGGGGGGAATGTTAATTTTTGTTACTGATCAAGTGGAAGATAAAAAGCAAAATAAACTCAATTATTTTGATAATTCTATAGAAATAAGCTTGTTTTGAATTGGTGATTTAACTGTTGAGACAATTGTATCTTCATCATTGTTGATTGAGAAGCTACGGCCCTCAATTGGAGTAACCGTTGTTTTCTTCATGGTGTTTAGGTTTATTTTTACTACATTTCCTTGTTCTATGTAATAGAAATGATTACTAACTATGTCAAAGTAATTTGAAGTGTAGTTGGTATTTGAAAATGGGGTAGGCATAATTTCAATAGGCTCTTTATCTGTGTGCTGATAAAGCCAAACTTCATTTTCTACAGGATTTCTACGCATATAGTAGAGTTTATCTTGGGCTACTTTAGGCAAAAAACCTCTAGCAATATCTTTTGAATAAAAATTATTTAGTGACAGGCTGATGATCGTTGGCTCTTCTGTAGGGTGTGATTTTGCCATCAAGAGGTGCTGACTATCGGTGCTAAATGTAAAGCCGCTGATATCGATCTTATCAGTATAAAGTATGTTCCCAGAAATATCTCGTACAACTAGCATGTTCCCCATTTCATAGGCAACTACGTTTCCATCAGGAGAGATAGCAAGGTCCATCACGGTGTCATTTATGTCCAATTCAGCGATAGGCTTCTTTGAATGACCGCTTGAGTGGAATAGCTGTCGTTTATTATCGGACAAAGAAATATAGGCGAATGTATCTTCGTCTTTTGCCATGACTGCTAAATAGTCGTGATAGCTTGTTGACAGTTTTTTATCTTTTGAGCCGTTTCTTATGTTTCGAATAATGATATCACTATCGAAAAGCTGGCCCTTTACGAAGCCGATCTTGTTATTGCCAATCGTAAACGGAAAATGAAGCGGGTCAATTGAATTTATTGCTATTGGAGTTGAAAGCTTTAGGCCGGTAGTTGAAATAACATCGTAACCAACGCCAGATTGAGCAACTAACATCTCTTCATTAAGCCACGCAACAGAATACAGCCAGTAGGAATAACTTTTAAGTAAGGTATCAGTTTGGCTGTTAAAGTCATACAACCTGAGTTCTGTGCCAGTATCGGTGCTTTTTCTTATATAAGCCATTTTGTCACTAGCTGGGCTATAAAATGTACTATAGTCGCCGTGAGTTCCCATTTCTGGTTTGGTGATTGCTTTTTCTTTGCCAGTCCACAGATCTAATTCGATGATTCTATAGGGAGTTTGAAAATCACGGACTGCAAGCAACAAGCTGGATTCGGTTTTAAAGTGAGGCGTTCTAGCAAAGCGGGGAGGAGAACATTCATAAATCTTCTTCGTGGAACCTATTGTTAGGAGTTCTCGATCAAAATCCGCAACTAATACTTCACAGAAAGTTTGATAGTCCGTATGTACCCAAGTGAGTTGTTCACCTGAAGGTGAGAGATTAGGCTCTGTATGATGGGTGTTTGGTTTTGCTTCTGTGACTAACCAATTTAGACGCCCGGTTTGACGATCATTTGCGATTAAACTCCAGCTTTTAGTGTTCGGTTCTTTGAATGTATATATAATGATTCGTTCATCTGATGATAAAGTAGCTCTCTCAAACTCACCTTTAAGCTCAGAGAGTAATATTTGATTTGACGGCTGATAGTGAGCGGGAGCGAAGCCAAGTAAAAAGGTCAGGGTTATTATTGCTAAGAGTGCAATTCCAGCTACGGACGAATAGATTGAAAGTCGAGACCGGCGCTTTTCATCTTCAAAATAATGGGTTGTCACTTTAGGCTTAATGGCAAGATAACCAATCGACACACTGTCAATAATTTCCCAATGTGTTTGCTTTACGCCAGAACCTTTGTCAGTGGACTTCTTGTCTTCCAATAGATTACGTAATGTATTTAGGTGGGTGTTGAAAGTTTCGATATTGCCATCATTATTTTTCCAAACCTGAGAGATAATTTCTTCTTTTGATATCGAATCTGGATAACGACTAATTAATGTATCTAATATTTTTTTGGGATATCCAGAAATTCGTTTAGGACTCTTGTTGATCTCCAGTTGTGAGCGGCCAGGGCAATATACTTTACCTTCAAAAGAGTAGTGGCTGATTTTTTTTCCTGGTCGTTCCTTTTGCATACTTCGCTTCAGGTTATGTTTTTGTTTTTTGTTTTCTCGTTCGAATATTATCAATTTAGTGACATAAATAAAAATATATATTATCGCAGAATGCGTTAAAGCAATATGAGATAAAGCTTTTGATGAACTATAGGGTGATCGTATACTTTGATATGAAAAATAAGACACCTAATGGAGTAGTCGATATGAAAAGTGCAAGTCAAACAATTACTAAAACTATAATCGTCTCGATGTTGCTACTTTCGGGGAAAGTTTCTATTGCAAATGAAAATAGCGCAAAAGAGCAAAAGAGTAGCACAAATGAATCAAATTCCACCAAACCAAATATAGAGGGAGGTTGTGTGCCGATGCCCAAATGTGCCAACGAGAACAATATGTCGCACTCCGAGATGGATGTTGCATGGTTTGAAAAGATACTAAAACTGCTAAGCGAGAGTGAAAAAAAATCTAATGAAGACGATACTTAGACGAGTCGTTCAGATGTCAATGTCCAAGGATTTACGTAGCGCAGGATATTTATAAAGGTTCTCCTGTATTATGTAAATATTTAGCCATCTCATTCGTTTTTGGGATAATCTTTTTGAGATTTAAGAAAATTTTAAGGTCTTCTTACTGATTATTTTTAAATAAACTTTAATAACTTTAGAAGTTCTGAAGTTTTAAACCGCCGTTAATTCCCTAATAATTCGTCTTGCTTTTAAAGGCGGATCATCGTTCATGTCCTCATAAATTTAGATGTGATTAGTGTGTGCCTTTTCGCCAGCCGGAGGAGTCAAGGGTGTCTCTCTACAATCCGGCTGGCACTCTTACGGGTTTTATTTTCAAGGAGAAATACAAGGATATGTTTAGTCGGTTCAGGAAGAAGCGTTTAAAAAAAGAACATTTAGGGAAAGAGAAGAAAATCATTGAAGATTCCCACCGGGAAACCGTGGAGCTGCTTAAAGATGCACATGATGTAGTGGGGGTAATTGGCGTTTTTCTCACCAGCTACTTGAAGTATATGAAGACCAGTCACGAAATGTGTTTACTCCATGCTCTATCTTACAACTTGTATCACATGGAAAGTCGCTTGCAGGTCCATCTCTATAAACTGGGGGCCAATACCAATCCTCGTGAAGAGCGAGTCAATGTTATTCGTAACCCGCCTTATCTTGAAGTTAATCTATTTAAAACCATTGAAGAGTTTTTAGCAGGGAGGGATATAGAGGGTTTGAGGCAGCAAGCGTTTTTTGACAAGTCAAAATGATTAAGGGAGCTGACCAGAACAAAATATAGTTTTTGGCATTAAAACGGAATCAAGTTTTACGTCATTCAGTTGAATGTAACACTCAATGAAGGAATTTTAAATGGAAATTAGAATGAACCGTGTATTCTACAAAATATTTTTTATTACATTGTTTTTTTTAGGGGAGGCACGCGCTGATGATGAAGGTGATGCAAGTTATTGCCCAGCAGGTACGACTTACGTAGGAAGCGAGATTGTTAGAGCTGTAAACCCAGATACAGGAGAAGTTTTCGAGCATAAGATCGTTTATTGTCAGAGTCACTACGGAGGCTCGCTAATTGGCGGTGGATTAGTTGGAGGCTCAATTGGCGGCGGTGACTTAAGCGGTTCAAGCGGCGGAAGTTCCGGTAGTAGTAGCGGTGATGAAAACAGTGGAGAATCTGAATGCTCAGGAGAAACCAACCCGATTGATTTAGCCACTCAAAACAAAACTCAGACCGAAATTGATTTTCGGGCATTTGGCAGTCTTCCTCTAAAAGTGGTTCGTACATACAACAGCGCCGGTGGTGGTAACGGTATTTTTGGATATAACTGGTCGTCTAACTTATCACCTCAGATAAGCTGGAAAAAACTCAATCGATGGGATGCCGGTTCATCGTCCTGGGTAGAGAGTACAACAACCAAGCTCCATCGCAGCGATGGTCAAGTCAGAAGCTTAACTTTTGATGCGACAGAAAATGCTTGGGTAAGAAGTTCGGGAAAAGTTGAAAATTTAATGGTAAGTAATGAAGGCTATTGGATTTATAGTGATGAAGGGATTAAAGATATCTTTTATCCTTCAGGCAAAATCATGCAATCAATCCACTCCAATGGAGAAACCTTATCCTACTTTTATGAATCGTCTGAGGGAACAGGTAAGCTACTTAAAGTTCGGCATAATTCAGGCAAGGAAATGTCATTCACCTATGATAGCCGAGGCCGAATTACGAACATAAAAAATCCGGCCAATCATGATTATCGATATACCTATGATGCTTCCGGAAATCTGGTGAGTGTGCAATATCCCGCCGATAATTACGAAATACTCATGAAACGCTATCAATACGGAAGCAACAATACCTTAACTGCCGTTATCGATGAAAACGGCGCACAGTTCGCCGGTTGGGAATATAACTCCGGAGCTAAAGCGATTAAGAGTTTTCGTGGAATTGATCAAGAGACCGTCGAGATCTTATCTTCAACGGCCCCAGCCGGCTTTACTTACGATCAAAAACGCAATGTCAAAGTCGTCAATGCACTCGGTAAACAAACGACTTATCATTTTGAAAATCGAGGCGGTAAATGGAAAGTTAATCGTGTTGAAGGACATGCCAAAGGTTCTTGTTTAGCGGCCAATCAGAACTACACCTACGATGAGAATGGATTCCAAGATACGGTTTCAGACTGGGAAGGCAATGTGACTGACTATGACTATGATAAATATGGGATCTTAAATAAAGTCACTGAAGCCAGGAGTACATCACAGGAACGAGTGACCGAATATACCTGGAATGCACTGCTTAACAAGCCCTTGACCATCAAAAAAGAAAATTTAAAACATCAATTCGATTATAACGCTCGTGGACTATTGAGCAATCACGTTACCACTGAGCTTAGTGGAGAGGGGCGTAGTAGGGCTACAAGCTACGACTACACTTACCATACCAATGGACTGATAAAGACTAAAGTCATTGACGGCCCCAGAGTTGATGTAAGTGACATTACCACAATTGAATACAGTTCGAGGGGCTATGTGAGCAAAATCACTAACGCGCTCGGTCATACTACTTTGTTTTCCAATCACAATATTTTTGGCCAACCTGCATTGATTACACGCCCTGATGGGAGTATTAATCGATACTCCTATCATCCAAGAGGCTGGCTATTAAAATCTGAGTTGGATATATATGGGGATAAACGGACGACTATTTACAGTTATGATAAAGCGGGTCAACTGATTAAGCTCACCAAACCTGACGCCAGTATTTTTAAATTCAGCTACGACAGCGCACACCGGCTAGCGTCTGTGACCAATACCGACAATGAATCGAAAGTTTATACCTATGATGCGGCGAGTAACTTAACCCAGGAAAGCATTAAGCACTGGGTGAGAAAAATGGAAATCTGTGGCGGCGGAGGCGGTGTTATTCCGAGAAGTATGGACTCGATTAGAGGTGTTCCTGATCTTTGTGAAGTCGCGAAATTCGAAACCGTGAAAGCTGAAAAGAAAACCTATGACGCGCTAAGTCGACTGACTTCAATTATTCAGGGAATAGGCGAAGACAGTACACAATCGGGAGATACCCATAGTAGTCATAACAATCAAATTGTCAGTAGGCTTACCTATGACAAAAATAATCAACCATCGACAGTCAGTGATGGAAAAGGCTTGGTGACTGAAAAGTATTATGATGCCTTGGGACGTGTTTACAAAGAGCGAGATCGAAATGGAAAGATTACTCAATATTGGTATGGTTTTAACGATCGGATAATCAAAGTTAAGGACCCAAGAGGACTCGATACTCACTATACTTATAACGGCTTCGGCGACCTGATTAAACTCGAGAGCCCTGATACCGGCGTGACGCACTTTGGCTATGATTCTGCCGGCAATTTAATTAGTAAAACTGACGCCAATGGAATCATATCCAGTTTTACCTATGACGCGATTAACCGAATAAAGAACGAAGTGATTGGAAATATTAGTCGTTCGCATAGTTATGACTCAAACCGAAAGGGGTATCTTTATCGGAAGACTGATGAAGCCGGTACGCATACCTTCACTTTTAACGCCCACGGTGAGCTGGTCAAACGAATTGAATCGCTTTCCGGACTGACCTTAACAACTGAATGGAAATACAACAAAGCCGGCAAAGTTTCTGAAATCATTCATCCGAATGGTATGAAAGTCTTCAACCATTTTGACTCGCAAGGCCGGCTCAAACAAGTGGCCAGCAACGGTACTACTGTGGTTAAAAATATTCAATATAAGCCATTTGGTCCGGTAGATTATTTACAGTTTGGGAACAATCTAGCTCGATTTTACAACAGAGATAATCGCTATCGAATTAAGCGGATCATGAGCGGTAGTATTATCAATCTCGCCTATACGTATGACAATAATAGTAATATTACCCAAATTGATGACAGTTACATACCCGCCGCAACAAGGTACAAAGCCTATACATACGATAAAATTGACAGGTTGTCCTCTACCAATGATTACGGGGAATATCATAACTACAATTATGATGCGAATAGCAATCGCTTAATGAAAGGGAACACGAGTTACACCATCTCAGGAACGAGCAATCGCTTGCTTGATTATAAAACGCCACAGGTCACAAGCTTTTCGTATGATAATAATGGCAATATCACCAGAAGCGGCTATTCCTATTTCTTTTATAATGACGCGAACCGGTTAAGTAAGTACACCAAAGGAGCAATGTCCGCCGAGTATACATACAATAGTCTGGGACAAAGAGTCGTTAAATCGGTAAAAGGTAATAAAACCTGGTTCAGCTACGATATTGACGGGAAGCTACTCTATGAACGGAATGGCTCAACCCATAAAAGTTATATCTATAGAAATAAGGAATTGGTTGGTTTAACTATCAATAACGTGGTTTACCTGGTGCATGCTGATCATCAAAGTCGCCCTCAGATAGTGACTGATATGAATAATAATGTGAAATGGGAAGCGACTAATAAGGCATTTGATAGGCAGGTGAGATTAAATTTAATCGGAGACTTGAATATTGGGTTCCCCGGTCAGTATTATGATGCGGAGAAAGATAGTTGGTATAACTACTTCAGGGACTATGATCCGAGGATTGGGCGTTATTTGCAGAGCGATCCTATTGGGTTGAATGGAGGGATTAATACTTATTCTTATGTTCAATCTAATCCTGTTAACTATGCAGACCCTCTAGGACTTGAAAAATGCATGTGTCCTCACAATCCCGGAAAAAATGAAACTAAAAAATCGACTCCAAAGGACGTTGTTGGACGAAATACTATCCGGCCAATATCAGCTGAGCAAGCAAAAAGGTTAAATTTGGAAGCAACAACTCAAGCACAACTTAATTTCGCATATGCTGCGGGAATAGGAGACGTTGCTTTAGGTGCGTATTTATTGTCTGCACCACTGTCTGGAGGAGCGTCGTTGGCAATTGGAGGGGTATACACACTCGGCTCGGTTGTCGTAGGGAGTAAAATAAGTGTTGAGAATTATCTGGAAGGATACTCATATGCGAATCAAACTCATACACACGGTGCACATTCATATACAAAACAGCTCTCATGGGATAGGAAAGGAAACTTTTTGGGAGCTAAACTGATTTCCGGAGGCTGTTGGAATAATTAATGAAACATTCAAAAAAAAGAAAAGTTATCACCATAATATTGATAGCTGTAAGTATACTGATTATTTTTAATAGGGGATTCATTTTTACTCCTACAAATCAATTAATAGCGGATATAGTTACTGATAGTGCTAGTGAATCCCGTATAAGACTTTTGATTCTTAGGGGGGCTGAACCATTCTCAAAAACAGAGGCAGGAACTGCTTTCGAGGCAGCTGTAGCTTACAAAAGATACGCGGTTTTAAGTACATTCCTAGATTTAGCTGGTAAGCAGGAATGCAAAATGATTCTCAATTCTTTAGAGGATTACACGCTACCGTCAAATTTACTAGACAAAGTAAATCAGCTCTGTGGTTCCCAAGTGTAATCTAATAAGTTGCCATCATGACTATTCAATGATAATAGTTCAAACTATTTTGAAAAAAATGATGGCATTGCATTCCATACGGTTATCCAACGAGTCCAGTGGTTGTTATGTTGAGAACTTATAAATAGGACTCTTAATTTATGAAGAAAAATTTTATCATTGTAACTTGTGTTATTTTAATTTTTCCGCTTAGGCTTATTGTCCTGTCAATCGATTCTGATCGTAGGCTTCTAAACTTAACGATAAATTCTGTTAGACACAAAGGTGATTTAAGTATAGTTGATAAAATAGATCTAACTTTTCTCGAGGTTCTTGAGGCCGATCCTGTTGACTACGAATTATCAGAAACAACAGCTTTAGAATATTCGATATTTTCGTTGAATTTAGCGCTAGTTGAAAGAGTCTCAAACTTGACTCTGCTAGAAGAAAGAGAAAAGGTTTTCGATAAAATAAAAGATAATAAGTTATTTAAGGAAGGCTATCTTACACAGGTCGAAAGTATATTAAAAAGTTAGGAAAAGCGAAGCCTCGATATCTATTGAGGCTTTTAAGAGTGTATTGAATGTAATTCAAGCAAAACGAGAATCAAACCCTAAATACGTAAGATATCTAAAAAATGGATAAAAAAACTCTAGGAAAAAATCGAATGTATCTTACTCGTTCGGAGTTGTCTTAATTTTAGTTGCTGTATTTATGGGGGGCGTTCTCTTACACGGTGACCATGCGAAGTAGTGACGAACAATACTAATAAATAGGAACTGATCTAATGTTTAGGAAATCTCTGATCATAATAGCAACTCTTATAGCTATTATTTTTGTTATTCCAAACTACAAAATACTACTTTCACCAAGTGAAGCGTTATATGAGACCGTTCTACACAAAGATTACTCTAATGTGAAAGTTGATTTAATTATTTTTAGAGGTGTTTCTCCAACAGAACAACCTTTGAGTTTTATTTCTATTTTGAGAAATGATAACGATGAGTTATTCGAGAAACTTGAACCGTTAATGTCTAAAGAGCAGAAATATTTTGTCTACAAGACTTTGGATTCTAGTTTTCAATTGAAGGAATCAGAAAAGAGTCGATTGATAGATGGACTGAATATAGATTTAGCAGCTAAAAAAAGTGAGGAACTTTTATGACGTCTGCCAATAAAGAGAATATTAAAGTTAGTAAGTTGGCCTCGATCCCTGATCGAAGTTTTGTAGCTAAGTGTAGGGTTATATGTTTAAAAAGATACTAATACTGTGGTTAGTGCTAGTTCCTTCGATATTGTTAGTATTAAATTACAAATCTATCACAAATCCTAGCGAAGAACTTATCAAAACGTTGAATGCTGAGAATGTCCCCATGTGGAAAGTAGACTTTCTTCTTTGGAATGGCGCTGATATATCCTATAAAGAAGGCTCTAGCTATGAGGCTATGCTTGCTTTTAAACATTATGAATTAATTGATATTTTTGGTGAGCATGTGACTGCTAGCAAAAAAGAGCAAATCTATAGCATCACTAAAAAATATAAACTCACTAATGAAATTGATGAAAGGATTAAAGTTTCACTTAATATGAATAAGGCCGCCCAATGAGCTTTAAACACTACGTATATAACCATATCTCTATGCATCAAAGCGAAAAGAGCTGAAAGGGAAAATGAATAAAAAAACTACTGTTATAACTTCCACTCTTTTAAGCTTGGTGCTTATCTTAAATATGGGGATTATTTTTACTCCCGATAAACGACTTAAGCTTGAAGTGAGGGATATTTCTGAATCGAGAGCAAAGCTTTTTCTATGGCGAGGAGCAGACCCATTCGAAGGCAAGGATGAAGGTTCTGCTTTCGAGACAGCAATATTTTTTAAGAGGTATGATATTCTTGAACTGTTCTTAGAGAATGCGGAAGCTAGCAACTGTAAGCTAATTTCAGAAGTTTCAAGTCAATATGAAATTCCCAACACTTTGAAATCAAAAATATCCACTCTTTGTGAAAGTTAGGGAAAGCAAAGCCTCGATTTGTATCGAGGCTTATTAAAGTCTATGGCTTTTAACTCAATAAAAATGGAAGCCAAATACTAAAAATGAAATGGATAAAACACCTGTTAAGTCTACCTGGAAAGTATCAAAATCGTAAAGAGATTGGTAAAGAGCCTACAGACCCAGAAAAAAGAAGAATTCTTTTTGAGAGAGCAAAAGAGGGCAGTAGTTTTGACAAATATGCTTATGGAGCTTATTGCTTAAATGGGTATGGTGGAGAAGTAAATTCAGGGCATGCTGAGTATTGGCTCAACCTTGCTGCTAATGAAGGAATAGTAGATGCACAAAGTTTGCTTGGGGAAAGCTATCTATTTGGAGATGTTTTGAAAAAAGATCTAGGTAAAAGTAAATATTGGTTAGTCATAGCGTCTACGAATGAAGACGCAAATGCAACGAGACTTTTAGAAGAGTATTTTTCTTAAGAGGAGCCAATAGGAGCAGTAGAGCCGCTACCAAAAATTACAACCAGCGAAATAACTTATGCGATTAAAAAAAATATCAGACTCACTGACTGACTCTCAACATAAAAAACAGGCTGCCGAAATTCTGTCGGGTAAAGACTGTGATGGTATCAGCCTATCTCATATGGGCGGAAACTTTGGCCCTACGTGGGATAAAGATACGGACTATTCATTAGCTTTTTTAGAGCATTATCAAGGAATAAATGCCATTGAGGTCCACTTACCGTCAGTCACGGATTTATCTCCCGTAGAGAGTCTTAAAGATTCACTTACCGCAATTAGAGTTGGAGAGTTTTCTTCCAAATCCACTTCGATTGCTCCACTTAAAACACTCACTAATCTAAATAAAGTTTCTTTATGCCGGAACTATAAAGGGTTTATTGAAGTGCTGGAAACAGTCAAACCGGCCTCATTACGGTTGACGGGGTATAGAGAGAAAGATCTTAACGAAATTCCAGAGGTCCCGTCCGTTACTTCTCTTTTTATCGGGTATTCAACTCTCAGTGAACTCGAGCTGTCCGGATTTTCTAATCTTGAAGTTCTTACACTAGAATGGATTAAAAAATTGGTAGATTTCGACTTTCTAACCAGATTGAGCAATTTGAAAGCCTTAAAAATGTCAACAATCAAAAGCATTGAAGTGATACCTAACTTGGAGAAAAATACCGAGTTAGAAAGCATAATCCTGGAACAATTAACCGGTTTAAAAGACATTAGCTCGTTAGTACAATCGACATTAAAGGAGTTGGCGATACTTGATATTGATCTGGCTGCTCAAGAAGTCCTCGGTATTATCGATAAAATGGGAAATCTTAATAACTGTTCTATTCGACTTAAAAGAAAAAAAGAAGACAAGATATTATCCAATCTTCCTAAGAACATAGAAATTGGAAGAAGTAGTTTTGATATTAGAGCAGAGTCATCTTTTAGAGAAATAGTAGAGTATTTATAAATTATTTGTAGTGGCTCATTTTTTAGTCCGGAAGTTTCAATCAATTACTCTGATTCTTTTATTTTTACTTTTGAAATCTCTATTGAACTCAAAAAATTGATATCAGAGCCTTGTTAATCATTTTAGTCTGATACTCATTCTATCAATTAATAAGTTATTGAATATCCTATAAAAGATAGGCAAACTGTCTTTTATTTGAAAAGTATTACATGGATCTAAAGAGCTCAATTTATTTAGGCGTTAAGCGCATAACTTGGGGGGAATGATGCCACTAGGCAATAAAAATAATAAAGTATTAAGTATCGTATCATCATTGGGTGTTATGTGGTTGTTACTAGCTATTGTAAATAGTGCTAAAAATCATGAGTATGCGAACATTGTTGAATCATTATCTAATACATCTCAACTGGGACAATGTTCTATTAAAACCGATGTCGAAAGAGACTGGCAGTTCGGTTGGACACCGAGTTCTATGACTGTCTTTGTAGAAAAAAAAGAGCAGAAAGTTTCGACCGTCACCAGTCGCTTTGTTTCCCTTCCAGATCGAGTTCAATTATCACCAAGGTACACTCGGTATCATTTTCAATGGTCAGCAAGGGAGAGTGGAAACCTTAGAGTCTCATACATGAATGTTGAGATTCTGGACTCTGTAGACGGCACACAAAATGTTAAGAAACTCACTTTAGGAGCATGTTCGAATTATCCTGAAAGCCTATACAACTATACCAACCTGGTAACGGAAGACTGTTTGGAGAAAGTTGAGGTGATAGAGTGCTTTTAACAAAACTAGTGTCAGAGTCAATAAAACGAACGGTGAGAAAAATTAACACTGACCCAATTATTGAAAAGTGACTACATAAAATAATATTGGAATATGATAAATAGAGTTAGAATAAAATTCGGAAGAATAAGGCTCTTTCTAAGTCTGCTCGTGTTTTTGTGTCTTATTAGTTGTAGTGCACAAAGATTGATAAATAATACTACAGACCAGGAAACGCTGACTAAAATAGTGATGGAAAATAATGATTATGAAGACTATAAAATTCGTTCAGCAGCTTTAAAAAAAATAACTAGTCGAGAGCATCTAAAAAAAATAGCTATTAAGGCACGCTCTAGTCGCGATCGTATCGACGCGCTCAACAAATTGAATGACCAAGCTACTATCGAACAAATAGCTTTTAATGATATTGATTATGTTGTTCGTAGAGCAGCTATAGAAAAATTGAATAATCAAGAAGTACTTTCAAAAATTGCTTTGGATGAGCGCAATGGTTTGCGAAAGGAAGCAATCAAAAAATTGAAAGTACAATCTGTATTGACATCTATTGCTCTGGAAGATGAAGATTATGGTGTTCGCATGGAAGCAATTAAAAAGCTAAATGACCAATCAGTATTGGCAGAAATAGCTTTGAAGGACAAGCACCCTCACGTTCGTAAAAAAGCATTTGAAAAATTGATAGATCAAAATCTGTTATCAAAAATTGCATTAGAAAATCAACAACCAGAAGTGAGAATGATAGCTGTTAGAAAGTTGACTAATCAAAATTTGTTAGCAGATATTGCTTTAGAAGATGAACACGAAAAGGTCCAATCTGCAGCAATAAAGGCGTTAACTGATCAAAAACTATTGGCAAAAATTGCTCTAAAGGATAATGAGTGTACTTATATTGGCACACAGGCACTTGTAAAAATTTCAGATAAAAATCCCATCAAGCAATCTATTTTAAGTAAGCTTTTCAACAATTTATATCAAGATTGCCAGTTTCCTAGTTTAAACCTAATGTATCAAAATAAAGTGCAAAATGAAGCTCTACTTAAATCTTTGTTTATGGAGGCAAGAGGTAAACCAGTACTTAGAGGTGAATTATTAACAAAAATAAGTAGTATGAATATGCTTCGAACGATTGCAAAAATTCAGGATTCTCGAATTTATCATCGGACGCAACCAACAGTAGCTCGTTTGAGACTAGCGTTACAAAATCGAGTGATACTTAGCCGTTATCCTGACATTGTTATGAAGGCAGTTTTTAGTAAAACATCAAGGGATTATACAGTCAACAATGTTTGCTGTGAAAAAAAATATGGGGAGAGAGTAGTGATTAACATCAGCGAATCTAATGAATCTATTGTTGAGAAAACCTGGTCGACAAATTTTCCACATAATTGGACGAAGTCAGGGGACTTTAAACACGCCTTTTCAGATGGTGCAAGATTACTTAGCGACTTATTGCTTAAAGCAAACTTTAGTCAGTTGGAATTAGCTGAGCTTTCTAGTAGTAATATTCCAGAATTAAGCCTCGCTACAATCGAAGGACTGGTTACTCAAACAAAACTATCCGAAATTGCAGTGAACAATCCTACTTGGCAAGTTCGCAAAGCAGCAACTCAAAAATTGACTGACCAGAGACTGTTGTCGACAATCGCTCTGGAGGATAAAAAAGCAAATGTCCGTCGATCTGCTACTTACAGATTAATGAATCAAGACTTACTCGCCGAAATTGCACTAAATGATACTGATTTACAAGTTAGAGCGGAAGCAACCAGGAAATTGACTAATCAAACTGTTTTGGCAAAACTGGCAACGGGCAAGTTCGATTATCTTGTACGAACGAACGCAGTTGGCAGGATAACAGAACAATCGGTGTTGGAAAAAATTGCATTGGAAGATCCAAGCTATCATATAAGGAAAAAGGTTGTTCGCAAATTGATTAATCGAGAAGCACTCAAAAAGTTAGCCGAGCATGATAGTGACGTATTTGTTAGAGAAGCAGCAAAAAAAAGATTAATGGAACTTTCATCCACACCTTTTTAACTTACTAAACGAGGTCAGATGAACTTGATTAGTTCAAATGTCCGTATATGGGCTCCTTCTATTTTACAAGCATTCTGACTGACGAAGTTAGACTCGTCAGCTTAAGTATATCCGACCTCCTGGTTGGTATTCGTTGATGCCGGGCCATAATGAGTAATAGTCTCGATTTTACCCAACACTGATGGCAGCCAATTCCTCAAAGGAAACATTTCGGACTAACTAGCTTTTAGTCATAAGCGGATGTTGCATTGATTGAATCTAACCTTAATTATTAACTGCCCCGTGTCTCTCTTAAAGAACTGGTTTTAGATACTATTCTTGTAGCTGAGACGTAATAGAGTCTTGAATTGATTGTTCATATTTATTATCACTAACTAAATCCAGGCAAATTTCTTTGGTACAGTACGAAACAAATCTTATCGGTTTATTATCGAAGTTTTTAGCGGTTATTTCGTATAGAGTATATGACTTAAACTGACTTTTACTAACCACAACTTCAGTTGAGCTTTTCTTAAATTCGTCAACTAAATCCCCATCATTTAGTCGAAAATTGTAAAAATAATTTCGCTCGTACGAATCTTTACATGCATACAAAATCGAAAAGTCTTTCGATTGTAGGTCTGCTATGGCTTGGCAACTTGAATCTAAAACCAATTTATCAGGGAGTATTTTTACAATAACGCCACTTCCAGCCTTTGCAGAAGTGTGAAAGGTAATAAGTAGTAATATTATGCCAAAAACTTTCATTGAATTATCCTTTGTATTTATAGCGCTTTACGCAGCAGTACGGAATAGCTTACTAAGACTTGCGACGAACGAGGTTCAACTAACCGAAGTGCATTTGTTTGAGCAATCTGTTTGAGTAGTCTGTTTGAGCAATCTGTTTGAGTAATCTGTTTGAGTAATCTGTTTGAGCAATCTGTTCGATTAATTTGCTAGTTATTTCTAATGACCGAATATTTTTCACCTATTTCAATATTGAGATCAACGACTAGAGACTTACCTCCAAAGCCATGTTTATTGCATTTGGCTCGCACTTTTATCTTGGAAATTCCAGAGGGAATTTTGATGTTACACAGGCTACGCGTAAATGGTTGTTCATTATCGTGAGGGTGGCCAAGTCGGCGATATCCTAATTGATTACCCTCCAGATCGATAACCTCCCAGCCATCCGCATAATGGTCCCAACCCTGGTCATTGTGTCGAACCGAAGTATCAATACACCAACTACCGTTAGTTTTTTGAGTAGCGACAACATGTGTGACTTGAGCAAATTCTAAAGAGGTAGAATAAGTATCAATGCCAGAATCTGATGCGAGTACTGGTTTTGATGCAAATACCGGTTCTGATGCGAATACCGGTTCTGCAAACATCGGCAATATTATTAGTAGTCTTATCAGTCGTCTTATTATTAGTCTCATTAGTAGCTTCATATACCCACTGTTGATTAACAATTAAAGTCGATTTGAAATTTACCTAATTTGCCGTTGAAAAGTCCTTAAAAACGCCTAAAATTTTTCTAATTAAGGACTAAGTTGTTGAAATTTAAGTTAATAAATTGCTCATGATCAAGCAGTTCAAAAGCGGCTTTGGGGCTGAATCAGGCGGTATTTGCAAAAAATGATTGAACTTATCATGTTTCAATTAAGGCCATAGACTAATGGAGAGCAATTGGATTTGGGGAGAGCAGTTCGATTTATGGATAAGCTCGAATGGTGTAATATCTCGACAGATTTGAATCAGACAAGTTGATGCAGGCTTTCCTTGAGTCAGAACCATTGGGAATCGTTTGCTTTACTATTAGTTGAGATTCAGCTGTTTGAGTAAATCAATATAACCCGGTTCACCGGCAAGTAATTTAAATGACGGTTCTATGGCTAACTTAAGTACTTGTATATTTCGTTCAGTCACTAAAGATTGTAGCAATTTAATCGCCTTTTCGTTCTCACCTGACCAGGCATATAATTTTGCTTTGTCATAGTCGCTAAAAGCCGGAATTTTCTCAACAACGAAATTAAGCGCACTGCTTCGCCCTTTATATTTCAACAATTCCGTAAATTCATCAATGTTGGTTTGTGATAACCCAGACTCTTTCAAAAATAGCGGCGCATGATGCGCCAAAGCGTCATGATCACCGGTTGCCAGTGAGTTCCAAACATATAATGATTCTCGAGACTTCGCAGAAATTATCGCTGCCTTATTCGCAACTTCAAGATCAGCCGCTTTATAATCTCCGCGGTAATATAAAGCCCGATAGGCGGTAATTTTATTGTAGGCCAGGGGACTAATTGCCACCATATGTTTTGCCAGTTGTTCAACTTTATCAAACTGCTCAGTTATTAACAGGTATTCGGAGAACCATTCCAGGATCATCAGATCCTGGTTATTTCGTTCAAAAGCCAATTGAAAAGCTTTCCCCGCCGACTGATAATCATAATCTTTATACAGATAAGTTAACGCCATCACCAGTTGGACATAAGCCGGGCTGGAGTCAATCTGGTAAGATTTTATGGCCAATTTGCTCGCCATATCAATATATTCACCGGCTCGTTCGCCTCCAGAATAAGATTTTGAAAAATAGGTGTGAGACAGGTATGCATAAGCTTCTGCATAATGAGGATATCGATCGATTGCCTGCTGATAAGCGTTCATCGCTTTATCCTCATCACCTTTGTATTGATAAAACTGGGCCTGTAAGAAACTATCATAAGCCTCGGCAGGTATTTGAATTGGTTTTGAATTAATGTTATCTAAGTCAATCTGATTCGATGAAAAATTTAATCGACTAGCTATTTCTGCCGCGACTTCTGTTTGTATTTCGATCAGTCCCGTTAAATGTCGTTGATAAGTTTCACTCCAGATATGACTGTCATTAACGGCATCAATTAGCTGCGCTGTCACCAGAATTTTATCGCTTTCCAGTTGAACCGAACCTTCCAATATCCAGTCCACGTTTAATTGTTCCACCACTTCCGGTATCGATATCTTTTTCTCTTTGTATTGCATAACTGAGGTTCTTGAAGTCACCTGAAGATTCGACTCTTGAACCAGTTGATTAATAATCGCTTCAGTTAAACCATCAGCGATATACTCACGACTTTTTACCGAAGAATAAAAATCGAATGGTAAAACCGCCAACCGTACAGGCTGGTTTTGGTTTTGGTTTTGGTTTTGGGTTGAGTCTGAGTCTGAGTCTGAATTTAGAGAAGGATTTGATGTTTCGACCACAGGGCTAAAATAAAACCACAGCGGTGTAGCAATTACTAAAATGAGTAGAACTGTGATCATCCAATTGAGTTTAATATCACGACTGTTAGAGGAGACGGCTTTGACCGGCGCTATCAGTTGATATCCTTTCTTGGGCAATGTTTTAATATACTCTGGTGATTTGAAATCATCGCCAAAAGCCTTACGTAAGTTACTAATCGCCACATTAAGCACATCATCAGCAACGACTTGATCTTTCCATAATTGATCAAGCAGTTCATCTCTGGAAACTACGCGCTCACGATTGTTCAAAAGATAAATCAATAACTGCATCACCTTCGAATCAAGGTCTTTATGCTGGTGTTTGTTTTGAATGCTTAAGGCATCGAGCTTAACCAGCCAATTGCCAACTAAAAAAGTATTTTCTTTTGACACTACAATAAGTTACTAGGTGTTGAATGCTGCTCACTTTACCAAAAACCGACTCGTGAAGCATTAAACCTATGTCAGATCAGGTGTTTCTTATCAAGTTTTTCATTGATTGGGGGATAATTATCTTTCGTCATCTTTTAGCCCGCTAAGAAATCAATGAAGTAAATTTGGGCAGAGTATTTGACTCCCTCTCTTAATCAACTTCCGCTTAAGATATCTTAAACGGAAGTCTAGATCACTATTAGATGTTCTTAAATCATAATGAGCGGTGGCGTCGATAACTGTCAGAGCTTATTGAAACTATTGTTTCACAATGTCAGTTTGAGTATAAACCGGCACACCTAATTAGATGTACCTAATTAGATGTACCTAACTAGATACTCCTAATTAGATACACCTAACCGATCTGTTAATTATTATTTAACTTACTCATTCTAATGATGCTCTCAACCTCTTTTTGGAAATAATCATCTGAATATTTGAGCAGTTTTCTTGAGCCATTTTCCTCTTTAAAAGTCAATATCCCATGGTCAGCTTCTGGATATATAATGCTCTCAAATGGTTTACCGGCTAGCCCATACATATTTAATTTCTTGATCGTTTCTTTATTCGGCGCGCTGCGATCTTCCTCTGCCAAATGCCATATCATTGGAATATCAAGTTTTTCAAGAACACTCTCAGAAGAGTAATACCAATCAAGACCTTCAGGCGCATACATTGGGCCGATTATTTTAATAACCCACTTAGGAAACGATAGCATTTTTTCAACAGGACTTCCTGATAAGAGACTGACCCATTTTTTTTCTTCCATAAGTACTTCTTGAGCTAAAAACTCTTCCCAGTGCTCATCAAATCCCGATGCTACCACCTTAATTGCAGACTTTATAAGCGGTGTCGCTTCGTCAATGTCTGACTCTGAAGCACCACGAGAACGCATCAACTCTGCTGTTTCCCAGTATGCTTCGTCCACAGGAGACTCAATCATGCCGTAAGATATAGAGACGTACGAAATTCGCTCATCTAACGATGCGGCTAACGGTGCAACCCATCCTCCCTGGCTATATCCGCTCAATCCAATTCGAGCTGGATCAATCTTGTTATGACGAGCCACTTGATCGACGGCGGAAACAACGTCTTTAGCTAGCTGTTTGTAGTCAAACGTAAAATCGCCCTGTGAAGTACCTGTTCCTCTTTTATCATAAACTAATGTCGCTATGCCGTTCGCAGCAAAAAAGTCGCCGGAGTAATAGCTTTCCAAAGCAGAATCTTCGCCGGAACCGTGCACTAAAACCACAACTGGAAACGGCCCGTCCCCCTCAGGTAGATTCAGAGTACCTTTCAATAATACGCCGTCACTTTCAAATGATACGGGTTTCGTAAGGTTTACGCGTTTCCCCATCTGGACACCTGAATCTATGTCGTTCCAACTAATTTTCCCATCATTACCAAATGATACGCGTAACGTAACAGGAGATTTTCCACTAAACCCGCTACCTGAAACCCATTTGGCATCAATCTCTTGGTATAGTCGGCCAGTTTCACCAGTATCAAAAACTCTGTATCGAAGGGTATCTCCTGCAGACCTGCGAATACTGATAAGCCGATCATCCTCTAACTTGTAGGCTCCGTACAAATGAGATAAAGACTTTGAGGTGCAACCAGATGCCAGCAAGATTGCCAAAATAGGATAAAGGTATTTAGTTATGGACAGCATATTCAACTCCATCGGTGGTTAAATGCGTTAACCGATTGTGAGGGTTGTTGATATTTTTAACGAAGGTTAACCTGTCCGAATTAGTGTTTCAGGACATTAAAGCGGAAAGACAGCGGCTTTTAGGACAAGGATAAGGAAAGAGTAAGGAAAGAATAAAGCAAGAACAAAGCAGGAACAAAGCAGGAACAAAGCAGGAACAAAGCAGGAACAAAGCAAGATTACTGGGGGGAGTGTAACTTTCTAAATTCAGCAGGTGTAACCGAGTGACGTTTTTTAAAAGCTTCATAAAAAGCCGAACGAGACTTAAAGCCAACTAACATCGCAACTGCCTCAATCGATGTGCGTGACTCCTTTGGATCGATCAGCAGACGTTCGGATGCTTTGACACGATAATTATTCAGGAAATCTCGAAAATTATATCCATACTCGTTAATCTCCTCAGATAAGCTGCGCGGAGTCATTTCCACTCCCTCGGAAAGCAATTTAAGATTCATTTTTGAGTCTAAATAGGGTTTTTCCGATTCCATATAGGAAATTATTTGGTCTATTTTTGAGCAATGTTCGGCACTGTGTAAACGCGGCACTTCTGTTAGTTTGCGAAGTGCTCTGTGATCGGTTGTTACAAACCAGGTCAACAACAACAGGAATATTGCTGCCAGCAGAGGGAGGCTGTCGAAAATAATCACGTTTTCCGGAAATATAACGATCAATATTTGGAGTAGGTGGACTGTCCACATAAATCCGACCACCAAAACACACTGCTTTGGTATTACCGCCAAATGACCGCGAGCTTTCAAAATCGATAAAGAGGCAAAGAATGTGTATACAATTTGAATGAGCACAATGTGGTATACCCTGATAGCTGCTGAAAAAGCCTCCCCTTGAATAATCGAAAGTCCTAGAAAGATAACCGCAGGGATATAAATCCAATTTCTCTGTTTCTCAGCGGCAAGCGAATGACGTACGTAATCCAGCAGCATGGCAGACCCAAATACAGCCAGGTTATGGTGCAGCAAATCCAGGATAAACGTTGACTGTGCCCAACCTGCATCTATTAACGTAAAAATCCACAATAAGGACGAATAAAAAAATATGACGCCAGCGAGCAACCATCTTCCACGAATATTTGCCAAACGCGAACTAAAAATAAGAATAAGGACCAACACCAATGCATTGGCGACAGCAATGCTGTGAATAATATTTTTCCAAGGAAATGCAACTGGCTCGAGGGGCAAAATTAAAACTCTCTATTTTTTATCATGATTATACCCAATCACACATACACTGCCAGGGAGTACCTTTAAACATAATGTAATCAGAAACATAATCAGACACCCAGAAATACCGGATTAATTCAGAGCGCCTGAAGTTATTTATTTTGTTAAATCTATAGTAAACTCAAAGTCTATGGATAGAAAGCCATCTTGAATAGAGATTATTATCGTAAATAGGGAATAGTATGTCGACTCAACTTTCAGAAGAACGCAAGCAAGAACTAAACGAAAAGGTAACCAATGCTTATGCACGGCTTATCGGTTTTGCTTCATTTTTAATTGGCTTGATCGCTCTTATATTTGCTAGTTGGGCGGGTTATCTTGGTTTACACGCGGACTTCAGTTCAGTCGCAGTTGTTTTTCTTGGCGTTGTTTTTCTAGTCAGCGCTTTCTTTTTAAATGTCGGTTGGCGGATGTTGATGAATAGACCGAATCGTTATGGCTCGATACTCAGCCCGTTATCCTGGGTTATTGTTGGATTTCTTTTTACTGCCGCAGCTGTTCTTGTCTCGTCGATATTAGCAAAAATATCTAGTGGTTCACCTGACTTTGTAAATACTGTGATATCCCTGATCTCTTGTTTCGTTTTTGCAGGGAGCTGTTTTTATTTAGCTTATCTAGCCAGCCAGAAGAAGAGCTAATACGGTAAAAAGAAATAGGTAGTAAGTAATCTCGGCGCAGCAACCGGTTATTGATTTTTCCTAAAAACAGGTCACGCAACAGACACTAGAACAGAGCCTAGAATTAGAGAAACCACAACGACAATGAAAATAAATCCAGGCTCTCGTTCTTTCCCGTTTTTATCATTCATAGTTGTTTGAATAAGCGAAGGAAGTACATTGTTCTTATTGTGTGCTTATTTGCGATTTATAGCAATATATCTGAAATGAGATTTGAGAACTGGTGCGAATATATTTATACCAAAGTCTGTGAAAAAAGGCATAAAAACAACAAAGGTGAATTATTCAGCCAAAAAATAGAATGGGTAAGATTTTTCGCTAGCATATCGCTGCTTTTATCTTTGGAAAGTGCCGGAGGAAGTTCTTATAAATACTTATTTTAGCCAAAAGAGATCGGTATGGAAGTTTCTGTAAAAACAAGAAGCAAAAACAAATCTAATTTCAGAATGCAACTAGTAGTAGAAGTAGAGCCATACCACTGGTCAGATCGAAAAACACCTTCTGTTTCCCCAGCTCGAATACATCGCAAGGAATGGGGGAATTATTTTCTTAAGTGTATGGGGGATGCTGGTTTTGTTGGTGTTAAACCTATTCAGCCTGGTTCTAATTTTGTCGATGCATTTTCGATAGTTGAAAATGACATCATGCTAGAAATTATTAAGGAAAACCTTGAAGAATCAGGCCTGCCAGGTTTTCCTGATGAAGACGGTAATGAAAGTCAAAATGGAGGCGAGAATGTATGCATGATTTCGGGTGGCTTCGCCATTATTGTTGGAAACGAAGTCGGCCTTGAGCCTGGATGTTGTTGTGACTTTTCAAATATAGAAAGTTGGAAAGACATTTTGTTTGAAAAACCAACTAAAGATTATGTGTGGATCGGACATCCGGAAGCGGAAGTTGGTTTTCAAGAAGACCGCTTGATAATTAAAGAAGGATGGGAATATACGCCTGTACCCGATTACCTGAATGAATTCTCTGTGGATATCGATGAGTTTATTAAGTCAGTAAAAGAGGCTGAAGAGGCTCTTTGTGAATACGCAGCTAAACTTCTGGAACAAGTGAAACGCTTAATTCCAGATCCTGGTTTAGCGAGGAGAGTTACTTGTTGTCTGATTGGAAAGAACGACTGTTTCGACTAAAAAGCTCAATTGTTTCATAGTTTTATCAGATGACCGTCACATCTTGGTCACCTAATTTTCAGCTTAAATCTTCATCATTGTTGCTCTTTGTAGATTAATTATTGAGCAACTAACTGATGCGTCGATCATCTCTTTGTAAATTCTCTATTCACCAAGCAAACCTATTTGTTTGGCAATTTATATTCATAATTTGTACAACATGTTTAGCGCCCGATCTCCATGCCATCGATATCGATGGCAAACTCGATGAACCTGAGTGGCAGCAAGCGCAAGTATTTAACCAATTTGTTCAAAGCTGGCCAGATACCGGAGAGGCTCCGCGGTTTCAGACTAAAGTATTACTAACCACAACCAAGCAAGGCATTTACGTTGGTTTTATTAACCAACAACCCAAAGAGGCCCGCTCGCGGCGATACAGCGGGCATGACCAATTCACTGCCGCTGATTTTGATATGCTATTTATCGATTTCAACGGAGACGGCAACACCGCTTATGAATTTGTTGCAACCCTGGGTGGCGGTACTATGGATGGCACTTATAGTCGCGGCAACAATAGCAATCGTGACTGGGATGGTCCCTGGACGGTCGCAGTATCTGAGGATGACACAAACTGGTACAGCGAGTTTTTTATTCCCTGGTCGATCGCTACCTACAAATCTCAAACGTCAGCCGATGGCTCAGATTCTGAAGTCAAACCCGATGCTTCAATTGAACAGGCTAACACCGAAAGCTACCAGCGACGAAACATTTCAATATTTTTTCAGCGGTACAACGTGTTTGAAAGTGAGTCATATGCTTTTCCGGATACCAGTCGGGGACGCGCCAATTTCACTTATGAATATCACCCCATTACGGTTGATTTTAGCGGTGGTCGTTCGCTGGCAATTAATGGCTATATTGCTTCGACTAATCGTTCAGCAGAACAAGCCTCAAATAATGAATCGTCAGATACAGACATTGGAGTTGACCTAATTTGGAAGCCGACTACGTCACAGCAAATTATAGCTACCATCAATCCAGATTTTGGCCAGGTTGAGTCGGATGAACTCATTGTTAACTTTTCTGCAGTAGAAACTTTACGTACCGACAAGCGTCCATTTTTTACCGAAAATCAAAGCCTGTTTGACGTTAGAGGTCCGGAAAAATTGCGGTTATTTAATACTCGTAGGGTTGGAGGAACTTCCGATGGAGAGTCCAGTGATATTTATGATATTGGTGGCGCGCTAAAATATATCAGCGCATTCGAGTCTGTTGATCTGGGCTTATTTGCCGCCAAAGAGAAAGACCTTGCGGATGCAGAAGGAAAAACTTTTCTGAGCACGCGCTGGCTTCATTCAGATGGTGAACTTAACTATGGACAATTGATTAACTACGTCGACAATCCAACTCAAAATAGAAAAGCCTACACCACAAATTTTGATCTTAATTATACGATTTCAGCCAATACCAAAATATTCGTTAATGTGCTAAGTTCAAAAATAGAAGAAGTATCCACAATAGAAGAAACATCTAAAATAAAAGACAAAAGTGATAATGCTCAAGCGGGAGAAAATGATATTGATTCTTCTGGGTTCGGAGCAACTGTCAGCGCTTCATACCGACCCATACGAACTTGGGATAATCTGCTGGAAGTCAGTTATTTTGATGATGAACTTGAACTTAACGATATGGGGTATCTGGCGCGCAACGACATTTTGACTTCACGACTGACTAGTAAATATAGTGACTATGGTTTCGCTAAGGATAGCCCGATTAGACGCGCTTACTACTATGGAAAATTAAATTACTCGCAAAATACTCAAGGAGAAAGGCACCCCTGGACTTTTTATGGATTAAACGAATGGGAATTAAAGACTAAGCACAAATGGTTGGTTGGGTTTCAACATACTAACGAAGGGATCGACGACTTAATCAGCCGAGGAGCCGGGAGTGTTACTTTGCCTTCTCGGGATCAACTTGAATTTCGATATTCCTCTCCAACGCCAGCGGACTTTTCTTTTACCGCAAAAGGATACTATTTTCAGGAGGGATTGGAAGACTGGGCGTCTAAGCTTACTTTGACTACCACGACCTATTTTTCCGATAGCGTTCGCCTCGACTTTATTTACAACTATATTGATAGTGACGACTGGTTGATCGGCGATAGCTCTGGCGAGTTACGCCAATACTCGCGAAAATTTCACCAGACTAATCTCAAGCTGGTTGCGAAGCTATCATCAAGTGCTGATCTAACCATGGTATCGCAGTGGTATGGTCTAAAAGCAAAAGGTCTTAACAGTTATCAGGTGAATGCGGATACTAGTTTCGCGAATAAAAGTTCAAGGCCGGAAGATTTTACCAATACTCAGTCTGCATTGCAGATTAGATATCGTTACCGATTTGCGCCTTTGTCAGAATTTTATCTGGTCTATGCTCGTAACGGTTTCTTCTCGGAAAACGCTACTGATCGTTCTTTAGGCGATCTTTTTGAACATACTTTTGATAATCCAGATCAGGATTACTTGATTGCCAAAATTAAGTATCAGTTTTAATTTTGGTTTTTAGCCTTTTAACTTATTGGGCGATTAACTCAATAATATTGGATTCATTGCTGGTTATCTTTGTGATGACCACTTTGTTCGGTGCTACAGGGTCAAAGTAGCCGATGCGCTTGCGACTTAATAAATGCTGCCTATTACCCTTGCTATCAACTTGAGAGAGCACTTCTGATCCAGATCCAGATCCAGATCCAGATCCAGATCCCGATTCTGACTCCGATCCCAATTCCGACTGGGGTGTTTTCTCAACTACATAGAGTGACTCTTTTAATACTTGCCAGGAAACCAATTCACTTTCAGACTGATAAATTGCCGGACTCTGCGGAGCCTGAGCAAATTGCTGAACTAAGTTTTCTAAATCAGCGGAGTCTTTTATTGTAAAAACAGCATTAGTTTGATGCGGAGAATAAAACCAGGACTGAGTTTCTGTTTGATAAAATGCCTGATCGACATTTTGGCCTAATAATGTTGTTGTCTGACTTTCTAATTCAAATAAAAATAAATCAGATGGGGTTCTCCTTTTGGTAATATAGTAAATTTTATCGTTACCATACCAGCCTAAAAGTTGTGGGTTCTGATGAGAGAGATTAAGTTTTTGCGCGCGACCATTGCTTATATTAAACAAGTAAACATCATTGTTGGCCCTGACCATCAAAAGTTTATTGTCAGGCGACCAGACAATATCATAGATATAGTAGGAGTTTTGAAATCGGCTAAGCTGATAGATACTGTTATCGCTTCTCTTCAGCCATATTTGCGCTCTACCGCTTCGTTTGGATGCAAAGGCTAACGATTGGGCATTGCGAAAATAATCGTGAGAATCGTCGTTTAAATCTTCTTGTGATTGGTTTTGTAAATGATTTTGTAAATGAGCTGACAAATTGCCGTGCGAATAAACGCCGCTATAATCAGGGTAAGCCGAGTCGATAAGGGAAGATTCTTTTTCAGCTTCCAATAACACCAAGTCCCGGTCCAGGTAAAGACTGGTAACCGCGAAGTTCTGGCTATTGCCGATGCTCCTTACTTCATCCAGATAGCCTATCTCCGAAGCAGCAATTGTGACCTGTGTGTTGTCGAAAAAGCGTCGAATAATTTTGTGCGAAGGGTGTTCGCCCACATGAATAATCGAGTCATTGTCAGGATGCCAGGAAAAATCCTCTATTACATAGCTGAGCGCCATCTGGGCGATAGCATTTTTCGACTTTGGGTCCAGAATAGTGATGCTCATATTTTGATCATCTAAGCTCGATAAAAGTCCCAGATATTGACCGTCCTGGGTGAACTTTGCGTAGACAAGTTTGCCTGTCGGGATAGACGCTTCAAGCGGTTTTTGTTGTAAGGTTTCGATATCAAGATAAATTAATTTTGCTGCAGAGTTTTTAGTTTTTTCCTCAACATTTATTTGCTCGACATTTTTTTCTTGAATAAAGTAAATTGCGTATTCTTGCTGGTGCCATTCGGGTCTCATCCTCATCTTTTGTTGACATGGCATGAGGCGCTTTTGGAGCATAGAAGAGCTAGTTACCTTTTCCAGTAAAATTAATTCGCAATGGTCATTAGTCTGTTCAGCGTAGATAATCGAATCTTTAATCGGAGACCATTGCGGCTTGGTATTCGGATCATTTAACCTGACCAAAGGCACCGCTGAGTCCTGGCCTCTTTGCTGAAGATAAAGCCAGGTGTCTGATTGATTGTTGCCGACAAAAACGAAATGGTTTCCATCGGCGGAAAAGCTAGGCGAATATTCCCTTCCGGTCTGGCTGGAAAGTGGTCTGGTATCATAATGGGTCGAGGGTGTGGGACGCGTTTGATTGGACTGCAATATCACTAAGGCTATGACGGCTATAACTACGAGCGAGGTGAGTATAATGGACAACAATAAACGACTTGAAACTCGAGTCTTTGCCCGGTTCTGGCCGATGACTGATTCAGCTGCTAAATTATTATCGATTAGGTCACTACTGGCTAGACTATCGTGGACTAAATTATTGGCAACTAAACTACCACCGGCTAGATTATAATCAGACCCTTCTTGAGGATGATATTCACTAACCTTAGCAACCAGTCTATAGCCGCGTTTGGGCAGTGTTTTTATATATTGAGGCTGACGGTAATCGTCATTCAGGGTTTTTCTTAATCTCGTTATAGCACGACTGATCGTATTATCTTCAATTGCCACTCCAGTCCAAATCTCATTGGCAAGCTCATCACGAGTAACAACTTCGTTCTGACGCTCAACCAGGTAGGTTAGTAACTTCATGAGCTGGGGCTCAAGCTGAACCATGGTTCCTAGTTCGGCATCGACAATTTCGCATTGTGTAGGATGCACTATCCAGCTATTTAATTGATAAGAACTCATATAGACGCTTAATATAAATAAACTTTAATATCGATAATTTTTAACATAGACAACCTTTAACATAGGCAATCTTCAATACAGACAAACGGACTTTGATTTTTTTGCAACCCCTAAACTAGCTGGATAATTGACCCGGCTGATATCTCCTTAGTGTAACCGATTGATTTGAAAAATGCGTGGCCGATTTATCTTTGAGCCCAATTTTAAGAGCGAGGTGGTAGGCATTACATCTAGTGATAAGTCCAGGCATAAACGAGAAGAGGGAGCTAAAAAGGAGGATTGATCTAAATTTTTTCAAGGATCTTAAATTTGACATTTATTTCACATTAACATTGCTATTTTATCGTCACTAACTTGATAACGGCGGCTGTCCTGAGCTGATTACTAGCAGTCCTGAACTCGCTAATTTAAGCCCCGGGCTAATAAGTAGAAGTCTTGAGCGCATTAGTAGCAGCCCCGAACTAAATAGAGGTAATAGCCCTGTGAATTACTATACCCGTTTCTTTTTTATTGCCTCATCGCTAATTTTAACTGCATGTAGCAAACCCCACCTGGAAATCTTTCCAGCATTGGATAATCCTGAGCTAGTGCATGAAAAGATCGCGCCAGTTAAACTCCGGCAAGATGTTGATGCATTTTATAGTGGTGTGCTAGAGCGCCATCCAAGTATCGAGAAATATGCCGATTTACCTGCGATAGAGCAATATTTAAAGATCCTAAAACAAGAAATAAACGAACCTATGACTCGGCGAGAATTCTTCAAAGTTGTAGGAAAACTCACTCACAAATTCGGCGATGGTCATTCAATGCTAATCTGGCCCTATCAAGAGTTAAATCAATGGAAGGAAGCAGAGCGAGGTTTATTCCCTTTTAGCGTTTATGTGGATAAAAACGATAGGATGTTTATCAGGCAAAGTTACACTAAACCCAACGGTCTTAAATTATCCGCAGGTAGCGAAGTATTAACTATCAATGGCGTAGCTGCCGTAAAATTAATAAACCAAATGCAAATGTATGCAGGTGGCGAATCTGAATACTTACGCAAACAATTTGTCGCTGAAAGAATAGGAACTTATCTGTGGGCCGTATTCGATATTGCCGATAACTTTGAAATTCGGATCGAATTTAAAGGCACACAACACATAAAAAATATATCAGCAAATGACCGGTGGGAAATGCTCGCCGGGGAAGGTTCAGGTGTAGATAAAAGTAGTGATTTTGAGTATCAATTATTAAAGGACAAGGTCGGTCTATTGAAAGTCGCAAGTTTTGATGTCGACACCGACTGGTTTGAAGAATTCATAGATAATAGCTTTGCCCAAATGAAAAAAGACAGAGTCACCAACTTAATTATCGATATTCGTGAAAACACTGGCGGCAATACTGACTCAGCGCTTTACCTGACTAGCTATTTGGCCGGCAAAGACTTTCGCATGATTTCAAATATGCGAGAAAAGCTCAACACGGATAATCGAGGCTGGTTTGATTACAAAGGCGACGCTGGTGAAATCAAGCAATATGAATGGGATGAATGGGAATCACCTGTTGATAAAGAAAAGCGGTTTCAAGGAAAAGCTTATCTACTAATTGGCCCGGTGACTTACTCGGCAGGAATCGTCTTTGCGACTACTTTACAAGATTATCAAATGGCCACTTTGATAGGTCAGGAGACGGGAGGTAATGCCAATCAAACGGCCCAAGGCAACCTGTTTAATCTTCCTCACTCAAAACTACGAGCCTATGTCACAACAAGAATGTTAGTTAGACCGAGCGGTTCTTTAGATAGCGGCGGAGTAAAACCTGATGTTGAGGTTGAGTTAACTCAGCGATCACTTGAGCAAGGGACGGATCTATCGCTTAGCCAAGCGTTGCAAATGATTGAGCAAAAATAGTCGAAAAACTCTAAAGCATAATTTTGTCTACTGCTATTGTTTGAGCTGGTGATAGTGGATATAGTGGCGGTCAAGTTTCACCTTCCCAATAACTGGCCCTATGGCGCGTTTTCTATGATGAGTCTATCTATGAGAAGCTGTATCCTTAAGATAATTATAAACTTGGCTATTGGCATTGGTTTTTTTGTTTCTCAACACTGCGCTGCAGATCATTCCACGGAAGTTTTCAAGTCAATAGCCCAAAGACTGAGTTATATGGAAGATGTTGCTTTATACAAAGCGCAACAGGGTTTAGCTATTGAAGACAAAAAGCGAGAATCAGTTGTACTGGAAAATGCATTAGCCAACTCTCAACAACGAAATCTGGATAGAGATGCGATGGCATTATTTTTTTCCGCACAGATCTCTGCGGCAAAAGCCATTCAATATCGTTATCGAGCCGAGTGGTTATCGCAGCCGCAAGCTTTAGCCAGAAAACCAAAGGACTTAAAACAAATCGTAAGGCCGCAATTGCTGGTATTAGGTAATAGGATCATTGACGGGATCGAACGCAGGCTTAAAAATGAAGGACCGTTTACCCAAGAGCAACTGGCGCAGTTTTTGGCGTTGGTAAAGGTAAAACATCTATCCCGAGCGGATAAAAAAATGCTGTTTAATTCGCTTATGAAAATCAGGTTAGCGGCTCACTAATTTAGTAATTTGGTGCAGTTTGGGAGCAACTAGGAGCCGGTTAAGATGACAAAAAATACAACTAGAGAAGTTAAATAAAGGTTAAGCGGTTGATGCCATATCGAATTTTCACTATTGGTTATGCTACTAAGCCGATAGATGTCTTTATCAAACAATTAAAGAAGTACGAGATTAATGTTGTCGCAGATGTTCGCTCTGTGCCTTACAGCAAAGTATTTTTTGATTATCATCAGGAAAACATCACCGCGCATTTGAAGAAAAGTGGTATTCGCTATGTGTATTTAGGAGAAGAGCTTGGTCCACGTTCAAAAGATGATGACCACTATGATGATTCCGGGCAGGTTCAATTTGACAGGCTGATGACCGCGAATTTTTTTAAACACGGTGTTGAAAGGTTGTTTAAAGGTTTGGAGCGTGGTTTTAATATTGCATTAATGTGCGCAGAAAAAGATCCGGCAACTTGCCATCGTAGTCTCCTAATTAGCTATTATCTAACGCGTAATACAGCTAATGATCTCGGTATTGAGCATATATGCCATGATGGTAAGTTAGAGACCCAGCAACAACTGGAAGCTCGTTTAACTCAAATACATAAAACTAGTTCTGATCTGTTTATGACGGACGAAGAAAGCAAGCGACGGGCCTATGAGCTTCAGCTAACCAATACTTCTTATATTAAGCCGTAAAGAAAAATGGTCGACCAGGCATCTTAAATAAGAGAACCTAAATAACCCTTTAATTTCAAATAGATATGTCCGATTAGCCGAATTAAAGTTGCGCAATTTGTTGATATTTGCTCTCAATATAGTTGACTAAGTCAACTATGTGATGCATATTGATTAACCTATCACTCAGATGGTGCTATCGATATGACTGAAACCGCGCAGTTAGATTTAGATGTATTGACCGAAAAATTTCGACACTTTAATCGTTTTTATACGGAAAAGATCGGTGTGCTCAATAATCGTTTAGTCGATTCAGAATTTTCGCTAACCGAAGCCCGGGTTTTATATGAAATTGCCAACGAGGAAAAAAATAGAGAAGGACCTTCGGCTCAAGATTTACAACAGCTTTTACATATTGACCGCGGCCAATTAAGTCGCATTCTAAAAGACTTTGAAAGCAAAGGACTAATTAGGCGAAGTGCAGATAAGCTTGATGCGCGCAAGAAAAATCTCCAGTTAACCAGAAAAGGAAAAAATGCCTTTTCCAAGTTGAACCAGCTTTCGCAAAATACCATGCGGCAATTGCTCAGTAATTTAAATGAGTCTCAGCAGACAAAGTTGGTTGCTGCGATTAATGACGTAGAAGCGTGTTTAAATCCAACTCCAAGAAAATTTGATTATCAACTTAGGCGGATCCAACCTGGGGATATTGGTTATATTGCCCATCGGCAAATGCTACTTTATCAACAGGCTTATGGTTGGGGGATTAACTACGAGATCATTGCTGCGGAAATACTTTGTGATTTTGTTAAGAATTTCGATCCGTTAAAAGAGCAGAGTTGGATCGCAGAAGCAAACGGGAAAATTATTGGTTCGGTGTTTTTGGCTAAGGAATCAGATGAGGTAAGTAAATTAAGATTGCTTTATGTGGAGGCCGAAGCTCGAGGTTTAGGGCTGGGTACCAGGTTGGTAGAGGAGTGCATTAACTTTGCGAAACAAGCTGGGTATAGAAAAATGAAGCTTTGGACGCAAAGTTGTTTGATTAGCGCACGGCGGATTTATAAGTATTTTGGGTTTAAGCCGGTAAAAGTTGAGTCTCATGATCTTTTCGGATCTGAAATGGATGGAGAGTATTGGGAGGTTGAGTTTTAATTTAAAAGTGTGTGTCGATTCTTACTCTTTCGCCCTGAGTAGAAACGACATTTTGCAGGGACTTTTTGCAGATTCTTTTGTAAGGGGGGTAGCCAGGAAATTTTGCCAGGACATATTTTGTGCTGGCCGTCAGGCAATTGAACTTAACTATAAGTCAATTTTAATTAAGTTATAGTTTAAGTATATAAATACAATTTGTACAGACTATGATGAGTGATTGGCCAGTAACTATAAAATATTTATTTTATTAAAAACAATAAAGTAGACGGCTAACTTGTTTCTTTCCACTAGATTGTCATCTTATCTATTTCTCACAAAATTGACCTTAAATACTCGGCGACAGACTTCAATTGACGATCGATAGCATTCCGGCGTTGGCCGATTTTTGCAAAACTAATAATTTTTACTATCTTGCATAGAGGGTTTTTCATAACTAGGCTCTCTATCAATCGTATTTGATTGAAAACATCTTATTTGGTTATGTAGGTAGTACTTATCTTTGTGAGACTAAAGTATGAGCTTTAAAACATTGAGCTTTAAAACACTAAGCTTTAAAACAAAAATCTTAATACTTGTTTCCGTTCCTGTCGTTAGTTTAATTCTCGTTATCGGTTCAAATATTATTGACAAAATATCAGCCAGGTCGGCATCAATTCAGTTGTTAGATTTAACTGAGTTGGCTTCAGAGAGTAGCAATTTAATACACGAAATTCAAAAAGAGCGAGGATATAGTGCTGGTTATTTAGGCTCTGACGGCAAAAATTTTAGACAAGAACTGAGCCAACAAAGAAGTCAATTAGACTCCACTATTTTGCGCTACTCGGAATTTTTGCAAGAGTTAAAGTTGTCCGAGTTTGTGCTAAGCGCATCAAAGAAAATCGTAAACGTTGAACTAAAAAAACTCTCAAGTCATCGGAGTAATATCGATAGCCGATCAGTTCCGCCTGCGGATGCCGTTAAATACTATACCCAAATAATTCAAACGCTATTAGAGAGCATTTCTCGAATCGCACAAATGAGTCAGGAAACAGACATTTCGCTGGAAATCGTTTCTTATTTCAACCTTTTGCTCAGCAAAGAACAGGCTGGAATCGAACGCGCAGTTTTGAGTAGTGGGTTTGCTGCCGGCAATTTTTCCACTCAACAATACGAGATGTTTCTTAACTTGGTTGCTAAGCAAGAAGTTTATATAAGAGAGTTTAAACTTTTTGCAAATTCTTCACTGGCCAATTTCTATGATGAAACTCTTACTCCTACATTGGATAAAGAGGTAGATAAATTTCGTTTAGCCGTCAGACAAGCAGAGGCCAATAAAGCGCTGCAAGTTGATGCAGGGGAATGGTTTCAGGCAGCCAGCAAACGTATAGAAAAAATTAAAATGGTAGACGATTATATCGCTAATGAGCTCTTCGAGAAAACGACCGAACTAAAAAGTAAAATGGAATCAAGTTTGATGCTGAGCACCGGACTTCTTATTGGGCTTTTAGTTTTGCTTTCCAGTTTGCTTGTTGTCATCATAAAAAACTTAATGCGACAGGTCCACAGCTTGTTCACTGTAATGGAAGAGGTACGCGATAATAATAACTTGTCAGCGAGGGCGAAAGTTTTAGGTAATGATGAGATCGGGCAGGTAGCTCAGGCGCTTAACGAAACATTGGGTAAATTCGCGGGTTCGGTTGAACAGATTTCTAAGACCAGTGAGCACTTGGCGATTTCTGCTGAGCAGTCATCAAAAACTATCAGCCGCAACTCGACCTTGTTGACGCTGCAGCAAGATGAAACCAGTCAGGTCGCGACAGCGATAGAAGAAATGACGGCGACGGTTGCTGAGGTATCACGGAGTGCGAGCTCTGCTGCGCAATCAGCATCGGAGGCTGATAATTTGGCAAATAAAGGGAGTGAGTCGGTTGCTGCTTCGCTTAAATCGATTAATGAGCTTGCTAATGATGTAGAACGATTGAGCCAACAGATTAACCGATTGAATGAGAGTAGCCACGATATATCGAGTGTGATAGATGTGATCAAAAGTGTTTCTGAACAAACCAATCTATTGGCACTTAACGCGGCAATTGAAGCTGCGCGTGCCGGTGAGCAAGGAAGAGGTTTTGCAGTGGTTGCTGACGAAGTAAGGGCGTTAGCAAAACGTACCCAAAGTTCAACCAGTGAAATTGAAGGTATTATCGGTAAATTGCAGAGCGAAGTAGGTAAGGCATTTAGCGTAATAGAAGACAGCCAGGAGAAAACCCGGAAAGCCGTTCAAAATGCTGAAACTGTAGCAGTGGATCTAGATGATATTTCAATCGCAATTTCGAGTATCAGCGAAATGGGCCAACAAATAGCGGCTGCGGCCGAAGAGCAGGTTGCAGTTACCAATGATATTAACCAAAATATTGTTGGTATTGATAAGAAGTCACAGGATACAGCTGTTGGTGCAAGCCAAATAACGACAACTGCTAGTGAGCAAGCGCAGATGGCTACGTTGCTAAAGTCACTAGCTACAGCCTTCAGAGTATAAAGAGATTACTCCTACAGAAGGGAGAACTTGTAGGAGTAATATGAATTAATAACAACCTGCTATACATACCAACTTTTACTTTTCACCTGATGCGAAAACCAAAGCAACGCAATCGCAATAATGATCACCATTATTGGCATAATCATTCTGCCGGGACCAAAAACTTCGAACGAGTTACTGATAAAAAATGAGTGATACATTTGCACTAAAATAGCGAGCAACGAAATCAGCAAGACCGGAAGCGCCCAGCCCGCTCTTAATAGCAAAGCGATACAACCTAGTGCGCCACCAAAAACAGCGAAGGCAAAAGCGGCGTTAGCCCAGGTTGGAGTCGAGGCGTACAATTCTTGCTCTGCTTGAGGCAATTCAGCTAGCATTTCCGGCGTCATTAGCATTTGGCTAATAAAAGCCATTACGCCGAGTAAGTTCCATACCAGCGCCAGGCCGATCAAGATCCAAAAGGCAGTTGGCGCTTTGTTCTCTTGAGACATAAAATATTCTCCTTATAGTTAATTTTGATACCTGCCATCGTTTCGCGACTAAAGTCGGTCCTACAGGTCAGGGAGTCTTTGCTGTAGCGACTTTAGTCGCGATTATTCTCACAGCGTTCACCAGTCGTTTTAGATTTCAGCCGATACTAGCTTTTGTCGTAAGCGGCTTTCAACCAACCAATCAGTTCTTCATCCACTTGGGTTATATCGGTTACTCTTACGCGGTGGGAAACCATGGCGTTAAAACTGCCTGAGTTTTCCAGCCGTTCCGTTGCCTCTTTTCCTTTTAAGTTAATGCCGACGTCAACACGGGTTTTGGTTGAGGGCTGGATGAGAGCAAATTGTTTGTTGTGCCTTAGGCTAACGTAAGTCTTCTTTGGTGAAATTTCGAGATCTGATAAATCTTTTAAGCGCGCGATAATTTCGTTGTAAATCGGCTTTAAAACTTCTTTATCACCCTTGTATTGTGCGGTGACCAGATCGACTTCTTGAGCCTTTCCCTGGTTCAAAAAATCGTGGGCAATTAAATTGGCAAAGCCATGGGTAACCGAGTGCTCTGATTTCAGAAATGACACAATTTTTCCATGCTTGTCGAGCTTGGATTGGCCGACAAGGTTTAGCCATTCACCGATTTCCTTGCCGGTTTTTTGCTTCATGTTGTCCCGCATGCTGTTAGCCATTTCTTCTGGACTTGCTATGGTTATTCTCCTTTATTGTCGGTTTTAACATCCGTTGCATCTTGTTCGGAAAAATCTTCATCACGGTAGTCGCCTTTCTTATCGAAAGACCAATTTTCGCTTTTACAAACCGCGGGCGTCATAAATGCTGTTAGAGAAATGACGGTCAGTAATAGACGTTGTTTGAAAGTAGGTCGGCCGGTTTCGACAACCGCTTTAAGCGTTTCGGTGATAAAGCTGCCGCCTTGGTCCATGTAATCTGCAGTTTTGGTATCCGCCGGTACATTTTCGTTGATCAAGGTAAATTCGGTGCCTCCTTCAACTTCTCTTAAACGGTATGTGACCTTGCAGTAAGGATCGTCCAGATTGGTAAATTTAAAACTATGAGAATAAACATAGGGCGGATCCCATTCGAGGACTTCGCCGACCACCGAAGTGTACTTGCCGTTTGGCGAACGCATTCTGATAGGCGCATCAACTTCCAGTCCTGGGGTGTCGAGTCGAGCGTTAAAGAAATGCGCGCAGAGCCCTTCTTTTTTGGTGAGCTCCTGCCAAACCTTTTCAATTGGCGCGTTAATTATTACTTTATAAATGCTTTTAGGCAGTCTTTTCATGGCAGTCCTCAGTTGGTTCGGAATCCATGTTTGATTCCTGGTTAGATTCTAGCTGAAGTTTAAAAGCGTTTAGTTTGCTGGCAAAAAACTGGCTGTATTCATTAGTCCAGCGGTCATAAATCATCTGGATAGGTACCGCATTAAAATAATGCAGGCTATTACGCCCCGACTTTTCGATCACCAATAGTTCTGCCTTGTGTAGAATTTTGATATGTTTGCTGACGCCTATTCGGCTGATCTCAAACTGCTCTGCAATATTTCCGCTAAAACAACCAGGGTGCGCCAGTACATAATCTAATATCTCTCTTCTGACACCATGCGCCAGTGCGTGAAAAATATTGTCCATTGGATCATCAGTTGGGTGATTCATCAGCTTGTTTACCGGAATACTGATTACATTAATATGTAACTATTTGGTTACATATTAAGACACAATTAAATGAAGATCAAGTTGAGGAGAACATGTAGGAGCGGTTTTAACCGCGAAGCGATGGTGGGCGCTGAGAGATTTTATCGCGACTGAAGTCGCTCCTACAGGCGGGTAGAATTTGTAGGAGCGGTTTTAACCGCGAAACGATGGTGGATGTTGAGAGATTCTATCGCGACTGAAGTCGCTCCTACAGGCGGGTAGAATTTGTAGGAGCGGTTTTA
>JAPHTP010000168.1 GCA_026196875.1 Kangiellaceae bacterium
GGTAGTTTCAGATCCGTCTAACGGAAATGCATCTTCATCATCAGCAACACCATCGCCATCATCGTCAGTATCCGCGTTGTTTCCGATCCCATCGTTATCAGTATCGAGCGATTCGGCTGCATCTAATGGGAAAGCGTCTTCAGTATCAACTACACCATCATTGTCATCATCGGGATCCGCATTGTTACCAATACCATCATTGTCGGTATCGACAGACTCGGTTGAATCCAATGGGAAGGCATCCTGGTTATCAGCTACGCCGTCATTATCGTCATCGGTATCGGCGTTGTTTCCAATTCCGTCACCATCGGTATCCACCGACTCACTTGAATCTAGCGGGAAGGCATCTTCATTATCTAAAACACCATCGCCATCATCATCGGTATCAGCGTTGTTACCAATACCATCGCCATCGGTATCGACTGATTCAGAATCATCAAATGGAAATGCATCCGACACATCATCAACACCATCATTATCATCATCACTATCATTTAGATCTGAAACAAAGTCGCCGTCATTATCAGAAGGTGTATCATCACTATCCGTTATTGATGTGCCGTTGTCTTGCTCATCAGTATCGCTGTAACCATCATTGTCGTCATCTGTATCGGCATTATCGCCAATACCATCGCCATCAAAATCTACCGTTTCAGTCGAATCTTCAGGAAGTGCATCGCTAAAATCTTCAACACCATCGCCATCGATATCCGACTCATTGCTGAAACTGGCAATAGTAAATACTGAGCTATCTCCTGAGTTATCGTAACCTGCGAAGAGTACATCATGATTGGCAGATAGTGTGGCAGCATAAATAAAGAAATTGCTACCGAATAATCGTCGTGCAATACCATCACTGTTAAAGCTGGTATCTAATGCTCCTTCTTGCGTTAAACGAGCAACCAGTCCAATACGTTCACTCGAATTCCATTCGTATGCAGCGATAATAAAGGTACCATCATCTTGCCTGAATAAATTAACCGCATATAAGCTTTCAAAGTCAGCGTCAGCTAAAGTAAAGCTTCCATCGCCTGCAAAACTGGTATCTAAACTACCATCGCTATGCATTTGAATGACATGTAAACCGTCCACGCTATCAACTCCGTCACCTTCAACCAGAATTGCAAATTTATCATCATCCAGCTTAACCATGCCGTCAAGAGAGAGCCTGTTGCCTGTATCAAAAGTCAAATAACCATTTTCGCCGAAACTCGTATCTAATGCTCCAGCAGAAGATATTTTAATTAAGGTAACATCTAGATAATTCTGAAGGCCCACCAAGATAGAACCATCTGATTGCTCATGCATAAACTTTACCCAAGCTCTGCTCAAGCCGGAACTAAACACGCCCGAGTCTCCAAAGTCACTAATGAGGTTTCCACTTGCATCAAGCTTACGAACTTGCGCTTCGAAGAATCTCGAAGAGGTTGCCGATGAAACTATTATAGTGTCGTCAGAAAGTTCTAGTATGACAGGTTCAATTGACCTTTCAGCGCTAGGGACTTCCCAAATACCTGGATTATCTTGGTCCGCAAAAAAGTTAGTATCTAAAACTCCGTCTTCGGTTAATTTGAGTAATGACGCATCATAGTCTGCAGACAAAATTAAGCTGCCGTCTTTTAACACATATGTCTGTCTTCCATAGGAGTCTAATTCCATACCTATTGTGCTAAAGAAACCGTTATTACCAAAACTGGAATCTAGCGAACCATCTAAATTTAACCGCATAACAGTTGGTTCAGTGTAGTCATCATTTGGATAGATATAACCGGTAGCTAAAATCTGATTATTCGCAGTTGTTAGTCCGTAAATATAATCTTCGGTACTGACACTATCATCGTAATTAACAGTTAAATATCCGTCCCCATCAAAGCTGGTTGCCAGTGGGTTAACTAAATCGGCGGCATCATTTAAATCCGTTCCATCAATTGCTTCGTCGGTATTAATTACACCATCGGAATCAAGGTCCAAGTAGCCGTCAGAACTGTCCAACGGATCAAGTCCAAGTTGGTTTTCTAGTTCATCAGAAATATGATCGCCATCATCATCAGTGTCTGCATTATTACCGATACCATCGTTATCTGTGTCGGTTGTTTCCGTCGGATCATTCGGGAAAGCGTCGCTATTATCACCGACACCATAACCATCGCTATCAGCAGATTCGGAACTGTCCAATGGAAACGCATCAGAAGCATCATCAACACCGTCTCCATCATCATCTGTATCAGCATTGTTGCCGATACCATCACCGTCAAACGCCCGCAGTGGTAAAATCTGACAATCGGGCGCCATCAGAACAATCAAACCGGTAACAAATGTTCCATGACTGGCTACCGATCCGGCCTCATAACCGGCGACATCGTCATCGGCGATAAAATCATAACCGGTCGTCGGCAGTCTTGGGATCAGATATGGATGAGTAAAATCGACACCATTGTCAATCACAGCCACC
>JAPHTP010000132.1 GCA_026196875.1 Kangiellaceae bacterium
CTATGTCACGGCAATCGTTAATGAAAGGTTGGGATTAGTATTGCAAGATATGAACAACTATGAGAAAGCAAAGGAACACTACGATGAAGTATTTAGGATACATAAAGAAATTGCTTCAGGAAAAAGAGTCGTTGCAAGAAGTTATCATTTTCCAGCTAAACTAGCCTTGCTCCAATCTGATTTTGGTTTAGCGGAAGAATACTATGCAAAGGCGTTAGCGTCTCTTCCCCAAGGAAGTCTGCACAGATCGATTGCACAACTTGGTTTTAGCCAACTGCTAGTTGAAAAGGTGAGCATTGAGAAAACAAGCATAGCAAATCATGTACTGGATGAAGCGGAGACCTTAGTTGTGAGCGCTCTCCCTATTTTAGAAAATTCCTTACCTAAATCTCACTCGTTAATAGCAGAAGCGAAGTTAACTTTAGGGCTAATTTTCTTGCTTTCAGGAAAAGAAGAGATAGGTGAATCATTAATTGAACCTGCTCAAGCTAACTTAAGCAATAAGCCAGTTTATCAATTTGGTCATAGAAAACTGCTGTTGACTAAGCTTGATAAAGTACGTTCAAAGCATGTCTCATTAAAACACTCTCAATAAAATTTTTCGGATAAAACATCTCGAAAAAAGGTTGAGAGTTGAAATCGTCCTTGTTTTTTACCTATCTCTTTAAGTATTTCTATTTTTCCTCGGTTCGTCATTCATCGAACTTATCCGGCGGCACACACGCATAAACCGGTAATAATGTAAAACTTCCCACAGTTGAGTGATCATGAGTTGGAATATTGATATGCTGGTAGGTAAATCCCTCGGGACAAGACAAAGGCTCTTTTAAAATCCTAAATGAATCTCCAGGTTCAACTTTACATGGAAAGTCTATACCGCAAACATGAAGATAATTCTCTGGCAAACAGAATCCATCAACTATTTTTCTAGACCAGTTAGCGGGACATTTCCCGACAGGTATTTCGAATTCATATTGTTCAGGCTCAGCGTTGCTCGCTAGTGTATTGGCAATGCAAAAGTGAAATCCAGGAGGCTTAATAAAGCCAGGATCACACTCCAAAGGCGGGGCTGCAAACAAGCCGGTTGCTTCATCCGGCGGAACCCCGGTCCCGTCGGTGGGAGCCACTAACGCGAGCTCACTGTGTAGTTCAATTAAAGAAAGCCTTTTTTCGACACATATGTCAGATTCCGGAGGGCGAGAATAGTTTTCCGGGCAATAACTACCAAACTCTCCCCCAATTAAGTAAAAGCTTTTATTTGCCGACAAAAAGTGATTTTTTTGAGTGCAAAATTTGGTTCCAACCATTTTCTCATAGTTACGCAAGCAGCGATTATCTGAGGATAGTTCTGTAACGACATTTAAGGTTAAATCTTCTGCAACACAAACATTTAGAATCCCGCTATGGTTAAACCCGCGTGGACAATCGGTAGCCGAAGAATTCGCTTCATCGATAGTTTTGGTCGTTTCAAAAGTATGACTCTCTTCAAAAACAAGGTGTTCTTGGCTTGAGCCTGATTCAGTTGCACTGAGTGGGTTAATAAAAAAAGGAAGAAATAATAATCCTTTGCTAATCTGGATTATCGCTCGGCGATTAGTGATTAATTGCTTCATTATTTGGTCCTCAAACATTCCATGTTATACATCAGTTGTACCTCGTTTGCGTTCCGTTTTACCAGCACAGTTCAATTTGATAGAGAAGATTCAAATTGAACTTTAAAACACTACAACTAACGAAATACAACTATATTTCCAGCCGGTTTTAGTTAGCGCTGTTCGGCATATAACTTACAGATTGAGCTGCGCAGCTCCTAGTTTTGACAAAACCAACAATTTTTCCTGCTTTATCAAATACCGGCATGTCCCACCATAAATCGTATTCGCCTTTTGCACAAGAGGCATCTGTACTAGACTTTAGGGTATTTTCAATTTTGATCAGGTCGTATTCACCGCCGGATCTTTCGTCATTGTGTTTTGTTGTCTTGTTTTCCGGCATGCAAAAACCGTTAGGGCCTCGATGCCAGCCTTCAGGGCAATCTCCTTCAGGAGCCCCAAGCGGATTTTCTAAATCATTGCCGAGATCAAGTACGTTTGTAGCAACACAAAAGCGAACGCCAGGTGGTCGAGTGAAGCCCGGAGGGCAGTCAGATAGTGAAGGCATTGGTAACTCTTTAGGCTTAAGGTTTTCCGCAATACAGAATCTAACGCCAACAGGTTGATGAAATCCTTCGGGGCAATTAGGAATATACTTTACCAGCTTAACTTCACGTTCAACCGTATCTAAGACTAAATTATCAGCAACGCAAATGCGCGAGCCGACAGGTCGAGAGAAGCCTTCAGGGCAGTCGCCGTTAATTACCGCTTCTAACAGCATCATTTCTTGAGGAATATCGATAGTCAAATTCGCCGCGACGCAAAACCTAACACCAGGCACTCGTTCGAAACCTGGTGGACAGTCATGTGGCGGGGGTAACTCCATGACCGGATTAAAAGTCAAGTTGTCTGCGGCGCAAGCTAATCCTGAGGGTATTGGTGAAAAACCTTCAGGACATCCATTAATACTACCTTCTTGCGCTTGAGTATCACGGCTGCTTCCTGCATAGCTATAGGTTGACGCTGACATCATTACTATCAACACCACGCCCACTAGTAATTTAAATAGTTCTTTCATTACAATTATCTCCATTTAAGTATATTTAGAGGTACTCATTTGCCTCTATTAGGAGATAACAGCAACTCTCACAAAAACCGGACAGATAAATTTAGTTGTTTAATAGTGCCAAGATTCTGCTTGCTTCACGTTGACCCGATAAAAAGGCTCCATGCACTGTCGAAGGATACTCACTATGAGTTGCTTCACCTGCAAAGAAAACCTGATTGTTAACTGGTGCCGCTAAATCTTGCCGCATGCTAGCCGTAGCTCCTTTGGGCACATACGAATAAGAACCAAAACTAAAGGGATCATTTGCCCAACGGGTGATAATCGAATCACTTGGTTCGGGAATGTTGTCACCGAAGAACTTTCTTAGTTGAACCATGGCTTGAGAAACAATTTCCTGGTTACTTAACGACTCGATTTCTGTACCAAAAGAAGCGACATTAAAACCTAGCAATATCGGTTGGCTTGTTAGTTTAGATAGGTTTATCCAGTAACTCCAATGACCTTTTTGTTCACTTATTTGGGCTAGATTATCTACGTTGTTATCCCAAAAAACTTCAGGAAATCTTAAATACACTTTGTTTAATACACCCATATCTAAGGCCTCGATCGCATTTAGCTTTTCTTGCGGAAGAGAAGGATTAAACAAGATAACGTCTTTCTTTAACACGCCGAGGGGGACTGTCACAATGACATAGTCAGCGGTATAAGTCCCTTGTGAGGTTTGAACCGAGACAATAGAGCCTTGATAGTCGATTGCATTGACGTAAGTGTTTAGCTTAATGTCTAAACCGTCAGCTAGAGCGGTAACTAAAGTGTCATAGCCTTGTGGGAAAACGACATCCGGCCCAAGGAAAGACTCGGTTGAGGTTAAAGCCGCGAAGGACACTTTGTCGGCATCAGCTGCAATGTCTTGCTCAAAACTTGAATTCACAAAGAACTCTAACTCGCGTTCAGTTAACTCATTAAGAGCGCCATTGCTACGCGTTTGATCAACGAGATCTTGCAACGTGATATTAGGATCGTTACTAGGCGTTGTATTGGCTGTTGCGAGCACAGCATCATTAGCTGATTCGATCTTTGTATCGATACTATTATCAATATTGCCACTTGCGTCATAAGTAGTTTGGTTATCGTAGTCCCACTCAACTAGTGGCGTATTTAGAGATTGCGCAAGCGTGTGAATTGGATTGCCCGAAATACCGTGGATCCAACTAGCACCCAAATCTACGGCAACACCCCAAGACCTGTCACTCCACGTACGGCCACCAATACGATCTCTTGCCTCTAGCACTTGTACTTGTAAGCCGGCATTTGCTAATTGATTGGCTGCTTTAATCCCGGACATACCGGCACCTATGACTATAATCTTCTTAGCGTTTGCTGGTGGGTTGGGTGGCGTTGTTTGCGGACTGGTGCTACTTCCACAAGCGGTCAAACCTAACACAATTGCTACTGGCATTAGCGTTGAAAACACTTTAAACATGGGACCCTCGTCACTAGCGATTAATTGGAAATGATTAATTGAAGACCTTCAGCTTAGCAATTGTTTAGCGAGACTTCCGTCAACCTCTGTGATGAATTGTCACCTACTGTAACCGCTAGTCGATAGTGCTTTATCGCCAAGAGTAGGGTGTTAACATAGAATGGCTATACTAATCGGTAGGTAACTGGACGTTTGGTATTCTTAGTCAAACAACAGATTGAGAGCTGGGAGTTTAAATAGTGTCATTAGATAAATATGCGTCATCAGAAATCCAGCCTGAGGTACTGATTGTTGAAGACGATCAGCGAATTGCTAAATTATTGGTGCAGTTCTTATCAATAGAAGGTTTCAAAGTCGACTGGTTAGAATCGGGCGAGGCGGCAGTTGAAAGAATAAAACGTCAACCTCCTGAGTTAGTGATATTAGATTTGATGTTGCCCAAAATGGATGGTGTGGAAGTTTGCCGGCAAGTTCGCCCCGACTTTGAAAACAGTATTCTTATGCTCACGGCCCATGAGGGCGATATTCAAGAAGTTACTGCGTTAAATGCCGGAGTTGACGACTTTTTAAATAAACCAATCCGTACCCATGTGTTATTAGCAAGGATCAATGCATTGCTGCGGCGACAGAGTAAGCCGACAAAAACTCTAATCCAGGTAAGCGATTTAATTATTGATCATAATAAAAGAACTGTTGTTAGACAGGATGAAGGTATCTCTCTAACTGATTCCGAATTTGAACTTTTATGGATACTAGCAAATAAGGCTGGCAGCATTGTAAAGAGAGAAGAGCTATTTCAAATGCTGCGTGGTAAAGATTATGACGGGCTTGATCGCTCAATAGATATGCGAATATCAAAGCTACGTAAAAAACTCTCAGCTGGCAATAAGTCGAAAGATTACGTTCGAACAATTCGTCAACTGGGCTACATTTTTGTAAAAGATTAGCGGAGTATTGGTAAGTCATGCGCTCATTAGCAGCAATCTTATATTTGTTAATTCTTGGTTTCTTAGTTGTTGCGGGTTATTTCGTCGACGATATCGGTACCCGATACTATAGAGAAGAAATCAGTGAAGAATATTTGCATTACTCAAGGTTAATCACTTCAGCGATTGAGCAAAATCTTGCTATGAAAGCAAGTGAACAAAACTCAACTAACACGAATAACCCAAAGACAATTGACAGCGCTGAGCTAAATCGAGTTCTAAATTTTTGGCGTAAGAATGTCGGTAAAGAACTGGTTAGTTTAAGTGTCGTTGATAGGCCGATAACGCTTTCTAATAACTTAAAAGGAACTGTAAGTAGCTTAAGTGTAACGGATAAAACAGATGAGTTAACGGTCTTGATCCCTTTATCGCAAAAGATAAATTCTAAAAAGGCGCTCAAGTTTGATTACACTAGTGAGTATTCTGAAGACTATATGATGTTTTACTACTTGAGCACTATAGCTGTTTACTCTTTTATGGCGTTAATTATAACTTTAATTGCTTGGTCCATTTATCGTTATATTAATCAAATAAGCCGAGTTACTCATTCTGTGGCGGAAGGAGATTTCAATTGGAAAATGTCGCCCAGCAAAATTCCTGCATTGAAAAAGCTTTCTGATGATATTAATAGTATGGCAAATTCAATAGAAGAAAAAACAGCCGAAAATCTGATATTAACTGGCGCGATACATCATGAGTTGCGTATCCCAATTACGAGAATGAGATTGGCACTGGATATTGCATTAAATGGGAAAGCAAATGGAGACTTAACTGGAGAAGTATCAGAGTTATTGTCCGGTATGGATAATGACCTCGAAGAACTTGCATCATTAACAGAGGAGATTCTAACGATTTCGAGAATGCGACTTCGTTCAGTTGAAACCAGAAGTGACTCGCTGCATTTTCCAACTTTGTTAACCTCGCTCATTGCCTCGATCGAAAGTTCGAAAGTTACGCTATTAAAGTGTGACGAGTTTACTTTAACGGCTAATCGGACATTGTTGGAAAGAGCTCTGATAAACATAATTGATAATGCAATAAAATATACCGAACAGGTTGTTGAAATTGCCGGAAAGCTTGAACAAGAGCGTTTTGTTTTAACTATAGTCGATGATGGTCCGGGAATTTCTTTAGACAAACGAGAAATGGTGCTTAAACCATTTTATCGGACTGACAAAAGCCGTAACCGGGAAACCGGTGGATTTGGATTGGGGCTGGCAATCGCTGATATGGTCATTAAAGATTGTGGTGGCGAAATCAAAATTGGCGAAAGCCGGTTCGGTGGCGCAAGAGTTGATGTTTATTGGCCTTGCCCAACTAATTGATGAAAGCTGGTTCCTTTTGTAAAAAATAAAAAAGGTAACCTTATACTCAAGGGAATACTGATTATTTACCTGCCATCTGCTATTAGTCTCTGTCAATACAGGACATGAGCTCTTGTTCCCATGAGTCGACGGATTTTGACGAAATAATCTCTATTCGACTCTCCATACATTCATCTAATTCTACCTCGGTTAACATGTCGTCTGCCAAATTATATCCAAATATTCCCTCATTAGTAATAAATGCAGCTTTAACTCTTTCAACCGACAGACCATTTAGCCAGGAAAACAATCGGCGGCGATCAAATTCTAATTCTGGAGAAAATCGCCAACCTTGACTGCTAAAGCCTTCTCCTCGGTTTTCTGCTTTAATAAAGCCACTAGTAGGAAGTTCTTTTTCGTGCGAAAGTGGGGTAGGGCTATTTTGAGTGTCAGTACTATAAGAATGATCATAGTGCTCTCGTCGGCTATTCAATTTTGACTGAGACTGCCCGGAGTCTTTGTTTAGTAACTCAAAAGAAAATCTACCTTGAACCGTAAACTCAATTTGATTTTTAGCAAGACCTATTTCTTGCGCGTAAGAAAATAAATTAACTCTGTCCTTTTCATCATAGCAATCTGTTTTGTTTGCAATTATTAAGTCAGCAATCTGAATTTGTTGACGAAACGTTTCGTGTTCTGTATATCGTTTGTCCTTGAGTTTTCTGGCGTCGACTAAGGTAACCACCTTTTGAATATCTAGAATATCTTGGTAGTGCTCCGCTGAAAGCACATCAAGTACTTCTAGCGGGTGACCTAATCCTGTTGGTTCAATTAAAAGTCGGTCAGGTTTAGCATAAGCCAGCAGTCGATTGAGTGCTATTTGCATCGGCAAGCTTGCCGCACAACACATGCATCCACCTGGCACTTCTCGGATGAAAATACCATTTTCTTCGCTTTGTTGACCTTTAAACAAGCTTCCATCAATACCTATTTCCCCGAACTCATTGACAAGTACCGCCCAGCGTTCATTGCTTGGTTTACTTTTCAATAAATTAAGTATCGTGGTGGTTTTACCGACGCCGAGAAATCCGGTAATGATGCTGGTAGGGATGGCTGTGATTAGATCAGTCTGCATGGATTTGCCCAATAGAGTTTCGTGAAGAATATTAATTTAGATATTCGCAAGTAATCTAGCATTCACATTGGTGTTGTTTGCAAGTTCGGTAATTTTTGATATGGCCGATAGCGATGATAAACGCGCCGATTAAGGTTAACGACTGCTCTCCTAACTCCCCCACTTTATCATGACCAAGTAGGGAAGCTAGGAATAAGAAAGAGAGCCCGAAAGATCCCCATAAAATTATCGAAAATTGTTTATGTTGCCGGTAACCCTTGCTTAAAGCAAACGAACTGCTCATAAATACGGCCAAGAGTAACCATTGATGAAATGTCTCATCGTTGAACCAAAGAGTAGCCATTGAGGGCAAAATTAGAACTAATAGTGGCAACAATAAGCAGTGAATGACGCAGATTATGGAGAGGCTTATTGCTGCTTTGTCACCAAGTATTTGGGAATTCAATTTTGTATCCATTAGTTTGTTGTGAGGGCGATTGTGTAGGTAATAGACAGTTTAACTTAGGTATTGATATGATATATTGTATCATATTGGTTTTGATTGATAAAATAGGAAGTCGAATTTTATGACAGTTAATGGGCACATGTGAGCTCGATTTCAATATATGAACGGCGTACCAATGCGGCACGAAGAATAGACTAGAAGTATATTTCGGAATCTTGCATCCTCGATTAATAATTGAGATATCTATGCTAAAATTATTGATATCGCCTTTTATGAAGAACAGACAAATGACCTTCACCAGGTACATTTTAGTAATCTTTATTCTCTTAGCTGGAAGCGACTTTTCTAATACATATGCCGAGGAAAAGGATAACGCTGGTATTCCTGAACTTGAACTCTCAAAGAGGAGTCAGAAAACACTCTCACTCGATAGTCGCTACGTACTCACAGAAGCAGAAGTAACTTGGCTGAAAAATCACTCAAGCTTCACCGTCGGTATTGATAAGCATTGGTATCCTTACGAATTTGTCGATGATCAAGGTCATTACGCGGGGATCGCGGCAGATTACCTGGAATTTGCGAGCCAAGTATTAGAGGTTGAATTTGATATTGTCGAAACGACTAACTGGAATGAAGCTCACAGATTATTTAAGCAGGGTAAAATTGATATTCTACCTGCAATGATAGCTACCGAAAGTCGGCAAAAAGAGACCCTTTTCAGCCAAGCTTACTTTACAACTCCGACAGTAATAGTTTCACGTAAAAATGCATTTTATGCTACATCGATAGAATCGCTCGAAGGAAAAAGGCTGGCATTAGTTAAAGGGTATGCAATAGTTGAGTATGTTAAAACTAACTACCCCGAAATTGATATTTTCCTAGTTGAATCAATTCAGCAAGGCTTAGACGCTGTTAATAATGGTGAGACACAAGCATATATAGGTGCTATTTCGGGAATTAATTCGGCGCTCAATAAAAGTGACTTTAGTCAACTAATCATTTCAGCATTTACTCCTTTTGATCTACAAGTCTCGATGGCAATTTCAAATAAAATTGAGCCAATGGCATCTATTTTAAATAAAGTTTTTAACACTATGTCAAATCGGCAGAAAGCTGCAATTGCAAATACTTGGCTATCAATTCATGTTGCTAAAGGAGTGAGTATTAAGAGTATTGCGCTTTGGGGTGGGCCGCCATTAGTTTTGCTAGTCGTTGTCGTATTTATTATCATCCGGCTTAATCAAGGACTAAAGAAAGAGATTGGCGTGAGACAAAAAGTAGAAGAAAAGCTGAAGCATTTAGCTCAACATGATCCTCTCACTAATTTACCTAATCGCAGACTGTTCGAAGAACTGGCTCATTTTTCATTGGCTAAAGCAAGAAGAGAGGACGAAAAGCATGCATTACTTTTTGTTGATATTGATGGGTTCAAGACTGTCAATGATAAGTATGGGCATCAAATCGGCGATGAGTTACTTCAGTCCATAGCCGCTAGGCTGAGGGAAAATATACGCACCTCTGATATTGTTGCCAGGCACGGAGGTGATGAATTTTTGATTTTGCTCAGCAATGACGGTTGTCGCGAGTATTCGAAAAACACTGCAGAGAAAATAATCAACGAAATATCTAGGCCTTACCAGTTATCGAAAGAAATAAATAGCGTTGGAGCAAGTATTGGGATTTCGACATACCCTGATGATGGAGAAGATCTTCAATCACTTGTAGAACTTGCGGATTCAGCGATGTATCAAGCGAAAAATGCAGGTAAAAATAGGTATTCTTTTAGTAGCGATTAAATAACAGCAGAGCCTGAATAGTTTTTCAAACCGAGTATCAAGTTGCCAATCAGTTGTACGGCTCACACTTTTACCAAAAGCTTTCATACAAACCAGGAACAGTAATTGGAGCGGTGTAAATATCCCGCATAAATTCCGACTATACATAGTGCTTGGACATTACCTCTTAAACTAAAACGACTGAAGTTAAAACTATCGTGCTCTTCGCCATCACGCCTTAAACGTCCTTAAATAAATAATTGGTTATTAGTAACCGGAACGGTTGAATCTCACACCAGAATAATTAAGCCTAATTCGTGTGTAAGTTGAGATTTTTGGTTGTTAAAAATCTCATGTGGAGTTTTAGTGTTGAGGTGGTATGGAATTTAATGATAGGTATAAATTGACTTTTTTATTGATGCGAAACTTGTTGAGTCAAAGTCTTAAAATTATCTACCGGAAAATAATCTAGCGACCTTACGCTGAGCTATAGTTGAGCTATTAATTTCTGACTAAATTTAAGGGTGTAACTTTAATTGCCTTTAGCTTCTGTATTTTAGGAAGCCATGTTTTAGTTACGTAAAAATCAAGTTTACATGCGATTGCCGCATCTCTTTTTGTGATATTTTTTTGCAGAAAGAGATTGGTAATATTACCTGAATCACTTGGTTATTATTCACAAGTTTTTTCATTACGCCGCATGCTAGCATCACCGAGGTCGGTGGAATTTTATTTCGTCGACGATTACTTCATCATGGAAAATGATGGGCCCTAAAATAACTTTGACAAAGTAAATCTCTTTTTGTGTGGACAGGGTTAATGTTCATTTTTGCTTTACATTCAAAAATGCCGTTAATTGATTTTTACTTTGGAAGCTTCGAAGAATAAAAGGAAAGGCTAGATATGAAGAACGTATTAGTGACTGCTATGGTTGCAGCACTGGGTGTAAATGCCCTTGACGTTTATGCCGAAAACACTCCCATAATAAAAACGCAGGTTTCAACATCTGCAAAGGTGAAAGTGTCGAAAGCAATTCGTGATTTACAACCGCTGCAAGAAATTACCCCTCAACGAAAAATTAAATTAAAAGCGAGTGGAGAAAAAGTTCCTGGAGAAGATTTGGTAAAGGAAGTTCCAAACAGATTCCCATTTAGTACCAAACTTCGACAAATGCAAGCAGGTGAGAAATACAATGATCCTGTGTTGCAAAAAGAAATTAAAAGATCGTTATATCAATCCAAAGCACCAGAAATAGGAGCGAACTTTGATGGTATGACGAACCCACAAGGGTATGTTCCACCAGATACTAACGGTAGTGTTGGGCCAAATCACTACGTTCAAACGGTTAACGTTTCTCTTGCTATTTGGGACAAACTTGGCAACCAATTGGTTGCTCCTGTAGCAATTAATTCACTTTGGGCTGGTTTCGGCGGTATTTGTGAAACTAACAATAACGGTGACCCAATCGTACTTTATGATCGCCGTGCCGATCGCTGGATGATTAGCCAATTTGCGCTAGCTTCAGGTGACAACCACCAGTGTATTGCTATTTCACAAACTGGCGATCCAACAGGCGCTTATTACTTATATGATTTCCCATATGGTGCATTAATGAATGATTACCCACACTTTGGGATTTTCGGTGATGCTTACTACATGGGTGTAAACCAGTTTGGTTCTGGATTCGCCGGTGGCGGTATGGCAGCTTACGAAAGAGATAAAATGCTCGTGGGTGCCGAAGCTAAACAAGTAATTATTAGTGGTGAAGGAATGTCTCCAACTGTCTTCACGCCAATGCCATTGGACGTAGACGGAATTACCCAACCACCTGCTGATATGAATCAGTATTTCGTTTGGGCAAACGGTGACGGCCAAAGCAAACTTCATGTTTGGGAAATGGACGTTGATTGGAATGATATCAACGCCGCAACGTTTACAGAAGTTGCAGATCTTGACGTATCTACTTTTGCTGGCCCTTCAAATGCAACTCAGCCAAACGGTCAAGAGCTTGACGCATTAGGTATTCGCTCAATGTTCCGTACTGCGTACCGCAACATTAACGGTCAAGGCAAAATCTTGTTTACCCACAACATCGCAGGTCCTTCCGGCCAGCCTGTTGCTCGCTGGTATGAGTTAGACGTTGACCATTCAAATGGTCATGCGGTTACTTTAAATCAGGAAGGTACTTTCTCTCCTGATTCTTCATTAGCTCCTTCTACCGCTGCTCGCTGGATGGTAAGTGGTGCAATGGATGCAAATGGAAATATCGCGATTGGCTATACTGTTTCAAGCGATAGTATCCATCCTTCCATACACGCTGCGACTCGTTTATCAACTGATCCTGCTGGCCAAATGACTGATGAGTTTGTATTAGTTGAAGGAACTGGTTCTCAGGCGGCAGTTAATCGTGGTCGTTGGGCTGATTATGCTAGCATGAGCATCGACCCAGTTGATGATTGTACTTTCTGGTATACCAATGAGTACTACAAAGCTGAAAACGATAATACGTTGACTTGGTCAACTCGTATTTCCAGCTTCAAAATTCCTTCTTGTACTATGGGGCCAACTGGAATGATTTCTGGTGTTGTTACTGATGAAACTTCAGGCGACCCAATTGCTAGTGCAACTGTATCTGCTGGAAATATTTCTACGGTTACCAATTCAAACGGTGAGTACTCTTTCGTGCTTCCAGTTGGTGATTATGATTTGGAAGTTTTCCGTTACGGTTGGGTTATGGCTCAACAAGCTGACGTAACAGTTGCGGAAGATGATGAGTTAACGAATAACTTTGCACTTGCAGCTGCGGCTCAAGTTGAGTTGACTGGTACTGTTACTGATAGTGGAAACTCAAACCCACTTTACGCAAAAGTAACCGCATCTGTACCTGGTGACAGTATTGTTGCTTACACAAATCCCGAAACTGGTGAATATGTGCTTCCAGTTTTTGAAGGTACGACGATTAACATATCTACTATGGCGCAAATTGATGGTTATCAGTTGAATAGCCAGGATGTATTGCCTATGGCTGATACTAGTGCACCAATGGCTCTGAGCTTTACTTTGGATGAAGACGGTACTTGTACTGCGCCAGGATTACAGTGGGTAGAGCCTTCATTTGTTCAACGCTTCGAAGGCGGTGTGTTCCCACCAACTGGTTGGACTGTTACTGAAGATGCTGGTGACGGCGTTGCATGGGGAAGTGCGCTTGCAGGTCGTGGTAACATCACCGGAACTGAAGGTGATGCGGCTCTTGCTGATAGTGACGCTGCTGGTCCAGGTAACGACGCTGACACTTCTTTGGTTTCTCCTGTAATTAACGTTGCTGATATTAGTTCAACAACACTTAATTTTGTAGCTAACTATCGTCCACTTGGCGACAACGCAGACCTTGATATTAATGTCGATGGTGCTGGCTGGACTAACGTAACTGCTCTAGTAAGTGGAACTCAGCAATACTCTATCGATTTAACTGCAACTCTAGCTGGTGCCACTAGCTTCCAGTTACGCTGGCGTTACTACAATGCTAACTGGGCATGGTATGTTTCTATCGACGACGTTACTTTTGGTGAAGGTACATGTGTAGCTGCTGCGGGTAACTTAGTAGCCAGTTATGTAATGGATGAAAATACTGACCAATCATTAAACGGTGCGACTGTAACTGTTAATGGTGAAGCTGTTACCACCTCTATGTCTACTGACGAAGATGCAGCCTTAAATGATGGGTTCGTTTACTTCTTCATTCCACAAGATGGTGAAGTTTCTATTTCTGCTAACTACTATGCTACGAAAGCTGTTGCAGTTGGTGAAGTTGCTCTAGCAACACCTGTTTACTTACAAGCTGGTCAAATTGAAACTGCGTCTGATTCTTTGGCAACTACTTTAACTCAAGGTAGAACTGGCACTGAATCGCTTGACATCTCAAACACTGGTGGCGTAGATGCTAACTTCAATATCTTGTTAATTAACGGTAGCCCTGCTGTTACCTACGGCCCATTCGAACAATCGACTCGTCATATGGGACCAAAAGATGTTAATTTGCATAACGCTAAGAAAATCCGTTACTACCCAGATCTAAGCTACATTGAAAAATTGGCACCTGGAGAGCTAGTTGGAGTTCTGGACGCACCTTCAGGATTTGGTATTGCTCGCAACAGAGATACTGGAGAGTTCTGGAATGGTGAAATCACAGGTCTTGGGGCTGCTGCTGACGTAGCACGTCGCTATGCTGCTGACGGAACTGCATCAACTGACACTATCGACACCAGTTATGGTGGCGCATTTGCCGCAGATATGGCATTCAACCAACGCACTGGCATGTTATGGCAAGTGAACGTAGGCGGTGATAACTGTGTTTATGAATTGAATACCGAAACTCTAGCGCAAACAGGTAATACTATCTGTCCTGCTTTTGGTATTTCACAACGTGGTTTAGCTTACGATCCAGTATCTGACACGTTCTTCGCTGGTAGCTGGAATGACAGCATGGTTCACCAATTCACTACAAGCGGCGAAATTCTTCGTTCTGTAAATGTTGGCTTACCAATCGCTGGTCTAGCTTACAACCCAGGTACAGGCCATTTATTTGCAAGCTTGAACTCTCAATCTTCAGATGGTTCTTTCGATATCGTCATCATGGACGCTATGACTGACACATTTGTTAAGGTTGGCGGTTATGACATCCAACTAGACATTGATGGCGACGGTGACATTGATGATATCGGTACAGACTTTGGTCAAGCTGGTCTTGATATTGATTGTAACGGCGCACTATGGATGAACGAGATGAACTACAATCTTGCTTTGGGTATTGATAGTGGTGAAACTGGAGTTTGTGATTGGAAGCCTAGCTGGGTAACTGCAACTTCGGCTGCTAACACCCTTGAAGCAAGCGCTTCACAATCAATTGAGTTAAGCTTCGATGGTAATCTTCCAGTAGGTACTCATGAAGCATCATTGGTTATTCTTAACGATACTCCATATGGTTCAAACACTGTTCCAGTGACTTTAACTATCAATGAGCCTCAATACGGTACGCTTGAATTCCAAGTAACTAATATTGAAGTTAACGAAAAAGACACTGCTACTTTAACAGTTGAACGTATCGGTGGTGCTGATTATGCAGTTAGCATCGATTACGCAACCGTTGATGGAAGCGCTGTTGCAGGTACCGATTACACTGCGACTTCAGGTACGTTGGAGTGGGCTGATATGGACACTGCTGCGAAGACCATTACTGTTGCCACAAACGAGTTGGATTTACACAAAACCTTCACGGTTGTTCTTTCCAATTCTGCGGGTGGCGCGACTTCAGGTAGCAAGGTTGCAGCTTCTGTAACTATTGTTGATATACCTGCTGGTAGTGGTTCGCTAGGCGTTTCTTTACTTGCTTTGTTTGGTCTGGCTGGCTTGGCCCGTCGCAAACAGTTGAAAGCTGCTTAATGTTGTTTTTCTCGAAGCAAGCATGGCTTGCTTCGAGATTTCAAAAAACAGCTTTCTAACACTGTGAGTAAGGAGTTTAAAAATGAAATCAAAAATATTTATTGGAGCCTGTCTGTCTTTGGTCTCTTTAGGAAGTTTAGCTGATTCAAGTGTAAGCAATTATGTTGAAGTCGGCTATTCTTCGCAGGAGCATGATGTACTGGAAGGTGACTACAAAGGTTTCGAATTAGCTGGAAGTTATCAGCTAAATGAAGATTTTTTTGTATCTGCAAAGTATATTTCGACGGAAGAAGATCGTGATTTAGAATTCGTCAGAAAGTCGCTTGGTGTAGGCTTTGTTATTAGCGCTGATGACGATAGTACCTGGTACACTCAGTTTGATGCGGTTAACGTTTTATTTGATCGCGACTACGCTGCTAGCTTTGATCAAAACGGATTTCAATTGGGATTCGGTTATCAAAGGACACTTTCCGATGCTTTCTCATTTAATGTGGAAATAAGCCGGTTACATGCTAGAAAAGTAGACGATACGTTCGGCGACTTCAGCCCTACTTATTTGACTTTGGGCGGCAAGTATCAATTCTCTGACGCATTTAGCGTTTACGGAGACTTTGAATACGAAGACGAAGGAGAAAGGGCGACACTGGGTTTGAGATATAGTTTCTAGATCTGTCCCTCAATTTTGTCATAGAGGTATTAAGGGTTGACTTTGCAGTTAGCCCTTTTTTGTGTTTACTAGCGTTTAATAATGTATAAATGGCCAGTGATGTGAATAGTATGAGTATGGATAAACTACTTTTAATAATCTTAAGCATGGTATTTCTTTTTTCATGTGCAGATAAAGCGAAAAACAGCTCTGAAGAAGAGGCCAAAAGTAAAGCTGAAAAGGCAGAGGTGACTGTTGTGGAAAAGGAAGATAAGTCGATTAGGTCTAGCTCGAGTATTCCTAAGTCATCAAAACCAATATCTGATCTAAAACCTGTTGATGAAAGTGAAAAAAACAGTGAAGTAAAGATTGTTCCCAATCAATACCCTCTGGAGCATATTCAAAAGGAAAAGGAAAAGGAAAAGGAAAAAAAGAAAAGTAGCGACGAGAAGAAAAGTGAAGATGACACGAAGCCTTAAATTGAAGGGCTAGTAAGCCAGCAGATGCTAAAGGGAATTCTGAGTCTTAAATTTGTATAATTATTTTCAATTACCCCCCTCACAAAAATATCCACGTAACTATCAAATGGCGTTTCTAACCAGCGGTTGAATCGATCGAAGATGTTATTTCCCGGTGAACTTAATTCCCGCTTGGTGTAATATCAACTCTTATCGTTATAATAAGACAATGCTGTAACTCAAGAAAAAATCGCCATGCTTAATTTATTTAGCCGCAACAAACAACTACTCGATGAAGACATTATTGAATGGATTTTCAATTGTTATGCTTGGGCCTTTGAGCAATTTGATAAAGATGTTTTCGCTAACGAAACTGTTTTAGTTGTACCTGACAATCAGCATTTTCCTGGCAAGGAAACTACTGCTGAAGGTATGGCTAGTCTGATATTTGACCAAGTTAAAGAGTATGCTGGTATGTCTCACTGGCCAACGCGATTATACAATATGGAAAACCGTGAGCGCCCAATACCACCTAACCAGCCAATAACTATAAGTGGTGCATTGCGCGGTAAAAATGCTCCAGCTAAATTAGGGCAAACTGCGGCACAAGGCGAGGACATACAGCTGGCAATGCCTGTCTCATCTATGCCCGTTTCTTCTATGCCTATGTCATCGATACCACAGCCAGATGATAAAATTGCGTTTACCTACCATGCACAACAGCTTAAAAGCCCGGAAGGGATAATTGCCCACTTTGCTCATAACTTATCTCACCAACTTGCCGGAACCGCTAAAGCGCTACCCCCCGGAGGACCAGATTATTTGCCCATGGCAGGAGAGGTTACTGGAATATTTATGGGGTTTGGAATCATGTTTGCTAATAGTGCAATCGTTCCTCGCGCAGGCGGATGTGGAGGCTGTGGTGGTGGCCAGTCGCCGGCCAGACAAGTCTTCTTGAACGAAGAAGAAGCGACTTACGCCTTAGCCGTATTTTGTCATTTAAAATCGATAGAAAGTAGCAAAGTGACGAAACATTTGAAAAAACATTTGAGGGGATTTTTCAAAGCAGCACTTAAAGATTGTAAACATCGATTACAAGGTCGTTCTGATTTGAAGTTGCTTGGTTAGAGATAGAGTCGTCGAGGATGCAAGGCAACCCGACGACTTTTTTCTTGCGTCTGATCTAGTCTGAAGCGCTCTGATGGTCAAAACTTAACACTCGCTTAAGCTTCCATTTATCATCTTCTAGTATCCAAAGGTGGGTAAACTTAGCGATCCCCGTTTTGTATAGTGGTTTGCCTTTTTCTTTAATATAAAACTCATGAATTCCGCGCTGAATCATCCCATAAAGGACACCGTCTTTTTTAAGGGAGAATAGTTCCATGGTATTTGGTACAAGTTTTCGGATCGGTTTATTGTTCATATTGGAACAGATATTCTGTTTTACGGATTTTAAAAAGCTGTCTCTGTGTTGCACACCGGCAACGTCGTGGTAAAACTCAAAATCCTCAGAAATAATAGGGTTGAGAGCTTCTAGGTGGCAGTTATTAAAGCTTTCTTCAAAAATAATATTGTCAAGTTCTATAAACTTCGTCTTTAATTCGTTGTCTGTTTCGGATTTTGCATAAACTGTTAGGTTAAATATTGCAGTTATAAACAGGAGGAGGGTTGTTATTTTCTTCTTCATTTCATATCCTTTTTGAGCCAAGTAGCCGAATTGATTTTAGGAACACACCAAGAATTATTAACAATATTTGTGCCAATGAAAAAGCTTGAAAATCCTTAATTTGTGACTTTATTGGCGGACACTTTTAGTCAAATAGGCTAATTAATAGTCTCGATTTTCAAAAAATCTAATTAGTGATAACACCCGCAACATAATTTCAAAAGGAAGTGAGCGCGATGAGACCGTGGAGTAAAAGTTTAACAATAGGTATAAACTCTGTTTTTCTATTATCTGCCTTAGTATTGCCTACAGAGATTTTTGGGCTGAATTCAACTGAATCTTCATCCGATAAGCTGGACAAAAATACGGCCATACTTGTGTTGGATGCATCTGGCAGTATGTGGGGACAAATTGACGGTAAAGCCAAGATCACAATTGCTCGAGAAGTAATATCCGAAATTGTGAAAGATTGGGAGCAAGGCTCTTCGCTTGGATTAATTGCCTATGGTCATAATAATAAAGGTGACTGCAATGATATTGAGTTACTACAGCGACCGGAAGTAATCGACAAAAGTACATTTCTTAAGAAAATTCACAAGCTCAACCCAAAAGGTAAAACGCCACTAACCGCAGCGGTTAAGCGAGCGGCTGAAGTCTTAAAGTACACTGAAGATAAGGCAACCGTTGTTTTAATCAGTGACGGAAAAGAAACTTGTAATCTCGATCCATGTGAAGCGGGGAGGGCATTACGAAAAGCGGGTATTGACTTTACTACCCATGTAATTAGTTTTGACGTACCAGAAACTGAAAGTGCCGGACTTCGGTGTTTGGCCCGTGAAACTGGTGGGCTATTTCTGGCTGCAGACAATGCTGATGAATTAAAGGACGCACTGAGTGAAACGAGTAAAATAGTTACTGACAAGGAAGAGTTAAAAATAACGGATGCTTCTGTTAATGTACCGAACAAAGTAATCGCAGGCTCCCAATTTGAAGCTGAATGGAAAGGACCCAAAAACAAGTACGATAAACTGATCATTAAATCGCCTGACGGGAAACGACTGTTTGATGCAACCTATATCGGCCGAGAAGACATAAGCTCCCCAAGTAAAATTACCGCACCGGAAACACCCGGTGAGTATTTTGTCCATTATTATCTAAGGGACAATCGTTCACTCGCAAAAACTAAATTAAAGGTAATCCCGGCTAAGGCGAGCATAAAAGCGGCAGCCAGTATTACCGCTGGTTCCGAGTTTGAAGTCGAATGGAGTGGGCCTAAAAATAAATTCGACGTGCTAGGGGTATTTAAAGCAAACAGTAAAGACAGGCTTACTTACACTTACATATTTAGAGATGAAGATGAATCTCCCGCAAAGGTAAAAGCTCCCGAGCAACCTGGAGAATATGAAGTTCGTTATTTCACCAATGGTAAAAACACCCTAGCTAAACAGGCAATTACTATTGTTCCTGCGCTGGCGAGCGTAAAGGCCCCTGGAAAAATTGTAGCTGGCTCCGCATTTGACGTTGAATGGTCTGGACCTAAAAATAAATTTGATGTCGTCGCCGTATTTAAACCAAATGCTCGAAATTATCTTAGTCATACCTATATTTTTCGAGATAACGATGAATCGCCTGCTCGTGTGACGGCGCCGGAGCAGCCGGGAGATTATGAACTTAGGTATTATACAAACGGTAAGAAAACACTCGCTAAGCAGTTGATTAAGGTTATTCCGGCGACCGCTTCGGTAAGGGTACCTGAGCAAGTAATAGCCGGTGCTAAATTTGAAGTTGAATGGAGCGGACCAAAGAATAAATTCGATGTTGTTGCTGTATTTAAACCCAACGCACGCAAATATCTTAATCACACATATATTTTTCGTGAAAGGGATAAGTCTCCTGCATTTGTTAACGCACCAGAAACGCCTGGAACCTATGAAGTACGTTATTATACCAATGGAAAGAGAACCTTGGCCAAACAGAACTTTACTGTAATTCCTGCAACTGCAAGTGTTAGTGCACCCAGTCAAGTTAAGGCTGGGATGAAGTTTTCGGTAGAATGGCAAGGGCCAAAAAATAAGTTTGATGTTGTAACAGTGTTTTCAGACGATGGTAAAAAGCAATTTGACAAAAAATATATTCGAGATAACTCGAAGTCTCCGATAAGTCTAAAAGCGCCTAAAGTGCCGGGCAAATATCAAGTTAGGTATTTTACTAATGGGAAAAACACTCTGGCTAGTCAGAAGTTCGAGGTAGTAGAGTAATTTATTTGTATAAAAAAATGCCGTGTTTCCACGGCATTTAAGTATGACTTTACAGTAAAGAACTCCCGTAAGAAGTTCTTGGGGATCAACGGATCCCCAATGTAAAGAGATTAACGAAATTGTTCTCACAATTAGAATAATTGGCAGAAAAATCTTATTCAGTGTGCAAGAACATAGAGTTTGATATACACCGAACAAGGTAGTTCAATAAAATTAGTCTACTTTACAAAACTTTACTTTATGTCAGTTTAAGAGAAGAAGGTTTAATCAGGGGCTTTTTATGAGAATAGCTCCTTTACTGTAACAAAATCATCCAAAAGCTATCCTATACTCAGATAACACTTTGATCGGATAAAGACTATGGCTTCTCGACGCTCCAGAATAGAATTTGTAAGCAATGGGATCAAACTCGCGGGTTTGTTAGAAACACCGTCAAATGGTGCCGTTGCCTACGCCTTGTTTGCCCACTGTTTTACCTGCGGAAAAGACATTGCTGCGGCATCTAGGATTGCTCGAGCGTTAGTTGAGCGTGGCATCGCTGTGTTAAGATTTGATTTCACCGGACTTGGAAATAGCGACGGCGATTTTGCTAATACAAATTTTTCATCAAACATAGAAGATCTGCTCGCAGCAGCAGACTATCTGCGTGAGAACTATTTAGCCCCTCAAATTCTAATTGGTCATAGTCTGGGTGGTGCAGCTGTGCTTAATGCTGCTCAAAGAGTTGAAGAAAGCCTCGCTGTAGTCACGATTGGCGCACCAGCCGATGCAACTCATGTGTCCAGGCAGTTTGAGTGTGACGTTGCTGAAATTGTGAAGAAAGGTAAGGCATCCGTAAGTTTAGCAGGGCGTCCTTTTACGATTAAAAAACAGTTCTTGGATGATATTGCCAAGTCAAACACTGAGCAGATAGGTCAACTAAAGAAAGCACTGTTGGTAATGCATTCGCCTTTAGATTCTGTGGTATCAATCGAGCAGGCTGAAAAGATTTATGTTGCTGCAAAGCATCCGAAGAGCTTTATTAGTCTTGATAAAGCAGATCACTTAGTTTCAAACAAAGATGATGCTGAGTACATTGCCGAGAGTATTGCTGCTTGGGTAACCCATTACTTACCTGGTTATCAGGTATTAAGAAAGAAAACTACCGGAGCGGATAAAGGTAAGGTTATCGTTAATGAAAGAAATAAAGAGTTTACTCGTGAAGTTCTGAGTGATTCCCATTTCTGGTTAGCTGATGAACCCGTAAATTTCGGCGGCGCGAACTTAGGTCCCGATCCTTACGAGCATTTATTAGCGGCTCTGGGTACATGCACCTCTATGACGGTTCGAATGTATGCCAATCGTAAGGGCTGGCCTTTAGAGAGTGTGTCGGTAGAGCTTTCCCATGAAAGAAAACATGGGGAGGATTGTGAAGAATGCGAGACACCAAATCAGAAAATTGAAGTGCTTTCGAGGGAACTGTCTTTTACTGGAGGACTTTCTAAAGAACAAACCCAAAGACTAATTGAAATTGCGGACAAATGTCCGGTCCATAAAACGTTGGAAGGGGAGCTCAGGATATCCACTCACTTAAAAGAATGAGGTGTATGAACTTAACTTCTTAGCTTGAGGGCGTAATTTCCATTCAGCTCCGATTAAGTTTGATTTGACGATACTTTGATAATTCTGTATCTGTCGGTGAATAAAACTACGATAATGAGGGACTTACGTGAGATTCCATAAACTTCGTATTGTGGTGATAATTCTGACTTCGATACTACTCTCAGTAAAAACTTCTTTTGCTCTTAATAATTTGGAAGTCTTTAAGACTAAGTCGACGGTAGATGGCACTCAATATTCCCAAGTAATACCTATTGAGCTCCGCGGTAATAAAATCTTCTTACACGCCTCAATTAATAACAAATCCTTTGAGTTTATTTTTGATACGGGTTCTCCAACCGTTATCACGAAACGAGTCGCGAATGAGTTAGGTTTAAAAATAGCCGGTAAAAATGTTGGAAAAGATGCTAATGGAAATGCAGTTGAAATGGATTTGGCTATTGTGGAAAAACTCTCATTAGGAGAAGTTAACTTTAGGAATGTCCCTGTGTTTATTTTTGATTATACGGGTTTGCCGATGGCCAGTTGTTATTTTGATGGAGGAGTCATTGGATCTGAAATCCTGCCTTTAGCCAAGTGGCAAATTGACTTTGATCGAAAGCAACTTGTAATTACAGATGAACTAAATAGTCTCAAGCATCTTAAAGGTGCAAAGACGGCAGAGTTAAAGTCTTTTGGTTACCCACATGCCCCTATATTGGTTCACAAGCTAAACGGCGAGTTTACTGACCACGCAATGTTTGATACAGGGAACTCAGAACTTATTCAACTTAATAAATTGGCATATGAGGAACTCAAAAAGCGCGGGTTACTTAAGAAAGATGCAAATCAGGCTTTTGGCTCTTTTGGTGAGTCAGCCGGCGGTTTAGGTCAAATGACCAATTATTCTCAGTTTGAATTGGACGAGCTGACTATTGGTAGTTTGGGTTTGAACAATGTGGATGTTTGGACTCGACCTATTGTCCCAACCTTGATAGGTGCGAAAATTCTAGAGTCCCATATTGTCACATTAGATTTTTCAGGCAGTCAGATCTTCTTTTATCCATTTACTAAGCCTAATTTAAAGGAGCGCACATTTGGATTTAGAAGTTATTTTGAAGATGGGGTATTTCGTATTGGATTCTTGTCACAAAACTCTCAGCTCGCCAAAGCCGGAGTTAAAGTAGGCGATCAAGTTCTAAGAATAAACAATCATAAGCTAGGAGATGTTTCTCAAGACAAACTTTGTTCGGTTATTGAGAGTATTAATGCCGCAACTCAGGCTGACAATATTAACATGACCGTCTTACATAAAGGAGAACATAAGCATTTTGTTTTGACTAAGTAAGCGGCATTCTATATTTTTGACTTGGCTATCGAAAACAAACTCCAGGAATACCGCATTTACAAGATCCTATTAATATTATTAAGGTCACTTATCTTTCATCAGGCTAACTAATAGTGCAGGCAAAAAGCTTAAAGTTAGTAGAGTAGAGAATAATATACCTGTCAACACGATAATCCCGACACCTCGATATAATTCAGTTCCTTCTCCTGGAATAAATACCAAAGGTGCCAATCCAAAAATGGTAGTTGCTGTTGACATCAGTATTGGCATCAGTCGCTTATTGACAGCATGTTTAACCGCGTCAACAACTTGAGTTCCTTGTTGCTGTAAATACTTTCTGGTTTCATCGACAATTAAAATTGGATTGTTTACCACTGTACCTAACAAAATTAAAAAGCCTAGCATGGTAATCATATCAAAAGGCTGATGGAAGCCATGTAAACCTATACTCGCCAGTAAGCTATTTATGCCGTTTACGGTAATTAGGCCAAGCAAGCCTCCGGCCATTCCTAATGGCACTGTTGCTAAAATAAATAAAGGATAACGCCAGTGAACGAATATTGCGACGAGAAGCAGGTAGCTCAAGACAATGGAGATCAAAAAATTTGAAGATAGAGAGGCTTTGGTGGATTCAAGTTGGTCAGCTGCGCCGCTGATATTTACGAATATTCCCTGTGCAATTTTTCCCTGTTGCCACAAGGAAGGCAGCATTTGATTCCTCACAATTTGTTCAGCTGTTTCAAGCGCGACCTTTCTGGGAGGGATAATATATACAGTAACTGTCCGATTGCCATCCACTCGTCTTATGCTATTGCTTCCCTTTGTAACTGCCAGATCTGTCAAAGCGTTTAGCGGCATGACTTTACCTGCTGGCGTAATTATAGGGGAGTTAGCAAGCTGTTCGATGTTTTGTTGGTTGCCAGCGCTACTAAACAGGAAAATGTCAATCTTATCATCTTCCAAAATAAATTCGTCTACATAAGCACCATCACTTAACGCCGATACCGCGTAACCCAATTCATTACTCGTTAGCCCTAGTTCAGCGATACGATCCCAGCGAGGCGTAATTTCAATCATGGGTTGATTCAAACTCAAAGAGCGAGGATCTGAGTTGATTTGTGGGTTTTCGAAGGCTGATTCGGCTGCCTTATAGATTGCCTCGGCCGCCTGATAAAGTTCTTTTATTCTTGGCCCGGAGATATCTACGGCAACGGCTCGAGTACCGCCGTCGTTGCTGGAAATTATTGACCCTCTTGAAGAGAACGCGCGCATACCGTCATAGCTTTTAAACTTTTTGGTAATTGCATCCATCATCGCTTGGATGTTGGTATGGTCAACTGGTGCGCTCAATACCCAAATTCGACCTATGCTCACTCGCAAACTGTAATAAGCAAGCGGCGGCATATCATTTTTACCATTGACGAAGTCTGAATCTGACGTATTAACGTGTCTGTCAAAATATTCTCTTAGTTCGTCACCGATCGTTTTCATTTGTGAAAGGTTATAGCTGGGAGGTGCAATCATCATCGAAAAAGCTTTTGGCTCTTCACCTTCCGGTAAATATTCTGCCGCCGGCATTAAAGAGTAAGCCGCGCCTATGACTACCAAAACTATCGCTAATACGGAGCTTCGTGCAACTCGCTTGCTTTGGATAAAAAAGCTAACAAAGGTGAGCCACTTATTGGAGAGTTGGATTTGCTGTTTTTCGTTAATCGCATCTTTTTTACTCACGTTTGCCAAAGCTACAGGCACCACGAATATTGCTACGAGCATTGAGGTAATAATCGCGGCGGAAATAGCGATTGCAATGTCAGAGTAAAGTTGGCCTGCTTCCTGTTGGACAAAAAGAATTGGTGCAAAAACTAACACTGTAGTGGTGGTTGAAGCGAGAACTGCGGGCCAGACTTCTTGTACTCCACTCACCGCCGCTCGTAATCGACTTATACCTTTCTTTTTGGCTTGCATAATACTTTCTAAAACGACAATCGAATTATCTACTGTCATGCCTATTGCGAACGCTACACCGGCTAGTGAAATGACGTTAATAGTACGGTTGAATAACAATAATCCTAAAAATGCAGCAATAGTACATAAGGGGATCCCGAGAACACCTATGATTGTTGCCTGGGTTGAACGCAGAAATATGTACATAACCAGCGTTGCTAAAATTGCACCTAACGCTAAGTTAAACCACACATTTTTTAATGAACTCTGGACGTATTTGACATCGTCACTGGTGAGTTTTAATTCGAGCCCATTGTGTTGTAGCAAATCCTTATTTATCTGTTCGACAACGTCCAACATTTTTGACTTAATGTCGACCACGTTCGATCCTGACTCTCGTCGAACCGACATGCTTAAGGTTCGCTCACCATTAAAATAGGAAATTGAGCGTGTTTCAAAGTGATCCAGACTTATCGTTGCAACATCACCTAAATAAATGTTGGCATTTGCTTCTCGGGAAATAATCAGCGATTCTAGTTCATCCACCTGCTTGAATCTGCCAATCATTCTGATCAAGTATCGTTCCTTTCCGCTTTCAATATCACCGGCAGAAGCATCTTTATTACGCTGCCGAATTGCATTGCGTACCTGTGCCAGGCTGATACCTCTCTGCGCAATCCGCGACGGGTCGATCTTTATCTGAATTTGGCGAGCAGCACCGCCGCCTAATCTAACTTCTGATACTCCTGGCACCGTTTCCATTCGAGGACGTACGTAGTCCTCGGCATAATCTCTGATTAAGTCCATATCCAGTTCAAGCGGGTTTCCTTCTTGAGGTCGTAAGGTAAAGTACATAAATGCGTTGCTAGAGAATGAACTGGCAAAAATTCGCGGCTGATCAACATTCTCTGGATAAGATGGAACTTGGCTCAGCGCATTATTAACGCTTAACAGTGCATCGCTAACATCAACGCCAAAAGGAAATTCGAGCTCTATTGATGCCGATCCCATTTCGGCGTAAGAGGTCATTCGTTTTAAGTTAGGAAGACTACGTAGATACCTTTCTTGCTCAATCAGAATTTCTTTTTCCACATCTTGCGGGGTTGCTCCCGACCAACCCGTCGCCACTCTGATCGTACGAACCTCAAGATCCGGAATCATTTGGACGGGAATTTTTAATGCGCCGACAACACCAAGAATAGTTACGATAAAGACAACAACTGCGACCAGGGTGCCGTGTTTAACTGCAGAATGAAACACTAGAGATTTCCTTTATTTCTGACGGTTTTGACTGTTTGATTATCCTTTAATAATTCTGTTCCTGAAATTACTACAGCTGAGCCGTTTGGTAGGCCAATAACTGCCACCTTATCTAGTTCACTTTTAACAAGGGTTATTTTGTGTCTTTTGACTTTATTTGCCTTGACGGTAAACACGCTATTGCCGCCATCGGGATGGCGCTTTAACGCAGATTTAGGTAGCCAGGTGAGTTGTGCACTCTGGCTTGACAGATTGAATTTTGCTCTAGCCGACATGCCTGGAATAAGATTGGTATTGTCAGGTAAGTCGATTCTAATTTGAACTGTGCGACTAACTGGCTCTGACACTGCAACTATGCTGGATAGTTTCAGCCGATATTGTCGTTCGGGCAATACATCGGGAATAACTAATACTTCCGCGTCTTGCGTTTGTGAAACAATACTTATGTGCTCTTGAGGCAAATCAACGACTAAACGAAGTGATTTGCTAGAAACTAACTGAAAAATCTGACTTTGCTGTCCGATCCATTCTCCTACATCGACGTTGCGTTTTGCTATTACTCCTCCAAATGGTGCAGATAAAGTATGGCGTTTAACAATCTCAGACTGTAGCGCGACTTGCGCTTTAGTACTCGATAAAGCTGCATTAGCGCTGGCAAGAGCTGCTTTACGTTCAGATAATAAACTATCTGAAACTACTTTTCTTTTAGCTAAGGAGACTACTTCGTTATATTGTCGGAGGGCTTCTGCTTGGCGAACTTGTGCAGATAGGTGGTCGGCCTCGACCTGAGACAGACGCAATTTAGTAAGTGTGTCATCCAACGACAGAAGTTTTTGGCCTGATTCAACTTTATCACCCGCTTCGACGTATATTGATTTTACCAAGCCGGCTTCTAATGATGAGAGTTGGGCATCTTGTTCGGCAACGATCGTGCCACTCAAATTAATAGTCGGTTTATGTGCATCCTGCTGCGGGTAGATAATTTCAACCTCAACTTCTGCCTCTGCTTCTAACGAATCAGCCGATTGGGCCATAGGCGCACTAGCTAGGAATAGGCTAAAAACAGAACCAATAACTTTTCTCATGAATGCCTCAAATGATAATCATTGTTATTGGCGGTTATTATGCATCGATTGAGATTTATGGAACAGTCTTTTTTGCTAATTATCTAGGTGTGAGAAGGTCAGTTTTTGATGATTTCGTTGCAATAAGAGTCAGGCGTTATGGCTAGTACCTGAGCTGAGTTGTAGGAAAGACGAAGGAACTCTCCTTTTATTCAACAAAAGAACTCTTGCGATAATTTCCGGGAGTTTCGCCTATCACTTTTAAGAACCATCGATGAAAAGAGCGAGGTTCACTGAATCCTAGCAGCTCGCTAATTTCCGTCATTATGTACGGGGTGTTTGTTAGTAGATAAATTGCCATTTCTCGCCGAGTATTATCGAGTAATTGTTGAAAGTTAGTCGATTCATTTTTTAACTTTCTTTGCAGGGTTTTTGCACTCATTCCCATTAGGTTGGCTATGTAGACTTGATTGATTCTGCCTGTCGGCAGGTTTTTTTGAATTAATTGAGTCACTTGATCGACAATGGTTTGATGTTGAAATCGTGTCTTGATTTGCTGCTCAGCCAACGATTCTAATGTAGACAATATTTGTTTGTTGCCTTTGTTTAAAGGCAGCTCCAGCATTGATTGGTAGAAAAAAATACTATTATTGGGTTGAGAATAAAAGACCGGGCAGTTAAACAGTTGTTGGTATTCAAGAGACTCTTTTTTCGAGTCGGGCTTTGCTCTGGTTAGACTGACCTGAATAGGATCGTAATTTTTACCGACTAAATAACGTGCAAAAGTAACCCATGAGGCCAAGCAATTGTCGATCATATGGCGCCTGACCAGAGGGTCGGTAAAAATGCAGTTCCAATTGATTTTCAATATCGCATTTTCGTTGTCACTCTCAGCAATTTGAGCGTTTTTTTCATTCATGAGTGATGCAGGTTCAATCGAAGTTGTCCCCATATCGCCAACTAACTTTTCGAAGGGTTGAATTTTGGTCAGTGCTTCACCTAACGTCGTACAGTTCATACAAATGTATCCGAGAACATTGTAAGAACCTGGTTGAACAAATTGGGCAGTGTGTAAACCAAATAGTGGGTCTTTCGAGTATTTTACTAATTGGGCGATGAGCTGCTGAAATTGTAGTCCACTGATCATTGCATCGTTATCAGCTAAGTCTGTTTCTGATAACTCAACGGTTTTTAATATTTGGTCAAGATTAATCCCTTGTGCTTTAGCTAGCTGCAAATACTGATTGACGGCTGGCACTGAAGCTTTCCCTAGAGAATGTAACAATTGTGGTTTGTTCTTCATCTTGACTCGCCTTGTTAACTTCTGCTTATTCGGATCCCATTCAGTTGTTAGAGCACGGTGTTTTACATTCTCTCAACCCAAATGTCCCGTTTTGTCCCTAATTCTGTCTTTTGAGGACATTTTACGATGACAGTTGCTTTTGTATCATAGGTTGGACCAGTAGGGCAATTTTCGTAAATAGGTCAAGCAAATCAGCCTGTTTGTGCGATTAATATTTAAAGAGAAAATTAATGAGACGTTGGAACGGTTGGGGCGATGAAGCCAATGGTATGCACTTGCCGCAAAGTGCTGAGCTATTTTTAAAACAGTTAATTGGCACTGCCAGTCCGCTGCAAGATGCTTCGTTAGAAGAAGTCATCAAAAAAGTCCCCGATAGCCGGTTACCCGAACATGACCTTATAAGCACAGATCCTGAAATTCGAGTCAGGCATGCTAAAGGGCAATCATTGCCCGATTGGCTAGCCATGCGTAGTGGCCGAATAGCAGCATTTCCTGACGGCGTTTGCTTCCCTGAGAATCGGAAGCAAGTGCAAAGAATTCTACAGCTTGCCCAACAAAACGATATAGAGTTAATTCCTTACGGAGGTGGCACAAGTGTCGCCGGGCACATAAATCCCAGGCAGTCTAATCGAGCAATTTTAACTGTCGACATGAGTCGCATGAATCAGCTGTTGCATTTGAATCAAGAAAGTCAGATTGCAGCTTTTGGAGCAGGTACACCTGGGCCTATGGTGGAAGCGCAATTGCGTGCTCAAGGGTACACCTTAGGTCATTTTCCCCAGTCGTTTGAACTATCCACTATTGGGGGTTGGATCGCAAGCCGCTCTAGTGGGCAGCAATCACTTCGTTATGGAAGGATAGAGCAGCTGTTCGCCGGAGGTTATTTGGAAACTTTTGATGGGACCTTCAAACTGCCAACTTTTCCTGCATCTTCAGCCGGACCTGATTTTCGAGAATTAATCCTGGGCAGCGAAGGACGCTTTGGTATATTAAGTGAAGTGAAAGTGCGAGTGAGTAAGCTTGCAGAAAAAGAAGAATTTCGCGTACTTTTTTTCCCAAACTGGCGCAAGGCTGTTGAATTTTGCCAAAGCGTTGTACAACAGCGAATTCCTCTTTCAATGCTACGAGTGAGTAATTCGGTTGAGACAAAAACTCAGCTCAAACTAGCAGGAAAAGAAAGAGCTATTGCCTGGTTGGAGCGATATTTAAGTGTGCGCGGTTGCGGTGAAGACAAATGTATGTTGACTTTGGGCTTGACCGGCAGTCGCCAACAAGTAGATTCTTCATTAAGTCAATTAAACAAGATGAGCAGACAATGTAACGGCGTAGGGACAGGCACGCTACTCGGCAAACGTTGGCAGGAAAATCGTTTTAAGCTGCCTTATTTAAGAGAAACTCTTTGGCAAAAAGGTTACCTGGTTGACACTTTTGAAACAGCAACTGATTGGCAAAATTTAGATAACTTGATGCAAAAAATGGAGTCTTCGCTGCAACCGGCACTTGAAGAATCAGTCAATAATAATCAAGAAAAAGTTCACGCTTTTACTCATTTGTCGCATGTTTACGGGCAAGGCGCTAGCTTATACACGACCTATTTATTTCGTGCTGATTCAGATTATCCGCGCACACTTGAGCGATGGAAAAAGTTAAAACACGCTGCCAGTAATGCCGTAGTTAACAATGGCGGAACCATTAGTCACCAACATGGGGTAGGAAAAGATCATGCTCCCTATTTGCCGGTTGAAAAAGGTGAGCTTGGGATGAATTTGTTAAACCGGCTGTGCAATCATTTTGACCCTAAAAATCAGCTTAATCCAGGTACTTTGGTCTCCAATGAAGTATCAAAGTGATAGTTTCATAACAAAAGTTTCCATTGAGCAGTAAATATATAACAAATATGTCGCTGGGCATTTACTAATATGCAACCAAATTTGGCAGACAATCTTAAGCTTACCAGGCAACAACGGCTTGCCTTACTCAAAGAGAATAAGTGTTGGGATTTAATCGTAATAGGCGGCGGTATCTGCGGGGCTGGTATTTTCAAACTTGCATCTCAATTAGGTTTGAAGGTACTGCTACTCGAACAAAATGATTTTGCCTGGGGGAGTTCCAGCCGCTCTTCCAAAATGGTACATGGCGGTTTGCGCTACGTGGTTGAAGGCCAAATAGGGCTAACAATGGAATCGGTTAAAGAGAGGCAAAGACTTTTAAAAGACGCACAACATTTAGTTATCCAGGAAAGCTTTATCGTAAGTCACTATCGCAATAAATTTCCGTGGCGGTGGGCATTTAATTTTCTTCTTTATGTTTACGGTCTTTTGGCGGGAAGAAAACTTCACCATAGTTGGAAAGCTGATGAGTATTCGTATCTTGCTCCTGGAAGTCAGCAAGAAAATTCTACTGGTGGTAGCCAGTTTTTTGATGCTATGACTGATGACAGTCGCTTAGTTTTACGGCTATTACAAGAAGGTCAGCAGCTCGGCGGTCTGGCAGTAAATTATCTTAGAGTGGCAGAATTAATTCAGCAAAGGGAGCGTGTAGTTGGGGTGAAAGCGGAGGCCGAGGGAAGCAAACATAGTATTTCTATTTCGGCTTCTATGGTGGTCAATGCGACTGGCGCTTGGAGCAACCAACTACTGCCATCAAAAAAGTTAGAACTTCGTCCACTGCGAGGGAGTCATCTGGTCGTTCCGGGATGGCGCCTACCGGTTGCCTCGGCCGTTGCAGTTATGCACCCAAAAGATAAAAGGCCGGTACAGATCTTTCCATGGCAAAATACGACAGTTATTGGTACTACGGATGTTGAGCACGAACAGCCTCTAAGTAATGAACCTGCAATTAGTCAGTCTGAACTTGAGTATCTACTTGAGTGTGTTGACCATCAATTTCCACAGGCTAAATTAACCGAAGAAGACATTATTTCAACCTTTGCTGGAGTTCGACCGGTTATCAGCAAAGGAACAAAGGTTGCGCCTTCTAAAGAAAGTCGCTCCCATAGCATTTTGAAACAACCGGGATTGGTGACGGTTGCGGGTGGAAAGCTGACAACGTTTCGATTGATTGCAAGTGAAGTGTTGCAAAATGTCTGCAACGACAAACATTTTGAAAAGTCGCACGATGGGTTAAAGTTAAAACTAGCCGAATTTGAAAATCATCCCATTTTTGAACCTTACAAAGATTTGTTAGACGCCGAGCTCGATATGCATGTTGCCGCGCACATTTTAGGTTGCTATGGCGATTTAGCGAAAAACTTCCTGATTGCTGTCGACCCTAAGGACCTGTCTCCGATTAGCTATACTAAGAATTTGTGGGCTGAACTGCATTGGGCAGCAAAATATGAACAGGTTTTCCATTTAGACGACTTGCTATTAAGGCGCACCCGTATCGGTCATTTGTTGCCGCAAGGTGGGTTAAAAAAAATTGACCGAATTAAGCGAACTTGCGATTCGCTCTTAGGATGGGATGAACAACGCTGGCAAGTAGAAATCTCTCGTTATAAAAAGCTCTGGCAAAAATGTTATAGTTTGCCGAAGAAGAGGTAAGTTGTAGCCTGTAGGTAGGCTGGTTGCCATATTCTGCAGGTATCGATAACGTTTCAAGCATAGAGCAAAAAATTTAAAATTATTAGAAGTAATAAAGCAATGAACCAACCAACCAAATTAAAATCACCTGAGTCTGGCCAATTTACGGCTGATAAAAAAACGCTTCATTCTGATGATTTGATTTTAACTATCGACAACGGAACACAAAGTGTTCGTGCTTTGATTTTCGATCTGCAAGGACAGTTAATTGCCAAAAGTAAAGTTGAAATTGAACCTTACTTTTCTGAAAAGCCGGGGTGGGCTGAGCAGCATGCAGACTATTTTTGGCAGATGGTTTCGAAAGCCTGTCAAAATCTCTGGGCGCAAGATGATGTTACACAAAATAAATTACAGGATAGAATTGTTGCGTTTTCGGTAACCACACAGCGGAATTCAGTGGTCAATTTAGATCATCAGGGTAAGCCGTTAAGACCTGCGATACTGTGGTTAGATCAGCGCTTAGCGGAGCAACCGAAAAGTGTACCTTGGTATTGGAGATTGTTATTTCGCATTGCAGGACAAACCAAAGTCATCAATTATTTTCAGCGAAAAGCTCAAGCTAATTGGATCGTTGAAAAGCAGCCTGAAGTTTGGCGTAACACAAATAAGTTTCTGTTACTTTCCGGCTATCTTACTTACAAGCTAACAGGTCAGTATATCGATTCGGTAGCCAATATCGTCGGCTATCTTCCACTTGACTATAAAAAGCAGCAATGGGCGGGGGCTTTTGATTGGCGATGGCGTGCAATGCCAATTACAAAAGATATGCTTCCTCAACTAGTAAAGCCTGGAGACAAAATTGGAGAGATTACTGAAGCTGCGGCTCAGGCAACCGGCATTAAAACCGGAACACCGATGATTGCCGCGGCTTCCGATAAGGCTTGTGAAGTATTAGGCTCGGGCTGTTTTGAGCCCAGCACCGCGAGCCTTAGTTACGGAACAACAGCAACTATTAATATTAATACTCGCCATTATGTTGAACCGCTTCCTTTCATCCCACCGTATCCTTCTGCAATTCCCGGTTACTACAATAGTGAAGTTATGATCTATCGAGGCTTCTGGATGGTCAGTTGGTTTAAACAGCAGTTTGGTTTAAGTGAGGTGCTTGCTGCAGACAAGCAAGGAATGCCTGCTGAAGCATTGTTCGATGAACTGGTGAACCAAGTTCCTCCTGGTTCCATGGGGCTAATGTTGCAGCCTTACTGGTCGCCCGGAATTAAAAACTTAGAAGCAAAAGGTGCAGTTATCGGATTTGGTGATGTACACACCCGGGCGCACCTGTATCGATCAATTCTTGAAGGCCTTTGCTATGCATTAAGAGAAGGGAAAGAAAAGTTGGAAAAACGTCAGCGAAAGAAAATTACGCGTTTGGTTGTATCGGGAGGTGGGTCACAATCCAAAGCTGCAATGCAACTCACTGCGGATATTTTTAACTTGCCGGCCAATCGCCCCCATACTTATGAGACTTCCGGCTTAGGTGCTGCAATCAATGTAGCCGTTGGGCTCGGTTATTTTAAAGACTATGCGGGTGCGGTTAAAGCTATGACTCATATTAGTGAAACTTTTATGCCCAATCCTGAGCATGTCGATCTGTATGATAATTTGTATCGACGGGTGTATAAGAAAATGTACGAGAAACTGAAGAAAATCTATCAAGAAATCAAAATAATCACGGGATACCCTGAATAAGTAGATCTGAATAAGAAGACCTGAACAATTCGGACATGCTAAAATTATAGTCATATCGACTAATTTTTGTGCATATGCCGTTTTTCAACCCGTTATCAAAAAAACTAAGCGTGTTCGTTCAGAGGATACTGATTGTAGCCTCTTTGCTCACTGGCTTTTCACCTGTGCTAAGTGCGTCGGAATCAAATAACCTCCAAGTCGATATCGCAAGGTTTGAGCAAGAGCTGCAAACGTACAAGTCCTCACAAGATGCGCTCAAATTTTTATCGAAGTATGAAAAGCAAGTTGAGGGCTGGTCTTCGCCCAATAAGGCGCGATTTCTTTACCTGCGAGGATTCCAAAAAGAAGGGGTGAGCGACTTTGAAGGTGCAATCTCGGACTACACTCAAGCGATAGATTTATCAGACACTTCAAATCCCGATGATACTTTAATCGAAAGTTTGCTTGACCGTTCGTATGTTATTTATTTACAGACATTCGACACTTCAGATTATTGTCCCGACAGAAAGCTAGCTGTTAATTATTCAAAAAATATTACAAATAATGATCTGAGAGCTAAAGCATTAACGCAATATGCATTCTGTTTTAGAGATAGTGATAATTTTAAACAAGGATTAGTGCTTCTAGAAGAGGCGATGACTCTTGCGAATAACAGTGATCTATCTTTGAATAGAAAGGCGATGATTCACAACGCGACTGGAGAGTTATACAGCCACAATTACTTGTTTGAGTATGCTTATGAGCATATCAAACACGCATATGAATTATGGAGTCAGGCTAATGATTATCAAGATATGTTTAATATGTTGCATACATTGGTCGGGTTATCTAATCAATTGGCTCACTGGGAGGTTGCCGAAAAGTATTTGGCTGAGCTACATTTACTCGCCGATACGCAAACCGAGTTTAAAGACTTTAAGTTCTTTGCCTTTTTCAACGAAGGACGTTTACGTTTCAGCCAAAAACAATTCGCGGAAGCTGAGTTCGCACTAAAACAGGCACTTAGTCTAAAAGATACAACGCCAGAAAAGTTTTTTGTTCGCAGAAGTTACACTTACCTGGCGATTAGTTTGGCTCGGCTCGACCGAACTGAAGAAGCTCATGAATATATTCATCAAGCAATGGCGACAGAAGAGAAAATAAGTAAACCGTTGGCATATGCTTTAAAGGCGGTTGATGCTATCCATCATGGAGAGGTGTTTCAAAGTACCGAGTATCTTTTTAAAAAGTCTGACGAAGAAATTAAAGTGTTACGCAAGAGAATAAATAATCAGGCTGTTTACTTATTACTTGAACATCGAGCAAATAGAGCTGTTTTTGAAAACAAGCTTCTCGAAAATGAATTGGCAATTAATCAGTTAAAGCTGAATAATGAACTGTCGAAAAATGAAAATGCTACTCAGCGACTGACTATTTCCATACTAGTGGTTCTTATCCTGGTGTTCTTTTCTTTATTTATGTATAAGTCCAGAAAAGTATTTAAGCATCGGGCACACACCGATGCACTAACCGGAATTGCTAACCGCCGGTATTGTTTTGAACAAAGTGAAAAGCACTTTAAAAAGTGCTCTAGCAAGCGTCAGCCAATTAGTGTTTTGATTTTCGATATTGATCACTTTAAAAAAATTAATGACAACTATGGGCATAAGACGGGAGACGAAGCGATAAGAATGGTGGCTCATCAAGCCGAACATTGGTTGAAATCTGGCGATGTATTAGGGCGAATTGGTGGAGAAGAGTTTTTGGTGGTACTACCCAACACCGGATTAGACGAAGCTGAACAAGTAGCAGAAAGGCTGCGAAATGGAATAGCTAATAAAGTGTTTGAACGTTCGTCCGATAAAATAAATTTGACCGTTAGTATCGGTGTATCCAGTGTTTCTGAGGATACAGAGTCTCTTTATCAATTAATCAATATTGCTGACAAGGCGCTTTACTCAGCTAAACAGTCAGGAAGAAATAAAACCTGCTTAGCGGAATAATGTAAAAAAATGGTTTTTTCCGACTTCCCGTATACAGAAATTTTTAGTTCCACCTGAAACAACTTAATTGCATTTTAAAGAGCTCACAAGAATAAACTTGTTCCGCTTTTCCTCCCGCCAAACCATAACAAATGTGCAGTGGAATTAAGTGTTCTTCGCGCGGATGACAGAATCGCGCGTTAGGCGCTGTTTTCCAATTAACTAATGAGTTTTGCCTGGCTGCTTCTGAAAGTTTGGAGTCACTCAAAGTGCGATTAAGCCATCGGTGAAACTCATCATTCATATGCTTCTCTTGCTCACTCGGATTAAAGAAGTGCTGCAAATTATGAAAACTTGAGCCCGAGCCGACGAATAAAATATTTCTTTCTTTAAATGCTCTTAAGGATTGGCCAAGTTTGATATGCAACTCAGGGTCAAGATTCCTTGACAAAGATATTTGAACGCAAGGTATATCTGCTTGCGGATACATAATCTTTAAAGGCACAAACATACCGTGATCAAAACCTCGAGTTTCGTTAAGTGAAACAGAAATGCCGCTAGCGCTTATTGTATTAGCCATTTCGCCCGCGAGTCGGGGATTACTTTTAGCCGGATATCGGATTGAATAAGATTCTTCCGCGAAACCAAAATAATCGTAAATTAAAGAAGGCTCTGTTGCGCTGGTAATTTCAACGCTATTGGTTTCCCAATGAGCGCTAAAGATAACTATCGTATCAGGCTTAGGAATCGGCTGAGCGCATAATTGTAAGGTTTCAATCAGGGGCTTATGCGCGGGGTCACCAAGCAGCGGCAGTGGTCCTCCGCCATGTGAAAGATAGATGATTGAGCTTTGATTTGTTGACATAAGGTAAATCGATTAAATGGGGGCTAGGCTAAGAGTACGGTTAGTCTAGCTTATGGCAACGACTGGAAAAACACAGCTTAAGCGAATTGATTGTTCTTATCTGGAGAACTTTTCAGAAAGAACGGCAAAGCTGTAACTTATGAAGGGGATACCAACAAACACTACTCTGGTTTGTTTGTGAAGATGCCTGGCTCACCTGAAGTAAGTTTGGCTGTGGCGTCGCTATATGTGGGTTTGTACACATGCATGTGTAGATGTAATCCTGTTCGCTTTTGTTCTACCCTTATGTAATTCTTTTGTTGCGCAGGGGAGGAAGTTACGGTGAATAGTGATGGGACTTCTAGCGTTTGTGAACCAGGAACATGACCGAGCGGACCAGCGGTGGCTAGTGCGCTTCGTAAGTTTTTAAGAAGCCTTTACCGAGGTTGCCGATAGGGGACAGATTGGACTTAACGTAATGCTTTAAAATTGCTTCCAGCTATAGGTATTAATATCGCGTTCGATTAACAGCATGGTTAAAGACTGCTGATTTTCGGCTTCTAAAAAAGCGATACTTTCGAGTTTATGCTGATAAGAGCAATTCGCAAACGACTACTAAATCCTTTATAGTGGAACGAGGAGGCTGGTTTGCGCTTATAAAATAGAACCGGAAAAATATCAGGTTATAAGTGCTTCCGACTTTCTATCAGACTTGTCCGTAAACAGAAATGTTTACAAAGTACTGAATCTGAATGACTAGCCCTGCCACGATAGGCCAACGGTGGTAGGAATGCCAAATGCGCAATGCTAGGAGGATTCAAATTGTACTTTGTCAAAAAAATACAAATAGAAAAATAGGAGAAGACGATGGAACTCGAAATGATCGTTAATATGTTAGCCCGCTGGAGTCATTTACTATTCGGTGTAACCTGGATAGGGATGCTCTATTATTTTAATTTTGTTCAGGGTGGATACTTTAAATCCGCTTCTCCGGAAGGTCTCGCAGATGCTAAAGCTAAATTAGCGCCTGAAGCCCTTTGGTGGTTCCGTTGGGGAGCAATGTTCACTTTCTTAACCGGTTTAGTATTATTGCACGGCGTGCAAAAAATGGGGCAAATGAATAGTTACATAGTGCTTGGAGCTTTGCTTGGAACGTTTATGTTTCTTAATGTCTGGTTGGTCATTTGGCCTAATCAAAAGATTGCATTAGGAATGGTAGAGGGGGATGCCGCTGCTGCAGGTGCCAAAGCGTTGCTAGCTTCCCGAACTAATACCCTTTTTTCGGCGCCTATGGCTTTTTGTATGTTGGCAGGCCCGCACTTTATCGGTTATGCCAAGACTGTTCCCTCGATGGCAATGTGGATTACTATAGGATTAACTGTGGTCTTAGAAGCTAATGCGTTGTTTGGTAAGCAAGGACCGCTAGCGAGTGTCAGAGGAGTAATTGTGAGCAGTTTAGTACTAACGGGTGTAATGGTTGCCATTTTAGAAATGCTTTAAAATAGAAAACCTTTGTACTCGGAAAAAAAGGCCGAAAATATCGGCCTTTTTTATTCAATTTCTCGGAAAAGTTTAACGAATCTCGGTGAGAAAAAAGATTCATCAAAATTCTCTTCTAACTGGATTTCTTTTGCCTTTTTTATATAGTGGCTAGCTTTCTCTATTGCTTCAGATTCTTTCAATTTAGGGTCATAAAAGTAAGCTGCAGCAATAAATAAATTTCGAAAATAACGACTTTTATCTTGTTGCACTTCAGCTTTGGAAAGCAACATGATTGATTTGCCATAACTACCCGAAAAAAATGCGTTGACCCCTCGGTAAATAACTTTTTTTTCCTTTTCCAAGACAGTGCTGGCTGACGCTATTTTGTTTTTTGCGTAGTCTAATAGTGAATCGAGTTGTCCATTAATTTCGGTGGCCTTTCTTGCAAGAACTTTACTGGTTACTATTGCGCTAGCTAGTTCTTCTTGATTGGTGACTAAAAATATCGACTTGCTTTGTAAACTCAAATCTTGCTTTTCATTAGTTAGTTGTAGCAGGCTTCTAGTTAACTTTCCTGTTTTTTGCCAATCATCAGATAGTGCTTCATCCGTCTTTATTCTTGCAAGGGTGTCCAACGACTTGTCTATCTTTTGAAGTGCTACTTTTAGTTTTCTGAGCAAACTGCTGTAGTTGCTCAAGCCATCAATAAATTGCTGGCTGTTCTTTAACTGCGTGCTTAGCCGGCTATTTAGGCGAACTATATAGTCTCTATTTTCTTTCGAGTAGGGCATCAGTCGAATCTTATCTATTTCTCTTTGAGCTGCTCCTACTTGCTGATTAGTTCTACTTAAACGTGTTTCGAAAAAATTGCTTTTACTCCAACTCGACTTTAATAGAGGTTCTTGCTTTATTTTATTAAGCGAATTTCTATTTTTGGCTAATTGAAACGCTTTATTAATTGCCGTCTTGGTTAGCTTCTCAAGCTTGTTTACGTATTTACCATCGATAAGGCGCGAACGACAAACCTCCCGCATTTGCTTGAGTTTGTTGTACTTGGTTTCAAATTCTTTGATAACCTGTTGGGCGAGCGATGATATAAAGTTTCTTTCCGCCAGCGCGCATTGTTCCAGGTTAAAAGCTGCTAGCCCTTTGTAATACTTGGGGAGATAAGGGATGGGTTTTCCATTGCCCATTGTTAAACTCCTCAATTCTTGTTGTTCTATTTCTGGGATGCGGTTAAGCAGGTTCAAGCCCTGTTGAAATTGCCCTTGTTGGATTCGTTTTATTGCGTCTTGGTAATCATTTTTGTAGTCAGCAAATACGTCTAAGCTGTAAGTCAACGAGGTACTAATTGACAGCACAATAATGAGAGTGCGAAACCAATTAAAACTCATCAATAATCAACCTTTTTAAAGAAGTTTTCTGCAGTAATTGTGTCAAATACGACTTCTTCTGTTGATGTATCTTGAGCAACTTTTACATCGAGAGAACGGTGCTTATACGAAGGATTGGTCAGAAGGATCTGATAGTTACCGGGTAGGAGCTTTAATGTTATCGGAGTGTGGCGTTGCTCACCTAGAATAACTTCTTTACCATCAGAGCCAATGACTCTAGCGACTTTGCCCCAGGGGCGAGCATTAATACGAAGTTCCACTTTAAGTTTTTCTAAGCGATCCAATTCGAGTTGGGTTAACATTTTTCGCTTCACGATTGCTTGGCCGGCGAGTTGCGTTATTTCTGATTGGGACTTAGCTATTGATGAGGAGTCAGCAAAACTAATCTTAGTCGCCAAATCTATCACCTTAAGTATCAGGTCTATCTCTTCAAGCGACTTAGTCGAGGGAATAAGTTGTTCAAGGTTCTCGGAAATAAATGAAAAACTCTCTACCACAGTAGCTTCAGACTCACTGTGTTGGGCCAGAGAATTAACTAACTCTGCAGCTTTGGTAAGTTCACTAATAGACACAGACTTCAGGTTAATTATTTTATTTAACTCCGATTGCTGTTTGCTCAATTGCTGCAAGCTTTGATAGTTGACTTTCGAATCTAAAATTTGCCTCTCTAGTTCAATTAAAGGCTTGTTTTTAGGGAAGCTTTTTAATCCTAGAGAATATAGCTGGTCGACTAAATCAAAGTTTTGGTTAGAAATTTCGTGATTGATCTGTTCTATCAATCGGCTGGGCAATGAATTGATTAATTGTCTCGCTGCTTTGTGGTTTGGATGGTCGATTAAAATTTTTCGCAACGCGCTATGGGCATTGTTGTTTTCAGGGAAAACTATATTTCCCTTGTCAATTGCCTGCGTCGCTATGATAAATGTTTGCTCGGTAGAGTTATTTTGTTCAATTATCTTATCGCTTACAGTTTTTTTTAATTGTAGCAATGCAGTTTGATGGGGAATGGCTCTTAGTCCATTATCGATAGACAATAAGGCTTGGGAATAGTTTTTTTTTGATATTTTTTCTCGAGCTTCGCTTTCCATAAGTGCTGCAATTGCTGTCAGCCGTTTGGTCGCTGTTTTATTTGTGGGTTGTAGTTGCAAGACTTTTTTATACGAGGAGAGAGCATTGTCTCTATCTGGTTGAACGTAACGTCCATTTGTGAAGTGGGATTCGGCTTGAGCGAGCAATCCAGAGACTTCATTTTGCAGGCTCTTTTGCTTTTCGCTTTCAGCAATTTTGAACTTGATATCTCTCAGCTTTGTACTTGTTGGTAGTAGGGTGATTAGTTGTTCAATATCCTTTTTTATAGAGCTTAACTTATTTCGTTTGAACTTGTTGTTAATATCATTTTCTATGATTGTTTGAATCTTTTCCCTGTATCCAAGTGCAGTTAAATTCTCAGGATCCAACGAAAGAACCCTTTTAACCTCCTGCAAGGCATTCTCATTAGCCGGACGAATGTACTGTTTTCTTTTATAGAGCTGTTCAATCTTTGCTAATTTTTTTTTTACTGTTTTTTGAGTCTCTAACTTGTTTAGTTCATCGTCCAAAAGCTGTTGAACAGAAAGTAACCCCTTGTGGCTGGGAGAAAATCTAAATCCTTTTTCAAGTTGCGTTTTAACTTTGTCGAATTCCTTTTTCGCCAGATAGTCACGGGCTTCTATTTCAAAAGTTGTTGCTACATCATCGAGCATTTGAATTGCTGGTTGATGGTTAGGCTCCAGCTCAATGATCTTCATGAGCGTTTCATGAGCATTATTGCCTGTGGGTTCTAAAAGCTGCGACAAGGCTACTTGTCTTTCTGCCTTTCGCATCAGCACGGGAACAAACCGATCTGATTCAGAAATTGGTTGTTGTTGTTTCAACCAGAATTCGTGGTAGTAGTAATGTCCGGCGAAACCAACTGTCGCAAAGAAAAATAACACCACAAGCCAGGGTCTGGCGCGAGTCTTTCCCCAGAATTCGTCTTCTGTGGGAATATCCAGCCCCGAAGGTTCGATAAAAGGAGAGCTTTCTTGCCATGATTGTTGTTGATTTAGATGGGTTTCGCTCGTACCTTCTACGGAAATCTTTTGAGTGACCTCGTGCATATGGTCCTGTAGAGAATCTTCACCCAGTATTTCGTTTAGTACCCTGCAAAACTCGGCTACTGACGAAAATCTGCGCTTGGGGTCTTTGTCCATCCCTATATCGATTATCGGCTGCAGCGCAGCTAGGTTTTCCGGTAATTTAGGTACGGGTTCGGTTACTTGTTTCATTGCCACAGCAATTGAGTCGGTGGCGTCGAAAGGTAAGTAGCCGGTTATCATTTCAAAGAATAGAATGCACAATGAGTATTGATCGGAACGACCATCCAAAGCTAAGCCACGGCATTGTTCAGGACTCATATACGAAGGAGTCCCTAATAAGGCTCCTGTTTTGGTAATTCGGGTGTTCCTTTTAGTATTTTTGGCAATGCCGAAATCGGTCAGTACTGGAGTTAACTTGTCTCTAAAAAGAATATTACTGGGTTTTAAATCGCGGTGAATAATATTATTTTGATGGGCGCACTCTAAAGCACTGCCGATTTGAATAATTATTTTAAAGGCATCAACCAGACTTACTCCTGTTACCATTCTATCGGTAAGAGAACCAGCCTTTAAGAGTTCCATTGCATAGTAATAAGTTTCTCCAGTGTGAGAAATGTCGTGAATAGTTACTATGTTAGGGTGTTGTAGAGCGGCTAAATCTTGGCCTTCGTGCATAAACCGATCTTTATATTCGGTACTGCTAGAGTCCAACTCAGGATGACTGGACTCCATTTCGTGCATAACCTTTAATGCAACATCTCGACCGAGCGAATCTTGGGTAGCGAGGAATACCGTCGCCATCCCTCCAGAGCCGATTTCTTTATGTATGGTGTATCCTGGGATATTCATTATTGGGTTATGTACTGGCCTTAGCGGAGTAAGAGACTTTTTTGCTCAGTTTTGCCCATATGATGTGTATGCAGATTATGCATTTCTAGTCAGATCTCCCAGATAAATCTATGTCTTTGAATTATAGACGTTTGTTTTAATTATTGAATAAATTAAGCATACCAGAAATTAGGTGAATTTATGAAGCCAAAATATCTAATTTTAATCGGATTAGCGCATCTCAGATTACTTTCGTATTGGCTTGTTATTTTGGGCTACTTAAATGCCTAAATAAAGAACAAAGTGAGGCTGAGCCACATCTTCGAGCTATTTCCAAAATGTGTTCTGTCGAAGATTGGTTTTTCTAAGAAATACCGGTTAATTCATCTAATTTGGCCAGATGGCGAAATTGTTAATACGTCGAAGCTCCTATTTTTTATAAGAAATTGTCATATACGAAATATCGATTCATCTCAAATAGGTAGTGTTTCAATTTCTCTTGAGAGGCTAATTATTGACTAGGTGAAATTATTATCGCTTTAACGGGATTTAAAATTGAGGTCATATCGGGTAACGGGACTTTGCGTAATTTGGCGTAATGCGCTATCTCATTTTTATGGTCTAGGATGATCACTACACTTCTCGTTCGATGGTGTTACTCACAAGGAGAAATTATGATCACAAGTTCTAATAAGAAGAAATTTGGTTTGCCTCTTACGTCACTAATTTTGGCGTTTATTTTGAGCTTTAATAGCTACGCGACCAATCATTTTGCCGAAAAAGCGAGGCTGCCTAATGACGTAAAACCAACTTGTACCGCTAATATCACGCCATGGTTTGGTGGTAGGGTTACGGTCAACGGATGGGTCCAACCGGCCAACAGCTTGGCTCCAATATTTGCTGATTTTAATAATAATACACGATGCGACTTCTATAAGTGGGGATCGCAAATGTTTTTGTGGCTGACTTCCGGGGCGGGCGCTAAACATGTCTTTAATACCTCACCTGGATTCTACAACGTGTCGGTTGAAGAAAATAAAAAGCGCCAATTTTTAGCTTCAGATGGGTTAATGAAATTAACCGTTCGTAAAGGCAAAACAGATAAAGAAATTGAGCTTGGCCAAGCGGGAGGCGGAGATGTTCTTTTGTCGCAAAAAGACTCATTAGTTTACTATGGCTTACATGCTAACGACGTATTCGCTCTGTATACGACAGGACAAAAACAGGGGGCATTTAATAATACGGTTTGGATATCTTCTGATGAAGATAAGGCGTGTTTAGCAGCATATAAAGCCTGCGCCTCCGAAGTTAAGGGGCTATGTAAAAAGCAGTTTAAACAATGTACCCACAATAATTTTCCTAGTACATCAACCCAATTAAAGGCAGTAACCGATTTCGCGAAGAGTTACGGTTACCCCATTACTGATGGCAAAGCATTAGCAATAGAATTAAAGACTTCTTGGATAGACGCAGCGACTCTTTCTAAAAGTGAATTAAAACAATACGTAATAACGCAGGCTATTGTACCTACTTTTAACCGTAGTAACCCGAATGGCCCATGGCCCGTCAATGGGACCGCCGAAAAAACACTGGCATTGGTAGGAATGCATGTAGTCGGAACAGTTAACGGACACCCTGAAATGGTTTGGTCAACATTTGAGCATGTTAATAATGTGCCGGATAACAATTACATCTATACAACAAAAAATAATGTCGCTAAAACCGTCACTTACAATTCCAAAGGTTCCTGGAATTTCCTACCCACTAATGCGGTTATGCCGCAAGCAATAGATGCCAACGCAAAGGTGGATTCTGCAAGTGGAAGTAGTTTACCGACTAGCATCGTTAGCACAGCATCTCAGGCAAGCCCAATTACACCAATAAACAACTTTCGGCTTGATCCCTGGGGAAACGAACACTCAAACGGTTCACAAGCTGATGTATCTAACAATACTGACTTGGTATCAATTAACGCATCGGTTTTATCTCAATTGAAATCCGGTGATATTAGAGGTAACTATGTACAAACTGGTGGAGTTTGGACTGCTAAAGGCCAGATCCCAGCAAGCGGTACTGATGCAAACTTACGTGGCTCGCTCAATTTAGCTAACACTACAATGGAGACTTTTTATCAAACGCCTAATCCTAATGGCTTTGTACCCAAAAACTGTTTTGGTTGTCATGCTTCTTCGGAAACTCAAGCCACCGGAGTTAGTCATATTTATGGAGCTCTTCAACCGCTACCCAAACGACAATCTACCAATAAATTATCGAACGGGGCCAAAGACTCTAAAAATTTGAATTCTGGTGATTAGCGAAATCGATTTTTACAAAACTATTCTCGCTGGATAAAGAGAGCCTCCTGCTTTATGCGAAAGGTTCTCTATTCATTAATCTTCTAAATAATACATTCCAGGGATCCAACTTTTCTTAAACGCTTTGGTTTGCGCTAACTTCTCGTTTTCGTCGTCAATGTACTTGAAGTGTTTGGTCCCTATGTTAATTAAATCTTGGTCGGCAAGTAGATGAGTCTTGACTTCGCTGTTGTTTACAAAGGTATGGTTAGTACTTTCCAGGTCATGTAAAAAACAAACGTAGGCTCCATCAGTTAATTGTTTAAGCTCAATCTGGGCGTGTTTCTGGCTTACCGAAGGGTCATCTAGGTAAATATCATTATTTATTGAATGTCCAATGCTTAACCCTTTCTTGCCAATTTTAAATTTGTTTAATACTTCGCCTTCCAGCAGTTGCACTAAAACCGCCATGTTAATTCTCGCTTACCTTAGTTATGAACTAGACCTGATGCTATGAGCTAGATCTGAGGTTATTAAGTTAAATCAGAAATTTGATTCGGCCTTACAAGGTACAAGATCTGGTGAGATATTAAAAGTGTATGTAAGCGATATTAGAGAAGATAAAAAGAAAATGGGCGCTAATTGGCATAACTTATGAGTCGAGGGTCATAAGTGGGGGATATGCCGCGCCCGCTTCAAACACCTTAAATGTTGATGATTAGATCAAATGAATACATCTTTGATAGGAGACCTGCAGACTGAAAGGCTGCTTGATAAAGCCAAGGTCTCAATCTTAACCAACAACAATGGTTAAAGTTTTACTTTTTTCAGCACCACTTTTGGCCATATTTGATTCTTCAACATAGCAACCAACCTGATGGACAGTCGCTAGTCCAATGCCAATTGCCAAAAATAATAAGCAGACTTTTTCCTTTACCGCTTGTGTCGTTTTCATTTCAATTCCCAATTAGAGTTCTATCTAACGTTAAAGTTGATGGTTTATTGCAAATATATTCTAAATAAGCACTAAATATGCCAATATTTCACGCATCTCTAACTTGTTGATTTTAAAAGATTATGTTCTTGGTCGAAGCTAACTATCAAGTTTAAGTGTTCGCTTTTGAGAAAATAACCTGTCCCACTGTCCGCATATCGGACACTTGTTTCGGCCAGTCGCTGTCCAATTAAAGGAAAATAAAACGAGAGAATTCCGAGTGTGGGGTTAGCTAAATTTGCTAAAGCAGGCCGAAACGAAATTCGTTATAATCGCCTCGAATTAGCTGTTATACCAATAGAGAAAACAATGAAAATCGAAAAAGATAAGGTAGTGCTGTTTAAATATCGATTAAGCGACGCGAACGATTCACTGCTGGAACAAAGTGATGATAAAGTTCCCATGGCTTACTTGCACGGCCATAATAATGTATTGAAAGCACTAGAAAAAGAAATGGATGGGAAATCTGCGGGGGATAGCTTCTCGGTTACCTTGGCTCCAGAAGATGCTTATGGTCCTGTAAAACCGGATGCAGAACAACGTATTCCAGTAAAGCATTTAAGTGGTGCTAAAAAATGGAAAAAAGGCATGGTGGGTGTTGTAGAAACTGAGCAAGGAAGACGTCAGGTGACGGTCGTGAAAGTGGGCAAATTTATGGTTACAGTGGATTTTAATCACCCATTTGCAGGCAAAACCTTAAAGTTCGACGTGGATATTGAAGATGTTCGTGAAGCTACTGGAGAAGAAGTCTCCCATGGGCATGCTCACGGGCCAGGCGGGCATCACCACCATTAATTTGTTTCAGCAGATTTGATAATTGCGACTGCAGGTCAATAAAAAGCTCTCACAGTAAGAGAGCTTCTACAGGATTAGCAATTTTAGAATCTGCGATTTCGCTTCTTATTTGAACTTGCTTTTGTAAATTTATTGCACCGCTGCTCATTTGCACGTTTTTGCTACAATCTGTAGATATCGTATCAAACATTAAGTGTCTGTCATCGACCAATTGAATCAAGATTTATCTCTAGACAAGATCCCTTTTTCCCAAGCATGAACTGCAGCCTGAGTTCTATCTCTTAAATGTAACTTGCTGAGAATATTACTGACATGACAGCGAACGGTTTTAATTGCAATACATAGTTCATCGGCTATCTCGTAATTATTCTTTCCCGAACCAATTAATTTTAAAACTTGTAACTCTCTTTCACTAAGTGGACTTGCGGCTGGTTCAGATGTGTAATTGGGCTGCATTTCTTCTACGATTCGTTTCGCAACCATTGGGGAAAGCAGTGACTGGCCTAGTGAGGCCTTTTGAATTGCCTGGTAAAGTTCTTTCGGATGAATGTCTTTTAATAAGTAGGAGAGCGCTCCCGCTTTTATTGCGGGAAAAATGTGCTCGTCGCTATGGAATGAAGTCAGTACGATAATTTTGCATGATGGACAACTTTGTTTTATTTGACGGGTGGCTTCAATGCCATTAATTCCTTCGCCAAGATTAAGATCCATCAATATAACATCGGGTAACTTTTCGCTGGCATATCGAACTGCCTCGCTACCGGTTCCGACGCTTGCGATTATTTCAATATCAGTTTGGGCTCCGAGAAAACTCTCTATACCTTGTCGCACAAGGTGATGATCGTCAACTGTCATAACTGATATTTTTTCATTCACATATTTATTCATCTATAAAGGGATACTCGCATTTAATACAAAATGGCTAGCCTTATTGGTTGAGCTAATTTTAATGTCGAGACTCCCCTTTAAGGAATTGATTCTCTTTTCCATAAGGCTGAGTCCTTGTCCATAGCGAAGCTCCGAAGGGCTTACAACAGGGTTGGATACCTGCCATTCAATCTTATTGTCAGTCTGACTTAATTGAATATTTACCTGATTTGAATTCGAGTGTTTAAAAACATTCTGCAGGGCTTCCATAATACTACGATAGATAGCTAGCTGCTTTGGTTCTGCAATTTCCGCAATTGGCATTAGATTTTGAGTTACTAAAATGCCTGTCTTAATTTGCCATTTATCAATTGCGTCACTCAGTGCTTTAACTAGATCTTCCCCAATATGGATCGGATTAAGTGAGACTATCAGATCATTTATTTGAGAAAATGCTTTTTGATTTTGTTCAATACATTGCTGCAAAATTTTTTTTGACTCTTCGGATTCCGAAGATAACATATGTTCTGCAGTGGAAAGTTTTAGGTTAGTTGCAAATAGTTGTTGTTTCACCGTGTCATGGAGCTCGGCTGCGAGTTGTTGCCTTTCCTCAATACTAGCTGTCTCTCTTAACTCATTTTGTAGTATACCAAGTTTGTAAGCCATTTGATTAAGTCGGTGGAAAGATTGAGCGATTTCATCATTACCCAACACGTTTAATTTAGGTAAAAAATTTCCGTTTTCCCAATGCGCAATTGTAGAATTAAAGTGGCTTAGTTTTTTAGACACGACACGAGCAACAATTAACCCCAGTACAAGTGTAGAAGGGATGATCCAAATGAAGCTTGATATTGTATATCCTAATGCGAGCAAAACCGCTTGAAATAAAGGAATGTAGAATAGCGGTCCTCGGTCTTGGGAAAATTGCCAGTATTGAGTTGTTATTAGTGCACCAAGTATTTCGCTTTGAGAGTTTAAGATTGGTCTAATCACTAAATAGCCATTATTTCCAACAGGCTCTATTCCGCTATTATTTCTACCTTCCAGCGCATCTGATAAGTCGTCTCTTGATGCGATGGGTAGTTGATTTCCAATATCTCCTGGTTGAAGTGGGGAGTTATTTGATTGGGTAACTAAAATTGACTGTTTGTCTACAATTGCAAAAGATTCTAGCGTTAATTCTGTAAACAGCAAGCCATTATGTTCTACTCGATGTACACCTTGTGAAATTAGTCGGCTCAAGTGATTATTAGTTTCAAGCAAGACCTGTGAGCCTAATTTAAGCTCAGAGCCACTTCCGATGATTTGAGTTATCGGTTTTTCGACTTCTCTTTTTTGCCATTCTCGCACCGGGTATTGGCGCATAGTGTAACTGATATCGGACGTTCCGATTAAGAATAACACCAGATGGATCAAGAAACTGGTCAAGAAGCCAATTAAGGTTAACCAGAATATTAGTTTCCATTTCAACGAAAGCCTTGAAAGCATTCCATTCTAATTTGTTGTTCATAGATGATTATTATTATAAACCGCTCTTTTGTAATCTGCATCGGTCTCTAGACCTAATCAAAATTATCAGAAAATACGCATCAGGCCTGATCCAAAGATAATAATGCTATGTTCAAATAGTAGCCAATTAGTTCTTAAGTATCGGAGTTTCCTGTTGGATAAAGTCATTGAAGTAAATCAACTTACCAAGCGATTTGGCGAAAAAACCGTATTGCAAAACGTCAGCTTGGAAGTACCGCAAGGCGCTGTATTTGGATTTCTTGGAAACAATGGAGCCGGAAAGTCTACTTTTATTCGACTGATCCTAAACCTGCTTAGAGCTGATTATGGGCAAATACATTTGTTTGGAAAGGAGATTGCATTTGGGGAGTTTAGTTACCGCAAAAATCTAGGCTGTTTGGTTGAATCACCAAGTCTGTATTTACATCTGACACCTACCGAGTATTTGACAATAAGTCAAAAGATAAAGGGGTTATCTAAAACTGCAATTGAAAGGTCGTTGCATTTAGTTGGCATGCAAAAGTTCGCCAAACAGAAAATGAGGGAGTTTTCCTTAGGGATGAAACAGCGAATAGCTCTGGCAAATGCGCTGATGGGAGAACCTAAGCTGCTTATTCTGGATGAACCAACCAATGGGCTCGATCCACGTGGCATACAAGAAATAAGAGAGCTTTTAAAAGATTTGCCCAACCGATTGCAAACAACCGTTTTTTTATCTAGTCATTTACTTGACGAGATTGAGAAAACAGCAACTCACATAGCAATTTTGGACGAGGGCACAATCAAAGCACAGTCAACTTTATCTAGGCTTTTGCATGGGCAGAAGGCTTTTCTTGAGATTGATTCTTCCGAAGCTGTTCAGGTTTTTAAAATGTTATCGAAAAATAATTTTTCACTCGAGCTAAAGTCATCAAGCCGAGTGAAGGTAGTGATTGAAGATGAGTTGGATTGCCCAAGAATTCATCGCCTAATCTTCGAAGCCAATCTTCCTTTGTTTCAATCTAATTTTATTCGTCCTACCTTAGAAAACATTTTCCTTGATACAACTGGAGACGAATCGACAATTTCCGGCATATCTGACTTGGACAGGTTTAACTTGACGAGTTTAGTAGTGACCGACAGCCATGCTAGCGTTTAGGAGAGCAATATGTTCAATTTAATCTATCTTGAGTTATTAAAAACCAAAAGAAGCCTTGCTTTCCTCATGATGCTTTTGTCACCTGCAGCAGTAGTGTTAGTGAACTCATTGTTACTTATTAATAATGAGGGAGCCATGGTAGCAGAGCGGGGTTGGTCGATCTTCTGGCTTAGCAATTACTCAATGTGGGGCTATTTTACGCTACCACTCTATATAGCGTTAATAACCGCTTTACTAAATGGTATTGAGCATAAGGTAGGTGGTTGGCGTTCGATGCTAAGTATGCCCCTGAGTCAATGGCAGCTATTTATTGCTAAATTTATTCTGGCTTGGTTGTATGTATTAGGAGCAAATCTAGTTCTATTTCTCCAAGTGAGTCTAGTAATCGGCTTGTTTACTCTGGTTGGGTACCAAGGTATAGATTGGTGGAGCCTGGACATCAGTGTCAATCTTGCTTACACACTAGGTGCTTGTATGGCGATATTAATTATCCAGCATATGGTTAGCTGGCATTGGGAAAATATAGTAGCGCCTCTTACATTAGGAGTTATTGCAACTATGAGTATTGTACAGGTTGGAAGCTCAAAATATTGGAAATACGACCCTTGGACTTACTTATTAATGGCGACTAATGGTGCTAATAGTGAAAACAGGCTATGGGCCATAGGTCTTGCCGTCGGTTGCACACTCATATGTCTCGTGATTTCAAAATTTTGGTTGGGGCGACGGGAGATTACTTGCTAAACTTGGTTTTACATTAAACCTCGGCTACAACATGTGGAGACAGTTGATATGTCTAAAGTTGTTTTAATTACCGGTGCGAATCGTGGGATTGGTTTAAGTCTAAGTAAAGTTTATATTGCACGTGGTGAAACCGTAATTGGCGTGTGTAGGAATTCTTCCGATGAACTTGAAAAAAGCGGCGCAGAAGTAATCGATGGTGTCGATGTAGCAACACTGGAAGGCTGTGATCGACTAAAAGAAGAACTGGGTAATAAATCTGTCGATATCCTAATCAACAACGCAGGAATTCTGCGAGGCACCAGCTTAGAGAACTTGGATTTTGAACTGATATTAGCTCAGTTTGAAGTGAATGCTGTAGCACCGCTCAGAGTTGTAAGTGCATTAAAAGATAATATTCACTCAGGTGCCAAAATCGCAATGATCACCAGTCGAATGGGATCGATTGACGATAATGACTCTGGCGGTTCTTACGGGTATCGTATGTCGAAAACGGCTTTAAATGCGGCAGGTAAATCATTAGCAATCGACCTTAAGCCTAAGGGAATTGCGGTTGCTTTGTTGCATCCAGGTTGGGTTAATACTGAAATGGTAAATTTCAACGGACTGATTGAACCAGAAGAGTCCGCCGCCGGTTTAATTGCTCGTATCGATGCACTAAATCTAGATAATACTGGCGGATTCTGGCATTCCAACGGCGATGAGCTTCCCTGGTAAGATATATTCTTTCCCCCCGCCCCAAAAAAAAATTTATAACAAACAGTTAAGCTCTTTTCGGGGGGGATTGAATTCAAACTAGGTGGTTAAACACAAATATTGGGAATTTCTTGTGGTTTAACAGGTTTCGACAGATAGAAGCCTTGTACCAGATCGCAATTATGTTCGATAAGAAAGTTCAATTGCTCTTCAGTTTCAACTCCTTCTGCCACCAACTCAAGCCCTAAACTGTGTGCCAAGATAACCGTTGAACGAACGATACCTTCACTGGCTGCATTAGAGTTAAGACTTTGAATGAACATGCCGTCAAGCTTTAATGTGTCTGCCGGGAAGTTCTGAATGTATTGTAGAGAAGAGTATCCGGTACCAAAGTCATCAATAGCAATTTGCGCACCCATTTCTTTGAGCGCTTTTAAGGTCTCAATGGTCCGTTCAGTGTGCTCAACAAAAACTGCCTCGGTAATTTCAATTTCAATTTGTTTGGCACTTACTTGATTAATGATCAATTCTTCCTTTAAGTGTTCAAGCAGCGTATCACTAATCAGATGGCCTGCAGAAACATTGATGGCGATAGTTAGATCTTTAACTCCTACCTTGTTCCAAAGCGCGATCTGTTTACAAACTTCTGAAATAACCCATAAGTCTATTTGATTAATTAAACCGGTTTCTTCGGCAATAGGGATGAAGACTCCGGGAGAGATCTCTCCAAGTTGAGGGTTGTTCCAACGTAGTAGTGCCTCGGCATTGCGGTAAGTATTTTCTTTTAGTCGCTTTTGCGGTTGGTACATTAAATAGAGCTCACCATTTTCGATGGCGCTACGTAGGTTGCTCTCAATTTCAAGTCGCTCTAGAGAAGTCTGGTTCATTTCTTGAGAATAAAAGCTGAAATTTCCGGGTCCCTTTTCTTTTGCGTGATACATACTAATGTCGGCGTTCTTAAGCAGAATTTTATCGTCTTCACCATCTTGCGGATAAATGCTAATGCCGATCGAAGTCGACATATGTAGTATGTGGTCCTGCAATCTGAATGGTGTTTTAAAACAATCTATAATTCGGTTCGCAGAACGCGCGGCATCCTTAGGTGACTTTAAGTTTTCCAACAAGAAAACAAACTCGTCGCCGCCGAGTCGAGCCACCGTATCACCCTGGCGGGAAACTTTAGATAATCTTTTAGCGACTTCTTTGAGTAGTTGATCTCCATTTTGGTGACCCAAGTTATCGTTTATAACCTTAAAGCGATCAAGGTCGAGGAACAACAGAGCTAAGATTGATTTGGAGCGAGACGATTTAGAGATTGCCTGATGTAGTCTGTCGACGAGTAAGTAGCGATTAGGCAAGCCGGTTAATGAGTCAAAATGGGCTTTTTGATAGAGTTGTTCCGTCCTTACTTCGACTAATCGTTGTAACTGTTTTCCATGCATGGTGAGATCGTTTTCACGTTCCTGCACGGCGTCTAGCATTTGGTTAAATCCTTTAATCAGTCTTCCAACTTCGTCGTCGCTTCTCGGTTTCAAGCGTTTTTCAAAATTACCGGTTTTATATATGTTATTTATGTGGCTCACCATTCGACGGATAGGGTGGGTGAGTAGTTTCTGGAATTGGCCCGCAGCGAAAATTGAGAGCACACTCATTACAACCAAAAGAATTCCAATAAATGCCCAGGTTTCAAGATTTACCGGGAGCAACTGATCTTTGTTATGTTTAACATACACGTAGCCTAATAGCTTACCCCCATCTGTGATGGGTTGGTTGATTATGTATTCATCGTCGGAAACGATAAGCTGTTGGCTTAAATCTGCTTCTGGTAAAGGAAGCCCTGGTGTTCGGGCATAATAACCCAACACACTGCCATTGGTTTGAAATATGGCTGCAGTGTTGACTGACGGACTTTTGCCGAAAGATGCTGCTAATTGATCGGCTTGCTCATTATTAAAGGAGCGTAGGGCAACTTTAGCTTTTTCGCCTACCAACATGGCTTGGTTTTGAGCTGTACCTAATTTTAAAGAATTGGAATTGGCTTCAATTACAAAAAGGATGAATCCACCAATTAATGCCAAAGTTAGCATTATGATGGTTATCATCATTACGGATAATTTAATCCGAAAAGAAGTTGGGGCGCGTTTATTTTTCACTGCTTAATTATTATCGTTAGAATTATCATTACGCAACTTAGAAGTGCGTTATAAGATATTTATTAGAATAACCTAAAATTTAGCTAAGGCAATAAGTATTCGACATTTGCTATTCCTTTTTTAGATAAAAAGAATTTTAGTATAATTTTTAGGCCGATGTTAAGTTTGTTTTGAGATGTGGTGTTATTTTTCGATTTTATTTTGAAATATCGTTAAGAATCGTTGATAAATAAGGGTTAGGAGCGGCTTTGCAAATATGTTAAAGTAGCGCCGGCTTAAATTAATTGAAATGAGGACTGAAGATGTCTCATCGCCCTACACTGAATGTTCATGATAACGCACTGGAATTGATCGGAAATACGCCTATGGTCGAGTTAACTCAGCTTGATACTGGGCCTTGCCGGTTGTTCGCCAAGTTGGAACTGCAAAATCCGACAGGTTCCATCAAAGATCGGATTGCCTTAAAAATGATCGATACTGCAGAAAAGCAAGGTTTGCTTAAACCTGGTGACACAATTGTCGAAGCAACTGCAGGCAATACCGGATTGGGTTTGGCTTTGGTAGCTGCACAAAAAGGTTATCCTTTGGTAATTGTGCTTCCAGATAAGATGAGCATGGAGAAGGAATATAACCTTCGCGCTATGGGGGCCGAAGTAATACGAACACGTTCAGACGTAAACAAGGGCCATCCTCAACATTATCAAGACTTGGCCGAATCGATTGCCGAAGAAAGAGGCGCATTTTACGTAAACCAATTTGGAAATCCGGCCAATGTTGCAGCTCATTATGAGACCACTGCACCAGAAATATGGGAACAAATGCAAGGAGAGTTAGATGCATTTGTATGCGGAGTTGGCTCGAGTGGTACTTTGTCTGGCGTTGGTAAATTCCTTAAAGAGAAAAATGAGCAGATCGAAATGGTACTGGCAGATCCTAATGGTTCAATTTTGGCACCATTAATTAATACTGGAGTTGCTCCGGAGCCGGGTAGCTGGCTGGTTGAAGGGATTGGTGAAGACTTCATTCCTTCAATTTGTAATTTAGACCTGGTTGATAAGGCATATACCATAACCGATAAGCAGGCAATGTTGGCTTCGCGCGAACTACTGCTTAAAGAAGGGATCATGGCTGGGTCATCGACTGGCGTATTATTGCAGGCTGCGTTAAATTATTGCCGGGAACAAACAGAGCCTAAGAAAGTGGTTACTTTAGTGTGTGACACTGGTAATCGTTACCTGTCAAAACTGTACAGTGATGACTGGATGAAACAGCAAGGATTTTTAGATTAGTAGACTTTTTAGGTTAATCTATTAGTCTTGTTGAATTAAAGCTATTGGTTGTATTTAAATAGTCATCTAAAAGATGCATGAGAAATATAAAATGAGTGAAAACAAAGATCTTAAATTTGATAGTTTGGTTATTCATGGGGGGCAAGAGGTTGACCCTACTACTGGGGCGGTAATGCCACCTATTTACCAAACATCTACTTACGTTCAAGCGGCACCTGGTGAACATCAAGGATTCGAGTATTCTCGATCGCAGAATCCGACCCGATTTGCATATGAGCGTTGTATCGCTTCACTTGAAGGCGGAACTCGAGGGTATGCATTTGCTTCGGGGATGGCTGCAACTTCAACAATTTTGGAGTTAGTGGATTCAGGCCAACATGTAATTGCGATGGACGACCTCTATGGAGGTACTTTCCGTTTGTTTGATAAGGTCCGCAAGCGTTCAGCCGGTGTAGAATTTGATTTTGTCGATCTTACCGATTTAGACGCTTTAAAAGCGGCAATTAAGCCAAATACTCGTATGATTTGGGTTGAAACCCCAACTAACCCAATGCTAAAGCTAGTCGACTTAAAAGCAGTTGCGGCTATTGCTAAAGAGCATGGCTTGATCGCGGTGGCGGATAATACCTTTGCGACGCCTTATAATCAAAAACCATTGAGTATGGGCTTCGATATTGTGATGCATTCAGCTACTAAATATATTAATGGCCATTCCGATATGGTTGGTGGTTTAGCTGTTGTAGGTGATAACGCCGAGTTGGCTGAAGAGATGGCATTTCTGCAGAATTCATGTGGTGCAATTGCAGGGCCATTTGATAGTTATCTAGGATTGCGCGGTCTTAAGACATTATCTGTTCGTATGCAGCGCCACAATCAAAGCGGGATCCGGATTGCGCAATGGTTAACAGCTCACCCAAAAGTTGAAAAAATATACTTTCCTGGACTACCAGATCATCCTCAGTTTGACTTAGCTAACATTCAAATGAGTGGTTACGGTGGGATGATCTCGATCTTAGTTAAAGGTGGACAAAAAGCGGCTAGCCAGTTTATGCAAAACCTCGAAGTATTTGCCTTAGCGGAAAGCTTGGGGGGAGTCGAGAGTCTGGTTAATCATCCCGCGATAATGACCCATGCATCAGTGCCTAAGGATATTCGCAAAAAGCTGGGCATTGAAGATAATCTGGTCAGATTGTCTGTCGGTATTGAAGATGTAGAAGATCTTATCGAGGATATACGCCAAGCTCTAGATAGACTGTAAGTCCTGAATCAGCTGATTAATTTGATGTGCTTTAAGAGATTAAGCCATTGAACAAACAAAAAAGAGAGCTTGAAGCTCTCTTTTTTGTTTTTGAACTGATGGGCTCGCTTATTTTTAGCTAGCCTTTGAGAGCTTTATCATACTTCTCAAATAAAACGAAATTTCATGTTCTGCAGAACGCCTACTAGGAAAAGGCCCCATATCTAAGCCTTCGCGAGTAGCAAAGTACCAGCCGTTCTTTTTATGGAATATGCGATCAGGTTGTGGATTTTTCGATTGTTCTAACGACATGACTCATTCCCTTGCGCTTCAAATTATAATCGAATTTTACATTTTGAGATGCTTTGAGGGTAGAGGAGATCTGCTAGTTGTTTTGTGAGATATTGTCCATTTCAAACATGAAATTCAGACAAAATTAAACGGCTTAGGTTAGTTCTTCTCAGGTTGTAGCCAAGGTTGGGGTTTTTCGATGTAGTATCCTTGCGCAAAATCTACCCCAATTCCTTTTAGCAATTCAAAAACCACCTCTGACTCCACATATTCCGCGACAGTTTTTATCCCCATTTGGCTGGAAATTTTTTGAATAGCCTCAATGAATGCAAAATCGATAGGGTTATGTTCAATATCTTTCACAAATAAACCATCTATTTTCAGGAAGTCTATGGGAAGTTTTTTCAAATAGTCAAAAGATGCGAGTCCGGTACCAAAATCATCCAAAGAGAAAGTGCATCCTCTGGATTTCATGTTGTGCATAAATTCCAGGGCGTTCTCTAGATAGGAAATGGCGGAAGTTTCTGTTATTTCAAAGTTAATGTCCTGAGGATTGATCTTGTAGTGATTGAAAAGTGAATCTACAAACTCTGATATTTTTTTGTCGGTTAAAGTTATGCTGGATAAGTTTACGTTGTAAATTGTTCTTTGTTCCTCTTTTAGAGTAGATAAATGTCGGAATGTGTTATCCAGTACCCATCGATCGATTTTGGCCATTAACCCATATTTTTCGGCCACCGGAATAAATAGTCCGGGTGGAACTATATTTCCGGAATGATCTAACATTCTTATTAATAGCTCATATTTCTTCGGCGTGCCGATGGAAGGCTGAGTTGGAATAATGGCTTGTCGATAAATCGCAAATCGATTTTCCGCGATCGCTTTTTCGAGATCGGCATGACGAGTGATTTCTTCTGCACGACGTTTAATATCCGGATCGTCGGTAAGATAATATTGGGTAACATTTGTGCCTTTGGTCTTTGCTAAACGGCAAGCATGGTCAGCAGCTGCCAGGATTTGGTTGGTGTTCTCGAATTGTGCGTCAATAATCACTACACCTAAACAGGCGCTTGTAGTTATTACTTCCTCTTGCCAGCTAAATTCAAATGATTTAAAAGCGTTCTTTATTTGGTCACAAAGCAATTCAAGCTGAGGCTCTTCAATTCCTGATGCAATTACCGCAAATTCATCCGAACTCAATCGACTTAACTTGTGTGATTGGTCAATATTTTGTCTGAGCAAAATCGCAACTCGTTTTAAGAACTCGTCGCCAGCTTCGAATCCGTAGGATGTGTTTAATATTTGGAACTTATCTAAATCTATTAGCACAATTGCAGAGATAGACTGTTGAGAGTCTTCAATTGCTGCACTGCCTTTCACGTCACCCAGTATGCTACTGAGTTCCTTTTCTAATTGTCGACGGTTTATTAATCCTGTCAGGCTATCACGGCTTTCATGAAAAATGAGCCGTTTACCCAGTTCTACGGCGGTAGTTAAATCTTCTAGAGTTATCGTGTAACCATCGACTTTGCCCGAAACGGAAAGGATCGGCGCCAATTTGACCGCAACCGGGATGTTAGTCTGTTCGTCTACCATTAAAGTTAAATTGCAGCACTCGGATATTTCATTATTTTGAAAGGCTTTTAAGATGTCTGCAAAATACTTTTTCTCCCCCGCTTCGTGGTTGTATAGGTGGCAGATTTCCGAAAAAGCTTGCCCCAATATTTGCTCCATCCGCAGACCTAGCATCGATCTCGCCCGTTCGTTGGCGAAAGTCACCTTGTGGTTTGAGTCGACCGAAAAAACTGATTCATTGACAGAGTTAACAATAGTGTTGGCTTGCTGTTGAGAGCGACGCAATTCGAGTTCTGTCTGGTGTTTAGACTGCAAGTTTTTGCGAATTAAATGGAATGCAAAATAGAGCAAAATTGTTACCACACTCCAAGTCGTAAATGATTGTTGAAGAGCAGTATTAAAAATCTCAGACTTTGTTTGGGGGTCAAGTCTTATCGCGAAACTCCAACGAGTATCGGGAATTTCGAGTGCATATTCGAAATCAGAAAGCGCTTTCTCCGATAAATATTCTGTACTTAAAAGTCCGCTAGTTTGTTCGGTAGATACTTCGATAAAGCCTTTTTTATCATTTCTAAGTAAAAACAGCTGCTGGAATGGCAGCTGGTATTTGTGCAATATTTCACTGATAGGATTAATATTAAAAGCGACAAAAATATAGCCTTGATTAATATCCTTTGGGTCCCTAAGTTGGATTAAGTCATAGTGAGATGAAGTACTGCTTCTATGCAAAAACAAATGTTTTTGATGAGTGAGTTTAACCGTTTCTGTAACCTCTAGTTTACAGTCAGGTAGGAAGGAACCAGTGATATGCTCGAGCACGTTGATTCCTTGTGGTGAAATCACCGTAAATAGTCGGCTTTGGGTGAACTCGCTCCTGAGTTGTTTGAGTACATCCATATAGGCATCGTTTGAGACTTCTTTTGAGTGATGGTAAAAGCGGTCAAATTGATTTCGATTTTGACTCGCGAATAATGCAATTTTTAATCTCTGAGTTGTTAACAGTTGGCTAAGTTCTTTTAATACAGACTGGCTAACCGAAGACATTAGCTCTTTTTGATAGTTATATTGAATCCGACTGATTGATACGGCCTGAATAAACAAGAGTAGGGCAAAGCACAGCGCTGCTAGCGCAAATAGGCGCCTTAAAGCTTTTATCTGGACAATATCTTTATAATCATTGTCTTTGATGTCGGAAGACTGCTTTTGCATTCACAAATACGAGTTATTTTTATGCTAATTTAATTATAGGCACTATTTTTGAATCATCCCTATTTTTAACTATGGGGATGTCAACCGTTGTCCAGGTATCAGACTCGATGATTGTGCTGCGATGCTTTATTAACAAGTTAGCGGTTGATTACGACTTTTGACTATCCTGATCAGAGTTGCTTCCAGGAAGGGCTATTTGTGGTGAGTCTTGACTTGCATGATGGTATTCCGGGTGTTTTCCTTGAATGAAATAAGCGAAGGCAATTATTTTGGCTACAGCGAGATAAAGCTGTTCGGGGATTTCATCACCCAGCTCAAGTTTGCTCAAGACCTCTAGTAACACCGGGTCATTATGGATGTGTACTTCGTTTTGTTCGGCTATCTCAATCATTTGGCGTGCAACTTCGCCATAGCCTTTAGCGACTACAGTTGGTGCATTTTGACCATCATATTTAAGTGCTGCCGCGCGAGTAATGTCGGAATTATTTTCGTTCATATGCGGATATCTACTTTTTCTTCAGTCGCCTTCGCTAACTCTTCAGCTGCGAGTTGTTCGGGGACTAATCCTTGCTGTCCACCTAAGCGTTCTATATCTAACCCTGCGCCCAACAGGCTATTGTGCAATTTATCCAGGTGTTGGTTGATCAAATCTGAAGTAGATTTTTGTTTGGCATAAAAATCAGTTGTGATGCGTTCGTCGTTAAGTGAAACTCTGGCAAATACGGGGCCAAGAGGTTCTAATTCGAATCGAATCGTTACCTTCCATTGGCGACAGGATTTCAAATTTCGTTTGGAATTTTTCCCGTCGAATAACATCTCAAATGAATCGATATGAGAGTTATGGTGGATTGGCAAATCTACCAAATATTGAATTAATCCCATATTAGCGGCACGTGCGGATAGTAGTTGATTGGTTTCGATACGTTGCAGCATTGCCTCGCTTGATTTGTGTAAGTTACCGAGCAACTCTTTGTAAGCTTGGATATCCAACTGTTGATTGTTATTTAGTTTAGCTTTGTTATGGGACGGTTTAAGCTGGAGCCAGTTAACATAGTGGCCTAAGAGTTCTATAGTACGCGCTGAAAAATTAAGGTTTTGGGTCAAGTTCGGTAAATTGGAAGTTAAGTTTGTCAGCTGATTTAACGGGACTATGTTGGTTTGTACAAGTTTAGAATTGGTGTTCTGTGATTCCGAAGTTGAATGGGATAGAACAAGCGTCGAAGCGGCTAAATTCAGATTAGAATTATGAGAAGTATTAACAGAGTTTTTTGCCAAAACCTGATTAAGAGCACTCTGCAATAATGGACTCTGGGCAAGCTTTTGGATTAATGGTGTTAGTTTGTTGTTTTGCTCAATAAATTGCCCGAAGTGTTTGCTATGTTGATAAAAATCTTTAAGGATGAATTTTAAATCTAGTGGTTGAGAAGAAGTCCTGGAATTAGGCAAATTAACTTGTTTCGACTGAGCTGAATCCACGTAAGTTTGACTAACTTGATTTATCGTCGAAGTGCTTTGGGGGGGAGTTCGTTTAACCGGGGCTTGTGCTAAGTTAGACTCCATAAAATTCCCACTTTGAAGTAAGCGGTTTTGGATAGAAACGCTCGCTTTTTTATCTGATGGGTTAGCTATTGCTTGGATTTGTTGAAACGAATTGAGTAAATTTAAGAGTGACCTTAACCCGGCCGCTAATTTATTATTAATCGGCAAATAGTTTGCCTGGACCAGTTCTTTTAGCAGAGTTACAGAGTCGTTAAGTTTAAAATTCGAATATAAAGTATTTGGAGCCTCATTTTTAGAGAGTCCTAATATCCGCTGAGCCAATAAGTGCGTATTCTCATTTAGCTGATTAAAGTGCTTAGCAACAGTTGAGTTAGCCGACCCTGTATCATTTTTTAGAATTGCTTTTAAGGCTTGAGAAATTAGCTGCTGTGTATGTTCATTTGGCTGGCCCGTATTTGCTTTTGTTGAGTGTGTTGACCCCTTGAGTAAAGACGTTGGTGGCGGTTGTCTTAGCTCATTTGCTCTTACCTTGTCGTTTGATAGATTGTTTTGAGTGGACGACAGAGCATTAGATGATTCGCTCCGTCCGGCTAACTCACCCTTATTTATTAGGTTTGCTAACAAAACAGTCTGCTTATCTACTGCTACAACTTTAGTGAAAGCTAGAGTTTGTATCAGTGGTTGAGACGATTGGTTTTGATTCGAAATTGGTACGGTGGTTTTAAGTTGGATAGTGTTTCCAATACGGTTGAGTACAATTTGTTGGCTACCGCTAAGTAATTTTGTTAGTTGCGACTGTGATAATTCCAACAACAGGTTTTTAGGAATATCAGCCGTTTTCGCTGTTGAATTTGAAGACTGTGGAGTTAACAGCGTGATTTGGGTTAATCGATTGGACTTCATTAAAACTGACTCAATCTGCAACGGTTTATCTAGTAATTTGCCCGCCACTTCCATATCTAGCGGAGTAGAGCGTGAGTTTAGGCTAGATAGCTTATCCGAATCGGTAATCTGTAGCTTCACTTATAGTTCTTCACTTATAACTGGAGAATTTATGTTGTATGGAATGGTAAAAGGCTCAATAGCAATGTTTTAGTCGCTCCAATAGATAGTATATCGGCCAATAGCAAGACAATCTTTAGCAAAGGCAACGCTGTTAAGACAAAAAGGACTATATTGTTCAATATTATTGAAAATACGACTATCTGATGCTTATTTGTGACGAATTGCACAAAATGCGGTTGCAAATGCAAATGAGCTAGTGCATCTTAGGCAGTGAGATTGCGCATCTGGCGATGTTAAATCTCAAAAAGCAAATAAAATCAATAATATAGTGAATCTTAATGTTGATAAATATTGGCTGTTTGAAGAAGGAATACCTGACATTCGGTTGGTAAATTTTCTCAACTTACAGGTGTAACATTTAGAAAATAGCGAACTCTAAAAGGTACCTAACTTTATCAGGTAATTAGCCCGTTTTGGGTTCATTTTTTAACTAGGAGCAAAACTCTCATGAAAAAACTATCTAAGATTGTAGCACTGGTCGGGGCTTTCTTTATGGCCACTATGTACGCGAATGTAGCTTCAGCAGAAGCTAATCCTTTCGCTAAGAATGACCAAATCCAAACCATTGCCGGTGATGGCGACGGCAAATGCGGCGAAGGCAAGTGTGGCGAAGGTAAAAAAGGCAAAAAAGGTA
>JAPHTP010000096.1 GCA_026196875.1 Kangiellaceae bacterium
GGACACGCTTCCAGACTGCTATGTTATTCGAGAAAGTGAAGTACTCAATAAATTGCTTGTTGACAAAAGCATTACCGAAGAGCAGAGAAAACAATTATTTTATGTTGTGGTGAATAGTTATAGTCGATATGCCAATTACTTAGGAAAAGGTTGCGTTATTAAGTTTACCAGCCATTGTTCATTACATTTGGATTATATCTTAAAACAACTTCCGGCGGTGCCATGGTTGTACTTATTCCGCAATCCTGTCGCGATCATTGATTCATTAGAAAAGAAACCAGCTGGTTGGTTGAGGGCTGGTTTTATTAAAGAACTGACGGGATGGAGCAATAAGGATATTCCATCCTCAGTTTATGAGTTGGCAGCGAAGACGCTCGATTGGTATTTTCAAAACCTGTTAAATGATTTAAATCATTTAAATCGGTCGGTCGATGATGGTTTAGAAGTCAGTCAACATCATTTGGTTGAGTATGAGCAGTTATTTTGTGATGAGATGGCAGCCGTAAATAGTATTTGTACAATGTTTGGCTATGCCCATCCCAAGTCTAATAGGAAGATGCTAGCTTGCTGCGATATCGATGCCAAATCAGGGAAAAGACGAAAACGGATGTCAGAAGATGAAAAACCTACCATTATGAATCAAGGAAAATTAGCTATTAGGAAGGTTTGCAACCAACATTGTAGGGAAAACTATGAAAAGCTTCGAAAATTCAACGAATACTGTTAATTCTGAACAACATCCAAGAGTTACTGACGTGAGTGATATCTATCAGTTTCCTGAGCCCGTCCTTTCATTTGATAATGCTGACATCAAGTTGCAAATGATTGAGCAGATAGAATCAAAACTGTTGCTATCACCGAATGATAAACTTTATCAGTTGATGCTGGACGTCTATCGACGTTCTGGGGAGTTAGAACAAGCTGCGCAAGTAGCCAAACAATGGGCTAAATTTTCTCCTAGCAACCAGCTAGCTGTTTATCATGATAAATTGTTTAATCAAAAAGAATTGATTTCGCGAGTTTACAACAAAAACGAGATTCAGCCAGCGCCTTTTATGATTTGTGATCAGTTCTTAGATGATAGTCAAAGAGATTATTTCTGGGAAAGGGCTTTGAATTCTGTCGAGGATTTTACTGATTCTGGAGTCTCTTATGGTAATGGAGAGAAGGTAGACTATCAATTTCAAAACCGTAGTAGTAAGGTTTTATTTTTACGACGAAACGAAAAGCAGAGTTTTCGAAATAGAGTTAGGGAGCTAAGTGACAAACTATTTAACCATCTATTGATACCCAAAAAGACGATTAAAAATATTGAGGTGAAATTAACCGCTTATGGCGATGGTGGTTTTTTTAGAGTTCATCAAGATGGTTTCTTTAAACAAAGAAACTCATCACGAGTTATCAGTTGGGTATACTATTTTCACGCTTCACCCAAGCCTTATGATGGTGGTGATTTAGTTCTCTTCGACTCTAATTGTATCAAGGAAAATCACTTATTCAGACAAAGCCATTATACTCGATATAAACCGGTTGATAATCAAATTGTATTTTTTCCGTCCTGGTTTTATCACGGAGTAACGCCTGTGAAGTTGCTGAAGCCAGGCTTTGGTTCCTGCCGTTTTGCCGTTATGGGGCATGTGAGTTATTAGTTTTTTAGAGTAGGCTCATCTGTTTTATCGAGAGAGTGTTAATAGATTTGTTTTTAGTAACTTTCATAACTATAATTTTTAAATGCTAATATCGAGGAGATTGGTAATAGCAGACTTTGTGGGTTAACTTATTTAATAATTGCAATTTCTAAGGAGAATGTGAAATGAGTATCGATAATAGAAATGAACAAGATGGCCTTCAAGCAAATTCGCTTTCTGATAAAGAAAAAAAATCATGGAACAGGCCTTTGTTAAAAACTTTCTCAACTCAAAATACTGAGGCGAAAGATACGTTTAATCCAGGCGAGTTTGGTGATACAATTGGGCCTTCGTAGCTGGCTCTGTTTCACCTAAATATGAGCTGAAACACCCCAATTAACATTTCCTTCCAGTAGCTTTACACCTCGATCGGTTATTGCTAGATCCCATCCGATTGCTTGGATGTCTTTAAAGGCTTTGTGAGAATTTATGGCCGAAATTCTAATTTCGTTCCATAGCGGAAGCTGAAAGCTTTCAAAATTGACTCTTCTATTTTCTTCTGCCAGGATATCGTATAGAAGGCATTCTGCTCTCTTCAGTTTACCTGTCAGTTCATCAATATGATAAATATTTACCCTACTACATTCATTTCTTACTGGTACTTCCAAGACAGCAGACAGAATCTCTGGTTCACTGCCTGCAAGACTAGTTACTAGTCTGATTGTTATTAATGCTTCACATTGGCTTTGTTTAAAAAGAGCTGGATGGTTAGTTAATAAGGGTTGTAGTAGTAACGGTTCTTTTTCCATATTTTCTTCTATGAAATCGAGTATTTTGGTGCGATCCGATAAGCTATTAACGTCTTCTCCTTTTAACTGATAGCTATCTTCCTTTTCCAGGTATTGCAGTTGATAGCACCCTTGTTTACGACTACCGCATATGGGTTTAATAAATTTTGATTCACGATTAAATATCAGCTCACGACGCGATTTTGTTCCCCGAGACAGTACGCCTGCCGTTTCGACTACTGGAATGCCGAGTCTTTTCATCTCGGCAGCAAAGTCTAATTTGTTGGTCATCAAATGCTGGCTTCGAGGGCTAATGTTTGGGGACAGCATAAGGTGCCAGTGGGGAAGTTCATGAGTATACACAAAGTCAAGCCAGCGTTTTTCGGGAAAGCGGAATAAGCGGTACTGATAGTAAAAGTGAGGGGGGATAGTGTGTAGTACAGCTAAGCTCACGAGGTGGGCAAGCTGGCGATTTGGCGCGATTCTTTGCTTTTCAAATACTATGGCACGATGTTTTTTCCAGGCTCTATAAATATGCTTCCAACAAAAAAACAAATACCATAGGGTGTAGCTGTATATTGCAATTAAGGCCCAGTATATTCTTGGAAGTTTCCGCCAGGCGTTCATAAAATTTTTCTTGTGAAGCTTGACCATTTCATTTTGCATTGGCAAGAAATAACGCCAGCTCAAGATTGCATGAGGGGCTTCTCTCATCAATATATGACGTTTAATTTGAGGCCATTTTCTCAACAGGGCTCTAGCACTGAATAGCTTTAGATTGTGAGTTTGCATTCGATGAATATTTTTCTAGTTCAACTCGTTTGTCCGCGTGTTGAATCGTGGTTTCGTTGTGGGCGATAATTAATAGTGTTATTTTGCCTTTTAGTTGTTTTAGGGTTCGCAGAACTTTTTGCTCGTTGTTCCGATCCAATGCGCTAGTCGCTTCGTCTAATATTAGCAGTTGAGGTTTCGTGAGTAGTGCACGGGCTAAGGCCAAGCGTTGACGCTCACCACCGGATAAGTGCATGCCTCGGTCCCCAATTATGGTATCTAGCCCATCCGGTAAGCTTCGAACAAAATCTTCTGCAGAAGCAAGTTTGAGCGCCTGCCACAGAGATTCTTCAGAAACACCATCATGAGTTACCCAGCTTAGATTGTGTCGCACTGTATCATGAAATAAATAGACATCTTGAGTAACGTAAGCGATAGCTTTTCTCCAGGCAAGCCGGTTATTATCTTCTAATAAAACATCGTCACAAAATATTTGGCCATTTTCTGGTTCTAGCAAACCGGATATTAAGTCAGCTAAAGTTGATTTGCCTGAACCTGACGGTCCGACTAGGGCTGTGGTTTGATTTTTGCAAATAGTGAGGTTTAGATCTGCGAACACGGAAAGTCTTTTGTTAGGATACCGGTATGAGACTTTTTTCAACTGGATCATTTCGTTCAATTTTAGAGCTGGTATATCTGGCATTCCAGGCTCTGCAGCGTTGATACATTTTCTTAACATTTGATTGACATCGCAAAAAGCGGGAACTTTATGAACCAGTTGTTGGTAGTTTTTTTGTAGTCCGGAAACTTGCGGAAGTAGTCGGGAAAATATAACAAGTAGCAGTAAACTGGTAGCCATGGGGATCGCGAGCACGGTTTGCGAAAGGTAAAAAAACAGACTAAAAGATACTACTGCAATGACCATGTAAAACCATAGTGTCATTGCGTTCATCTTAACCAATTTTAGCTGTTGAGATTCTAACTCTGAGCTAAACTGTTGCATTTCTTCCGCATGATAGTTTTCTCCGGTGTAACTTTTAATCATCTTCAGGCTTGCTAGTTGTTCCGTTAGAATTTGAAAAATCATTTTGAAGCTTATCAATTGTTTCTTGCCAGAGTTATAGATAATTCGATTAATCGGAAACAGGATGGATAGGAGAAGCACAGTAAAACCAATGGCGAGCATGCTCAGTTTCCAGGATAGCATGATGGCTAGTGTGAGCATCAAAATTGTTAGTATGAGCTGGCTAATAAGGTTTAACATCAAGCTAGAAGAATGGCCTATCGCCTGTATTTGGCCACTCAAACTATGAGTAAAGTCAGACATGCGGTTTTGCGCTATAAACTGCCAATTACTCTGTAGTAAACTGCGGTATAAAAGGTTTCGAAGAAAGTTTATGTAACTTTGTTGAATTGAGGCTGTTTGTACTGTGAGCTGGTAGCGCGAGGTCGCAATCATTGTAATAATTAAGACATAGCAGAGTAAGATATTGGGTAAGTTAAGTTCCAGATTAAAATATTCAAACAACCAGTTCGCGATATTTGCAATACCTTCAGTGTTCATTAAGCCAATATCAAAACCAATGATTTGCAGTAATGGAATAATAAAGAGAAGGCCGATGCCGGCTGTTAATCCTTGAAAGATCATCAGACTCAGAATCAGGATCTGTTTTCGGGGTGAAAAACAGAAGAACTGTTTAAAGCCATGCCAAATTGTTTTTAGCAAAAAAATATTCATTTTCCAGTATTAATAATTACTCCAGGTTGTTTAGCCATTCAATTATTTGGAAGGCTGGATTTTTAATATTGAACTGGCTAGATAAGATCCGACAATCCCGAAAGATTGGTGGCCCTGCCGACCGGTAATAATCCAAGAGCCTACTTTTATCCACGCGTGGGCTTTCATAGCTCGGTTTTGCTGTTTGGTTAGACGAGCGCCAAAATGAATGACATATGGAATTTTATACCAACCAAGTAATGCCCTTGCCATCACCACTTGTACAAAACAGTTCGAATCCCAAGGCGTATATCGGGCTATTAACTTGATAATGTGCCTTATTCGCCATGCCTGATTAAGTTGTTTTTCTGTGGTTAGAGAGCATAGTTGATGGTTGTTATGATGTTTACCTAGAAAGGGCGCTATCCAACGAAAAGGTAGCAATAAGATAGTCGCTCTGGCAATTCCGCTAAAAGGATATAAGAGAATTAGCCAAAGCTTTTCTCTTAACGGGAGATTCCAGGCACTTCGAATTTTTCTTACCAGAACGAATAGCATAATTCTTGAGCCTACTTATCTTAGGCTACCGAAACTGTTCGTGCTTGGAACATTTCACTCACAAAGTCAATAACGTCTTGTCGGCATTGTTCTTCTGATACGTCGTACTCCGTTAATAGTTGGGAACAAATATCTTGAATTGTGAGAGGTTTTTCGATGATTTGCCAGATACGGGTTGCTACGAGATCTAAACCGAAGTAGTTGCCACTTTCTATATCCATCATGACGGTTTCACCATCAATGATTGCTTCAACAACCTCGTCATTTCTTTTTACCCGAGTATCAATATTAATGTTTGTCATTGTTATTTCCTTTTTATGCTAAGACAAATTTTAAAATTAAGTATAGAAGGAAATATTGAAGACGGCATATTTGATTAACTTGCGTTAAGGAAAAAGTATTTAGCAGCATAAATAATGAAAATTAAATATCTCTTAATACTATTTTATTTTCTTATCTTAAATATTTAACCTCGATTTCTTGGCTTTATTTTAATTAGTGTACTAGTTTAAAAAAAACTATAAGTTAGACTTCTTTTTTCGGTAAGTTGAATAGCGATAAAGTCATTGTGAACAATTAAGCCAAGTAGTCTATCTAAGGTATACAAAAGCCTGTTGGTAATGGTCAGTAAAGTTAAAGAGTGGTCGCAATTTTTAGTTGTCGGCAATGTTTAAAAAATTCAGACAAGGAATAATATCATGGCAGAACCTTTTCTCGGAGAAGTGAGCTTATTCGGGTTTAATTATCCCCCAAAAAACTGGGCGCTTTGCACAGGCGAGACTTTACCCATTACCCAAAACCAAGCGCTTTACGCTTTGATAGGAACTATGTATGGCGGTGACGGGCGGAATAATTTTGCGCTACCTGATTTACGCGGAAGAGTACCGGTTCATCTTCAAACTGGTTTTCCTCAAGGGACTAAGTACGGTGTTGAAACAGTGACATTGGATATGGGGGAAATGCCTAGGCATACACATGCCTTTAAAGCTTCTACCGATCTCGCAACGTCGAGCAATCTCAGCAAAGACCAGGTCGACTCTTTCGCACAAGCTACAGGATCAGTTTATACAGCTGCTGCTAATTTAACAGAGCTGTCTGACCAAACTTGTACGCAGGCAGGAGGTGGCCAGCCGCACGAAAACTGCCAGCCAACTTTAGCGGTAAATTTTTCTATTGCACTAAAAGGGATATTCCCATCTCGTAATTAACTAAGGAGAACCTGATGGAACCATTTATTGGTGAAATTAGAATGTTTGGCGGTAACTATGCGCCTCGTCAATGGGCGCTTTGCGATGGTCAACTACTCGCTGTTAGCCAAAACGATGCATTATTTTCTTTACTTGGCACAATCTATGGTGGTGATGGTCGTACAACTTTTGGCTTGCCCGATTTACGGGGAAGGGTACCGATAAACTTTGGTCAAGGAGCGGGATTAACTCCTCGTCCTATTGGTGTGCGCTACGGGCGTGAAACCGTGCCACTTAGTCTAGATCAAATACCTCGTCATAATCACCCATTGCAAGCTTCTCGCGATCAAGCTAGTTCAACTGTGCCAGTTGGAAGGGTATTGGGAAAACAAGAGACGTTGTTTTATCATGCTTTTGAAAATGGCAGAGTCACTAACTTTTCGCCGGCGACAGTAGGAGATACTGGCGCAGATGTAGCACATAATAATATGATGCCGTCGCTTTGCGTCAATTTTATTATTTCGCTTTTTGGCACCTACCCATCTCGAAATTAGAGGAGCATAAAATGGCTGATCCATTCATCGGTGAAATTAAAATTTTTCCCTATACTTTTGCACCCAGATTCTGGGCTAGTTGTGATGGCCAATTATTACCTATTAGCCAGAACACCGCATTATTTTCGATTCTAGGTGTGACCTATGGCGGGGACGGGCGCACCTCAGTTGGCTTGCCTAATTTACAAGGAAGAGCACCGATGCATCCAGGGCTAGGGCCGGGGCTTACCAGCCGATATCTGGGCGAAAAAACTGGCAGCGATACGGTAGTTCTGGGTGAACGTAATTTGCCGATTCACCAACATGACGTTGCAGGTGTTCGACGTCTGGGAACTTCAGATACGCCAGATAGTAGTTTGTTTCCGGCTACAGATCTAAATCTTGGTGTAGAGCAGTATATCAGAACTGAAACTAACCTTGAGTCAATGGCATCGGCTTCGCTTGCTACTTCGGGTGGAACTGAATTTCATGAAAATCGACAACCTTCACTGGTTATGCATTTTTGTATTGCCCTTGCTGGTACCTATCCTTCTAGAAACTAATTTAAGATTCGGTATGGGTTTCTCTTAATTATATGGAATTATAAAACAATGACAGAAGTTGTTTCTTGGCGAGAAAAAATTTCACTAAGAAGGTTTAAAGATGACGATCTCGGTTTCCTGGAAGCACTTTATGCTTCTATTAGAGAGCCTGAGCTTGCCATGTCTGATTTTAGCGACGAAGAGAAGCAGTCATTTATAAAAGGTCAGTTTACTGCTCAGCATAGCCACTATTGTAATGGCTATAGAACCGAGCATTTTTACGTTATTTACGTTTCAGAGCAGCGGGTGGGACGTCTTTTTGTAGATTATTGGGATAAAGAAATTCGTATTGTTGATATTGCCTTAATGCCTGCGTTCAGGCAACTTGGCCTGGGAAGTTATTTGCTAAGTAACTTATTTTTGGAGGCTGAAAAACTCAAAGTGCCGGTAACGATTCATGTTGAACGACACAATCCCGCGCGCCGCCTATATGAGAGATTAGGGTTTGAATTAAAAGGAGCCCATGACGAAGTCTATCTATTAATGGAGTGGAAGCCGAGGGAAGTGTCAACAATATAATTGTTTCCAATTAGAGTCTTGTAGTTTAAACAAAGCAGGCGGATAAGGTCCTGCTTTGTTTGCCAGAAGCATATAAATCGTACGTAGAATTATTCTTTCAATTCCCGATTGATAATAATTTCATATTCTGTTTCACTGTTAGGGCTCATAAATAGTGAAACCTCTCCAAAGTTATCGTGCTTTACCTGATAGGTTCCCTGAGCAATAGGTTGTTCTTTATTCCCAATGAGTAAAACAGAAAAAGCCTCTCGCTTTTCATCATGCGCTTGACTTGCACTAATTTCATCGATCGTTAACTCAATTTGAGAATCATCGGTATTCTGTAGAGTTAACTTTTCTCCTTGCATCGACTTTAATGTTTGATAGTTAAAATTTTCCATTTTTGCCTCTCATTTGACTGTTTAATATTGGAGTTTCATCATTGAATAATACAAATTTCTTTTATCTATTTAAATGTATCAGCAGATTGGGCGAAGTAAAGAAAATCTCAGAAAAAATTTGATTTTTGTATTATTAATTAATAGTTTGTCTTAATTTTTTAGGTAGCACTTTGCTTTTTGCCGATCTGGCTTTTAGCCGTGTTGCTTATTAGTGACTTGCTCGATCAACCAATTATTGCTAATACAATCTATGACCAAATGTATACGATCGGTAGTACTATTATTTTCTACCGAGTGTTGTTGGTTTGCATCGATATACCATAGTTCTCCGGGATTCATTAAAACTTTGTTTTTTGATACAAAAAAGTTTACCTGGGGTGTCGAAGTGATAGGAACGTGTAGTCTCGCTTCTCCATATTTCAGGCAGACTCCTTTGTCGCGGTGCGGTAAGATTTTTGCTCCGGCACGTAAACGCATAAACCGTACTGATTTGATAGGGCAAAGTAACTTATCGAGAATTTCTTTGATTTCAGAATATTGGTTCATTAACGGTAGATCTTTCCAGTCTTCTTTTGAGGTTGCACTATGGTGGGTAAAGCATTGCAGTATAGAGTGAGAGAACTGGTGTTCACTAATACAACGTAGCGGTATTACATCCCATTCTCCGAGATAAGCACTTTTATTGACGTGAGGTACCCAGTTCTTCTCTAGCTGTAAGCGAGCTGTTAGACTATCTATGTTTTGACAGTTGAGGACGGTTAGCAGATGGCTACTGTCGGGTAAGTTATTTTTATATAAGCTCATATATGGTACTCAAGCTTTGAATAAGTAGTCGGCCTACATCAATGAAAACTAGTGAATATTATCTTCTAGATAATTTCTTTCAATATTCGTTGAACCACAAAATAGGGCCGAAGCAAGTAGTGAAAAAATGACAATGAGTCTGGGACCTTTGACATCCTTTTTATATCTACACCGCATGGGTTAAACAGCATGTGAACGAGTATTGAAAGCTTATTAGTTATCCCCGGATAAAAAGCAAACTCGCGCATACGCCAAAATATCCAGTACTGTAAGGATTTCCCTTTCTCGTCGTTTTCCATCGTTAAAATGGATTTCTCAACAAGTTGTATTGTGGTTTTGTCAGTAAGGAAAAATTCTGGCAGCGATTTCGAGATATTCAAGCTATAAAGGGAATCAGATAGTATCCAACTTATAGCAACATGCCTTTCAGCTTTCATTTTTCGGGCAAGTGTCCAAATTCTGTTATGGAATTCTCTATCTTTGTTAGTGTTGCGTTGGATGTACAGTGCAATATCAAGCAACCATTTTAAGCGGAAGTGCAGATTCTGTGCACTGTGCCAGCAAAGGTAAACAAATTCATAATCAGAATAGTTTTTTGCTGTTGGTTCAGAACTTAGCAGTTGATTAATAAATTCCTCTGATAGCAGTGAAGGTCGGTCCGTAAGTCTTATATGCAGCTCGATCAAAAAACCGTTGTCATTAATATAACTCAAGTCTTTTTGCGAGCTAAAGTACAGACTAAGTTGTTCTTGGCTGAATTCATCATAAGCATCGCATCTAAAGCCTTGCTGATTGAGTATTTCATTTGCTTGGCTTAAATATTCAGGTTTTGTTACCAAATCAATATCATGTGAATGTCTTTTAGCAATATCACCATAAAGTTTTTTGGCTAGTAGATTTCCTTTGAACGATGAAAGGGGGATCTGGGCTTCTTTAAAAGCTGCAAGCAATTTGGATTCTATGCGAAACTGATGCATTCGCCAAGACACATTCTGTTGATATTTTTCTTTGAGATAGGCAAGAGTTTCTTTGGGAAAGTATTGTGAAAAAAATGAATTGATATTGAGATAAACACAAGGCCAAACTCGGTGTTGTTCAAGTAAGGCTCTAAATAATGAGTGATCGATTTTTTTTTCAAGTAATGATTGTGCTTCTGAAACCTGTATTGAATTTATTTGAGGAGGACTTAATAATGCTATAAGCCGTAATTCTGAACTGAGTAAATCGCGAAATTTTTCCATTAGTTATCAGTTTTAGGTGAAGCTGATTTCTCTTAATACTAGTAAACTTCTTGTTAATTGCCAATCCAATAAATCGTTAAAAAACTAACCTGTACAACATTATAAAAAATGGGTAGGTGGAATAGCTAAAGCCGGCTTTTTTGTCCATTTTTTTCGAGTTGATCAAAGATTTTATTTCGATAACGCGAATTTTTATTCAGGTCTAGGCTTTTAAAATAAAGTGATATTGTATATTATATCATTATTGCGCGCCTGACAAATTAGTCAGCTACACGGCTGAAAAACTAACATGCCCTCTATATTAGATAAAAATCAGTACCCCCATCGCCGATATAATCCGTTGCAAGACGAATGGATATTGGTGTCTCCTCACAGGGCTAAACGCCCTTGGCAAGGACAACTAGAGGTTTCTGAAAGAACAAAACTGGTTGAATATGACCCAGATTGCTACCTTTGCTCCGGAAATGCCCGGGCGAGTGGGAAAACAAATCCGGAGTACGAGTCGACTTTTGTATTCAGTAATGACTTCGCGGCTCTTAGCCAGGATGTTCCTGAATTTGAAGACCCAGATGAATTATTAGGTTGTAAGTCGGTTAAAGGCGAAAGCAAAGTAATTTGCTTTTCTCCGCACCATAGTAAGAGCCTGCCATTACTTTCCCTCCGAGAAATTCTGGAAGTTATCAACACCTGGAAATCTGAGTCTGCTGAATTGGGTAACCGGTATCATTGGGTGCAGGTTTTCGAAAATAAAGGGGAGGTTATGGGGTGTTCCAATCCTCATCCTCATGGGCAAGTTTGGGCACAAAATTGTCTACCGTCGTTAGTTACTCGAAAGCAAGAACAATTAACTCAATACTATGAACGTAACGGTTCCAGTTTGTTATTGGATTATGTAAGAAAAGAACAAGGCTTAAGCGAAAGAATCGTATGTGAAAATCGAGATTGGATAGTCGTGGTTCCTTTTTGGGCTAAGTGGCCGTTTGAAACACTACTCATTGCGAAGTTTCCAGTACAACGAATTACGGATTTATCATTAACACAATCAAAGTCCCTATCGCAAATTCTTAAGCTGTTAACTTGCAAATACGACAATTTGTTTCGGTGCTCATTTCCTTATTCGATGGGTTGGCAAGGCGCGCCTTTTGATCAGAAAGATCATCCAGAATGGACTCTACACGCACACTTTTACCCGCCATTACTGAGATCTGCTTCAATTAGAAAGTTTATGGTTGGTTACGAAATGTTGGCAGAGGCACAGCGAGATATCACACCTGAACAAGCGGCGGAAAAATTAGCTCAGCAAGAATCTATCCATTATCAGGAAGGTATAGCTTATAGCGAGAAGAACAATGTTAGATAGAAAAGAAAAGCTTATCAGCGACTTTGAAAGAGTATATCAATCTTCTCCGCAAACCATATGTAATGCACCTGGCAGAGTAAATATAATTGGCGACCACACGGATTATAATCAAGGATTCGTTTTACCGGCAGCAATTAATTTTGGCACTCATATCGCCGCGAACAAGCGTGATGACAACAAGTTTGTTGTGGTAGCTGCCGATTTCGATTTTGAGGAAGTCGAATTCTCACTTGATAATATCACTCGCGATAATAGAAATTGTTGGAGTAATTATGTTAAAGGAACAATACAACAATTACTTAACTATTTTGATATTGATTACGGGGCTAACTTGGTTGTTTCTGGAAACATTCCTAGAGGTGCAGGATTGAGTTCTTCCGCCTCTTTTGAAATGGCTATCTTAAAAACATTTTCACTATTGTTTGGACTTGAGCTGGATGGGGTCAAAGCAGCGCTAATGGGGCAGGCTGCAGAAAATGATTTTGTAGGCTGTAAATGCGGCATTATGGATCAACTTATTTCCGCAAAAGGTAAAAAAGGGACTGCTTTACTAATTGATTGTGAAAATCTGCAAATAGAGAATATCCAGATCCCGCAGGATTTATCCCTCTTGGTTATTAACTCAAATGTACCGAGAGGCTTAGTCGATAGTGAATATAACTTGAGGCGAACCGAGTGCGAACAAGTTGCCGAGCGATTTGATATTTTGAGTTTGAGACAGTTGAAACTTGCAGACTTACAAGAGAGTAGGAACAAGCTGGATCCGATTCATTACAAGCGAGCGTACCATGTGCTTACGGAATCTAAACGAGTTTTAGATATGGTCAAGGCTTTTCAAAATAGTGACAATGAAAAAATTAGTCAGTTAATGTATGACTCGCACGATTCGCTAAAAACCGACTTCCAGGTAAGTTGTGAGCAAACTGATTATATCGTAGAGATAGTGAAAAAAATTGTCGGCGATAAAGGTGGGGCAAGAATGACCGGAGGTGGGTTTGGAGGATGTGTTGTATGTTTAATTCCAGAGAGCTTGATTGAAGTTGTTAAACAAGAAATTGAAACTCAGTATAGGCGAAAGTTTTCACTCGATGCTGAGTTTTATCTATGTTCCACTGAGGATGGAGCCTTTAACGATTGAGTAGGAGTTCCATATCCCTTCTGCCTGACCTAGGATCTACCAAGACCAAAGTTCACGATAAGTTTTGGTTTGTTTTACCTTTTCTATTGCTTGATTGAAATGGGTAATAAATTTTTCGTCAGTTGTTTTTTTACTAAACAAAAATGAGACGGTCGCGGAGTTTTGGGTAACTTTACATGCCTGCAGCTGCTTTAACATATCTTTTTTTCTTAAGTTGTATGCCATAACCGTCGGGTCTTCAAAAAATCCATCAATTTCGCCTGATTTAAACAACTCAAATAATCCATCATTAGTTGCTGAGTCTATAAAGTTATTTCTAAACTTTGCGTCGTTCTGAACTTTAGAAACTTCTTCTCCATATATGTTCCCGCGGTTCACACCTATCTTAATACCGCTCCCTAAAACATCATTAATATTCCCTTTCTTGCAGTATTGGATGAATTGAGGTTTAACATAAAGAACCATCGCTTCGAATCGGTAAGGGATGGTAAACAGTCCAAACTCCTTTCGATAATCGGTTATAGAGGTATCCATTATAAAATCAACAGTGCCGTTCTTTACTGCTTCAATGTTTTCACTAAAGGACTGCTTTACGAAGGAGAGTTTGCAATTTGCTTGCTTGGCTATTTGTTTGACTAATGAAATTTGAAGGCCTCTAGGTGAATTGCCGTTGTTGCCCCATTGATAAGGTGGCCAGCTGCCCCAGCCTAAAATTAGGTTGCAGTTTTCGATGTTGATTTTTGGTCTTACCTGTTCGGGTTGTTGGCTTGATTTTCCCCTGAGGCAAGTTGAAGCTGAAATCAGCAAAATCACGCAAATTAAAATAATATTTTTGTTTCTAGGCACGTCAATTACAGTTTCTCGTTATTTTAATCGTAATGTTAGCCTATTGAATTTTATAGGTCGAGCTATTAGAAGATATTTGCATTTAAAATACTGTGGCGGAACTTAAAGGGCTAGACATAGCAAAATTCAACCATTTTATTACCGCTTTCTCTTTGAATCTCGGTTATATTAAATTGGTTCATATGTCGGAGGATATCAATGAGAGTCAAATCTTTAGGGCTTCTATTCGCGCTAACAGTATCAACTAGTGTTTGGGGTGGTTCCGTTAAACTTGAAGGTCGTAGTGAAGCCGATTTGCAAAGAGACCAACGTAGTAAACCACTGGAGATTATTAATTTTGCCGAGGTTTCCAAAGGAGACAAAATACTCGACTTACTCGGTGGTGGGGGCTATTACAGCCAATTACTGAGCCAAGCAGTTGGTGAAAAAGGTAAAGTTGTACTACACAATAATCAAGCTTATATGCCTTATGTTGATAAAGAGCTAAAAAGCCGTTTTAAGCTTAATAAGCCCCAGAATTTGCAGCGGCTGATGAGTGAAGCCGACGATCTTAAACTGGGAAAAGGGCGGTTTGATAAAGCATTCTTTATAATGGGATATCACGATTTATATCTGACTAATAATGAGCAGTGGGACGTAACACCAGATAAAATAGTTCCGCAGTTGAGTAAAGCTCTTAAATCTAAGGGAAAAGTACTGGTTATTGATCACCAGGCTGCTGAGGGAAGTGGTAAGTCAGTCGCCAATAGCCTGCACCGCATTGAGAAAGCGTTTGTGATCAAGGATATGCAAAAGTATGGATTCAAACTTATCAGTCAGTCTAATTTGTTGGAAAATGAAAAAGATCCGCTTAATGTGAGTGCGTTTGCTAAGGAATTAAAGCGTAACACTAGCCGGTTCGTTTTGTTGTTCGAAAAAGTCAATTAATTCTTGTCCGCAACTACTCCAAACTCCTCGAACAGAATTTCGAGAGTATACGGGCTTAAATATATAGAGAATTCAGTTGATCATTCCTATTAGGAGACCGAGTACCAATGGCTTAAGTTGGCACTCGGTCTTTCAAAAATAAATCTACTGTTTTAATTTTCTGAGTTAGTAGGTATATTTTAAAGCTTTCTTTGGAGAGGAATTTCTTCATGCCAATTTCAACTGCGCAAAAACGAAAGCTCGAAAAACATATTGAAGAGGCTCTAACTGATTTAGTCGAGCAAATTAACTTAGCTAGCCAATCCAGTGAAACTGTTGAGTTGGATCAAGCTCTTGCAGGTAGAGTATCTCGTATTGACGCTATTCAACAACAGAAAATGGCGCAAGCTAGTCTAGGTAGAGCGAAGCAAGAGAAACATTTGCTAGAGTCAGTTTTAAGTAGAATTGACTGTGATGATTTTGGAGTGTGCGAAGAATGCGGGGAAGAAATTGGAATCAAGAGACTTATGGTAAAACCTGAATCTATTTACTGTATTGGGTGCCAACAAGAATTGGAAGATTGAATAGAAACGTGATTATTCAACTAAACGCAAAGACAATATGAAAAAACTAAAATTTCCCCAGTGTTAGTTTATCCTGGTTCAGTTTAACAGAATCCGAGACTTGATCCCCAGTTGAGTTGTGAATCCCATATCTTTTGCCACTATTTCTCCCGAGTCTGAAATCAGATAATAGCTAGGGAACCCTTTAATTTTATAATCCTTTAAAGTCTTATTTGTCCCTAACAAAACCGGAATGTCTAGCTCGTGTTTAGATAAGAAGTCTTCGACTTCATGCTTTGACTTCCAATCCAGGGCTATCATGAAAATAGACAATTCTTCTTCCGAACTTTTATCTTTAATCGATTGTAGACTGCCTACTGAGTAGTGGCATACTGTACACCAAGGCGCGAAAAAATAAAGTAGGGTTTGTTTAGCCTGCTGGGAAGTTCTATTTGTTGAGAAATTGATAACATCACCAGTTATACTGGGTAACGTGAAAGATGGAGCCAAGCTAGATTCGTCCGAAGGCAGCATATCTTTTTGTTGCCACCAGCTAGCGACTTTAAAAATTACGACAAACAAAACTAGTTGAAAGAGCCAGCTTATAACCTTTCTTAAAGTTGGTTTATCTTTGAATTGGTTTTTAATGTTATCGACTAGTTTCATTTTAAAACTTTATATTTCGTCTTTCGGGGTTACTGTCGCCAATGAGCGGCCTGTTTGTTGATGAAACCACCGATCAATTAAATGCCAAGAAATAGAGACTGAAAAGGGGAGTTTAAGTTTTCCTGATTCAATTTCCTCAATCATTTCGTCGGCGCTTATCCACATAGCGTGTTCAAGCTCATTATCAATAAGAGTTATTTCATTGGTATCTGTTACAGCCTCAAAACCAACCATCATTGAGGAAGGGAATGGCCACGGTTGTGAAGCAACATAGCTCGCAGATTTGAGTTTTAACCCGACTTCTTCATATGTTTCTCTAATCACAGCATTTTCCAAAGATTCTCCTGGCTCCACAAAACCAGCGATTACAGAGTATCTGCCTTCATCCCATGCCGCTTGTCTGGCCAAGAGCAATCTATCTTTATTCTGCGAATTATCACTGATGGTAAAAATGACGGCTGGGTCAATTCTAGGAAAGTGGTCTTTATTACATTCTTCGTTTTGGCATTTTCTAGAATGCCCTGCGTTGCCTATTTCAGTTTTACAACCGCAGGCTGCGCAGTACTTGTGGTTTCTGTGCCAATTAAACAACCCTTGGGAATGAAATAGTAAACCCAATTCCTCTTCATCCGCGATCAGACTGATACTTCTTAAGTCGGTTAAGTTTGACTCAGTGTACGCTTCCGGAAGTTCAAAAAGCTGATAGGCGAAAAAGTGCTTCTCAAAGTTTTTTCCTAAATATATTGGCTCAGGAAGTTTTGTAGCTAGCGCTGAAACTTGCTGGTATGAAAAGAATAGGGAGTCGGGCCTATCAAATAAAATTCTACCCTTAATCCAAATGAGAAATTCGCTTTGTTCACTCGAGCGAATACTGTTTAACTCACTTTGGTTTTGGCGAATCTCGGCATGTCGATCAATTGGTGAAACACCCAGAGTTGACTGGATACTCTGTTGCATGTTTTTTCCTTTTATAGTGTGATTCGTCATCTCGAACCATCAGGCTCCGATCAGGCTGAACCAGGATGGAGAAATTTCTAGCGGACTGCACAATCATTGTCGTGAGAACCCTGACTAAAAATTGCTTTGGCCGCTATAGTTGGAATGACAGATTTTCTGAACATGAGATTTAGAAGATCTTTAAAGCACTTTTATCAACCATAGTGACACGCATGATACCGCAATCCAGAGTATTATACCTTGCCATAAGGCATTAAATTTCACTTCCTGAAGCGTTTGTTTGCTAAAGCCGGCACCAATTAAAAACAGACTGATTGCCATGCCTCGTTTGGCGATAAAAGTCGTATATTCCGAAATTTGATTCACATATGGAACGAATGAAACTATTAGGCTAGCCGCTAAGAAAAAGAGAATAAACAACGGGAACTTGGCGGCAGTAGACTCATGCCTAAACGCGAACCCAGCTAAAAAGACTAAAGGAATGATCCACAAAGCGCGAGCCAATTTGGTGGTTGTTGCAATTTTCAGTGACTCTTCACCGTAACTTGCCGCAGCCCCGACTACTGAAGACGTGTCGTGAATACCTAGTGCAGACCAAAGGCCGAATTCAGATTGACTGAGTTCGAGCCATTGTCCTAAATAGGGGTAAGCTAGTAAACCTGCTGCATTGAGAAGAAATACCACAGAAATTGAAATTAAAATATGAGTTGGCCTTGCTTGAATAGCTGGTGCTAGCGCAGCGATCGCGCTGCCACCACAAATGGCAGTTCCGCCTGAAATTAAGACAGAGAGTTTTGATTCAACTTTAAACAACTTACCAATCAGAAATCCTACGACCAGGGCGAAAGCTATAGTCAGTAAAGTCAACCAAAAGCCGTCTTTAGCTGTTTCCCAAATTTCGATGATATTTAACCCAAATCCCATTAGAACAATACTAACTTTTAGCAAATGTCCTGAAGCCCACTGAGTTTTTAGCTGAAATGGATTGCCAATTATTAAGGAATAAGCAAACCCTATTAACAGCGAAAAGCTGAAGTTTACCCAGCCAAAAGCAATCAAAAAGATGATGACAGTTATAGCTATTAGTGAAATTCGGTCTGAAAAACGAGCCATGGAAATGTTAACAAATGTTTTCGAGGGCTAATTATAAGTGAAAAAATACTTTAAATACAGGGGCTTATGCGGTTAACATTTGACATATTTCGGATTTGGTAATTGGGTGATTGGGTGTTATAGTTACATACAACACCAAGCGACATTAAGAAACCAACATGCGAGAGAGCTTATGAACGCGATGAAGTGGAACGACCAAACTCCCATCTTTCGTCAGCTTAAAGAGAAAGTAGTTGAGCTGATAATGGATGGGGAAGTGGCCGAAGGGGAAGCTGTTCCATCTGTTAGACAGGTTGCTGCGGACTATCAGATTAATCCTCTGACTGTGTCCAAAGCATACCAGGAACTAGTAGATGAACAAGTACTTGAGAAGAAACGGGGGTTGGGGATGTTTGTTACAACAGGCGCAAAAGATAAATTGTTTGATGAGGAAAAGAGACAGTTTTTAACGGTTGAGTGGCCTAAGATTTTGACTCGAATTCGTCGTTTAGGTTTGTCAGTAGAAGAATTAACTCGGGATGCTGAGACTTCTAACGTTGACATCGATGGAGGTAATGCATGAGCGCTATCATTAAAGCAAGAGGTTTGCAGAAGTCATATGGGTCTTTTGAAGCCCTTAAAGGAGTCGATTTCAGCGTTGAACGTGGCAAAATTGTCGGTTTAGTCGGACCAAACGGAGCCGGTAAAACCACTGTTTTAAAAGCAATATTAGGATTAACGTCCTTTGAAGGTGAGTTAGAAGTGCTTGGTTTAAATCCTTCAAAACAACGTCATGAATTAATGCAAAAGGTATGTTTCATTGCTGACGTTGCTTTATTGCCTAAATGGTTGAAGGTAAAAGATGCAGTTGAGTTTGTTACTGAGGTGCATCCGAATTTTAACTTAGATAGAGCCAAACTCTTTTTAAGCAAAACCAAAATCAATTGGAATTCGAAAGTCAAAGAGCTTTCAAAAGGGATGGTAACTCAACTGCATTTAGCATTGGTGATGTCTATCGAAGCGGATTTACTTGTTCTTGATGAGCCAACTTTAGGTTTAGATATTCTTTATCGTAAGGAGTTTTACAACCAGCTATTAGCCGAATTCTTTGATGAAGGACGCAGTATCCTGGTAACAACTCATCAAATAGAAGAAGTTGAAAACCTGCTGACCGATTTAATCTTCATCAAAGATGGGGAAATCGTACTGGATGCTTCTATGGACGAAGTTAGCGATAAGTATGTAGAAGTTATGGTTGGTCGAGAAGAAGCTGAAAGAGCCAGAGAATTAGGCCCGGTAATGGAAAGAGATGTGTTCGGACGGAAGGTCTATTTGTTTGAAGGTGTTGAACGAAGCAAGCTTGCGGAGTTAGGAGAGCTTCATTCTCCGAGTGTTGCTGATTTGTTTGTTGCTAAGATGAAGGAGGGCAAATAATGAAAATTCTAACGGCTTTGATCAAGCGTGAGTATTGGGAACACCGTGGCGGCATGTTAATAACACCTGTTGCAATTGCAGGATTCTTAGTAGTACTTGCTTTTATCTTGGTTTTCACATTGGATAACGTAGTCACAGATGACAATGGAGTGAGGTTTTCTCTGATCAGTCACATTATAGAAACAGCCTCTAAATTAAAGTACTTAAATGAAGTTCAGGCAGAATTGGCTGTAAAAAGCATGCTCTATTCGCCGGTAGTGTTCTTCGTTTTTGTTATGTTTATTGTTTCGTTCTTTTTTGCTCTTGGCACTCTTTACGAAGAGAGAAAAGATAGAAGCATACTTTTTTGGAAGTCTCTACCAGTTTCGGACACGATGACGGTTTTTTCTAAGTACTTAGCGATTGTGATCGCAACTCCGATTATCTACGCGGCTGTTGTAATATGCTTTCAATTGTTTGCGTTGATTATGGGAACTATATTGGCGTGGTTTGGAGGAGACTCTGGAGTAGGATTCTGGACTTCGGCTAATTTGTTTGCGGTAGCTTTGAATACGGTCATATCGATTTTGGTGTGGACTATTTGGTTTTCCCCACTATGGGCTTGGTTGATGTTGGCTTCCTCTTGGGCAAAACGAGTAGCGTTTTTGTGGGGTACTTTGCCAATACTATTCATAGTTGTAGCTGAATGGACAATTTTTAATTCATTTAAGTTCATTACAATGGTGGGGGAGTATTTGTTTGAAGGCTTGTTGTACGGTGTTGCCAACATGAAAGTCATCGAAGATGGGGGATTGGACTTCATAGAAGCATCTTCCTCTCTTGAAGCTTTCATTTCTTTAGAATTTTGGGTTGGAATGATTATAAGTGCCGGATTACTTGGAAGTGCTATTTATTTGAGGAGATTCCGGGACGAGTCATAAGCGATAAAATGTAAGTAAACTACGGTGTGCCGAGGCGGCACACCATTGAAAAACTAGCCTATTTATGGGATGATAGACTAGTCAAAGGAAAGGTGAACTATCATGTTACTTAATAGAAAGAGCGCAAAAAAGACGAGTAAAATCAGCTTATTAGTGGCTGTTACAATGCTTACGACGATTTTTGCAGTATTACAAACTCAAGGGTACCCAGTTGAGCAGTTAGCTGAAAATGGGTTGCAAGTTTGCAGAGCTGGTTTCTTAGATTTTATGTCTTCTATGCTCTGGTAAGTAGATAGTGTGCGGAATTGAAAAAGGCGGTTTTACCGCCTTTTTTAATGCTTATAAATTAATTTTAAAAATAGTTCTAATCTTTTGATATTTAAAGAGTTAATGTACTTTAATTTCGTCATTTGCCGGTTGGCATAGCACGTATGGCGCGACTACAACGGCCCACAATTCAGTATCAGATTTGCAGTGTTTTTTAGCCCATGAGGGTGTTACAAACTCAATTTGTTTATTGGCGATTAAAATTTCGATTTCTTGATGCTGATTCTCAGCTACCAATTTAGCCACACTTACTAAGTCTGAACCTATTTCTACGCGAATAAGAGAACCTTTGGCAAAAAATAGTTCAAGCTCTTTCCATTTTATCTTCGCAGTCTCTAAATTGAGTTTCTGTTCTAAAGTCAGTTCTTCATCTTGATCTGACATAATTGATGATCCTTACTAAGTGAGAATGAATTAAAGCGGGAAGATTATAACAAATTCTTAGAAATAGGGAGAGTTATACTCAGCTGACTTTCTCTTACGGGCTCGGGTGACGATCTCATTGTCCAGCATACAGAATCTATCATTGCTATTATTATCAAAATCGAAAAAATAGCCCCGTTCGCTAGATTCTACCATGGACTAAATTATTAAGCTGGATAAACACTTTTTGATATTTTCTTAGCAAATGCCTAGACCGTAGGCAAGATATGAAAATCTTGACTCGCATTGCCAAGCTAAATAACGCCTCTAATTGGTTAAGCGCTAAATCTGGTTTCCTTAATTTCAGAGTCGCTTAGTCGGCTCACTAATTTTAACAAAATCCAGTAACTAAATTACCTCCACTCGTGTCTAATCATATAGCACTTATCGATTAATTCGGGCAGTATTGAAGCTAATTGGTTATAGATATAGAAGATTAAATAGCTATATCTTTTGAATTTTAGCGAATGTTGGGTATATAACGGGAGGCAATAATATGAAACTTACTCCAATTAAGCCGTTGATCTATGGCGCAGTGGCTTTGGTTGTGCTCGGATTTTCTCAATCAGCCGTCGCATCTGTAGAAATAAAAATGATTGAACCCAAGAAGTTCCGGGATGTTGAATTATCCGGCAAGACTAAGCAACGCAGCATTGATACCGTTAAAAAGGATTTAAAAAAGCTGTTTACAACGGTTTCCAAGCCGTACGTTGGAGAAAAGGAAACTCTTTTAATAGAAGTGCTAGACATTGATTTACCGGGTTATATGGATTACGTAAGGGGAGAGGGAAACCGTGATATCAGAATTGTCAAAGATAATGAGCCGTATCGCTTGAAGTTTCGTTACCAAACTAAAGATTCACAAGGTAATGTGGTTAAATCTGGAGAAAAGCTAATCAAACAGTTTATGACAAGATTTCCCTTGCGGATAAAACAGAATAGAACTGGAACGGTTATTTATTTTGAAGAAGATCTAGAAAAGTGGTTTGAAGCCGAGTATTCGAAGTAATCATAGTAAGATTACATTTGAATGCTCGCTTAGAATTTAATTTTGACTACAGTAATCTTATTGATAAATGAATAGGAGCGGGGGAGCGGGCTCCTAGGAAAATTTAACAGAAAGAAGGCTATTTCCTCGGAAACGTTATTGATACTTTTAAATTAGGAGTTTGAAGCGATAGCTTCGCCGACGAATTCATTGACGCGTTTTTTCATATCTAAATAATTTTTTGCCGCGACTAATAGCCCTAAGCCAATAAAAGCGCCCGGTGGTAGTATCGCAAACAAAAACTTTTGATCCGTAATGTAAAAATGCACAGTTAAATCTCGCGCCCATTCTCCGAGTAGTAAATGGGAGCCATCAAGAATCGTACCCTGACCTACAAATTCTCTTAGCGCACCTAAAACCATTAATACAATTGTAAATCCCACACCTTGTGCAAGACCATCCATAAATGAAGGAATTGGTTGGTTTTTACTAGCAAATGCTTCAGCCCGACCAATGATAGCGCAGTTAGTCACTATAAGAGGGATGAATATTCCAAGAATCAAATAGAGTTCATAAGTAAAAGCATTCATTAATAATTGAACGTTAGTTACGAATGAAGCAATAAGCATTACGAAAATAGGTATTCGGATTTCTTTAGGAATGTGTTTACGTATTATTGAGACAGTTACGTTTGAGCCAACTAAAACGAATGTCGTGGCAATTCCCAAGCCCAGGCCGTTGATTAAAGTACCGGTTACTGCTAGAAGCGGACATAATCCAAGTAATTGCACAAGGGCTGCATTGTTATGCCATAAACCATCATGAATTACCTGTTTGTTATCGGATAGGATTTTCATTGATCGTCACCACAGTTTTGCTCGCCTTTATAAAGCGATGTTTTATTTTTCTGGTGGAACTGAAGCGCGTTGTATACTGCTTTAACAATTGCTCTGGGGGTGATTGTTGCACCAGTCATAGCATCAAACTCGCCACCGTCCTTTTTTACTTTCCAAGAATCAGAAGACGTATTTTGCAGATTCTTGCCATCAAATTGTTTGATCCAATCAGATTTCTCAATTTCGATTTTATCGCCTAGCCCCGGAGTCTCCTGGTGCTCGGTTACTCTAACGCCTGCAATGGTTCCATCTTGGTAGACGCCTAAAACCAGCTTTATTTTTCCGGCATAGCCATCGGGAGCAATACTGGTTAAGAACAGCGCATAGTCTTTCCCTTGATTGCGCATACGGTAAACGTTTAAGTAGTCCGCTGTGCCTAATAAGTCTGGGTCCTTGATTGTTGTACAGTCGTGGTAAACATCATTATCGTATTCTTCCTTCTTAATAACTTCATTGAGCCTTCTGGCCATTGCGGCTTCGATTTCCTGGGCTATTTTGTCTTTAGTTATAGTGTAGGTAATTGCAATTAAACCAGTCGAAACCAAAGCAAACAAAGCGAGTATAAATCCATTTTTGCGCGCTGCTTGTGCAACGGTTACTTCGGCAGGTTCAGTCCGTTCTAAACCATCTTGATCTTGTTGAGGCGAATTCGACTGATCAGTCATGAACAGATTCCTTTTCAGTCTGGTGCCCATAGACTTGAGGTTTAGTGTAGTGATCGATTGTGGGTGCAGCCAGGTTTAGCAACAACACCGCGAAACCAATTGCTTCAGGATAGCCACCGAAATTTCTGATGACGACAACAAGGAATCCGATTAAGGCGCCGTATATCAATCTGCCTTTGGGTGTAGTGGAAGCAGAAACGGGATCGGTAGTAATAAAGAAGGCACCCAGCATTGTCGCACCGGTAACTAAATGGAATTTAGCCGGGTTATATAGTTCCGGATCCCACCAATGCAATAACGAGCTAGTGACAACTATGGACAGTAAAAAAGACGCAGGAATCTGCCAGCGAATAGTTTTAGTAGCCAACAAAATGATGCCGCCAAACGCATAGCCGTAGTTTACCCAAGCCCAACCTTTTAAGTTAGCCGCAAAATGGTTTTGAGAGATAATTTCCGAACTCATCTTGCCTAAGGTATGTTCTGTTTTCATATGGTCGAGCGGAGTCGCCATAGTATAACCGTCGGCAAGTATTCGAAAGTCATTAACGCTTAATCCTGAGCTTGTCTTACCAACAAAGATTAGTTGCATTGATTCGCTCAAACTTGGCGTCTTTGCTGCAAGTTCCACGGAAGGCAGCCATGCGGTCATTTCTACCGGGAATGAAATTAACAACAAAACGTAACCGACCATCGCTGGATTAAAAGGGTTGAAACCTAAACCACCGTATAATTGTTTCGCGAAAACTATCGCAAAACCTGTTCCGACAATACTCATCCAAAATGGTAAAGTCGGCGGGATAGCAACTGCAAGGAGAAGACCTGTTAATAAGGCTGAATTATCTTTTATTGTCGACCATGGATCTCGGTCACGAAGTTTTAATACCAAAAATTCGGCCGCGATAGCAGTGAAGCCACATAGAAATAAATTGATAATTACGCCATAACCAAAAAAGTAGACTTGCAAAAGAATGCCAGGGATTAGGGCGGCAATTACCAATTGCATTACTTTGCTTGTCGGTAATGCATGATGAAAAAATGGAGACGATAGTTTCATTATACATCCTCTCCCTTATTATCATTATTTTGTGCTTCTTCTTCGCTCATGGCTGCCTTTTTTTGTTTAACTCTTGCTAATGCTTCGTTGATAGCTGCCTGTTTGTTTTCTTTTGCGTCTGCACTTTTTTCGGAAGCTGCTTTTTTCCTGGCTTCTGCTGCCTTACGGTGCTTTTCTGCTCGCTCCGCTTTGGCTCTTGCCAAACGCGTTTCGCGAAAATCAAATCTTTGTTTCGCTTTTTCAGATTTGACCTGAGCCATCTTAATCTTTTTGATTTCTGATTTACCGAAGCGAAAATAGTGGACTAATGGGATTTCACTTGGACAGACATAAGCACAAGCACCGCACTCAATACAATCAAATAAATCTTGTTTTTCTAACCCTTCCCATTGTTCACTTTTACTGAACCAATAAAGTTGTTGGGGAAGCAAATCTGCAGGACACACAACCTGGCATTCGCTACATCTGATGCAGGATTGATGTTGTTTGGCCTCTATAACCCAACTTTTCTCATTAGATTTATCGCGATTAAAAATAATGCAGTTTGTAGATTTAGAAACGGGGGTTTCAAAATCAGACACACTCTGGCCCATCATTGGCCCACCTAGAACCGCTTTTTTACATTCTTGCCGATCGACTTCAAAATGTTCAGCGATATCAGACAGTAAGGTGCCAAAGGGTAACCAATAATTTCCTGGGTTACTTATTGCGTCGCCCGTAATTGTTATTAAACGTTCTGTAAGTGTTTCCCCTTCAGTAACAGCCTTATAAATAGCTCTTAGTGTGGCGACATTTTGCACCAGTAAACCTAAGCTTGAAGGTAGCTCTCCTTTCGGTAATTGTTTACCGGTCACTAACTCGATAGTCTGCTTTTCTCCGCCACTTGGATATTTTGTTGGTGCAACTACAATTTTCATTGAAGCTGTATGCTTATCATCTTTCTCTTCTTCTAAGGATGTGGCTAGTGCTTTGATAGCGGCAGATTTGTTATCTTCGGTTGCAAAAATTATATCACTAGCGCCTACAATATGAGCGCTAATCTGGGCTCCTTCGATAACTTCTTTTGCGAGTTCTTGGAGCATACGATCATCGCAAGTAATATAAGGTTCACACTCCATTGCGTTGACAATCAAAGTGTCAATAGACTGGTTTTTTAATTTGATTTCGGTGGGGAATGTGGCACCACCCAAGCCAACAATGCCAGCTTGCCGAACTTGGGAAATCAGTTCTTTGAGATTTACCTGCCGCCAATCAGAAATTTTTGGCAGAGTAAAGCTTCCAGCGTTAGCAGAATCTTCTACTGATATTTCTATTGCTGGTACGGGCAAGCCCGAAGGATGTCCGGCTTGCATTAATTCTATTTTGTTTATTTTTCCGTTCGCAGGAGCATGAATATTGGCTCCAAGCCCTTTGCCACACTTTGCAATTAGTTGGCCCTTGGTAACGCCTTCACCGACAGTGACTATCGGAATGCTCTGAACTCCGACATGCTGTTTGAGAGGAAGTCTTAGAGTTTTCGAAAGCACCAACTTTTCAATTGGCCTTTGATTTGAAATTGACTTAAATTCCTGCGGATGAATACCACCGTGAAATTTTCCTTTGGCGAGAGTAACGAATTTGCTTTGATACATATACTTCGCCTCTACCTAGGAAATATGTTTCACAGGGATCTGTAAAGGTGAAGTGTTTTCCGGATTAGTATTAGCTGGATTAGGCCAAGTCCACTCTTCAACTCCGGGGCGAATTTCGACCATATCGATGCAGTCTACGGGACAGGGAGGAACACATAAATCACAACCGGTACACTCTGCTTCGATAACCGTGTGCATATGTTTAGCTGCACCTACGATTGCATCCACCGGACATGCTTGAATGCACTTGGTGCAACCGATACATTCGTCTTCACGAATTACAGCAACTTTCGGTAGAGTTTCTTCACCGCATGATTCGTCGAGTTCGATAACCTCTACGTCGAGCAATTCTGCCAAAGCTTTTATTCCTGCTTCTCCGCCTGGTGGACACCGATTAATCGCTTCACCATTAGCGATCGCTTCTGCATACGGTTTGCATCCTGGAAAGCCACATTGACCGCATTGGGTTTGAGGAAGGATTTCATTTATTTGATCAACAACCGGGTTACCTTCAACCTTAAAGCGAACAGAGGCATAACCGAGAAGGCTACCGCAGAGAAATGCGATAACAACTAAAGTGGTGGTAGCAATAATTAAGTCTAACATTATAGCTTCACCAAACCAGTAAAGCCCATAAAGGCAAGAGACATTAACCCTGCTGTTATTAATGCTATAGCGGCGCCTTGAAATGGTGTGGGAACATCTGCTGCAGCAATTCTCTCGCGCATAGCCGCAAACAAGATTAATACTAAAGAGAATCCTAGAGCTGCGCCAAATCCATAAATGATAGACTCGATGAAATTGTGCGCCTGGTTAACATTGAGCAATGCTACGCCGAGAACTGCGCAATTGGTTGTAATTAAAGGCAAGAATATACCAAGCAATCGATACAACATCGGGCTGGTTTTATGTACGACCATTTCGGTAAACTGAACAACAACTGCAATGGCAAGAATGAACGACAATATTTGCAGGTAGCCGAGATCTAGCGGCTGAAGAATTAGGGTGTTAATTAAATAACTGGCTACCGAAGCAAGAGTTAATACAAAGGTTGTTGCCGCGGCCATCCCTGCAGCAGTTTCTACCTTGCTTGAGACTCCCATAAAAGGGCATAAGCCAAGGAATTTTGCGAGCACAAAATTATTAACTAAAACGGTACTAACTAGGAGAAGAAAAATTTCGGACATATTGACCTAGTATGCTATTAAACTTTAGGCTCTAACTTATCTGAGTGATCTGAAGACGCGGTTATACCTGCGTTTTTTCCGTCAGGATCTTTCTTCGCTAAAACAAAATGGCGAATGGAAAGAATCGAAGCAACCAGAATACCCCAAATAATAACTAACTTTAGCAGTCCTTGATAAATTGCGCTAATTCCGTCAACTTCTGCATTCAGTACGCTGGTTAAAACGAGAGGCGCTAGGGAATCAGCATCTCGCACAGTATCAGGAGTAAATGCGCCAACTGCAATCAGAGATAAAACGGCGACTCTTACAACGAAGTTTGATTTCCTTAGCTTTAAATCCAGTAAGAAAAGCAAAACAAGCCCAAGGCCAATATAAACCGCCCAAGCTTGTGGATATAAATCAAATGATTGCATACCTTTTGTCTCTAAAATTTAGTTCCGAGTAATACTAAAATGTCAGCTTATTTAACTCGCATTCCAGGTTGAGCGCCTTCGTCAGGATTCAATATCCACAAATCTTTGCCGCCTGGGCCTGCTGCTAACACCATACCTTCAGAAACACCAAAACGCATTTTTCTTGGCGCTAAGTTAGCCACCATTACGGTTAATTTACCTTCTAGATCTTCTGGACTGTAAGCAGACTTAATTCCTGCGAATACTTGTTTGACTACACCATCTAAATCTAGTTGCAATTTAAGTAATTTTTCAGCACCTTCGACATGCTCGGCTTTGATAATTTTGACAATACGAAGGTCAACTTTATCAAAGTCTTTAAATTCAATTTCATCTTTCAAAGGATCTGTTAATTGAGGCTGATTGGCTGCTTCAGCTTCTTCTTTACCTTCTTCAATCATTGCTTCTAACTTCTTAGGGTCGACTCTGTCCAGCATTGGCTTAAACTTGTTGATTTTATGGTTTTCTAACACACTAAAAGCGTCAGACCATTTTAATGGTGGAATGTTTAAAAACTCTTCAACTTTCTTTGCGATGGAGGGGATAGCGGGCTTTAAATATACTGTTAGAATCTTAAATAAGTTAAGAGAAACCGTACAAAGTTGGTGTACTTCATTCTGGGTCTCTTCGTCTTTAATTTTGAGCCAGGGTACTTCGGCATCAATATACTGATTTGCCTTTCCTGCTAAGTTCATGATTTCTTTAATAGCTCTTCCATATTGCTTCTGTTCATAAAACTGAGCAATTGGCTCTGCCGCATCTTGATATTCTTTGATAAGAGGATGCTCTGAAATGTCGTCGCACAATTCCAGATCAAAATTCTTAGACATAAATTTAGCAACGCGACTACCGATATTAATATATTTATTAACTAGATCTGAGTTATTACGAGAAACAAAATCCTCAAGGTTTAGATCAAAATCATCTACTCGATGGTTTAACTTAGCCATAAAGTAGTATCGAAGGTATTCAGGATCTAAATGGTCTAAATAAGTTCTGGCTTTAACGAAAGTTCCTTTTGACTTAGACATCTTGGTGCCGTTGACTGTAAGAAATCCATGCGCATGAACCTTGGTTGGTTTTCTAAAACCACTACCATCTAACATTGCGGGCCAGAAAAGGGTGTGGAAATAGACAATGTCTTTGCCAATAAAGTGATGGACTTCAGTATCGCTTTCCGGATTCCAGAATGAGTCGAAATCTAAGCCGTCCGTTTTATCACAAAGATTTTTAAAACTCGCCATGTAGCCCATAGGCGCATCAACCCAAACATAGAAAAATTTATCTTTTGCGCCTGGAATTTCAAATCCAAAGTATGGAGCATCGCGTGAGATATCCCACTCTTGTAAACCTGCATCAAACCACTCATCCAATTTATTGGCAATTTGTTCTTGGACGTGGCCGTCTCTGGTCCAAGTTTTCAGCATGGCTTCAAAGTCAGTCAACTTGAAGAAGAAATGCTCGGAATCTTTTAGTACTGGAGTCGCGCCAGAAACTGCAGACTTAGGATTTTTCAATTCGGTGGGACTGTAAGTTGCGCTGCAGTTATCACAATTGTCACCATACTGGTCTTCAGAGCCGCATTTAGGGCATTCGCCTTTTACAAAGCGATCCGGTAGAAACATCTTTTTCTCTGGGTCGTACAATTGTGAGATCGTCCGCCGGGCAATATGACCGGCATCGTTTAAGCGGTTGTATATGAGTTCGCAAAGCTCTCGATTTTCTTCACTATGAGTAGAATGGTAGTTGTCATAGCAAACTAAGAAATCTTCAAAGTCTTTTACATGTTCGGCTTGCGTCGCGGCAATAAATTCTTCTGGAGAGATGCCTTCCTTTTGCGCTCTCAACATTATCGGCGTACCGTGAGTATCATCTGCACACACTGCAATGCATTGGTGTCCTCTCAATTTTTGAAAGCGACTCCAGATATCCGTTTGTATATGCTCCAGCATGTGCCCAATATGGATAGAACCGTTAGCGTAAGGGAGGGCGCTAGTAACTAAGATGCGTCTTTGTTGGGAGTTATCTTGTAACTTCACTGGGTTTTCTTTACTCACCGTGTTTTCACTCTAAATCAGATAGTCAGGCTCTAGTATTTCTATGTATTCAAGTACTAGTTTCTTAAAGGCGCAACTATACCGGTTTTTGCTATGTCTTTCATTAAAAAACCTTGAATTCCTTATAAAAATTGACTCGCAAAACCACACAAATTGGAAGAGTATTTCTATACTTGATTGGGGTATAATCGACACCACTTATCTTAATGTGAACATAAAGCCTAATGTTAGACGAACAAGCTATTTTAGATTTGGTTAAAAGTGCATCGTTTCCATCCTTGCCGGAGGATTTCGAACTAGAAAGCTATATAAAGGAGAACCGTGTAGATGGCGACCATATCCACTTAGAAATTACCTTACCATTTCCTTGTGAAGGTATTAAACAACAACTGGCCGGAGAAATAGAGTCCGAGATAGTTAACAGTTGGCCTCAGTCTAAAAGGATAGCTATTGAGATTAAGCATAGGACTACTGCCTATGAGACCAAAGCTGGTGTACCGCCATTAGCCAAAATTAAGAACATTATTGCAGTTGCCTCCGGTAAAGGTGGGGTCGGTAAATCAACCACGAGTGTAAACCTCGCGTTAGCACTTAAAGCGGAAGGCGCTAAAGTGGGGATCCTCGATGCGGATATTTACGGTCCGAGCATCCCAATCATGATGGGGATCCCAAATGCCAGACCTGTTTCTGAAGACAAGAAAACGATTCTTCCGCTCGAAGCCCATGATATTCAAACTATGTCGATAGGGTTTCTGGTAGATGAAGAACAAGCTATGGTTTGGCGAGGGCCGATGGCATCATCTGCTTTACAACAAATAGTCAGAGATACCCGATGGGGAGATTTAGATTATCTAATTGTCGATCTACCGCCGGGAACCGGAGATATCCAGCTCACTTTATCGCAAAAAATACCGGTCACAGCTGCTGTAATTGTGACGACTCCCCAGGACTTGGCGCTAGCTGATGCTAAGAAAGCTGTCACCATGTTTGAAAAGGTCAAAATCCCGGTGATGGGGGTTGTTGAAAATATGTCGACCCACATTTGTAGCAATTGTGGTCATCAAGAAGCAATTTTTGGTGAAGGAGGTGGAAATATTCTGTCAGAAGACTATGATATGCCGCTGTTAGGTCAATTACCGCTCGCAATGTCTATTCGCCAGCAACTAGATGAGGGTAAACCCGCCGTTGCGGATGACCCGGAGAGCAAAATTAGCCTGACTTATAGAGAAATTGCTCGAAATTTGACCGCAAACTTATCTTCTTTAGGGAAAGATTATTCCAAAGGCAACGAAGGTATCGCAATTAAAACCTGGTCTCCCGGTAATTAATATAGCGGGTATTACGCCGGGCTTTGAATAGCGGAAATTTAAGAGCTGAGTTACCGCTGGCTATAAATAAGCAAACTATAAATAAATAGTATTCGAGAAGTAGAATTATGAGTATTAAATCAGACAAGTGGATCCGCCGAATGGCCGCGGATGGGATGATTGAGCCATTTGCATCGGAGCAGGTTCGTCATGTCGATGGGAAACGAATCGTTTCATACGGGACTTCAAGCTACGGTTACGATGTTAGATGCTCTAATGAGTTTAAGATCTTCACAAACGTACACTCTGCGGTTGTCGATCCCAAAAACTTTGATGATCAGAGCTTTGTTAATGTTGAATCTGACGTTTGTATTATCCCGCCTAATTCTTTTGCATTAGCGCGCACTGTAGAGTATTTTCGCATCCCAAGGAGCGTTTTAACAGTATGCCTCGGTAAGTCGACATATGCTCGTTGTGGGATCATCGTTAACGTCACACCGCTTGAGCCTGAATGGGAAGGCCATGTGACTTTGGAGTTTTCGAATACTACACCGTTGCCGGCGAAGATTTATGCGAATGAAGGTGTAGCGCAGATGTTATTTTATGAGTCAGACGAAATCTGTGAGACTTCCTATGCTGACCGTGGTGGTAAATATCAAGGTCAAACAGGGGTGACGCTTCCTAAAACCTAGTTTTTAAATGAGATGGATTTTAAATGCGATCAATTTTTGACCGGCATCAACGGTTAACTAAAAAAGGCGGTTAAGATTAAATAACCGCCTTTTTTATTACTTGTATAATATGAAGTTATTCTGCTTTCGTAGTTTACTGGCTTTTTTACTGGTTTTCTTACCTTATACGTCAGAGTCCTCTGATTTTCCAACTCTAAATCTCGCGATTGATAATAGTGATGGCGGTAACTTGTCTGCAAGGAAAATAACTGCGGTCAGAGGCTTTTTTGGTGAACATGATTGTCCTGTTGAAGTAAAGTTTTCAAAAGCAGGGAAACCGGCAATAGACGCAGACTTAGTATTTTTTCCTCTTGCCAGTTATGACAAAAACTTTCTACCTTTTGTGAGAGCTGAATCTATGGGCAGAAAGTGGATCCAACCTGCAATCGTTGTAAAAGATTCGGCTAGTACCAGTTTGTCAGGTCTGAATGATATTCATTTTTCATTTGTAAATGAAAGATCGCGCTCAGGATTCTTAGGGCAAATAGAAATGCTTGCTAGCGCGGGAGTTAAACCAAATTTAAGCAAAGCTATATATGCCGATAACCATATTGGTGCAATAAGCCTATTGATGCATAAAGATACTTTTGCTGCAGGTGTCGATAGCTTTCTTGCTGAGAATTGGTTGCAGGCTAACAATCTTAAAATAATTGCAAAAGGTGACAAGTCTGAAGTTGGTGGTATATATTTAAACCTATCTAGCAGATTAAACGATCCTGGCCAGAATAGGCTGAAGCAGCGTTGCCAAAGTGCGCTGTTAAAATTAAACCGCGATGAACGAGCGGGGAGAAAAATAATGGAAGTCTTTCCTGATTGGTTGGTGCGGTTTGTGCTAGATAAAAATAATTAACATTAATAAGAATAGAAATATAGAATTAGTTAGCTATGCCGATATTTTCACTTAACGACTGGATTGCTTTGTCTCTTTTTATTGTTTGCTGGGGAGGATATACCTATTTTGCCAATCGACAGATGCAGGGTGAGGTAAACCTGTCGCGTGCTTTAACCGAGCTCCGTGGCAATTGGGTAGGCAAGATGCTAGAGCGGGACATGCGAATAGCTGATGCCACTGTTTTGGGTATTCTGCAGAGAACCGTTACGTTTTTCGCATCGACCACCATCTTCATTCTCGCGGGCTTACTTGCGGTACTCGGCGCATCCGATAAAGCGCTTAAATTGGCGCATACTTTACCCTTTGTTGCAGAGCATAGCCAAGCAGCATGGGAGTTAAAAATATTGCTCATGATATTTGTTTTCATTTATGCGTTTTTCAAGTTTTCCTGGTCTGTGCGTCAGTATAATTTTGCGCTAGTGATGTTTGGCGCCGCACCGCATCATGAAGATGACGGCAATGGGGAAGAAAGAAAGGAATATGTTCAATGTTCCAATGAATTACTGACTTCAGCTAACAATTCATTTAACTACGGATTAAGAGCTTATACATTTTCTATGGCAACGATCGCCTGGTTTGTGCATCCGTACCTATTTATCGGTTCAACGTTTTGGGTGGTCGCAATTTTGTATCGTCGGGAGTTCCGTTCGAAAACGCTTGCTGCTATGAAAAGTGCTAACAAATCTTTACTAAGGTAAAACTTACCAGTTATTTCCGCAGTCTAAGTGCGTTAAGTACTACGACCAACGAACTCGATGTCATTCCAATTGCGGCCAACCAAGGTGGAACTAAACCCATTAACGCAAATGGAAGAGCTGTTAAGTTATAGGCTACAGCCCAGGTCAAGTTTTGCTTAACAACCTTGTCGAGTTGTTTGGTCAATTGGATCGCTTTTGGAATGACACTCAGGTCTTTTGACACTAGTACCGCATCTGAAGAAGTTTTGGAAAGGTGCGAAGCTTCTCCCATTGTAATACTCACATCTGCTTCAGCAAATGCACCTATATCATTGACTCCATCACCAATCATCAGGGTTGTTTGGCCTTGTTGATTAAGTGACTTGATGTGGTCGAGTTTATTCTCAGGAGAAGCATGGCTAACAATGGTAGATATACCAATTAATTTTGCAACCTGGTTACACGCATTTAAAGAATCTCCTGATAGCATTTCGCTACTAACCCCAAGTTGATTCAATTGGTTTACGCTAGGTTCAGCGGACTCATTGACCAGGTCTGAAAGTATGAATTCTGCAATAATGTTTTCATTTAAAGATAGATAGACGCTAACGCCTGCAGGATAATCGATAGATTCTGTTTTACTCGAGAGCTCTGAGATTTGTTGATTTGTAGTGAGTTCAGGTAATGAAGAAACAAATTGAAGATTTCCGAGGCGATATTGATCAGCCCCTGACTTGGCGGTAATTCCGCCCGCGATTCTTTCTTCCAGTGTGTCAAACTTGTTTGTGCTAATTACGTCCTGAGCTACATCACATTCTAGAAAGGCTTGAGCAATAGGGTGGTCGGATATTTTTTCCATTGCTATCGCTAGTTGTAAAACTTCTTCTTTATCAAATGACTCTCTGGTTTTAACTTGAAGTATCGCCATTCTGGCGAAAGTCAGAGTTCCAGTCTTATCGAATATTGCGGTTTTGATTTGGCTCAATTTACTGAGCGTATTGCTGCTTTTAATCATCAGCCCCAGGTCAGTTAGTTTTGCAACCGCAGAAGCTACTGCCGTGGGTGTAGCTAGGGATAAGGCGCATGGACAACTAACTACCAGGAGTGAAAGTATGATTTCAAACACTCGGTCTGGATTAATGTTATACCAGATAAACCCAGCCAAAACAGAAAGTACCAAAAGCCCGACAACATAGTAGCTGGCAATTTTATCCGCAAGAGTTACGCGATGGCTTTTCAGGTTTTCGGAACTCCGTTGTAGTTGAATCAGGCTTTGTAAACGACTGCTTTTAACGTCTCCTGTGGCGACCATTTGAAAGCTAGCGGATGCATTTGATGAGCCGCTATATACTTTATCTCCTTTATGTTTACGAACCGGTAAAAACTCACCGGTGATCACAGACTCATTGAGCTCTGCGTGCTCACTCAATAGCACCCCGTCGACAGGAACAACTGCGCCCGCATTAACTAGAATCTTATCTTCTGCATTTATCTTATTAAGTGAAACAACCTCTACTTCGCCCGATGAGTCAAATCTGGAAACTGAAACCGGCAGTAAGCGTTTGAAATTTTGTTGCTTTAAAATAGCTTTGTACTTGACTCTATGTTCTAGGTATCTACCCAGTAGCAGAAAGAAGGTAAACATGACAACAGAATCAAAGTAAAAGACGTTGCCGCTGGTGAACAATGAATAAATGCTGGAAAAGTAGGCCGCTAAAATAGCGATAGACACGGGTAAATTCATACCAAAATGTCCATACTTCAGTGAGCGCCAAGCAGAATCGAAAAAAGGTAAGGCGGAGTAAAAAACTACCGGAGTAGCCAATAAGCCACTAACCGAATGCAGGAACAGAGCATGTTGCTCAGAAATATCTTGAAAGTCGCCGATGTAAAGTCCGGTTGCAAACATCATCACTTGCATCATTGCTAAACCGGCTACAATCACTCGGCGAGAGAATGCTTTGTCTTCTTTTTGAAATACTTCCTCTTGTTGGTCTTCAGTAAAGGGATAAGCTTTGTAACCTAATTGGCGGATCTGTTTTAAGATTTCGCTTAGTGGGGCTGATTTGTCGAATTTAACTATAGCCCTATGAGTTGTGCTGTTGACTTCTATCGAGTGGACTTCTTTACGAGCACCTATTTGTTTTTTTATTAACCAGCCGCATGCTGCGCAAGTGATCCCTTCGATACCTAATTCTATTACGTTGAGATCATCTTCCTGATGTAGTAACTGAGAGGAAATGTCATTGTTATCCAAGGCTTCAATTTCGAGCAGTTCTTGAGGAAGTATCTCTTCCGCTTTTACATTACTTTGAGTTCGAAAACGATAGAAATCTAATTGACCGCTATCCTTGATCATTTGAGCAACGGCTAAGCAACCTGGACAGCAAAACTCTCTTTCTTGCTCATAAATAATGAGATTGAAGTTTGAGTTTTTAGGTACGTCGAGATCGCAATGGAAACACTTTGAAGTCACGGCGTTGTTCTAATTCTTATTGTTGGCTATCAATTTTTAACTGAGCTGCTTCTGGATAGTGCCATCTTGCTTTTAAGTGCCAATTATCATCTGTATCAGCTAATCTTATGTGCCAATAAGCCTGAGATAGTTCAGGTAACTCTCCGATAAACTGAGTGCTAGATAAATTCTCCAATATAACAGCATGATCCTTAGTCGTTTGAGTAGGGTGGGAAAAGAACAAGTTTAGTCTTTTCGCAGAAATGTTGTTCCCTTCAAGATCTATTGTAATAAGATTGTTTTCTTTATCCGCTTTAATATTGGCTATGAGCATTTTATCTTTCGCAAGTTGCGACTTCTCAATAGATTGATTTATGGCTAAGCCTTTCTTGAAATAATCATCTTGAACCATACTGTGTGGTTGGTTTGCCGCAATAAAATAGGTTGTGATTCCTGCTACTACTGACAGTAAAGGAAACGAAATAATGAACCATGGCCATCCCTGTTTATACCATGGTTTAATTTCTTGCTCGCTAACCGTATTATCTAATTTGCTATTATCCAATTTAAGTTTTTCCTGTTCTCTTGTTGCATTTTATGGCTAAAATTAGCTGGCCGTATTATTTTTTTGGACCCAAAAACTTAGCTTTCGCAATGTGAACGCTTTCGGGGTCATTCAAGTTTAGTATTTTAAAATAAACATCATTTGATCGAGTTTCTAATTCTTCACTAGGTGCGCTTACCCGAATCGGCAAGGTTAAAACGCCGCCTGCTTCAATTGAAAACTCGGTGTCTCCTTGAATAATAGTTTGGTCAATTCCTTCAATGGATAATTGATAGCGATTATTCTGCTGCGACATATTTAGGATCTTCAGCTGATAGGTGTTTTCAATACTGCCATCAAACGCTTCAGTAAATAAATTGTTCCTGTCTCGAATAACATTAACATCAAGTGGAGTACGAGTGGCTACCAAAAAGATAAATGTGAGTATAAGCCCGGTAAATAGAGCCACATATAGTAGAGTTCTCGGTCTTATAAAGTGTGTGTTTTCACCTTTTTCGGCATGTTCGGTTGTGTAGCGTATGAGGCCTTGTTCGTAACCCATTTGATCCATTACGTTATCACATACGTCGATACAGGCCGCGCAAGCGATACACTCATATTGTAAGCCATCACGAATATCTATCCCGGTAGGGCAAACGTGGACACACTGATTACAATCGATGCAATCTCCAAGTCCCTTAGATTTGTAGTCCGATTTTTTTTTGCGTTTACCTCGAGATTCGCCTCGCTTTTCATCATAAGAAATGATCAGAGTATCTTTATCAAACATGGCACTTTGAAAGCGGGCGTAAGGACACATATGTAGACAAACTTGTTCTCGAAGTTTACCAGCGTTGCCATAGGTCGCGAGAGAATACAGACCAATCCAGAACCATTCCCATGGGCCTAAGGACAGAGTTAAAATTCCATCCCAAAGCTCGCGTATTGGTGAAAAGTATCCGACGAAGGTATATCCAGTAAATAAGGCAAAGACAACCCACAAAAAGTGTTTCGTCGTTTTCTTAAAAATTTTCTCGAATCCCCATGGCTGCTTATCGAGTTTCATCCGTTTATTACGGTTACCTTCGACAAATTCTTCAATCCATAAAAAGGTTTCTGTCCACACGGTTTGTGGGCAAGCGTAGCCGCACCATAGACGTCCTGCTACGGCAGTAAACAAAAACAGACCGACAGCACAAATAACTAAGAGTAGGGTTAGATAAACAAAGTCTTGTGGCCAAAAGGTAGCTGCAAATAAATGGAATTTTCTAGCCGGTAGATCAAGTAATATTGCTTGACGTGAATCCCAGGTAATCCATGGCGCAAAATAGTACAAACCGAGAAGTAATAATACGGTTAATATTCTTAGGCGAGCATAGATTCCATGAACTTGGCGAGGATAGATTTTTTCGGGCTTTTCGTAAAGGTCCCGAATTACGTAAGTATCAGACTGCTTTTCAGACATTGTGCCGTCCAGAGGAGCGAAATTAGGCTTAATTAAATAAAGACAAAGATTTTGAGAAATGGGTTAAGCACTTTGATTTATTAATGTGACTTAACCCATTTACACAGATTACTCGTTAGACAAACTGTAAACGTAAGCTGAGACTAAGTGAGATTTAGCTTCACCTAAAATGTCTTGGTGAGCAGGCATTTCACCCGTACGACCATTACGTATGGTATCGGCAATCGAAGTTCGAGAACCGCCGTACAACCATATATTATCAGTTAAGTTAGGAGCCCCTAAAGCAATATTGCCTTTACCGTCGGCGCCGTGGCAAGCGAAACACTGAGTGTCAAAAGTCGCTTTGCCTGTGGCTGCTTTTGTTTCGTCAACCTTGTTGCCGGATAACTTTCCTACATAGTTAACTAGTTGGTCGATTTGTTCAGCGGTTAACGAAGCGCCGAAAGGCGGCATCACACCAACACGACCATTAACGATGCTGTGTTTAACTTGCTCCGGACTACCACCCCATAACCAGTCTTTATCAGTCAGGTTAGGATAACCTGGGTTACCGCGTGCATCTGAGCCATGGCAACCAAAACACGTATTGACAAAGATTCGTTTACCCATTTCAGTCGCTTGCTTAACTTTAGCCAGTTCGGCAATAGGCACGTTCTTGTATTTATCAAACAATGGTTGATAAGTCTGGCTAGCAACTTCAACTTCTTCAGAATGTTGCTTCTCTTGTGTCCAGCCTAAAGTACCTGCGAAATTTCCAAGTCCTGGATACAAAATAAGGTATCCAATGCTGAAAACTAGCGTAATGTAAAACATGTTTAACCACCAGCGTGGAAGAGGGTTATTGTACTCTTCAATACCGTCGTAAACATGACCTGTTGTTTCATTATCTAAACCGCTTTGGCTTTTAATTCGTCGAGTCCAATAGAGTAACGCCCAACAGCCAAAAATGTTGATTGCTACGATGATGATGACCCACCAACTCCAAAAATCACTCATGGTCTTTTACCTTAGTTTCATTCTGATTAACATCTTGAGAACGCTCGTCTCCGTCATCGAAAACTAGATTTGCTGCGTCCTCATAGCGACGCTTGTTCTTTTTGCTAAATACTTGGTAAATAAGCACCATAAAAAGCACAAAAAGAGCGAGCGTTATCAAACCTCTAACAAGATTGATATCCACTGTTAATTACCTTTTATCCTTTAATGCCAATCCCAGTGACTGGAGATAGGCGACGACTGCATCAAGCTCTGTTTTACCTTCAACAGAAGCTTTTGCTCCAGCTATATCTTCTTCAGTGTATGGGACACCAAGTAGCTTAAACGCTTTCAATTTTTCAGGAGTTAAATCGCTGTCAATTATTTTCGTTTCAAGCCAAGGGAAAGCAGGCATATTGGACTCAGGCACAACATCACGAGGGTTAATCAAGTGAACGCGATGCCATTCATCACTGTATCGACCGCCTACGCGAGCGAGGTCTGGACCGGTACGTTTTGAGCCCCAAAGGAAAGGGTGTTCCCAAACATGTTCACCGGCCACAGAGTAGTGACCATATCTTTCGGTTTCTGCACGGAACGGACGAATCATTTGCGAGTGACAAGTGCTACAACCTTCACGAATGTAGACATCTCTACCTTCTAGTTGCAGTGCAGTATAAGGTTTTAGTCCCTCCACGGGTTCAGTCGTGTCTTTTAAGAAAAACAAAGGCACGATTTCGGCAAGACCACCAAAGCTGATCACAATAATGATCAAGATTCCCATGAGGCCTATATTCTTTTCAATTGCTTCGTGTTGCATGATTAGCCCTCTTTTCCAGTGTCAGCGTCAGGACCAGCCTGAATGGTTTTGTATGTGTTGTACGCCATGATAAACATACCCGCTAAGAATAAGACTCCACCCAACAAGCGGATTGCGTAGTACGGGTAGGTAGCTTGTACAGATTCTACAAAGCTGTAAGTTAGCGTACCGTCTTCATTCACGGCTCTCCACATTAACCCTTGCATAACTCCAGCAATCCACATGGCCGCGATATAAAGAACAACACCGATTGTAGAAATCCAGAAGTGGATATTGATAAGGCCAATATTAACCATGTTTTTACGACCGAATACTTTTGGAATTAAGTAGTACATTGCACCGATAGAAACAAAAGCAACCCAGCCTAGTGCACCTGAATGAACGTGTCCGATAGTCCAATCCGTGTAATGCGACAATGCATTTACCGTTTTGATAGACATCATTGGTCCTTCAAAGGTAGACATACCATAGAAGGAAAGTGAAACAATCAGGAATTTCAAAATTGGGTCGGTACGTAATTTATGCCATGCACCTGACAATGTCATGATACCGTTGATCATGCCTCCCCAAGATGGCGCTAATAGGATTAACGAAAATACCATACCCAGAGATTGAGCCCAGTTAGGCAGCGCAGTGTAATGCAAGTGGTGAGGGCCCGCCCACATGTATATAGCTATCAATGCCCAGAAGTGAACAATCGACAGTCGGTAAGAATAAACTGGACGCTCTGCTTGTTTAGGAATGAAGTAGTACATCATTCCTAAAAATCCGGCAGTTAAGAAGAATCCTACCGCGTTGTGTCCGTACCACCATTGCACCATGGCGTCGATAGCACCTGCATAAGCAGAGTAAGACTTAGTCATAGAAACCGGTACAGCCGCGCTATTGACGATGTGTAGTATCGCAACAGTTAAGATAAACGCTCCATAGAACCAATTTGCCACGTAAATATGTTGGCTTTTACGTTTCATGATAGTCCCGAAGAACAAGATCGCATACGCAACCCAGACAACGGCTATTAATATATCAATTGGCCATTCTAATTCAGCATATTCCTTACCGGAGGTCCACCCCATAGGTAAAGACACCGCAGCCAAAACAATAACTAACTGCCATCCCCAAAAAACAAAGGCAGCTAATCCATTACTGATGAGTGGTGCTTGACAGGTACGTTGTACAACGTACAAAGAAGTCGCCATCAATGCACAACCACCAAAAGCGAAAATTACCGCATTGGTGTGAAGAGGACGTAGTCGTCCATAAGTTAAAAACTCGATACCGTAAGTTAAGTCGGGCCAAAATAATTGGGCCGCAATAATGCATCCGACAAGCATACCCACGATACCCCACACGACAGTCATTATAGAAAACTGTCTGACCACGCGATAATTGTAGGTCGGAGAAGTATTTTCAGACATTTTTTATCCCATTTTTTTAATAGAAATTGACGATTCTCGCCGCAACGAATTTTGCCTTAAAGGCTAGTAGGTGGATTTGATCTAAATCAATAAAAATTTTGTGGGTATATCCCAGTTGAATTGAATGGCGTAATTATAGAACATTGTTGAGATATTGCATACGAATCTGATCGTAGAAATAGCAAAAAATTCTGCTATTTCTACGATCAGCATAATCTTTATACAGAGCTTGTATGACTAGGCTTGAGTGCAAGTACTTCGCATTGCAAGTGGGTTAAAACTCGCTCAGCGGTATTCCCCATAAAAGCACCTTTAATTCCCCTTCTACCGACGGTCCCCATGACGACAATTTGCGACTCTATACTGTTAGCGAGAGCTGGAATTCTATCTTCCGCTAATCCTTCGATCACATGTTGATTCGAGTCTGCGATATTGAACTCACTTACCAAGTTTCGTAATTTATCTTTATTTAGATTGTTAACTTTATCCATCAGATCTTCTAAATCAAAGTCAGGCAAAGAAACCGCGTTATCTACAATCGGTGAAATATGGGTGGTTACCGCATGAGTCGGCGAATCTGTCAACTTGCTCAACAATTTGGCATATTGCAAAATAATCTTGTTGAAAGATTGCTCTTTTTCGTTTTCAGATGCAGCATCAACGGCAGCTAATATTGGTTTAGTCATTTTCCATTCAGGATCCTTGACTAATAATATCGGCTTTGGGCATTTTCGCAGTAGTTGCCAGTCCATCGGCATGGTAAACGGGTTGATACTTGAAGCGCTTTCGCTAATTCGCTTTACCACTAAGTCGGGCTGAATTTCATCGCAAGCTTCAATAACTGCATGTTGAATTTTACGGTGCCATTTAACTTGAGTGGTTACAGGAATACCCTTGGATTCGATATCCTCTTTAAGTTCGTTCAAGTAGTTTAATCGATCTTGCAACTTTTGTTGCTTAAGTTGGTCTTTGTGATTACTTGATAAAAGAGGGGAAAGCTCTGTCCCAGGGTCATATACACAACTTAACAAGTTTAATTTAATATCATAAAATTCGGCAAACTGTATGGCGCGCTTTAATGCAATGTGGGTTCTGCGCTTACCACTGACAATGACCAAGATATTTTGTGGGAATTTCATTGCTTTCTCCGGAATTATTTTGTATTACCCGAGTTATTAAGACAAGATGGCCTGGAATTAGGTAAATTATATTAGTACCTAAAGCTCCGACCAGTATAGAATAGTTAGACTTTGAAAACTATGAAATTTTTTAATTGGATTGATTCGCAACAACATCTTTTCGGTTTTTAAGATTACTTAAATCCTGGCAATTTATTATTGGTACAGTTGTACAAATAATTTGCGAATTGCATGGTTTAATTGATGCGAGTTAGCGATTTTATCCATTAACGTTTAATACTGATAAAAGAAAAGATAAGGACTTTTATGCCAAATTGGCTTATCCAGCTTTATAAAGACTACGTACTAAAGCACACTTGGACAACCGCATTAGTCGTGGCGGCTATAATATCGGGTGTTTCATCTCATATTGTTGACTTTCGTATGGATGCATCGTCAGATTCCTTGGTTTTGGAAAACGATCGTTCTTTGGAGTTTTATCGAAAAGTTAAAAAGACCTATGGAACGGATGATTACCTATTTATCACCTTTCAACCTAAAGCAAATCTGTTTTCCGAGAAGTCGATAAAGCAACTCAAATCTTTGAAAGAGCAAATCGCAGCATTGCCAGATGTAGAAACTGTTATTTCTTTGGTCGATGCACCAATTTTTGACCCTGACAATGTCACCTTAACGGATATAGAAAACCAGCTGTACTTTATTGGTGACGAAGGCGTCAACTTAGATGCAGCCAGAAAACATATTTTAAGCATTCCATTATATAAAAATCTGTTGATTAGCGAAGATGGTGAAACAACCGCCATTCAAGCCAATTTAAAGGGGAATAAGAGATATTTTAAATTAAATGATGAGCTGAGAAAGCTTCAGTGGAAAAGAATTAACAAAGAACCTTTGACAGCCTATGAGGCGCAAGCCGAACAGAATCTGAAGCAAGAATTACGATTGCTTGCTGATGAAGATGCGAAGCGAAACGAGAGGGTGATAGGTCAAATTAGGGATATCAAGCAGGGATATCTGAATATTGGCACGGTTTATTTGGGCGGTGTGCCTATGATTGCGCACGACATGATCGAATACGTCAAAAGCGATCTTGTTGTATTTGGATTAGGAGTTTTCCTGCTGTTAATCGCCATTCAGGCGTTTATATTTAGAAGAACTCGTTGGATTATCATCACGTTGGGATGCTGCGTCATTACGGCCAGTTTGAGTATGGGAGTACTAGGTATTTTAGACTGGCCGGTGACGGTTATTTCCTCTAATTTTGTTGCCTTATTGCTGATAATAACCATGTCGTTGGTTATCCACTTGATTGTTAGATATCGCCAAGTGGAAAGAGAAAATCTCGATATGGATTACAATGACAAAGTGCTTGAGACAATTTCCTCCATGTTCACTCCGTGTGCTTATACGGCGCTGACAACTATAGTTGCATTTGGCTCATTGATGGTCAGCGACATAAGGCCGGTTATAGATTTTGGCAAAATGATGATTATGGGAGTCAGCCTGGCCTTTATTGTTGCCTTTTTGATGTTCCCCTTATTAATGCGGTTAGTAAAAAAATCTAGCTTAGACAGACGTAGAGAAAGCGGCTTCTTCACTTTTACTAACCAGTTGGCAAAAATTACTGATCGTTGGCGTTGGCAAGTTGCGAGTATCGCATTAATTGTAAGTGTTGCTAGCGCTTGGGGAATTAGCTATTTGTCGGTAGACAATCGTTTTATCGATTACTTTAAGCAGCATACTGAAATTCATCAAGGTATGAAGGTAATCGATACCCAACTAGGTGGCACGACTCCGTTAGAAATTATCATCCAGCGCTCAGCTATTGAAGCTGATTTTGCTTTTATTGAGGAAGAGAGCGAAGAAGATGAATGGGAAGACGAGTGGGAAGGTGACGGAGAGGGCTCGGGCGAAGAGGAAGAAACTCCTCGCTTGTGGATGACATCTCACGGTATCGACAAACTCCATAAAGTTCAAAATTTTTTAGATGGGATTAGTGTTACCGGCAAAACGCTTTCTTTAGCCGCCGGTTTGCAGATCGTTGAACAAATTAATGGCAATGAGAGACTTAGCGATTTTGAGCTTACATTGTTAGAGAAAAAAATACCGCAGGATTTGCGAGACCAAGTAATGTCTCCTTTTTATGACCGCGAAAATGATGAAGTGAGATTTCTAATCAGAGTTAAAGAATCAGACCCTGAGCTAGATCGGAATCAATTGCTTGCGGATATCAGCACGTTTTTTACTGAGGAGCTAAACTTTTCAAAAGATACTTTTCAATTTACTGGAATGCTCATTCTATACAACAACATGCTTGAGAGTTTGTTCAAGTCTCAGATTTTGACGCTTGGCGTTGTATTCGGGATTATCTTAATGATGTTTATCATTCTATTCCGCTCGTTTCAGTTGGCTATTTTGGGTATGTTTCCAAATCTAGTCGGTGCGTGTTTTGTACTAGGGCTGATGGGGTGGTCGGGCATTCCGCTAGATATGATGACCATCACCATCGCTGCGATAAGTATTGGTATAGCGGTAGATAATACGATTCACTATATTCACCGGTTTAAATTAGAGTACGCCAGACTGGGAGATTACACTAAGGCAATGTATGCCTGCCACGATACGATTGCCCGTGCAATGTACTTTACTTCTATTACCATCATTGCCGGCTTTTCTGTACTGGTTCTATCAAACTTTATGCCTTCAATTTATTTTGGCATGTTTACTAGCATGGCAATGTTTATTGCGTTGATGGCAAACTTAACTTTGCTTCCGGTATTGCTGTTGTTAGTAAAACCACTTAAAGAGCCGGAACAAGTTACTGAAATTGAAGCTGCCTTAGAAAGAAGGTAAGAGGCTAAAGTAGATAATAGGTTTCTTCGTAAATAATTGAGCGCAGCGATTAAAGCTGCGCTTGAGCCAGTTGCCTTATTTTCTCTACCATGGCTTGCAAACCGTTTCCACGTGTCGGACTGAGGTGTTTAACCAAGTCTAGTTTGGCAAAGTAGTCTGCAATATCAAAGTCGATAATTTGTTGTGCTGTTTTGTGGTTATATGCAGCCATTACTATCGCGAGTAATCCACGTACTATATGAGCATCACTATCAACTTGAAATTCGAACACGCCATTTTCAACTTTAGGCTCAATCCATACTTGGCTCTGACATCCCGGAACTAAACGATCATCGGTTTTTAGAGTCTGCTCCATTTCCGGGAGTGCTTTTCCCAGATCAATCATATATTTGTAGCGATCTTCCCAAGAATCGAAAAAGGAAAGGGTGTCGACTATTTCTTCAGTTGTGCTCATAAGAAATTACTTAATAAAAATATTGGAATGCAATAATTCGCGAATTCTGCGATAAATGAACTGATTTGGCAACTAATTAACTAGAAATAGAAAAATATGCTAGCTTTGTCTTAGAAAAACAAGCCTGTCTCGAGCTTGGCTTCGTCGCTCATCATATCTCGAGTCCAAGGTGGGTCAAACACCAAATCAACCTCAACTGATTCAACGTGGGGTACCTTAGCGACTCTATATTTGATATCGCTAACTAATACCGGGCCCATACCGCATGCTGGTGCAGTTAAAGTCATCGTAATACTTACATTATGTGCGTTTTGATCGATATCTACGCCATAGATTAAGCCCAAATCTACAAGATTTACTGGGATTTCAGGGTCATAGATACTTTTAAGGGCTTGCCAAACCTGGTCTTCAACAATCTCAGTATCGCTCAAATTTTCGAATTCTAGTACCTCAGCTTTCAGACCTAAAGCAGAAGCATCTGTCCCGTCCACCCGCGCCATATTGCCATTTACGACTACGGTATAGTTACCCCCAAGAGCTTGAGTAATAGTAACAAAAGTATCTTTAGGTATCGTGATTCGGGTACCGACAGGCACCAGTCGAGCAGGGCAGTCCTCAACGGCTACCACCATTTTTTTTTGCATTACTGCTGCTCCACCGTAAAGCTTTCACCGCAGCCGCAGAGTGCCGTTGCATTTGGGTTATTAAAGTCTAAGCGAAAGTTAATTCCTTCTTGGACATAGTCGACTTGTGTTCCCCTAATAAGTGGCAGTACTTCGGGGAGTATATAAAGAGGGAGTTGGTTGGCTAGTTCGAACTTCTGCGCTTTTTCATCTATGTTGAACGCAAGCTCAAGCAAATACTTGTAACCTGAGCAGCCACTTTCTTTTACGTCGAATTGTAAGCCGACCGCATTCTTGGCTTTTACCTGCTTAGCCAAATGGACAAGTGCTTTTTCAGAAAAGCTCACCGGTAGTACTGAGTTGGGGTCAAAAGTTGCGACAGTCATATTTATCTAAATACTCTTTTATCTAAACACTCACTTTGGTACAAACTATTTATTTTAGGATAAACAGCTAAATCTAGTTTTATCTAATTACCTTTTACAATTACATCAAAAAGGTTTTTGCCTTTTCAAGGCCTGCGAACAACTGATCAATTTCTTGCTTGGTGTTATAAAAGCTGAAAGATGCGCGGATGGTGCCGGATAAACCCAAAGCATCCATTAAAGGCATAGCGCAATGGTGGCCCGTTCTGACTGCGATGCCTTGTTGATCTAATAGCATACCGACATCTTGTGAATGACAACCTTGCATAATAAAACTAAGCACAGAAGTTTTGTTACAGTCACTGCCTATGATTTTTATCTCAGGAATTGAATCTGCCTTTTGTGTAGCGTACTCAATGAGCTCCATTTCATAGTCAGAGAGTTGCTGACGATTGAATTGATTTAGATAGTCGACCGCAGCACCCATTGCAATTGAACCTTCAATGTTCGGCGTACCAGCTTCAAACTTATAAGGTAGTCGATTAAAAGTCGTTCCTGAAAAGCTTACTTTTTCGATCATCTCTCCGCCGCCGTGCCAAGGTGGCATTTCCTCAAGAATTTCTTTTTTACCGTACAAAACGCCTATGCCGGTTGGGGCAAACATCTTATGGCCGGAAAAAGCATAAAAGTCGCAATCTAAAGCTTGCACATCAATCTTCAAGTGAGGTGCGGCCTGAGCTCCGTCGACAAGTACCTTTGCTCCTACTGTATGAGCTGCTGCAATAATTCTTTCGACGGGATTTATGACTCCTAGTGCATTTGAAATATGGCCAATTGCAACAAGCTTAACTTTATCTGATAACAAGGATTCAAAGTCATCATAATCGAGTTCGCCATTAGATTTAACTTTAATAGGAAGTAACTCTGCGCCGACTTGTTCGCACAAAATTTGCCAAGGAACAATATTAGAGTGATGTTCAAGAGTTGAAACTATTACCTGATCGCCTGATTGGATATTCTGGCGTCCCCAGGTTTGGGCAACCAGGTTGATAGATTCTGTAGTACCTCTCGTCCAAATAATTTCTTCTCGATGTTTAGCGTTAACAAACTGTTGAAGTTTCACTCGAGCATTTTCAAATTTTTCAGTGGCTTTATCGCTTAGTGCGTGCGCTCCGCGATGTACATTGGAGTTTATATGTTGATAATAATCATCGATTGCGTCGATAACCGCTTGAGGCTTTTGTGAAGTAGCGCCGTTATCAAAATAGACTAGCGGTTTCCCGTGAACCTGTTCATTTAATATAGGAAAATCAGCTCTTACTTTTTCAATATTAAATTCTCGCATCGCTCTTCTCAAATTGTTCCTAATTACATCACTCAAATCAATCGAGATGTGACATGTATTCATCAAGCAACGAAGTTAAAAAGTCATTTAATTCTTCGAGTTTAACTTTATTGAGTAATTCTTGAATAAATGCAATGCTCAGCATTTTTTTCGCTTTTTGACGATCAATACCGCGAGTCTGCAGATAATAAACTGATTTTTCGTCAAGTTGGGCCACTGTGGCACCGTGAGCACATTTAACATCGTCTGCATAGATTTCTAATTCGGGCTTAGTATTGATCTCCGCGCGATTAGTTAACAATAAGTTCTTGTTATTTAGAAATGCGTCGGATTTTTGAGCATCTTCAAAAATATGTATTTTGCCGTTAAAAGTTGCACTTGCTTCATCAGCTATAATTCCTCGGAAAATCTCGTTGCTAGTGCAGTGCGCTACTTGGTGTTCAATATTGGAGTGGTAATCGATCGCTTGTTCATTGGCAGGCAAATAGATGCCAGTAAGTTCTGCATGCGAACCATTTCCTTGATGTTTAACATTTATATCTGTGCGGTTTAAGCGACTTCCTAGACCCAAGAAAAAGCAATTTAAAGTAGCGCTTTGAGCTAATCGGCTTTCGACCTTACTCGATTGAATTGCTCGCTCAGATTCTAAATTTAAACGGTAATGATTGCAGGTCGCGTTGGCGTCAATTGAAAATAAACTCTGCTGCAGCGTTAATGTACTGTCTTCTTCTATTTGAGAGTCAAATAGTTCTACCAAGGTGAATTCACTGCCCGGTTGTTGTTTAACCAAGACTCTGTTGGTTGTTACTTCCGCCGCTCCATTATCCAGGGTGATGTGTCGAATAAATACAGGAGATTCAATTCGGATGTTCTTGGTAATTTCTATCAAGATACCGTTGTTGCACAGAGCGAGATTCAAATTGTCGAGAGCATTCTTTGAGTCGATTTCAGTTTGTTCAATAATGAATTGTTGTTGTTCAGTTGAGACTGAGTCAAAAGAAGTAATCGCAATACCCGGTTGTAGAGATCGGGTAGTGAGATCTGAAATCAATACGCCGTTGATAAATGTGATCTCGATTGAATTTGGTAATGCAATTTGAGAAGAGCTAACGGCTAAATCTTCATAAGTATTCGTGTTCAGTTTGAAGGTCTGAGCTTTCAGGAAGCTCATATCATTGTATTTCCAATGCTCAACCTTTCGTGTTGGAAGCGGCATTGATTTAAACGCGCCAAGTGCGTCGTTTTGAATTGAAGATAACCACTCGAGTCTATTTACTTGACTAAGCTCGTCAAAGTCTAGAGATGCGTGGTTATTAAAATCTATAGAGTTACTCATATCAGTTTCCGAATGGCCTCGTTATCAAGATTAAAGCTTATCGATCCAGCTATAACCTTTTTCTTCAAGCTCCAACGCTAGTTCTTTACCGCCGGACTTGACGATCTTTCCGTCTGACAACACATGAACATAATCGGGAACGATATAATCTAGTAGTCTTTGATAATGGGTTACTACAATAAAAGCGCGGTTATCGTCACGACAAGCGTTAACGCCATCAGCCACTACTTGTAATGCATCGATATCTAGGCCTGAGTCTGTCTCATCTAAAATACATAGCTTGGGTTCTAGCATTATCATCTGCATAATTTCATTACGCTTCTTTTCCCCTCCAGAAAACCCTTCATTAACACCACGTTTTAGAAAGTTTTGGTCAAGATTAACTTGCTGGCATTTTTCTCTTGCCAGTTTCATGAAAGTAACCGCATCATAAGGTTCTTTGCCTTGATATTCGCGAGTAGTATCAATGCTCGCTTTTAAAAACTCCATGTTGCTAACCCCGGGGATCTCGACTGGATATTGAAATGCCAAAAATAGACCTTCTCGGGCTCTTTCGTCAGCTTCCATTTCCAGAATATTTTGGCCATCAAATTTTACTTCACCTTCGGTGACTTCGTAGCCTTCGCGCCCGGAAAGCACGTAGCCAAAAGTACTTTTACCCGAACCATTGGGCCCCATGATGGCGTGAACTTCACCTGGTTTTACTTCTAGGTTCAATCCCTTAAGAATATTCTTATCTTCTACATTTGCATGTAAATTTTTAATTGATAGCATTGCTTAACTCGTTTAGTAGATTTATTCGGTACAGGTTTAACCAACAGATCCTTCAAGACTAACTTCCAGCAATTTGCCTGCTTCTACCGCAAATTCCATAGGAAGTTCTTTAAAGACTTCTTTGCAGAATCCATTCACTATCATTGAGACCGCTTTTTCTGCATCTATTCCTCGCTGTTGGCATAGGAACAATTGGTCATCACTCACTTTTGAAGTGGTTGCTTCGTGTTCAACAATAGCGTTTGGGTGTTTACTTTCAATATAGGGGAAGGTATGCGCACCGCAGCGATCACCTATTAGTAAAGAATCACACTGAGTGTAATTTCTAGCGCCATCGGCGCGAGGGCTCATACGCACAAGGCCGCGGTAAGCGTTTTGGCTTTTACCAGCAGAAATACCTTTAGAAATGATTGTAGATTTTGAGTTTTTACCTAGATGTATCATCTTGGTGCCTGTGTCGGCCTGCTGGTAATTACGGGTTAGTGCTACCGAGTAAAATTCACCAACGCTGTTTTCGCCGCGCAATACTACAGAAGGATATTTCCAGGTAATAGCAGAACCCGTTTCAACTTGAGTCCAGGATATCTTCGCATTTTTATGGCAAATGCCGCGTTTGGTAACAAAGTTATATATTCCACCATTGCCATTTTCGTCGCCCGGATACCAGTTTTGTACGGTAGAGTATTTGATTTCAGCATCATCCAGTGCAACCAATTCTACCACTGCTGCATGAAGTTGGTTTTCGTCCCGCATAGGCGCAGTACAGCCTTCCAAATAACTTACGTGGCTGCCTTCATCTGCAACTATCAAGGTACGCTCAAACTGGCCGGTTTTGGCTTCGTTAATTCTGAAATAAGTCGACAATTCCATAGGGCAACGTACGCCTTTAGGAATGTAGACAAATGATCCATCACTGAATACTGCAGAGTTTAATGCGGCAAAGTAATTGTCTTTTTGCGGCACAACGGAACCGATATATTTTTTAATGAGTTCTGGGTATTTATGTACAGCCTCAGAAATAGGGCAGAAGATAACACCTGCTTCAGCAAGTTTTTCTTTAAACGTGGTAGCCACAGATACTGAGTCAAACACTACATCGACGGCTACCCCCGCCAAAACTTCTTGCTCGTGTAGCGGTATACCTAATTTGTTGTATGTTTCGATAAGTTCAGGGTCGACTTCGTCTAAACTTTTAGGCCTATCTTCTATGCTTTTAGGCGCGGAGTAATAGGAAACTTCGTTCAAATCAATCTTTGGATAATTCAGGTGAGCCCACTCAGGCTCTTGCATTTGCTTAAAATTCTCAAAAGCCTTTAAGCGCCATTCTAAAAGCCACTCAGGCTCATTTTTCTTAGCAGATATAAAACGAATTACGTCTTCGTTTAGACCAGGAGGAAGGGTCTCAGACTCGATGTCTGTAACAAAGCCTGCTTCATATTCTGTCTTAACATACTGGTCAATTACTTCAGACATTAAATTTTCTCTAAGTTCAAACCATTAATTTATGGTAGTAAGTTCAATATTCTTTTCTAAATCAGAGGCTTGTTGCTGAGCTCTCTGTTTGGCCTGTTCTTCATTTTGACGAATCAACTCTCCTAGAGTAATTTCATCAAGAAATGAGTTTATTCTATCGCTTAAATCCACCCATAAATTGTGAGTTAAGCACTGCTTTCCATCGTGGCAATTTGCTCTACCTTCACAGCGAGATACATCCATTGATTCATTTACCGCATTGATGATATTAGCCACACTAATATCATCAATTGATCCATTTAGTTGATATCCACCACCTGGGCCGCGAACACTTTTAACCAAATCTTCGCGACGAAGCTTAGAAAATAGTTGTTCCAGATAGGACAACGAAATTGCCTGTCTCTCTGAAATATCGTTTAGATTCACTGGATGCGAGTGGCTGTTAATTGCCAGGTCGAGCATCGCAGTAACAGCATATCTTCCTTTGGTTGTAAGTCGCATAGGCTACCTCGAGCTTTGGTTCGCTGTTCAACTTAACAACCAGCAAACTCTAATAGTTGTAATTCTCTAATAACCTACTATTTTGGTCAAGTAATTGTTTTGATCGTGATCAATCTTTCTGATTAATGACCTTCAACATGGCTTTAAAGGCTTTTGGATTAGCGGCTAATATGGAGTCGCTTTCTTGATAATTGGGATTTCCACTGATGTCGGAAACCATTCCGCCTGCTTCTTTGACCAATAAACTACCAGCTGCAGTATCCCATTCGCTTAAGCCAAACTCCCAAAAACCATCAAATCTGCCCGCCGCTACGTAAGCCAAGTCGAGCGCGGCAGAGCCAGCTCTCCGCATATCAGAGCAGTGAGGGAAAAGTTTGCTGAAAATGGTCAAATATCTGTCTAGCATCGGCTTGTTTCTAAAAGGGAAACCGGTTGCAATTAGGCTGTGCTCAAGTCCTTTGGTTTCGCTTACCCGAATTCTTTTACCATTAAATTGGGCGCCACGGCCGCGTACAGCGGTAAAGAGTTCTTCTCTAATAGGGTCGTAAACTACGCCGATTTCGGTTCGGCCTTTGTATTTGCAGGCGATAGAAATTGCCCAGTGAGGGACCTTTCGAATGAAATTTGTGGTGCCGTCAATAGGATCAATTACCCATTGGTACTCGCTAGAGCCACTTGAACCTGATTCTTCGCCTAAAAAAGAGTGGTCCGCGTATGAGTGAGAAATGGTATCAATGATGAGTTGTTCGGCACCTTGATCAACATTGGTAACATAGTCGTGTTGAGATTTGCTTTCAACAGAACGGATTTTGTCTGATTCACGAATAATATAATCGCCTGCCTTACGAGCAGCACGAACAGCAATAGTCAGAAATGCCTGCATAGTCTAAAGATACCTAAATTGTTTAATAGCGATATAGCGCACGAGGACAGTCAAAATTTAGTCCAAGGTCTAAGCGGGCGCAAGTATAGCCGAAATGTGCTAGGGATAAAACTGTTATAAAGAATTATATCGGTTGATCCAGGTCTATTCCGATGAGAATAGTTATTAACTAATTGTGGGCTAATGTTGTATCCTAATTGCATTTAGTTCAGGAGTACTTTGTGTACTGGTTTTCTCCATTAGAATCAAAGTGTTCCAGGGCTTAATTATTCTGCCAGGAGTCAAAATGACCAAATTGAATATTGCCGTGCTAACAGTTTCTGACACCCGCGATGAGTCGACTGATAAGTCGGGGGCCTATTTAATCGAGGGTGTTAAAACGGAGGGGCATACGCTTGCCCAAAGAGAGATTGTTAAGGACGATATTTACCAAATTAGGGCGGTTGCTTCTCGTTGGATCGCCAATTCTAGCGTTAACGTTATCTTAATAACCGGAGGCACCGGTTTTTACGGTCGTGATTCGACCCCCGAAGCGATGACGCCTCTTTTCGACAAGAATATGGAAGGGTTTGGGGAGTTATTCAGGCAAGTATCTTTTGAAGAAATAGGTTCTTCCACTATTCAGAGCAGGGCTATTGGAGGTTTTGCGAATAATACCGTCATTTTTTGTATGCCGGGTTCAACCAATGCTTGTAAGACTGGTTGGGAAAAAGTGATCAGGCAACAACTCGATGCTGATTTTAAACCCTGTAACTTTGTCAAACTGATTACTACTGGTATTCATTAGTAAGCCTTTTAATCAATCTCACTGACAAAATTAAATTTGGTTCCGGTCAAAAGATAAGTTAAATTGGCCGGAATTAGTTTCTATTTTGGATATAACAATGAGAATAAAGGTTCTAATCGCCAGTTTGTTGGCGATTGTCGTTTCATCTATTGCTCAAGCTTCGCCCTCACAAGATTTACAACGCCTATTTGATAAAGAGTGGCAAGCAAGGATAGATCGAAGCCCGTTACTAGCAACTCGTATGGGACAGCACCAATATGATCATCTTTTGATGGATGTCTCAGAATTAGCCTATGCCAGTTGGGCAAAAAAGACTAAGTCTTTCCTCAAGGAGCTGGATTCTATCCCTTTCGAACAACTGTCCAACGAGGATCAAATCAATTATCAAATTTTTAAGAGTCAGTTAAAGAGGAGACTCTCACAAAACAAGTTCAAAACTTATCAAATTCCTTTCTTATCTGATTCAGGCTTTCATACTGAGGTGATGTGGCTAAACAATCACTACAGACTGAAGAACCTAAAGGACTATCAAAACTACTTGCAGCGTCTGGAAGCTATTCCTGTTTTCTTTCAACAGAATATAGATAACATGAATAAGGGGCTCGCAAGAGGTTTCTCTATGCCCAAAGTGGTTATGATTGGTTTTACTGATGTGATTAAAAACGCCTATAAAATAAAAGTGGAAGATAGTTCTTTATATGAACCCTTTAAAAGTTACCCTAGTTCTTTTTCCGAAAAAGAAAAGCAGCATTTAACGAAAAAAGCAAAGTCAGTAATTAAAAATAAGGTGTTTGCAGCGTTTGAGAAAGTTGATAAGTACTTTGAGACTGAATATATACCTAATACAAAAATATCTCTTGGGGCAGCTGACTTTCCGGACGGAATTGCTTACTACCAGTCACAGGTTGAGCACTATACTACGCTAGATTTGAGTGCCGAAGAAATTCATCAAATTGGACTTGGTGAAGTCGCGAGAATTCGCAATGAAATGGAGGAAGTAATAGCTGCGTTAAAATTTGAAGGCAATTTCAAGGATTTTTTAAAGTTTTTACGCGAGTCACCACAGTTTTATGCAAAAACACCGGAAGAGCTATTAAAGGAAGCCGCATATATTTCTAAAAAAATGGATGGTAAATTGCCTAAATTATTTACTCATCTGCCGCGGCAACCCTATGCGGTTGAGCCAGTACCGGATGCCATTGCACCTAAATACACTACTGGTCGATATGTTTCGGCACCACTAGAAAGCGAACGTCCGGGAGTTTACTGGGTTAACACCTATGCGCTCGATAAACGCCCACTATATGTACTCGAAGCGCTGACTTTACATGAGGCTGTTCCCGGTCATCACTTACAGCATGCCCTTAACTATGAGTTAGAAAATCTTCCAAATTTTAGGCGCTACTCATACATTTCTGCCTTCGGTGAAGGTTGGGGACTGTATAGCGAACGTCTTGGACTAGAAGTTGGTTTTTATCAGGACCACTACAGTAATTTTGGCCGGTTAACATATGAGATGTGGCGTGCTGCAAGGCTTGTTATCGATACCGGTATACATGTAAAAGGTTGGACGAGAGAAAAGGCAATCAAGTTATTGGAGGAGAACTCGGCGCTTTCAACGCATAATATTCGAACCGAAGTCGATCGCTATATCAGTTGGCCTGGCCAAGCCTTGTCCTATAAGCTAGGCGAAATTAAAATTCGTGAGTTAAGAAGCAAAGCAGAAGAGTCTCTAGGAGATAAGTTTGATGTTCGTAAATTTCATGATGCAATCTTGAAGAATGGCTCAATTCCATTGGGTGTACTTGAGCAGCAGATTAACCAGTTTATTGAATCCAGTCGTTAATTACTCATAATGTATAAAGATTAACGAAATAAAAAAGCCGACAATTGTCGGCTTTTTTATATGTAGTCGGAAAACGAAACTAATTTAATGTATTTTGAAGTCTAAGCTCTAAGGAAAGAGAACCAGCCGCTTCCTCCAAACAGTCTTTCATGTAAATCGTCGCCATTGATATCCATACTTGTGCTTTTGAGGCTCTTATCGATTTGTAGCGGTAACCCAAATTCGTCAGTCGGATCTTTAGCAAGATTGACAACTTGAGGTTTTTCGAGAGAATTGTTTAAACCATCTCTAATAATTGCTACTCGCGGCCTTAAGCGAGATTTTTCAGGTTGTTCAACAATGACTCCAATCGAATTATTGGTCAATTTTACCAGACTACCAGTAGGGTAGATGCCAACAGCTTGAATGAATTGTTCTACGAGCTCAATTTGAAATAATTGCCCGCGCTCTGAATAAAGATGAGAAATAGCTTCCACTGGCGTCAGCGCTTCTTGCTGGCCATAAGGGTTGATAATGCTTTCATAGTATTCGGCGATACTGGCGATTCTCGCAAGAAACGGGATGCGGTTACCAACTAATTGCCTTGGGTAACCGGAACCATCGTTTCGTTCGCAGTAGGCAGATAAGATATAGTTGACCTGATGGCTCGATGAAAACATCTTTTGTGTTTCTTCAAGTGTTAGAGAAACATGCTCTTGGTACTCTTGCCTTTCTGACTCAGAATGTTGGCTAAACAAAAGTTCTTTTGGTAACTTTGATTTCCCGATGGGGGCTAATAATAGTGCAGTACCGATATCTCTAAGATCAACTTTTGAAAGGCCAAGGTGGCGCGCAAAAATAATCCCCCAAACAGCGCTTCTTACGGCCTGCTGATGTAAAGTTTCATTATTGCTACTAATTCGGCAAAGCCAAGCCAACGCATTCGGATTGTTGACGATGCTTTTAACCATCGAATTCGATGCAGAGCGGAATTCATTAATATTGACGAACCCATGTTGCTCCATATTGCGGTAGGCTACCGCCATTTGAGTGGTCACTTGCTCAAACATCTGCGAAGCAAATTTTACTTCTTTCTTCAGCTTAGTCGTAATAGGGTATTCTTGGACGCGTGGTTTAAATCGTGCTTTCTCGGACATTAAGCGAGCTTTTTTCGGATCAATTTGCTCGCCTGCCTGGTCACCTTTTGCTGACGTAACCAGCAACTTCGCCGATACGTCAACTTTACTCAAAAAGCGATCAACAAAAACTTTGTTGCAATAATGCGCTAAAAGGTCCAGCTCGTCTTGCTTGGTAATATAGAAGCCCTGAATTGGGAAAGGAGTTTGCACCCAAGGTACGTCTAATCGAGACACATACATGCCTATCTCGAGATTTTGTACCGGAATTTCCTGCGTAGTAAGGTGCATTAACGGGGCCTCAAACCTTTATTGTATTTTGTCCCGAACAACAAATACATTCTTAAAGTGTATTCTAAAGAATAGCTAATTGCTTCTAAAATAGCTGGAACAGCATCACATTTTTTTATTTCGTTTTCAATCATTTATACAAATAAGCCGATGCTTTTTTTATCACTTTAAGAGATTGTTTTCATAGTGTTAAAATTATTATCAAATAACAGGCGATTAGTTATCTAGTGATGTTCTCATAAAATACACATTCATATCAATAAGATATGGTTAGTTTTTAACCTTGTTTATAGGTGGTTTAAGGTTTGAAAAATCGGGAGCAAGATTTCTATAATTAGTATTATTTGAGCGTATAGCCTGATTTCATTTTTTAGTGGTAGTTAAATGGGCCGTTTTGTTAGTTATTTAATGTTAAGTTCAGTCAAATTTTTGTCGAGTGTTTTTTATCGCTACGACATAACTTGGCTTAATACAAATAAGCGAAATGTCGACTGGGATAACATACGGCTAATCGTATTTTTAAATCATACTAGCCTGTATGAACCGATTTTCATTCGTGTTGCTCCAAATCGATTTTTATGGAGAATCTCTCGGAATTTAGTTGTTCCAGGAGCAGATATCACCATGAATCGCCCTGTGGTTGGTCGTTTTTTTAAGTTTTTGTTGCCAGGTTTAGTTTCCATTACCCGTAAAAAGGATTTTTCATGGCGGTATTTCTTAGAGAAGATCAGTCCTAAATCTATAGTTGCGATCTTGCCTGAAGGAAGAATGAAACGGAAAGATGGTTTGGACAAATATGGTAAACCTATGACAGTAAGGGGCGGAATTGCTGATATTCTGGAGGGCTTAGACCATGGAAAGGCCTTGTTTGTTTATAGTGGCGGTTTGCACCATGTTCAGGCACCAGGGGAGAAGCTTCCAAAGTTGTTCAAGAAAGTAAAAGTCAATTTAGAGTTACTTCCGATAAGTAGCTACAAGCAGAGCCTGGTCGATTCTCCTTTATGTAATTTCAAGAGAAACTTAATGGAAGATCTAAATAAGCGACTTAAAACTTTGATTCCAAAGGAATAATAATAAAAGCTAATAGCAAGTTAGCTATCAACAAACCGTAAAATAAAAATAGTTATTTATTCAGACATTGGCTGCTAGAATTGCGCCAGTAAGAGTTCTCTTCTAGTAATAGAAAGGAGAGCCTTGTTGTTTCTAGTTAGGCTGATAATCTGGGATAGAACATTTTGGATAATACTTCCGAGGAAATAGGCGCTACTTCAATCCAAGGGGTTAAACTAGCAATTTTCAGCATGCCTTTTAGACCCTTTTTCCTAGCTGCGGGCCTGTTTTCATTTTTGGCAGTATTAATATGGGCAATGTTCTGGCATGGGTACATCGCGATTACGCCCCACAATGGAATGGTTTGGTGGCATGGCCACGAAATGATATTCGGTTTTGCCGGTGCTGTTTTGGTTGGATTTTTACTTACCGCTGCTAAAAATTGGACTGGTTTGCCGACGGTAAGTGGAATTAAGCTAATTACGCTGTTTTCTTTCTGGCTTTTAGCACGCATTTTATTTCTTTTCCCCGGAGAAGAAATTTTCTATTTGGCGTTCATTTCTGAAACTCTGTTTTGGCTAAGTGCGACCTACCTTTATCTTCATATGATTGTTAAGAAAAAAATGTGGCGTAACGCTATATTCGGATTGGTGTTGTGTTTCTTATGCGCACTTAGTTTAACAAGTAGCGGTTTCTTCTATGTAGCTCAGAGCTTCAATACTTTTCACGGTGCTATTGGATTTTTTGCGTTGGTTATTACCGTAATTGGTGGACGTATAATTCCATTTTTCACCGCTTCAGCTACGCGGACTCCAGAAGCGGAACCACCAAAAATTATTGAACTAAGTATCCTTGGTTTGACTTTGGTTTGGCTTACTTTAACCATCATATTGGGGATCAGCGAGGTGTCGATTTATGTGGCAGTCGTGAGCGTACTTTTGTCCGTTTTAAATCTGATAAGATTGTTTTGTTGGCCGGTCAAATTGGTCGTCACTAACCCCATGTTGTGGTCTCTATATGTCGGTTACTTATTGCTGGCTTGCGGACAGCTAGCACTTTCAATGTATCATTTTGAAGTAATCCAAAACCTCTCAGCAGCCATTCATTTTATCACTATTGGCTCTATTGGGTTGATGATCATAAGTATGATTTCGAGAGTAAGTTTAGGCCATACAGGTCGAAAAATTTTAGCTTCTAACACATTAATAGCGGGATTCATTCTGGTAATATTGGCCGTCCTAATTCGGGGTTTTGTACCAATTCTAGGATTGAACCAGTGGTTGATTCAAAGCTATCAATTATCCGCCTATTTGTGGTGTGCAGCTTTCGGTTTGTGGTTTTTTCTATTTGCGAAGGTATTGCTGTCGCAAAGAGCGGATGGAAAAAGCGGTTAATCCATTTTGAATTAGTGGGACGCTTAGTTATTTAATAAGCTACTCAGAAGAGCAATAAACTAAATCAGTTTTCGGCAATAATGATAGCTCTTTTGGGGGCTGGGTATCCTTCTACCGTTTTATTGACGTCATTTGGATCTAGATAGTTTTCCAAGGAATGGAAATGCATCCATTCTGTCGCTCTCTGTTCTTCCAATGATGTTTGGTTGATGTCAACTGTACGAGTGTTTTTGAATCCACACTTTGACATCCACAGCTCAAGTGCTTTGGCTGATGGTAAGAACCAAACATTTCGCATTTGCGCGTAGCGTCCTTTAGGTAACAAAACTTGGTTTTCATCGCCGTCGATAACTAGCGTTTCTAGGATTAATTCACCTTTACGGCCAAGCATGTTTTTAAGCTCAAGCAGGTGATTCATTGGCGATTTCCGATGGTAAAGTACGCCCATAGAAAATACCGTATCAAAGCCACCGTTAGCCATTTCTTTTGGCATATCTTCGATACCCAGTGGCAAAAGATGAACGGGTTTTTCACCTATATATTTTTTCAAAACCGAAAACTGCGCTAGAAATTTCTGTGACGGATCGATACCCAAAACTAACTTGGCTCCTTCACCCAACATTCTCCAACAGTGGTAGCCATTACCACAACCAACATCAAGGATAGTTCTGTTGTTAAGGCTACTAATATGGGGTAAAAGCCGATCCCATTTCCAATCGGAACGCCATTCAGTGTCTATGTGAATATCAAAAAGATTAAATGGGCCTTTGCGCCAAGGGTGAAGCGTTTTTAGCTGCTCGATTAGAGCTGACCTTTGTTGTGAAGTCAGCTGTAATTCTATTTCGCTAGCTTTGCCTACGGAAACGCTATTTTTAAGTTCTACTGTTTTGGTAGAGATATCGGGCAGCGAGTCATAAAGCGTTCGCCACTCTTCTAGTTCTCCGTGAGTGTATTCTGAAAACTTTTTTTTGACGGCTTGCTCAAAAAAATCTTGCCACTCTCTTACGGGTGTATGTTCTAAGTCTTGTTTAAGCTGACTAAAGTTAATCATTGATTAAAACTACTTTACTGCGATGATAGAAACAAAGTTATAATGTTGTAGCCAATTAGTTATTGAACTAAAACCAACGTTTTTCAATCGTTGGTGATGAGATTCTATGGTTTCTGGTACTAAGACATTTTCAAGGGCGTTTCTTTTTTGGCTTATTTCTAACGCACTGTATCCATTTTCCATTTTAAATTCGTGGTGTAGATTAATCATCAATTCATCTAGTGATTGCTCTTCAATCCTAATCTTTTCCGACAAAATCAATACGGCACCTTCATTCATTCCATCAAATATCGTTTGAAGTAGGGATGCTCTTTCTTCTTGCGCTATAAATTGTAGCGTAAAGTTTAAGGCGACCATTGATGCATTTTGAATGTCCAATTTGCTGATATCAGCCTCGATTAACTTAATTGGTGTTGAATGCTTAAATGCATCTATGTGATGCTGGCATCTCTCAAGCATTGCGGAAGAATTATCTACGCCAATAATTTGTGCGTTATTCGCTGTTATGCCACTACTCATTGCCAAACTGACCGCGCCTAGAGAACAACCCAAATCGTAGCAGTTTGAATTATCGGTCACAAAATGAGTGGCCAGTTTAGAGACATTTCTAATAATTGACTGATAACCCGGAACTGAACGAGAAATCATATCGGGGAAAACTTCTGCCACGCTTTCGTCGAAACGAAACGGCAGAGGGGACACCGGTTTGGCGAATATATCGTCTTTCTTATTGCTCACAGACTAAGCCTTTAATAAATAACTCAGATCAGCATTCGAACTAATCAATTGCTTACCTTCTTGCTTAGTAAAAATAAATCCGTCCTTTTCAGCGACATAAGTTAGTTTATCGCCATTTCTCAAAAGGGCTGTACCTTCTGGAATTCCAACCACAACTTTATTTGGATTGACTTCAAGGAACTCACTGATTCTTTGTTCTCGAGTTTCGCCATTGTGTCCTGGTGGATTGCCATCGATGTAGTGGGGGTTTATTTGGAAAGGAACAAGATTCAGCGCATTAAAACTAGGTGGTTCGATGATTGGCATATCATTGGTGGTTCTAATGGTTGGCGCCGCAATATTCGAGCCGGCACTCCAGCCAATATAAGGCGTACCAGAATTTAGTTTAGCGCGGACAGCTTCGATTAGATTTTTTTCGTAAAGAGAGTTCAATAGGCAGAATGTGTTGCCACCACCTACCAAAATTGTGTCAGCTTCACGAACAGCTTGAACAGGGTCTGGCATATTATGGACTGAGTCAGCGTTAAGACCAATTGATTGTAAGGCCTTGTTGACCATCTCTAAATAAGCGTCAAAGCCGACTGAAATTCCCGCATAGGGAATAAATAATAGTCGATGGCGTTCGCCAATGTGATCTTTAATCAATGGTAATGCGTGTTCAAGATATCCCGTGTCATCTACGCGAGAACTACTCAGAAGTAAAAGGTTCATGTATTAAAATAATCCGCTTAAAATAAAATGTGCGCCGAATAGGGCGCACATTTTAACCGTTTATTAATACTAGAGGCAAAGGATTATCAGGCGCGTAATCCCAGTAGGGTGTTTTCAATGGCATTATTGATTAATTGTTCTCGATCTTGCCATTCTACAGTCGGCAAACTATAAAATGCACCGTAAATACCATATACAGACACGCCAATAACTTGTGAGGCCATTAGCATATCTTTAATTCTAAAGGTTCCGTTATCAATACACCTTTGTACCGCTTCGTGCATTACCTCAATATATTGACGAGTGCCTGGTGCTGTGTAGACATTAAAGTTTTCGGAATTTTCTGCTTTGAAGTCTTGAGTTGCAATTCCTAACTGATAACTCTTTGGATTGTTCAACCAATAACGAACGTTTCGATTCATTAAGTACCTGATTACTTCGAGTGGGTCGCCACCCAATATTTCTTCCGGTGGTTGGCAATAAGCCCAGAGATCTTCTGAAATATCATTCCAAAAATGTCTCAAAATAGCTTTCTTGTTTTCGAAGTAATAATAGATTTTGGTGGGCGCGAAACCAGCTTGTGCTGCTATTTTTCGCATACTGGTATTTTCGTATCCCTCATTAACAAAAAGATCACGTGCAATTTCAATGATGTTGTCGCGGATTTCCTGTTTTTGACTTTCAGACAGTGAAGGCCTGCCTGGTTTGCGTTTTGTTACTGCCACTTTTTTCGTCCCCAATTGTTATTATTATGGTGATTACCACAAGAGCCTAGAGGCCCTTAACCGAACTCGCTGCAGAGTCAGATTATATGGATTTAAAAGTGGAGATCTAGGTGTAAATTTGCCACACTTTTTTAAAACAGGCTCAGAAAATTGCATACGCAATAAATTTTTGTCTCACTAGTCTTAAAAATAGGAATTGGCCCAATATTTAATGTTCTTGTCATGTTTTTATATTTTGACTTAATGATTTGTAAACTTTTCTCATAATTTCAATAACATGTATTGAGTTAGTTGCAGATACAAATTAATTTGCTTCTGCGATAATTGGCAAAAGCCTAATAAAATTAACTGATTAAAGTTGTTTTTGGGTTCAAAGTAATTAATAGAAGCATTTGGTAAAATTACCGAAAAAATTTATAAAATATCTCGCAGTTAAATGTCTAATTTCCGTTAAAACGGGTTATTTCTAATGTCGTATATGTTAATCTTGCGCGCAAATTGGCCTCGTTTCACTTTAGTTTCGTTAAAAGATGAATAATTTTTCTATTAATAAAAAAGACTTACGTGAGAATCTAATAAAAAAAGAAAGAGTCGGCCTAATCATCGTAAGTGTCTTGGTATTTATTTTGTTGTCATTACACATCTCAAATCATGAATGGCAAGAGATTAAACCAAAACAAGTAAACCTCCCTCTAGTTAGACTACCCGACTTTAACGTTTATACAGAAGTTGGGGAGAAGAAACAGGCATTTTTCGAGTTTCTGCGGCCTTTCATTAGACAAGAAAACCTTAAGCTCAGGTATAAAAAGGCGTTTCTAGATAAACTTGAAGAGGATTTACAAAATGACCGCTATCACAATCAGGCGACTATCCAAAAAATAAAACGGATGGCCAAGTCCTACCGAGTAACTGAAACTTCGTTACCACAAATAGTTGAAGCACTAAGGATTAAGGTGGATGAAATTCCAGAGTCTTTGGTTTTAGTCCAGGCGGCCAATGAATCTGCTTGGGGAACATCCCGATTTGCTGTACAAGCAAACAATTTGTTTGGGCAGTGGTGTTTTGATAAGGGGTGTGGCTTAGTTCCAAGTGGAAGAGGGGCTAGTGATAGGCATGAAGTTCGCATGTTCGAATCACCGCAGGCATCAGTAACAAGCTACATGAAAAACCTAAATTCTCATCCGGCATATAAAGAGCTGAGAGAGCTTCGAGCTGGTTTAAGGGCTTCGAACAGAAATGTTACTGGGACGTTGTTAGCCGCTAGTTTACAAAACTATTCTGAAAGGCGGGAAGCGTATACTGAAGAACTGATTGCAATGATTCGCCATAATAAGCTTGAGTAAACATAGATTTAAATTGGTTATCCCAATAGCCATAAAATATTTAGGGATTATTTAGCTCCTAAATAGTCCCCAGTGATCTGGATCACTTCGTGTTCTGACGTAACTGGTATCTTAACCATCAACAGGGCGGTTCGCCCTGGTTTGAATTTTTGGTACTAAAGCGGAGTAGACCTTTGAAGCCAACAAAATTAGAGTGGGATGAGGACTTACTAAAAAAATATAATGTGTCCGGACCACGATATACTTCCTATCCAACTGCGTTGGAATTCAGTGACGAATATCACTTAGATGATTATATCACTTGTTTACAAGACCTAGATTCCCAGAAGTCGCTATCTTTGTATATTCATATTCCTTTTTGTCAGAATATTTGTTACTACTGCGCTTGCAATAAGGTAATAACCAAAGATCGAAGTAAATCAGATAGATACGTCGAGAACTTAATCAAAGAAATTAAGTTAGTGGCAGCAGAATTAAAAGCCAAAACACTTCGTCAGATTCATTGGGGAGGAGGAACGCCGACCTATCTAACCATGCAACAGATTAGCGCCATCATGGGGACAATTCGCGAGTGTTTTGAAGTCCCGGACGATCCGTCAACCGAGATTTCAATAGAGGTTGACCCTCGCGCGCTGCAAATCGAAGACATCAAAGTTTTGGCGGACATGGGGTTTAACCGAATGAGCATGGGAGTGCAGGACTTTGACTTGAAAGTGCAGCAATCAATTAATCGAGTTCAATCCTATGAAATGACAAGAGATATGGTCGCGGAAGCTCGAAAATATGGTTTTCAGTCGATAAACCTGGATCTGATATATGGCTTGCCTTTACAAACCCGCGCTACATTCAAAGATACGCTAGAAAAGGTAATTGAAATTTCGCCTGACCGTATTTCTGTTTTTAATTATGCGCATTTGCCACACAGATTTAAGCCCCAGAGAAGAATAAACTCGGCGCAATTGCCTGTCCCTAGCGAAAAATTAGCGATATTTGAATACATTATTCAAACGCTTCAAGCTAGTGGATACCTTTATATTGGAATGGACCATTTTGCTAAGCCGGATGACGAACTAGCGGTTTCACAATTAAACAACTGTTTACACCGAAACTTCCAAGGTTATACAACGCACGAAGAATATGAATTGATAGGAGTAGGGGTTTCTTCGATTGGTTCAATAAATTCACAATATCACCAAAATGTTAGAGACTTGGAGTCATATTACGAAGCCCTGGACCAGGA